>NC_007513.1:744942-1489885 GCF_000012505.1 Synechococcus sp. CC9902
TTGCTGATGTTGTTCAACCACTCTTCTGGTAGTTGTTCATTTCCATCAAGGGCAGCCATTAATTGCCAAAAACGGCCGAGGTGGCGCTCGATCCGTTCTTTGGCCAATCCTGTGGTGGTTCCTGCCCGCAAGATGAAGCTCCAATCCGATGATTGGGCCAGCATTAACTCCCGTGCCGCTTGTTTGAGCAAGGCCAGATCGGCTTCATGGGCAACGCCACGGCTGCAACGGGTCACCATTGCTGCGGCAGCTTTCTCCCATTCAGGAATCACCCAGGCGTTGGTGTCGTTCAGCCAGTAATCGTGATATCCACCTTGTCCCCAGCTCGACGGACTGGGATCACACAGTTGCAACTGGCTGCTCTGATTCAACACATCCCTGAGGCGGGTAAACGTCACCCCTTGTTTGTTGGCTTGTTCGAACAGTTGGGCCAGAAACGCGGGCCCTTCGAACCACCAATGGCCAAAGAGCTCCGCATCGAAGGGCGCGACGAGCAGTGGAGCCACGCCCATCGCCGTTTCCAGTTGATCGAGTTGCTGGCGGCGTCCCTGTAGGTAGTCGCGGGCGTGCTCTTTCACTCGCTCCGCCGCTACGGCTGGCCGGTAGGGCTCTTTTTGATTCAGGGGTGAATTGTGGTTGGTCACCCGGTGCAGTTTCAAGCTGAGCGGTCTGGGCTCGCTGAGCCCCAAGGGGGCAAGTTGTTCGACTGGTAAGTCCCAGCCCAGATCTCGGTGAAATTCCCGATAGTCCGGATTGCCTGGGTAGCCGTCTTTCGCCGACCACACCGGCAGGGTGGCTTCGCTGTCGCGACCAAAAAATGCCACTCCATTGCGGCTGCAAATGGGGGCATACACCCCGTATCGAGGCCGGGGCCGACCATGAAGAAGTCCGTGGGCATCCAGCACCGCGTAGCGCAACCCGGCATCTCGCATCCAATGGTCGAGTCCCTCGTAGTAGGCGCACTCCGGCAGCCAGATGCCGAGGGGACGTTCACCAATTAAGCGTTGATGTTCCCTGACGGCGGTCCGCAGTTGCCCGCGCACGGCCTCGGGGTGATGTCGCAGAAGCGGGAGATATCCATGGGTGGCACCGCAGGTGAGCAGATCCACCACCCCTTGGCGTTGGAGGGCCGCAAAGCGCCCGATCAAGTCGCCGGCGCAGGCCTTCCATGCCGCTAAGTGCCGCTCAAACGTTGAACTGAGGTGATCCGCCCCATCGCGAAGTGCTGGATCGGCCTGGGGTAAAAGCTGCTGTCGTTGCTCCAGCCATGTGGGAAAACGCTGCTTGAGGTCGGGCGCGTCGAGCAGGGTGAGCAGGGTGGGCGACAGGCCCATCGTCAGCTTCGGCTGGCAACCCGGTTGGTTCGCTGCCCATTCCAGGGTTTCAAGCAGGGGGAGATAACACTCAACCAGTGCCTGGAAAAACCAGTCTTCCTCCAGAGACCCTGGTTCTGCCGAACGGACGTAAGGCAGATGGGCGTGCAGAACAAGGGCGACAGCGCCTTTGGTCAAAGATCGGCCCAAATGGTGCCTGAATTTAGTCTGCTTCTGTTGATGGAATGGATATTTGAGAACAGTTGAAGTGACTCAACTACAATCGTTAACTCATACCCACTTCGACTAAGACCGTCGACGGAGCGTCGTCATGGCCAAAGACCCAGGTCGCGTCCTGATTTTTGACACCACCCTTCGGGACGGTGAACAGTCCCCAGGCGCCAGTCTCAATCTTGAGGAGAAGCTGGCGATCGCGCAGCAGTTGGCTCGCCTGGGCGTCGATGTGATCGAGGCCGGTTTCCCGTTTGCGAGTGCCGGCGACTTCGCGGCTGTCCAGCGGATTGCCCAGCAGGTTGGTGGTGACAACGGTCCGATCATTTGTGGATTGGCCCGTGCCTCGAAGGCCGATATCAAGGCCTGTGCCGATGCTGTGGCACCAGCACCCCGCGGCAGGATCCATACCTTTATTGCCACCAGCGACATTCATCTCGAGCACAAATTGCGCAAGAGCCGCAAGGACGTGCTCGCAATCGTGCCCGAGATGGTGAGCTATGCCCGCTCCCTGATCGAAGACGTTGAATTCTCCTGTGAAGACGCCGGGCGGAGTGATCCCGAGTTTCTTTACGAGGTGATCGAAGCGGCCATTGCCGCCGGTGCCACCACCATCAATATTCCCGACACCGTCGGTTACACCACACCATCGGAGTTCGGTGGCCTGATTGCCGGGATTAACCAGCACGTTCCCAACATTGATGAGGCTGTGATTTCAGTCCATGGTCACAACGATCTCGGACTGGCCGTCGCCAACTTCCTCGAGGCCGTTAAAAACGGCGCTCGACAGTTGGAATGCACCATCAACGGCATCGGAGAACGGGCCGGGAATGCGTCCTTAGAAGAGTTGGTAATGGCGATGCATGTGCGCCGCCGCTACTTCAATCCCTTCCTGGGGCGTAAGGAAGACAGCCCCACGCCGCTGACGGCTGTGCGCACCGAGGAGCTCACCAAAACCTCGCGCTTGGTGTCGAATCTCACCGGCATGGTGGTGCAGCCCAATAAAGCGATTGTTGGGGCCAATGCTTTTGCCCATGAGTCGGGCATTCATCAGGACGGTGTTTTAAAAAATCGGCTCACCTACGAGATCATCGACGCGCGCACCGTTGGTCTGAGCGATAACCGCATCTCCTTGGGCAAACTCAGCGGCCGCAGTGCCGTGCGGGCTCGCTTGGAAGAGCTGGGTTACAACCTCACCCGAGAGGATCTTGATGAGGCATTTGCTCGTTTCAAAGACCTCGCAGACCGCAAGCGCGAGATCACCGACCGCGATCTTGAAGCGATCGTGAGTGAGCAGGTGCAACAACCGGAAGCTCGTTTTCAACTCAAGTTTGTTCAGGTGAGTTGTGGCAGTACCTCGCGCCCCACTGCGACGGTCGCCTTGATGGATGAGGAGGGTGGCGAACGCACCGTGTCAGCGGTGGGTACCGGTCCGGTGGATGCGGTGTGCCGAGCCCTTAATTGCCTCGCTGATGTGCCCAACGATTTGATCGAGTTTTCCGTGAAGTCGGTTACTGAAGGGATTGATGCGATTGGAGAGGTCACCATTCGCCTGCGACGTGATGGATCGTTGTATTCCGGCCATGCCGCCGACACCGATGTCGTGGTAGCGGCGGCGATGGCCTTTGTGAACGCCCTCAATCGGTTGGTTGCAGGCCAGGAACGTCAGTCGTTGCACCCGCAAAAGGATCCAGTCGTGCTGGACGCCAGGCCGACTCTCTGACCCACCAACCCATGCGCCGTCTGCTCCCCAGGGCTGTGCAGTTGATGCTGCTCATCCTTTTGGCTTTGTTGGTGCTGACCCCCCTGCTTTGGTTGGTCAGCACCTCGTTGAAAGGCCCCGCTGAAGACATCTTTGTGAGTCCGCCGGCGCTCTTGCCAGCGGAACCGAGCTTGGATGCCTACGTGCGGCTGTTTCAAGACAACCCGCTCACGACCTATTTGATTAACAGCGCAGTGGTGAGTGCCCTGGCGGTGGTCGCCAATTTGCTCTTCTGTTCGTTGGCGGCCTACCCCTTGGCGAGGCTGCGGTTTGCTGGTCGGGGCTTGGTGCTGGCCCTCGTAGTGGCCACCATTTTGATCCCGTTTCAGGTGGTGATGATTCCGCTGTACCTCTTGATGGTTCAGCTGGGGTTACGCAACACGTTGTTGGCGTTGGTGATCCCTCAGGCCGCTACTGCCTTCGGCCTATACCTTTTGCGACAAAGCTTCCTCGGCGTTCCAAAGGAGTTGGAGGAGGCAGCACGGATTGATGGCTGTTCGCGGCTTGGCGAATGGTGGAACGTGATGATTCCAGCGGCACGGGCTGATCTGATCACCCTGGCAATGTTTGTATTCATCGGCACTTGGAGTGATTTTCTCTGGCCGTTGGTGATTTTGGACGATCCCAATCTCTACACCTTGCCGCTCGGATTACAACAATTGTCGAGCAGTTTTTCGCTTGATTGGCGGATTGTGGCGGCGGGATCTGTGGTGTCGATTCTTCCTGTGATGGCGTTGTTTCTTCTGCTTCAGCGCTTCATTCTTCCCAATGCCAGCGGTGATGCCGTGAAGGGTTGAGTCTGTAAATAAAAACGATCAGATCGGAGGGCCTGATCTAGAACGATGACAACTGCCCTGATCCATGGCCCTCGCCGATCTCGACCGTTTTCTGCTGATGCGAGAGACCGACTTGGCCCTGCATGAGCGCTTGGCCCGCCCCATGGATCTTGAGGGTTTTCTGGCCTTGGCTGCCGACTACGGATTCAACCTGGATGAGTCGGATGTGTTCGCCGCTCAGCAGCGCGAAGCCCAGGCTAAAACGGCCCATGCCCTGCAACAGCGGCAGGCTCAAGAGTCACGGCCGCTTCGTGCGTTCATTCATGGATAAGCCTGGCCTTGGCCTGGCTTTTCTAGCGAGTGAGCTTCACCACATCGGGAGTTTCCCCGTGCACTTCCCCGATCCAGCGGGCATGGGTGACGGCGCCGTCGTGGGTGTGGAAAATCCAGGCATCGTCGGGTGATGCTTTGCGTTCGATCTGCTGATCCACCGAGTTCACCGACAAATAGCCACCGATGGAGGAGGAGCGCAGTACGTATCGCTCGGCGTAGTTGGTCAACATCACAGCGGCGAGGGGGATCTCTTCTTCAGCGGTAGCGGCGTATACAAGGCGCTTGGCTCCAACTGCGGAATTATTTTTGTTTTCATTCCTTGAGCGTTAATAGGCTCTGTTGTTGGAAGATCAGATTGGCCGGGGGGCTGAACCGGGTTTGGTGTCCTCCCTCGCGAAACCAAGAGGTGGAACCGGCCACTAAATCAAGGTCTTTAGCGTCGAGTTTCCATTCCTCTGCGAGGTAGCTCTCGAGCATTGACGGCGTGGGTGGAGAGGTTTGTTGCCAGTGCACGATGGCGAGCTGCCCGGGGCGGCTGGTCAGCGTTACCAGCCGATGTCCGGGTTGGCCGTCGGGGGCTGGAGCCTCGCTTTCGTCGGTTTGTTCGTCGCAAACGAACAAGCGCAGTGGGTGATCGGTGTTGCCTTGGGGCACGCAGTATTTATTGAGATAGAGCTCCCGAGCCCGTCGGAAGGCAGCTCCCGGCGCTTTGTTCATGAGGGTGGTGTAAGCCAGCAGCAATGTCTCGCCCATGCCAGGGGTTCGTCGACGTGTACCCAGTGTCTCGAATAACAAAGCTGCCCCCCCTAAGGCACCAGCTGGCATGGGAAGCTAGTGACGATTTCGGGATTGGACCAGCATGGGTCTTCGTCGCTCCCGCTACCGATTGGTTGGCCTGGATGGGCGCCCCCATCCCGTTTTAGATACTCCCTACGACACCCTTGAGCTCGCTGTGGCGGAAGCCAGCAACTGGTGCAACGGCCAAGGGTCTCGCTGCTCACCAGGTCAGCGGGGGATTGCCGTGGAAGTTTGGACGGCCAATGGCGAATGGCGAACGATCGATTACCCAATTAGTTGCCTAACGCCATCCGCGATGGCACGGGCTTGATGTGGGTCAGTGTTGACCTGTGTGTGGTGCCGATTGGGGTGGGGGTGAGCTTGTCTCCCTACGTTGCTACCTGTGAAAAAGTGATTCGCGCGACCGGTCTCACCCATCAGCTGGGCCCCAATGGCACGGCGATTGAAGGCCCTTGGGATGCGGTGATGGAATGTGTTCGTGCCTGCCACGACGCCCTGCACGCCATGGGTGCCCCGAGGATCTACACCACCTTGAAGTTGAACACCCGGATCGACCGTGAGCAGTCGTTTCTCGACAAAGTGGCATCCGTTGAGCAACAACTTCAGGGTTGAAATCTGAAGAAGTTCCGAGGTTTTAAGGCTCTAGAGATCGACGGTTGAGACCAATGAAGGAGGTGCTCTGCTTCGGCCTGATGCGTTGGTCTTTGGGATGGTCGGGCCTGCTCTTGGCTGCTCTCTTGAGCTCTGCCGGTTGTGCGCAGGCCACCACCTGGGATCGCATCAGTCGTTATCTGAGCTTGCTTAAAGAGGCTGGTATCGAAGCGCTGGTGGCCCAGGACTGTCCGGCGGGCTTGATGGGGGCTTTCCATCAAGGCAAACAAGCTCTGTTGATGTGTGGGAACAATCTTCAGGACGATCCAGCTCAGGTTTGGGTGGTGTTGGCCCATGAATCAGCCCATGTGATGCAGGATTGCAAGGGTGAGTACCTGATGCCCCCAGGGCTCCTCGCCCAAGAGATGGATCAAGCGCGGCGCAGTCATCCTGCGGCTTTTCTGGAGCTTCAGCTCTACGACTCCAGCCAGCACCATGCTGAGGCTGAGGCCCGTTTGGTGCAGGTTCTTCCCCCCAATCAAGTGGAAGCGTTGTTTGTGAAGCACTGCAGCAACCGTCTATCGCCTTGACGGTCCAGGGAGTACGAATTCTGCATCAGGATCGTTGGCTCCTGGCGGTCGACAAGCCTTCTGGGCTGTTGTCGCAGCCGGGCTTGGGGCCGGAGCAGGCCGATTCCTTGATCTCCAGAGTGCAGGCTCACGACGAGGGGCCTGATTGGCGCCTAGTGCATCGCTTGGATCGAGATACGTCCGGGGTGCTGTTGTTGGCGGCTGGGTTGGAGGCCCTTCGACGCACCAGTGCTTTGTTTTCAAGCCGATCCGTCAACAAGCTTTATTTGGCCCATGTTTGCGGCGTTATGGCTGGCCGTGGATCCATCAACAACCGTTTGGCACGGCTCCAGCGCCAGCCGCCCCGCTATGGCTCCCATCCAGAGGGACGTGAGGCGTGCACTCTCTGGCGTGTGCGCAGCAGCGCCGCTGGGGTCACCCAGCTTTGGTTACGGCCCATCACCGGCCGCTCCCATCAATTAAGAAGCCATCTGGCGGAGATCGCTCACCCGATCCTTGGCGATCCGATTTATGGCGATCAATCCGTTGACCGACTTCGACTGCAGCGCCTTCATTTGCATGCCATCGCGTTGAGTTTCAGCCATCCGTTTACAGGGCAGCGGTTGCGCTTGGTGTCCGCCGACCCTTGGCTGCAGCGTTAGGCTGGAAATCCGCGACGGGCTGGAATCGGGTAGGGGATGCGACGGTGGCGCATCCGCCTCCACACCTGCACAAACGCACGGATCACAAGCTCCACTTCGCTGCGGCTCAAGCTGCTTTTGCGGAGCTGTCCATCCCGTTGACGGGCACCCACCAGGCGACGCACTGTGTCGCGGGCCTGTTCATCGGATGTGTCGGGAGGGAGTGAACGCAGGGCTGCTTCGCAGCCATCGGCCAGCATCAACACTGCCGTTTCCCGGGATCGAGGAGCCGGTCCTCGGTAGCGGAACAAACCCTCATCCACATTGGGATCCCGCTCCCGCGCTTCATGGAGGAAGTAGCCCATCTTCAGGGTGCCTTGATGTTCTGGGATGAAATCGGCGATGGGGCGTGGAAGGCGGTGACGGCGGGCCAATTTCAGGCCTTCATCCACATGCGCTTGCAGCACCGCTGCACTGCCAAATGGATCATTGAGGGAGTCGTGGGGATTGGGTTCGTCCTTTTGATTCTCAATGAACCACCCCGGGGCATGCAGTTTGCCGACGTCGTGATACAGCGAGCCCGTGCGAATCAGATCCACATCGGCTCCGATGGCTCGCGCCCCCTCTTCGGCCAAGCTGCAGATCATCAAGGTGTGCTCAAACGTGCCAGGGGCTTCACAGGAGAGCCGTCGAAGCAACGGACGTTCTTGATCGGCAAGCTCCAGTAAGCGGGCGCGGGTGAGCAAACCAAAGGAGCTCTCCAGCACCGGAATGGCGAGCAAGGTGAGCATCAATAAGAGGCCCAACAGCAGCGATTCGGTGGCCAACTCATCCAGGGTTGGATTCAGGCTGCCCCAGGCTTTCCAGCCCGTAAGGGGCTGCAGCTGGAGGAGGAGCCACTGCCCTATCAAGGCGCCAACGGGAAGGAACACTGTGAGCTGCAGAAGTTGTCCGCGGCTGCGTTGACGCCCTGCGATCAAAGCTCCCGATGCAGCCACAACGGCCGCAATCAACAATCGGCCGTCGCTTAGGCCATGAACCGGTTCAGGCCATAACAGAGCCGCGACACTCATCCACACCAAACCGCAGCCGGTGCCGAGACCTTCAGCCAAGACGAGGGTGGGTGGAACCAACAAGGCGAGAGGACTCACGCTTCCCTGAAACCACAGCTTCGCCACTTGCACGAGGAACAAAATTCCCACCGCAAGAAGGGCATGGCGAACCTCGAGACAGGGGCGTTCTCGGCGCATCACCAGCACCATCACCCCGCAGGCGGCCAGGGCCTCAACGAAATGCTGAAACCAAATCCCTGGTTGCGGTTCACGTCGCACCCTGCCGAAGTAATCGAGCACGTCGTAGGCCTGGGGACTAATCGGTTCCCCCTTGCGGGTGATCACATCGCCCTTTCGAACTTCGATGGTGGGGATCACCTGTTTGGTGAGCTGCTCCTCAATCAGCTGTTTGCTCAGATTGGGATCGGTGCGCAGGTTGCTGCTGCCCCGCAGGGTGCTCGCTAATACCTTGGTGGCCAGCGAGCGTGCAGCAGGATCGGTGATCGCCGACTCACCAAGCTGCACTTTGGCGGCTTGGCGCAATTGATTCACGGCCAAGTTGCTCACCAAGCCTTGGCTGAGCATTCGAGTCGCCGCTTGGCGAACAGCGGAATCCCACGCCAGATGCTCCTGCGCCGTTCGTTGGGTGAGCCACTGCTGTTCTGCGCGACTCATGTTCACAGGACCCACCCGCGCCGCAGATCCGCTCATGGCGACCTGTTGGAGTTGGATCAACTGCTGTTCCAAGCGTTGTCGCAGCAGCTTCGTTTGTTCTGGGTCGATGACCTGCACCACCGACTGCGCCACCAACGATGAGCGTTGTTGCTCGAGTGCTGTGCTGTCTTGCACCAAGACATCCTTTGGAGCAATCGCATCAAAGGGGGCGATGGCTCCAGGCTGCAGGTCGGGTTTGATCAACCAGGGCAGGCTTGATGCCACGGCCACCGCAAGGCAAACGAGCAAAACAACAGCCGTCTGCAATCGCGTCCAGCGCAGCAACCGTCGGGTTGGTGATTGAAGACGTCGCCAACGTCTCCAGAGGCTGCTACCGCGCGGAAAGCGAACCAAACACGACACATCAGTGCAACAACGCTAGCTCTCCTCGAGAGGCATGCTGGATGAAGCAATGATCCAAGGCATGGCCCTGCGTCTGGACGGCAAGGCACTGGCGAAGGCCGTCGAGAGTCGTCTTCAAGCTCAAATCGAATCGAATCTCCCCCAGGCAGGGCGTCCGCCGGGGTTAGCGGTGCTTCGCGTGGGAGACGACCCCGCCAGTGCTGTGTACGTCGCCAATAAAGAGAAGGCCTGCGCTCGTATCGGAGTCGCCAGCTACGGCGCCCATCTCCCGAGCTCCACCCCCTTTGCGGAGGTGTTGAGCACGATCCAACAGCTCAATGCTGATCCTCGGGTGGATGGCATCCTGCTGCAGCTCCCCTTGCCAGAGGGGTTGGATGAGGGGCCGTTGTTAATGGCCATTGATCCAGAAAAGGATGCCGATGGATTGCACACCCTCAACTTGGGGCGATTGCTCAAAGGAGAACAGGGACCGCGCAGTTGCACCCCGGCTGGCGTGATGGCCATGCTGCGGAGTCAGGGCATCGATCCGGCTGGTCAACGGGCTGTCGTGATTGGTCGGAGCATCCTTGTGGGGCAGCCGATGGCGTTAATGCTTCAAGCCGCCAATGCCACCGTCACGGTGGTTCATTCCCGCACGAAGGATCTGGTGGCTCACACCCGTGAGGCCGACATTGTGGTGGTGGCGGCAGGTCGTCCCGGGATGGTTGGGGCGGAGCACATCAAGCCTGGGGCTGCAGTGGTCGACGTCGGCATCCATCGCAAGCCCGAAGGGGGTCTCTGTGGCGACGTGCGTGCAGCAGAAGTGGAACCCATTGCAGCGGCGTTGTCCCCGGTGCCCGGTGGCGTTGGTCCGATGACCGTCACCATGCTCCTGGTGAACACCGTTGTGGCGTGGTGTCGCCGCCACGGCGTTGACCATGATCTCGCTGATCTCCTCAGCTAACGGGTCGATGCCACTCCATTGGTTGTTCCCTACCCCCGTGATGCAGGTGGATCTCACCCCTGATGACGGCACTGCTGCGGCGATGCATCAGCAGTTGGAGGTGTTTGATCGCGATTTGTTTGGTGATCCACAGTTTTCCAATCGCAACAACCTCACCGGAGATCTTCTGGGGATTGCTGGCCTGGATCAGTTGCATCGGATGGAGGCTTTCGTCTGGCTCAATCAACAGATCGCAGAGCAGGTATCGCTTTATTTGATCGATTTATTGGGCCCCGATCATGGCCTGGAGGTTCACATCCAAAAAGCATGGCCCGTGGTGTGTTCCCCCGATGGAGGAACGATTGAGTCGCATACCCATCGCAATGCCCAGTTAAGTGCTGTGTTTTATGTGTGCACCGAGGAGGAGCCCGGTTCTGGAGAACTGGAATTTCAAGCGCCCGACACCTACTTCAGCCATGTGATGGCCATTCCTTTTCGGGAAGCCACCGTGTCGGGTGGGGTGTTTGCTCCAAAACAGCACCGCTTGCTGCTCTTTCCTTCAGATCTGCGCCACCGCGTTTTGCCCTACGAGGGTGCGCAGCCCCGCTACTCGGTGTCGTACGACCTGGCGGTCACGACCGCCCCTGGACAGGGTCGAGAAATGCTCATGCCCCACCCCATGGATTGGGTTCCCCTGGGGGGCTTCTCCGCAACCTGAGAGAATCCGGCCAGCCAAGGTCCATCCATGACCGCCGAGTTCGATTTCAAGGCCTATCTCGGCAAGGCCAAGGACACCGTTGAAGCAGCGCTTGACGACTCCCTCGGACCTGAACGGCCCGAGTCGTTGCGGGATGCCATGCGTTATTCGCTTTTGGCAGGTGGCAAGCGTCTGCGCCCGATTCTTTGCCTTGCGGCCTGTGAATTGGCGGGTGGTGAAGCGAAGCATGCGGTGCCAACGGCGGTCGCCCTCGAGATGATTCACACCATGTCGCTGATCCACGACGATCTGCCGGCGATGGACGACGACGATGTGCGCCGGGGGCGTCCCACCAATCACAAGGTGTATGGGGAAGCCGTGGCGATCTTGGCCGGTGATGCGCTGCTGACCCGCGCCTTCGAAATGGTGGCTTTGCGCAGCCCGGGAGTTCCAGCGGAGCGGCTGCTCAAGGTGGTGGGTGAACTCTCACTGGTGGCCGGAGCACCGGGACTGGTGGGGGGCCAGGTGGTGGATTTAGAGAGTGAAGGGAAGCAGGTGGATCTCGAGACACTCGAGTACATCCATCTCCATAAAACCGGTGCGCTGCTTAGTGCCTGTGTGATCACCGGTGCGTTGATTGGCAATGCAGACGACACCTTGATCACGGCGCTGCGCACCTATGCCCGCGGCATTGGGTTGGCGTTTCAGATCATTGACGACATCCTCGACATCACGGCGAGCAGTGAGGTGCTCGGTAAAACCGCCGGCAAGGACCTGCTGGCCGATAAGACCACTTACCCCAAGCTCTTGGGTTTAGAGGAGTCGAGGAAGCGGGCGGATGATTTGGTGCGAGAGGCGAAGGAAGCTCTGCAACCCTGGTCAGAGCAAGCGATGCCTCTCCTGGCCTTGGCCGACTTCATCACCAGCCGCGATCGATGATCGATCCCTCCCCCTCCCACGCGGTGTTGCGTGAATTTTTCGATAACAGTGCTTTGGCCTGGGGGCTGGTCGCCTGTGGGGTGGCTCAGCTCTCGAAACTGCTGATCGAATTAATCGTCCATCGCCGCTGGCGCCCAGCGGTTTTGGTGGAAACAGGGGGGATGCCTTCCAGTCACTCCGCTCTTGTAACCGGGACGGCTGCTTGCATTGGCTGGACCCAGGGCTTTGACCACCCAACCTTTGCTTTGGCAACCGTGGTGGCGTTTGTGGTGATGTACGACGCCAGTGGTATTCGCCGCGCTGCCGGATACACCGCTGAACGCGTCAATGCTTTACCGGCAGACCTCTGGCAAGACCCCTATGAGAAGCCGTTGAAGGAAAGCCTCGGCCATAGCCGTCTTCAGGTGCTTGTGGGCAGCATGGTGGGACCTGCTATTGCCCTGCCAGGTCTTGTGCTGGTGGGGTCTCCGCTGCATCTTGCAGCCGCAATCAGCACCGCTATCGGGGCTGGGTTGGGGTGACCGCCACTGCGGAACTCACGGCGGATCAACAGCAGGCGGCGGATGCTTTTTCCACCTGGTTGGCCACCCCTGCCGATGGAACTCCCTTTGTTCTGAGTGGATTTGCTGGGAGTGGCAAGACGTTTTTGTCGATGCGCCTGTTGCGTCAGGTGGAGGCCACCGGCTTGTGTTGGACCGTCGTCGCCCCCACCCATAAGGCCGTGGGGGTGCTGCGTCAGGCCCTAGAACTCGAAGGGTTGCAACCCACCTGGTATCCCTCCACCATCCACCGCCTCCTGCGGCTGAAGCTCAAACGCTCGGGTGATGTCGAACTCTGTGAGCCCACCGAGCAAACGGGAATGGCTCTCGAGAATCTTGGCTTGGTGCTGATCGATGAAGCCTCGATGGTGGACAGCACCCTGTTGGGGATTGCCCTGCAATGCGCCCATCCCTTTAAAACCCGTTTGGTGTTTGTTGGGGATCCAGCGCAGCTCCCACCGATTGGGGAGGAGAACAGCCCGGTGTTCGCCATGCAACGGCGCAGTGGAGCGGTCTTGCAGCAAGTGGTCCGTCATCAGGGGCCTGTGCTGCAGCTCGCCAGCCGCATACGGGAGGGCGTGCTGCCGTGCTTGTCCCCACCCCTCCTGCAGCCGATCCGTAATGAGCAAGGGCAGGTGCGCTGTCTGCCCCAAAAGGAATGGTTGAACCAAGCCCGCCAATCGTTGAAGGCGGCCTCTCAACAGGACAATCCCGATGCCGCTCGCATTCTTTGCTACACCAATCGCACCCTCGAGCGGCTAGTGCCCCACGCGCGTCGGGCGATCCATGGCGACATGGCGGATCAGATGCCCGTATTGCCTGGCGAAGTGTTGATTAGCCGCACCGCGGTGATGGCCCCAGCCTCCCGGGATGGAGAAGAAGCCGGGGAAGAGCCCGACATGGTGCTGGGATCCAACCGAGAGGTGGTGGTGCTGGATGTGACGCCTGAATCCTGCGATTTGCTGGATTTCGGTTTAACGGAGATGAACGGAGGGGTGCCCGTGATTGAAACGCTGTCGGCCAAGGTGAGCTCCGGTGATCTCGAGCTCACGCTTCGGTTGCAGCCCCCTGTTGGCAGTGCGGCGCGCCTGGAATTGGATGGCGTCATGCAGCGGTTGCGGCAACAGGCCAAAGACGCCGGTAAAAAAAATGGGCGCAGCATTTGGAGGCAGTATTTCCTCGTTCGCGATGCCTTTGCATCCCTCGGGCCCGCCGCTGTTTTAACGGTGCATCGCAGCCAGGGCAGCAGCTTCGGTGAAGTCTTTGTGGCGCCTGATGTGTTCCGTGCTGATCCGCGCATCCGACAACAGCTTTGCTACGTCGCAGTGTCGCGGGCGCGGACCGGCGTGTGGATGATTGGTGGAACGTCATCGCCAGAGACCACTTCGGCGTGGACCAAAGCCTTTTCAACGTTTTCTGATTGAGGATCAGGCTTGGCTTAACGCAGGGCAAGCCCGGTGATGCCTTGCCAACTCAGGTAGCCACCTAGGCCCAAGCTCACGCTGCCCACCACCAATTCCCCACGGTTGAGCAGGGTGGTTTTTCCTTGCTGCAACATCGGCAAAACGCTTTCCCGCCCAAGCAAAACCGCCACCAAAGGCAGTAGCAACAACACGCTGGCCGACAGGCTGAACACCAGGCTCGACGCGATCTCCCCCTGCAGGCTGAGTCCTTGGGCAAGAATCACTCCGGCGGTTTTCGCGAAGAGCAGCAGGTCGTCTGGGCTGATGATTTCGGTGGCACTGCTGATCAACAGCAGTAGCGGCAGGGGCAGGGCGGCAAAGCGATCCACACTTCGGCTCCAACCTGGGGGGCCGTCTTGATTGAGCCAACTGCGGATCAGCTCCCGTCCCCCGAGGGCGACTAAGGCTCCGCCTGCGATCAGATCAAGCCCGGTGCGGTGTTTGGATCCATGGCTCATGTCCAGCAAAAGGCCGTGCCCCAGGGTGAGCAATCCGAGCACCACCAGGGCACTGGTGAGCCACCAACCCATCACAAACAAACCGCCGCGTCGACGTGGTGCATCCCCCAGCAACAGCAGCAGCAACAACACCAAATGGATCGGTGATAAGGCCACACCAATGCCGTAAGACACCAATTCCGTCCAGATTTTTGGATCATTCATGCGGGGTGCTTGGCGTCGGGGCATTCCAGCGCGCAAGGGTCCGGGTCTCCCGTTCCCAGCCCAAAATGCTGATCGTTCCAGTTCCTAGCTGGAGCAGTCGCCCCCCAGCAGCTCCAAGTCCCAGCCAGGTCCCGGCTAGGGCTCGCAAGCTATGGCCATGGGCAAATAGGGCGATATCCCCCGGCTCAGGAATCGTCAGCATCGTGTCGATGGTCTGTTCACTGCGCCGCTGCACTTGGTCCACCTGCTCCCCATTCGGACATCCATGGGTCCAGACGCTCCAAGTGGGCTGCTGATGCCGTATTTCGGCAGTCGTGATTCCCTCGTAATCGCCATAGTTCCATTCGGTCAACGACTTGCAGATCTGCATCTGTTCGCCCAGCCCACTGAGAACACAGGTGCGACGGGCCCGTTGCAGGGGTGAGCTGAACACTGCGGCGAAATGCTGATTGCTGAGGATGGGGGCCAGGGCTCTGGCCTCTGCTTCTCCTTCCGGCAGCAGTGGAAGATCGGTGACGCCGGTGTGTTGACCACGAAGAGCCCATTCCGTGGCGCCATGCCGGAAGAGCCACAGTTGGCGCTGCATCACTTGGCGCTTCATCACTTGGCTCGACATCTCAGCCATGGGTGGGGTCGAGACGCTGTCATAGATGAAGAATCAGGGCGGCCAAGCCAATGCTGACGCCCAAGCTCACTACCCCAATGACGCCTCTCCAAAAGGCTTTTTCTTTGGTGTTGAACGGGTTATTCACGGCGTTTTATTCACGGCGTTGGGGAGGTGGACTCTTGTGACACGTAAGGAAAGGTTTGACTGATCGGGCGATTTAGTTGATGCAAGGGCTTGTCGTAATGCGACTCCGCCACAACGCTGTATCGACGGCCAATGATCAAGGCCTGTTCGAGGTCGGCTTCACAACTTCGTAGGCCAGTTTGAATCCGGCGTGGCTGGGATGCAATGCGATGCATGGGCGGGGTGAGGGCGGTGAAGACTCCCTCTTGCTGACGCCAGGCCTGACAGGCCGTCAGCGCTTCAACGGCACCGTCGTAGCTGCTTTGCGGTGTTTGCTGACGGGTGCTCATCGCCTCGATTCCGATCAACGGCAATGTTGAGAGGACCAAAACCATTGCGAAGCGAACCACAACCTTCAAGCGCAGTGCTGTGTTCTTTCGCTAGCCAGGTCATCGGTAGAGCTCCACCCGCCTTCCAATTGTTTTTCTATCCCTGTTTCAATTCGCGTTTTAGTAACGCACTTCAAACCAGTCGTCCCCCCGCACTGGCATCTGGCATGGTTTCACCCGTTTCACTTGAGCCCCAAGCGGTCCCTTTTCGCACCAGGCCCTCAGTTCTGCAAGAGCAATGGGTGGGCCTTCCGCCTGCACTTCAACACTGCCGTCCTGCAGGTTCCGAACCCATCCCTTGAGGCCCATATCCAAAGCACGACGGCTGCAGCTAGCTCGAAATCCAACGCCCTGCACTTGGCCTTGAATAATCCAGCGCCAGCGCTCCACAAATGGTTGTGTTCGCGTTGGCTGCTGTCGGCTTACAAAACGCCTGGCAATGATCTCGCTTCGGTTGCGAGTGCGGCGCGCCATCGGAAGCAAATCGTCGAACAACTGGCCCAATGCAGGTGTACCCAGCTCGCGTGCAACGTCCGTTTGTTCCATCCTTCCGGACGTTGGCTCACTCGCCAGCCATCAATCTCCCACAGCACGGATCCGTCGTCTGCCCCTCTGGAGTCGACCAATTCCCAGCGGTGAAATTCATGGCCGGTGAACTGTTCGCCTTGCTTCACCAGCAACCCATCACCCCGGGGTTGCAGGCGGCGATATCCCACCTGCAGTCGGCCGCGGCGAGCTTCAAAGGGAAGCACATTGGCCATGGGATGGGTGTTGCCATCGAGATCGCTGAGGTGCCGCCCGAGCAACAACATGCCGCCACATTCGGCATAGACCGGGCGCTGATGGCAAAACTGGCGGAGCGAGTTGAGGCTTTTGATGGCCTGGCTGATCTGGGCGGCGTGTTGTTCCGGGAACCCCCCTGGGAGGATTAAACCCTTGGCCTCCTTTGGAATCGCCTCATCGGCCAGAGGGCTCCAGGGCACAGCGGGCATCCCCAGGTGCTCCAATAATTCGCCCGTTTCGGGATAGCGGAAATGGAAGGCGGCATCAGCCGCCACGGCCACAGGCAGAGATGGACCACGGCCTGGTGGGATGTCTGCGAACACCGAAGGGCCCGCAGCAGGGGCCCGCATCAAAGGCGCCAGGGTGCTCAGGTCGAGATGCTGTTCGGCCAAGTCGGCCCAGGCTTGCCGCCGTTGCGCCAAATCGTCTAGCTCGTGGGCTGGAGCCAGTCCCAAATGTCGGCTGGGTAGTTGCAAGGCATCTGTTCGAGGCATGCAGCCCAGCAGGGGTACGCCGAGTCGGTCCAGTACGTCCTGCAGCAGGGCGCGATGTCGATCGCTGTTCACACGGTTGATCACAACGCCCGCGAGGTTGAGCCTTGGGTCGTGATCTCTGAATCCACGCACGAGTGCCCCAAGCGAGGCTGCTTGGCCACCGGCATCCACCACCAAAACCACGGGGAGAGTGAGAAGCCGAGCGATCGCGGCTGTACTGCCTTCCTCCGTACTGCCAATGCCATCGAAGAGTCCCATGACGCCTTCGATGAGAGCCATGGAGCCGTTCCCGCCATAGCCATGGAAGGCTTTACGCACCCATGGCTCCCCGCAAAGATTGAGATCGAGGTTGCGGCAGGAACGCCCCGCCGCCTCACTCAGCAACTGCGGGTCGAGGTAATCGGGCCCCACTTTGAACGGTTGAACCGACTCACCGCGTGCCCGAGCCCAGCTCAAGAGGGCAAGGCTGATGAGGGTTTTGCCGCTGCCACTGGCCGGTGCGGCAATCACAACGGCCATGGTGTGCTCCCTAAATCAACCCAGCAACTTGGCCGCCAGCGGTGCCGCCGCCGCCAGGAGCGGGTTGGTGCTGTCGTGGCCACCGCCGAGCAGTCGGGCTACGTCCATTTCAGGAGTGGCGTGTTGCACGGGAACGATGTCTTCGTGCAAGTCGAGGTTGGCCATGCCGCCCCCTTCTAAACGCATGCATCCGCCTGAATCAGCGCAGAGGATTACACAGACCCCTTTGCCGTTATCGGGTTGGCAGATCAGTCGCATGCCCACGATTTGTCCGGCATGAACATTGGGTTGCCCCACGGGTACGCCCATCAAGTGGACGTTCACAGCAGTTCCATCGGGGCGATGGAACTGGGCGGTGGTTTCCTCATCGATCGTTTTGGCCGAATCGAGCGTCCACCCCAGTCGGTCTGCAATCCAGGCCGCCAGCAGAAGCCCCTGCGCTGGATGGTGCCCTTCCACATCGATATCCAATTGGGTGACGTGACTGAGGGCATCACGGCGATCCGGCGGATCAAACACCATGGCCAAGGTTTCACGCCAGCTGCGCAGCCGTAGCCAGTTCAGATCATTGACGGCCTGGCCAGATTCGACGCGTTGGCGCAGCACCTCGAGGCACTGGCGGGGTTGGCCCACGGCGCTGTCGATGATGAGTCGACGGGACGTGCAGGCGACGCGAGCCATCAGCTCAGGGGCTTCATCGAGGAAGCCGTTCCACCAAACCCATGTCGGCATCGATGCTGGGAGAAGGGGCTCAAGGATTGTCATCCCGTCTTGAAGGGCCGCATCGCCTCCCCTCAGTACCACCACGTCGCCGCATGCTGTGGTCCCGCCACCCTCTTCCGGCAGGGGGCAGTAGGCCGCAACGAGGGTTTCAAGACCCTTGCTGGGTGCAACCGTTGGCGCCAAGGTGATCAACCGGCGTGGCATCAGTGCGCTGAGCGCAGGATCGATGTACTGCCCCCGTAGGTCTTCTGCCGTGGCATCACCCTGCAATCGGGCGACGGCCTCGATGACAGCCCCGTCGAGAGGGGGAGTGCTGAGGGGGAGATCGGCCTCTGTGATCGCCTGCCGCCCCGCAGCAATCAAATCACTGGTTTGTTGGCCAGTAATGGGTCCTTTTAGACGTCCACTTCGCACCAAATGTTGTTCTGCCCAGGCGGGTTGCCAAATCAACAGGCAAAAGGTTGATGCCCCGGTGCCGGTGCTGCCCTGTTGTTCTGGTGACCAGAGCTGTTCGAGGTAGGTGGGTACCTCCGAGGGGACCAGTTCCAGAGGGGTCTGCAGGGTGAGCTGGGGAGACATGGTGCGGAGGGTGCGTGAACAGAGATGGGAAAGGAAGAAAGAGACTTAAGGCCGTCGCCAAAGCAACCCGTCACGGGCGAGCAGAGCATCGGCGGCGGCTGGCCCCCAGGTGCGCGATTCGTAGGGATGGATCGGCAGTTGCCAGGGGCTGTCTTCAATCAGCTCGAGCAGCGGTGTGTACAGGCGCCAAGCCGCTTCCACCTCGTCGGCACGGGTGAACAGGGTTGGGTCGCTGAGCATGGCATCGGCCAGCAAGCGCACATAGCCCTCATCAGAGGGCTCTCCAAACGACTCGTCGTAGGAGAACTCCATGTCGATCGGCCGACTGCGCATGCCAGAACCTGGAGACTTCACTTCGAAGCGGAATTCGGCACCCTCATCCGGTTGGATGCGCAAAATCAGCTGGTTCGCGGTGGGTCCTCCGGTTGCAGCATCAAAAAGGTGCACAGGGGCTTCCCGGAAGGTGAGCACCACTTCACTGAGACGTTTGGCGAGTCGTTTGCCCGTCCGGACGTAGAAGGGCACCCCCTGCCAGCGCCAATTGTCGATGAAGAGCTTCATCGCCACATAGGTCTCGGTGGTGCTGTTCGGTTCAACCCCTGGCTCCTGGCGATATCCCGCAAGAGGGTTGTCCTTCGTTCCGCCGGGGCCATATTGCCCGCGAACACAGCAGTTCCACGGCTCAAGTTCGTCTGCGAGATGGGCAGCTTGCAGCACCTTGGCTTTTTCATTGCGGATCGCTTCGGGGTCAAACCGCCCCGGGGGTTCCATCGCTGTGATGGCCAACATTTGGGTGAGATGGTTTTGCACCATGTCCCGCAGGGCCCCAGAGCTTTCGTAGTACCCCGCACGTTCTTCCACGCCAACGGTTTCGGAGGCGGTGATTTGGACGCTCGAGATGTAATTGCGATTCCAGATTGGCTCGAAAATGGTGTTGGCAAATCGCAGCACCATGATGTTTTGGACGGTTTCCTTGCCGAGGTAATGGTCGATGCGGAAGATCTGATTTTCTTGACCGCAGGTTTGAACCACCTTGTTCAAGGCTTGTGCACTGCCGTAATCACGTCCAAAGGGCTTTTCGATCACAACGCGGCTGCGTTTGGGATCCTTCAGAAGGCCTGCATCGGATAGGGCACGACAACCGCTTGCATAGAAATTGGGAGACACCGAGAGGTAGAAGGTGCGATTGCTCCGAGTGGCGCACTGTTGATCGATCAGTTCAAGGCGTCCGCCGAGCCGCACGACATCCTCTGGTTTTTGCAGGTCAACTGGTTCGTAAAACAGCTTGCCGACGAATTGATCCCACGCCGCTGGATTCTCTGCAATGCGGGGGGCGAGTGCTTCAGCCATTTTTCCCCGAAACACGTCATCGGTCCAAGGGCGACGGGCGCAACCCAAAAGAGCGAATTCACTGGGGAGTCGGCGTTGTTTGAACAGTTCGAACAACGCCGGCACAAGTTTGCGGTGGGTTAAATCGCCGCTGGCTCCAAAAATCACCAAACATTGCGGTGCAATGACCCGTTCCTGTCGAAGTCCAACGCGGAGCGGATTGGTGATCGTGGCGACCATGGAGCTCAGGCTTCTGTCGAAGGTTTAGACGCGGAAGAGCCGATGCACACTGCTCAGCAGAATCTCGTCTGGGTTTGATGTGGGTTTTGTGATCAACCCAAAAAAAAAGCTCATCCCGAAGGATGAGCAAAACGAGCTTTGAACCGACTTTGGGCTTAATAGGTTTCGACGTGCCAACGGTCGGCTTTCTTGAGTTGCGGACGCAATTCCTTCCAGTCCAAGCCCTTGGCGGCAGCGGCAGCAGACATCGCTTCATCGATGCCTGGCTCCATGCCCCGAAGACCGCACATATAAACGTGGGTTTTGGGGTCTTCGATCATGGCGAAGATTTCATCGGCATGTTCTGAAACGCGATCTTGGATGTACATCCGGCCGCCTTTGCTGTTCTGCTCTTCCCGACTGATGGCCTTGGTGTAGCGGAAGTTGTCGGGATATTCCTTCAGGTAGTTATTGAAATCGTCGTCGTAGAGAAGGTTGGCTGTTTTGGGAGCACCCATGAACAGCCATGCTTTGCCCTTGAACGACCAACCATTGGCTTTGCGCTCCTTCGACTCGAACATGCGTCGTAGGTAGGTGCGCATCGGAGCAATACCAGTGCCTGTGGCCAACATGATGATGTTGGCGTCTTCGTCTTCAGGAAGGAGCATTTCCTTGCCGACCGGTCCTGTGATTTTGACCTTGGTGCCCGGCTCGATGTCACACAGATAGCTGGAGCAAACGCCGTAGATCTGTTCACCGGCTTCGTTTTTGTATTCGAGCTGGCGAACACAAAGGGAAACGGTGCTGTCGTTGTAGCTGTCGCCGTGGCGTGTGCTGGCGATGGAATACAGCCGCAGCTTGTGAGGTTTGCCGTTGGCGTCGTTTCCTTCGGGAATGATGCCAATGCTCTGCCCTTCGACGTATTCCAGCTGAGGTTCGCCACCAGCTAAATCGAAGGTGATGTGCTGAACCCGGCCGATGGCACCGTCCGTCAGCAGGGAATAGTTTTCGGTCACCGTGCCCATGAACGGAGTCTTGGGTTTGTAGGTGTTAACCGGAACGTTGGCGTGGGGCTTCTTCTTCGGGGCGCTAGACGTCACGGCTTTTTTAGAAGGTTTGGAGGTGGCTTTTTTGGGAGGGGCGCTCGGGGCGGCCACAGGGGCGGCAGGAGCAGGAAGGTCCTGACTTGCCGCAGTCACTGAAAGAATTCTGGCTCCAGACGCCGTGATTTGCTTAAAAGTTGTGGAAAGCTGGCGAAGTGGCACGGTGTAGCTCTGCACCACGGTCGGGCGGGAGCCTGCCTGACGACCGCTGGCAACAACAGTGAACAGGCCTGACGTGGTGTGACCTGACGCTGCTTGAGACACCCGCATTGTTTAACCCACTTTTTTGGTGGCGCGACTATAGGCGTGGCGGATGTTTTTGCACACTTTCATTGTCATTTTCCATAGAAAACGATGAACTTAAGAAGTCCTCCTTAAGATCACCGGATCTGACCCCTCCATCGGCATCGGTATTGGTTCTTCCTCAGGCGATGTTTCGACGCGATCCCAGCGCCAGCTCCTCGCTCGAGAGCGAAGCGATCGAACAGACCATGGAACGCCTTCCCCAGGGGGTTCGGCGCCTCGCTGCTCAACTCAGAACTCCCCTAGAAATTGATGAGCTTTGGGAGGTTTTGACCGATTACGAAAATCTCTCGAAATTTATTCCGAACCTAAGTTCAAGCCAGTTGGTGCATCGCGAAGGTCACACTGTCCGATTGCAGCAAGTGGGAAGCCAACAATTGTTGGGTCTTCGATTTTCAGCGCAGGTGCAACTCGAACTCACTGAATTCCGCTCCGAAGGTCTGCTCAGTTTCAAGATGGTGAAGGGTGATTTTCGTCGTTTTGAAGGCGCTTGGCGCGTGAATGAGCTTGCCGACGGTTGCTCTCTCGTTTATGAACTCACGGTTCAAGGCTGTATTGGTATGCCAATTGCTTTGATCGAAGAACGGCTGCGCGACGACCTCTCGAGCAATCTGCAAGCCGTGATGATGGAAGCGAAACGACGTCGCGGTTGAAGCGTCAACATTCATTCGTTCAGCAAGGGCCATAAAAAAACTCCCCTGAAGGGGAGTTTTTTTATGGAATTGGATGAGCGTTTCATCCAGTTCTTCAGTAGCCCCAAGGGGATTCGAACCCCTGTCGCCTCCGTGAAAGGGAGGTGTCCTAGGCCTCTAGACGATGGGGCCATGAACGTGATCGGAAGGTCGTTTGAACTCCCACACCTTGTGAAATTACGGGTCAGCCTGACCCTCCGTCAAGACGGCCTGACCCCATTCCTGTCCTTGGCCCTGCCAGATCGGCACGGTGAAGGTGAAACAAGCCCCCTCCTCTGGTTCAGAGACCACCCAAATTCGTCCCCCGTGGACTTCGACAATCCGACGGCATACGGACAAACCCACTCCAAAGCCAGTGGTTCGGTCTGAGGTTTGCGGTAATCGCACACGATCGAGAAAAATTCGTTGCTGCTCTTCATTCGGAATACCAGGTCCGCTGTCACAGACGCTCACTTCGACCCACTGATTGGTTCTGTGAAGCATGGAGAGCGCGATATGGCCTCCATTGCCGGTGTATTTCAGGGCGTTTTCCAGCAAATTGAGCAACACCTGGCGCATGCGCCGTTGATCGGCAAAAACCTTGGGCAAGTCGCTGGGAATATCGGTTCGAATCTCTACATTCCGACCGAGCCAAAGTTTTTCTAATTCCAAGATCACCTCCGCCGAAACGCTTGCAAGGTCGAGCCGTTGAGGATTGAACAGCGTTTCCCATCGCGTGGTGCCAACTTCGAGGAGATCTTTCGAGAGCGCTTCCATCTCTTCCAGGCGTCGGGTGACGACGTCTTGGAATCGATCCATGTCGATTTGCCCGAGGCGTTGGCTCTGCAGCGCTAACGCAGCGGCGGTTAAGGGTGTGCGCAGCTCATGGGCCACCATGCGCAGAAGGCGTTCCTGGGCATGAATCCTGTCGATCAGGGTTTCGTTTTCCTGACGGAGAACCAGCAGCTGATCCTCCAGTTGAAGTTCCTTTTGGGTGCGGCTGCCGTCCAGTTCCGTTGGCCGCAAGCTGAGGCCAAGGCCGCTCACTACGCCGTCCTGCTTCCAGCGCGGCACCCAGCCTTTGAGCTGTTGAAGGATGTTGCTCCCAGCAAACACCTGTTTCGGTGAGGGCTGAAGCTTGATTAGCGCTGGTGTGACCACCAGTCGGTGCAGCTCCAAAAGCTCCGGTTGTTGGGTGGGGTCTGCAACTTGAAGCGTGACTTCAAAGCCGAGATCCTCCCGTTCCAAGTAATGCACCAAGCCGCGCAAATCTTGCCCGGAAAGTTGATGACGGGCGGCCACCAGCAGCAGCTTCAGCTGCTGGCGACCTTTAGGACCGTCATCGACCACGGGGTATCCCGCCTCAAAACCGATACTTACCTTATGGGTTTTTGACTAGACCGCCATCCCGGCTAAGACGTTGTTGTACACCCAGTTGCGTCAACGTCGCGGTCCATGTCGCTTTTTTCCGCGCAAAACCGCGTTCCTCTGGTCGTCCCGACAGCTCATCAAGCGTCAACGCCGATTCAGATGGACACCAGCTTGCGTCGCTGGTTTGGGCGCAATCTTGGCTTGTGGCGCTCGCGTCGTCAGTACACCTTTAGTGACGACCAGGTTCTTCATTTAGATATGAACCTGAAAATGGAAGCCTTCGCTGAGCCCGAGGTGGGCGAAAGCCGCTACCGCTTTAGTTGGTGGCCTGAGGGGCAAGTGTCGGAAGCGTTCTTTGAAAGGAAGCCCTGGTACGAGCGTGAAGGGGTGATGGAGGCAACACTTTGGGGGCATCAGCTTCAACGCAGCCGCGGTTACCTCAACGGCGATCCTGTGCGTACAACGCTTCGCCAGGTTGACGAGCACGAAACAATTCTCGAATCGCATTACCAGCAGTGGGACATCCTTGAGCACATTCGTTTGCTCGATCAAGATCGTTATCGCTACCGGGCGATCTACACGTGGGATAGCGGTGTGCTCGCGATTGTTGAACATCACCATGAAATCCGCCAATCAGACGCTTTTCCTCCAATCGAAGAGGGTTGAGCTTCTGAGTGTTTAAAGCTCTTGATTCATTGGTTTAAAAAATATTTTGGTGTTTATGGCATTGATTTGGTGCCAAATTTTTCTTTAAATCGAAGATTTCGATACTCAAAATTTCTCTTTTCTCTTGGAAATTGTTAAGAGGAAGCAACTCATTTCTGGACGAACGCGTCATCGGGATCGTTTCTGTTCAACCAAGTTCGCCTTGGATCAAAAAACCGTTTCCTGAATGCTGTTCGATGTCCGGTTCATCAACCTGGACCATGGACCAGCGCTCTCTGAGTTGGATGGGCGATGATTGCTCTAGATCAATGAGTCAATTGAACTCAAAAGCATATTTTTGGCTCACAGCAGCCTCCCTTCAAGCATCTGTTCTTCTTGGTGGAGCTGCATTGGCTCCATCGGCGGTTGCACAATCCAAGGCAGGATTGCCTGTCACCAAAAGTGAGTTGTTGACATATTCTTCGATGTCCGTCGTCACCTTCTGCGAAGCGAGGTCGCTGGAAGTGGAATTTGTGAAAGCGGTGCGGGTGAGTATCGCTGCCGAGGTGTTCACGGTTTTCCAGAAGCACGGCGGTAAAGCAGCTGAGCTAAAGACTCCCCTAGATGAAAAGCAATTTATTGCATCATCGCAATTCAGATTGGTCGGCAATGCGTTGAGGGCTTGCCCCAAGTTTGTTCCTGCCGAGCAGAAGAAGAAGTTCGACACAATGCTTGAGCAACTCAAGAAAAATAATCAGTAAATTGGTTTTAAGAGCCTGACCGGCTTTCCTATAACTTTGATGATGTCTAAATAAATTTTTTATACATCCATAGTATTCATTTTCTATGCGCAAATTGATAATCATTTTTATTATCAATCGGTAGTCGTCGATTCTTGATCGGACTGGTCATGATGGTCTCGGTTTATTCCAATTGCATCAATGGCAGCTGTTGCACCCATCCGCTTAGCGGATTACACGCCTTGGGCTTTCCAACTGCCTGTCATTGAACTCAACGTTGATGTCCAGTCGAATCATGTTGTTGTTAGCAGCCGGTTGGAGCTGACGCCGCAGTCTGCAGGCGCTCCACTTCTTCTGCGGGGTGTCGATCTCACGATTGAGAGTTTGGCCATCGACGATGTTCCTTTGGAACCGTCTGAATGGTCCTATCGGGAGGGTCTCCTCACCATCAACAAGACCCCGGCGCAGCCTTTTGTGCTGGCGACGCGCTGTCGGATTGATCCGTACAACAACAGTTCCCTTGAGGGTCTTTACGCCAGCTGTGGCTTGCTCAGTACCCAATGCGAGGCGGAGGGCTTCCGCCGAATCAGCTTGCATCCCGACCGGCCTGATGTGTTGAGCCAATGGCGGGTGCGGATTGAAGCGCCGCGAGGCAGTTGCCCGGTCTTGCTTAGTAATGGCAACCCCATTGGCACAGAAGCTGTCGGAACTGATCGCCATGCCGTCACTTGGGACGACCCATTTCCAAAACCTTCCTATCTCTTTGCTCTTGTGGCTGGTGATCTAAGGGAGATTCGCGATCGTTACACCACCTCGTCGGGGCGCGACGTGGCATTGCGGCTTCACGTTGAGGCCGGTGATGAAGCGTTCACGGCCCATGCCATGGCATCGCTGAAACGATCGATGGCTTGGGACGAATCGGTTTACAACCTGGAATATGACCTTGATGAGTACAACATTGTCGCTGTGCGTCACTTCAACATGGGCGCAATGGAAAATAAAAGTCTGAATATTTTTAATTCGAAGCTGGTCTTGGCAGATGCAGAAACGGCGACAGATGCTGAATTGGAGCGGATCGAAAGTGTTATTGCCCATGAGTATTTTCACAACTGGAGTGGTAATCGGATCACTTGTCGAGATTGGTTTCAACTATCCCTTAAAGAAGGCCTTACCGTCTTCCGTGATCAAAGTTTTACGGCAGATCTACACTCAGAGTCGGTGAAACGAATTGAGGATGTTTCGATGTTGAGAAACACTCAGTTTCGTGAGGATGCCGGCCCAACGGCTCATCCTGTTAAGCCCGCTGAGTATCAAGCAATCGATAATTTCTACACAACAACGATCTACGAAAAGGGTGCGGAGTTAATTCGCATGCTGCACACACTTCTGGGTGAAACCCGGTTCATGCGCGGTATGGCCACTTATGTCAGTCGCTTTGATGGAACGGCAGCAACCACGGAAGATTTTGTCCAAGCCATTGCCGATGGGGCCTGCGCCGATGGACAGCCCCTTGGCTTTGATCTGGCGAAGTTTCGTCAGTGGTATCACCAAGCGGGTACGCCGCATTTGGAGGTGAAGCGCTCCTGGGACGACGCCCTTGGGCAGATGACAGTGCAGATGAAGCAGTCCACCTCTGCGACCCCCGGTCAGCCGGAGAAGCAACCATTGGTTCTGCCACTGGCGATGGCGTTGGTGGGACCCGAGGGTCGTGTTGGCGACGAGGCCTTGGTGGTGATGGATGGCGACACGATGACTACCACCCTTCAAGGGCAGCCCAATTCTCCGGCTCCGGCGCTGTCATTTTTGCGTCGTTTTTCGGCTCCGCTGATCGTTCAAATGGATCAGTCGTTGCAGGAAAATCTCCAGTTGTTTTCGGCCGACGACGATCCTTTTTCGCGCTGGGATGCGGGCCAGCGCCTTGCTCGGCAAGTGCTCCTGGCGCGGGCTCAGGGTGGATGTGATCAGGCGGTGGAAGCGGCTCTGATCGAGGCGATGCAGCAGCGCATCACGGCCGGCCAGGCCACGGATCGAGCCGATTTAGCAGCGCTGTTGTCGTTGCCGGGTATGGCTGAACTGGAAGCCCTCCAGAGCCCTGTCGACCCACTAGCCCTATACGACGCCATGCGTTCTTGGACCGCCGAGCTTGGGCGCCAGCTTCAGGTGCCGTTGCGCCAGGTGTTGTCAGTTGTGCGTCACGATTGGCCGCTGGCATGGCCCGCCGGTCAAGGCGGTCGAGCCTTGACCGGCTTGGCTTGGCGCTGGCTGGCAGCGGCGGGTGATGAGGAGGTTCGTCGTGAGGCACTTCAGGCGGTGTCTGGCTCGTCGATGACTCTGGCGCGGTCTGCTTTGAGGGCCCTGCAACCCCTAGAAGTGGAGGAGCGAGATCAGGCATTGGCCTGTTTCTACGACCGCTGGCAAAACAAGCCGGTCATCCTTGATGCGTGGTTTGCCCTTGAAGCATCCGCCCCAAGGCTCAACGGATTGGAGCGCGTTCAGCAACTGTTGGAGCATCCCCGTTTTGATCCCCTTGCGCCGAATTCACTGCGTGCTGTTTTGGGTGGTTTCACCGCCAATGTCACCACCTTCCATGCCGTTGATGGCAGTGGCTATCGGTTTATGGCGGAACAAGTGGCTGCTGTCGACGCGCGCAATCCGATTACGGCGTCTCGCATGGCCAAGGTCTTTAGCCGCTGTGGAAGTTACGGGCCTGAGCGTCAGCGGGTGATGCGGGAGGCGATCAACCTATTGGCCTCCTATCCCCTCTCCGCCAATACGGCTGAAGTGGTGCAGTTGCTCAACCCATGAGTACAACAATCAGGATGACAACGATCACTAAACCCACAAGCCAGCGCCAGCGTTGTTGGCGAGATCGTCCAGATGGGCGAGCTGTAGAGCGGCTCGGCCGAGTCCCCGCTGCTAACCCGCAGGACTGGCAGACCAGTCGACCTGCCATCGAGCGATCGGCGCGAAAGCGACGACTTCCACAGTTCTGGCAAACGCTTGTAGCCACGACCCCTGTTTCCGTTAGCCATCCAGCATGACCGGCAGCGTCACCCTTCATGGCTGAGTTGTTGTCTATTAATCACACCATTGGTTCAAGGTGCAGGTCAACCGAACCACACCACACACAAGTCGCCCCGTCCTTAGGAGGGTTTTCAGTGGTTGCCCTGCGTGAGATTGATTGTTTTTTACAGGATATATTGTTGACTTGGAATAGTATTTTAGAAGCGAAAAATTTTCATGCATTTTTCATTTTTTTGGTGCGTATTTTCTCTCATTTGCTTGCAAAACGTTTTTAACGCATAAGTGCCATCAACTCGGTTGATTTTGATTGTTGTTTGATGCGAATCGTTGTATTCCCCCTGGTGTGGATTTTCAGTTGTAACTCATTCCCCCTTTAGATTGAGGTTGGAATTTGCTGCTTTCGTCAGCCCAGGTTATGTTTTCTTCAAGGGGATTAATCAAGAAAGCATGTTTTCCTTTTTCAATGTAGTTATGGATATTCTTGAAGTTGTACTTCCAACTGATGTGTACTGAATGTGCATTTGATTGTTCCGTTGTTGACAACTTTGCAAGGACAGCGAGAAGTTTTTCGTTGATTGAACCAACCGGTGCTCGCTATTTTGATGCTGGCTTTCTTGGCTGAATCCGAAGACTACTGCTTTCATCCAGGTTGCCACCCATCAACAGATTCGCTCCTGCATATCGATTGCCCACTCGTTTCGCGTGTTCGGCTAAGGGGCGGGTTTCACTGTCGCCATGAGTCAGAGGGACTGGCGAAAGTTATGTCATCTTCAAAACTTTTCAAATGTCAACTGAAATCCGTAACTGGGATGTTGTTGCTAAAGCAATGGAAGCAGCCGGAGCCACTTCAAGCCAGATGTACATCCGTGCGAAAGCATTGGCTGAGGGAAAACTCGATCCAATGCCAACAAGCTTCCCTGAGGCTCCTTACAGCATTTCTGCTGTGGCTGGCTGAACATTCAAAAAAGAGCCTCACATCTGTGAGGCTTGACTTATTAAATCAATGAATACCAAGCAAGCCGTCCATCAGTATTTGATCCGCTACAAAGATGTTGAAGGTAAGAGCTATGAACAAAGTTTGTGTGCCTCCAATGCAATGGAAGCTCGTCACTTAGTCATGGAGAGTATTTCCGGCCTAGATCAAAGACCAAATCTAATTCGTGCCATTCTTAAGGCTGATTAAATTAGTTTCTCAGGTGTTACTCAATTGATAGTGATTAAGACAATCCCGATCGGGATTGCTACTCGCTAAGGGCTCCGCCTCTCCATCTTTGTGGTGTATGACGCTCTGGTTTTTTGGTGATTGCTTCAGCGCCTTTGGCGAGCTGCTCAGGTGCAGTTTTGACGAGGGATTTGTGCTCTGGGGATGGGTTTGCCATGAGTGGATTTGCCTATGGGCGTAGCTAAGAGCCCCATTGGGAGTTCTTCAAGTAAAACGTTACCCAGCTTTATGTGCAGGCGTTGCTGCATAGCTCATGCAAGCGACATGTATGCATCAACGGATCGACTTTGATCGTGATGCCTTGATTGTTTAAAAGCTTTGAACATCTGATCAATCTCGCCGGCAATCAGTTCACCCCTGCGCCGCAACTATTGGGTGGGATTGTTCCGGAACGGCATGGTTGATGCCCGCTCAGAAAAGGTTTCCAGGCTATGGATGAGCCCCAGCCTCTAAGACCCCACAGCCTGCGCTTGCGAAAGATACCCTTGCTGAAGTAGTACAGATGTACTAAACATGAGGTGCGGCGATGGAGGAATGGAGTTTTGTCGATGAAAGGGAATTGCAGGGCTGGAAGGGCGCCTGCCTTTGCATCACCTGCCAACACTTCGCCTATGGGGTGGACCAGCACTGCCGGACGATTCTCGGATGCAACGTGAGGCAGAAGCAGTTGCCCCAGGGCGACCATCTGACAAAGAAATGCAAGCTATGGGCACCGACTTGGCAGAAGGAAATGGGATGGGCACCCGAGGCAGGTTGATCGGTCGGCCGTGATCCCTGGCTGGAGTGCGCCCGTTATCGCTCCGCTCCGGAGCCCCTCAACCCGGTGGCACGGCTCAACGGTTGAAGCATAAAAAGTCCATGCTGGCGTTAACAACATCATTTGTTGTCAACGCTGTTGCCCACAAGGTCATGAAAGCACCAGAAGCACTGTTACGCCGTCTCGCTCAAACGCCAGATACGGCACACGGTTCAAGGCGGTTGGCGGTGGTGATGGGGCAATTAGGCGATTTTGATTCCTTGGAATACGCCCAGGTGCTCGTCCCCCGGATGGATTCTTTGCGAAACCAAGGCGTCACCGTTCAGGTGTTCGCCATTGGTGACGCCGCCGGGGCGGATCGCTTTTGTGGATTTACAGGTTTTCCCCGCGAGCAACTCCAGGTTGACCCTGCTCCAACCTTGCATGAGCAATTGGGCCTTGAGGCAGGATTGACGACGCCGGGTGGGCCTTGGCCCGGTTTTTTATTGATGTGCGCTGGTATTGGTTCTCCAGGGACCCTGCAGGAGGTGTTTCGCGGTTACACGGGCGATCGTCAGGCCCCGCAACTGTTCGCTGACGAGGACCTGGTGCAGGCCTCGCCTCTGCCGTCTTTTCGCGGAAGGATGTTCCGCCGGGCCGGTGGTGATGGTTTCCAGAGACCATTTGAATTGGCGACTTGGCGACTGAGAAATATGAATGAAGTGCTTGGAAACTGGCGCACCTATGTGCCTTGTGATGACTTCATTGCCCAGCGTGGGGCTACTTATTTATTAGATAGTGATGACACATTGTTATATCAACACCGCGATAAAAGCTTGCTGGGTTATTCCGAAACGATGGCAACACCATTGGCTTTTTTGGATCAATACCTCTAACGGTTCAGTAAAGATGCTCCGTTGGTGTTGAAGACTTAAGTCGCCTTGGGGTTGTCGTTGCCTTGGGTCCAAGCGGCGATAAGGCCAGCCATGAATCCTCCAGCGTGGCCAACCCAGCTCACCCCCGCTGGGGAGATCCCTGGAATCAAGGCCATGATTGCTGATCCGTACAACCAAAATGCCACCAGGCTCAACACGATCGGCAGAATTTTTTTCTCAATCCAACCAATCAATAAGAGATAACCGAGCAGCCCATAAATCACGCCAGAGAGTCCATGGCTTCGGGTGGGCCACAACAGCGCGATTGGTACATTCATCACCAGAACTGCCACCCAGACAGACAGGTAATCCCTAACCCCTCGGGTGAGCACCAACCAGCTCAGAACGAGAAAAATCACACTGTTGGACAGTAAATGCCCAAAGCCAGAGTGGCTAAACGGAGCGCTGAGAACTCCCCACCACGGCAGACCTGGACCCATTGGCAGATTCCAGTTGCCAGAGAAGAGCACTTGGTCGAAAACTTCCTGAGCCCAGGCCAGTCCCAGCAACAGCACTGGCAGGAGAAATCGCCCGCGCATCAATCAGAAGAAGCGACCACAATGATGATTCCACCGCACAGGGATTGGTGAAGGACAGCGTCGATGTCCTCGTGATTGGAAGTGGCATTGGAGGGCTCTGCTGTGCGGGGCTCTGTGCCAAATCGGGTCGGGATGTGTTGGTGCTTGAAGCTCATCAACAGCTAGGCGGAGCCGCCCATGGTTTTCAAAGACAGGGCTATCACCTTGAGTCGGGTCCATCCCTGTGGAGTGGCCTAGGGCGCTGGCCAAGCAACAACCCCCTAGCTCAAGTGCTGCGGGCCCTGGGCCAGACCTTGGAGGTTGTTCCCTACAGCGCTTGGGATGTGCTGCTCCCCGAAGGTGATCTGAGCGTTGCCGTCGGCAATGACGGTTTTGAAGCCGTTGTGGGGCAGCTGCGGGGTTCCGCCGCTGTGGAGGAGTGGCGGCGATTCATGGAGGTGTTGCGTCCGATTGCTGCGGCGGCTGATGCGTTGCCGCTCTTGTCGATGCGGCCTGGTGTGGACGGGATGGCCCAACTGTTGCAGCGTGGAGGGCGGTTACTGCCACATCTCCGGGCGATGCGACACCTCGCCGGTGCCTTTGGGCCGTTGGTGGATCGACATCTCCAGGATCCGTTCCTTCGCCACTGGGTGGACTTGCTCTGCTTCCTGATCAGTGGGATGCCGATGGGCGACACCAATGCCGCTGCGATGGCCACCTTGTTTGGGGAGTGGTTTCAGCCCGAGGCCCATCTCGACTATCCCCTCGGTGGTAGTGCCGCGGTGGTGGATGCCCTAGTGAAGGGCCTTAAGGAGCACGGCGGCAGCCTTCGGACCGGCGTCACCGTGCGATCTCTTCTGTTGGACGGTGATCGTGTTGTGGGGGTGGAGTTGCAGAACGGGGAGCAGATTTCTGCACAGCGCGTTGTGAGCAACGCCGACATCTGGAGCACGCTGGCGATGCTCCCAGATGGCGCCGCTGAGGCATGGCAGCGTCAACGCGTAGAGACGCCTCGTTGCAACAGCTTTTTGCATCTTCATTTGGGTTTTGATGCCAGCGGTTTGGCTCCCCTGCCCATCCACACGGTGTGGGTGGACGACTGGAACCGGGGAATTGCCGCTGAGCGCAATGTCGTGGTGTTGTCGGTCCCTTCTGTCCTCGATGCCTCGATGGCTCCTGCCGGACGCCACGTCTTGCATGGCTACACCCCAGCCAGCGAGCCTTGGTCGTTGTGGCGTGAGCACACCCGTGGCACGCCGGCCTATGACGCGTTGAAACAGGAGCGGTGCGAGGTGTTTTGGCATGTTCTAGAGCGAACGATCCCCGATATTCGTGACCGCTGCGATCTGGTGATGGAGGGCACACCCTTGACCCACAGCCATTTCTTAAATGTGAGCGAAGGGAGCTACGGGCCAGCACTTTCCGCAGCGAAGGGCTTGTTCCCTGGGGTGACGACTCCACTCGAGAATCTGTGGCTTTGTGGTGCCAGCACCTTCCCCGGGATTGGCATCCCCCCCGTCGCGGCGAGCGGGGCCATGGCAGCCCACGCCATCTTGGGTGGCCAGGCTCAGACGCGTTTGCTGAAGGAGTTGGGGATCTGAGCGGACAGGTTGCGTCATAACCTCTGTGCGCGAGCTAGCGCCCAGCATGAACTCCAACGCCAGAATTGACTCTCTGCAGTTGATGTTGACGGATCTCCGCATGCGGAATGAACCGATCCGCCATAAAGCGGCATTCCGCGGATGCCAGCCGGAATTTCAGGATCTGGTCAGCCGTTTGATTGAGCAACTGGAAGGGGAGCTTTTTGAGGAGAAGCAGCGGTACCGCCAAGCATCACGGTCTGCGGCCCAATAAGTCCTGCTGCAGGCTTTCTTTGTAGGCGCTTGGCACAACGACGAGAAACAGGCCCCACCACAGGGCGACGGCGATCGCCATTGGCAGGGTGATCCAAAGCCGGTGCAGGATCAGCCAGGAGCCCAGCACGCCAATTATTCCGGTCGAAACAATCGACCAGGGCTGACACCACCAAGGCTTGAGCGCCCAGAATGGTGGGAGTTCGGCAGGGTCGCTAACGGAGGGCTTCGAGGTCACCAGCAGCGTGGAGCGTGGTGAGATCGTCGTAGCCACCGATCAAGGCGCCGTCGACGAATACCTGGGGGAATGTCCCCATCCCACTACGGCTTTGAACGCTCTTGAACGTGCTGTCGTCATTCACCGTGATCACGGTGTGGGGAAGATCCAAGGTCCGAAGTAGGCGCAGCGCCCTGCTGCACCAGGGACATCCGGGCAGCACAGCAATCTCGAGGCGCGGTGCCGTTGCGGTTGTCGTAGCCGCTGGTTTGTTTTGTTCAAGAACGCCAATTAGTACATCGGCCCCTTTTTGCACGATGGTGCCTGGCTCAAGGTGCCCTCCCCAAACCTGACAAGCGCCATCGGAAAGGCTCAGATGGAGATGAACGGAATCAGGGCTCAGCGTGCCGTTCAAGGTGATCACTTCAAGATCACCTTCCAGGACGGTGGGCTCTGATTGGCCTGGGCATTGGAAAGCTGCGCGCGTGAGGTTGCCCACCACGCCAAGGACAAATCCATCGATGCCCTCGCGACGAGCCAAATCCTCCAGGCTGAGGCGCAGGTCACTGCCGGGTGCAAGCTTGAGCGGCAGGGGACGCATGGCACCTCAAAAATCCGCTCAAGATTACGCCGAAGTGGCGGCCGAACAACAGAAGTTCGATTTGTCACGATAATGTGTCAATATTGAGTAACTATTGAAACGAAATCGTGCCACTTCTCCAGGATCTTGTTCTTGAGTTGCAGCAGCGCCTTGGGGAGGCTCCCCCAGCTCCTCCAACGGCAGCGGTGGCGGATGCTGCCAGTTCTGAGCGCATCAATGTGACGCTGCCCCGTGGAGTGATGGATGACTTGAAGCGCCACGCCCTTGAGGAAGGCCGGAGCTGTGGAAACCTCGCGGCTTACCTGTTGGAGGAGGCGTTGCGTCGTCACCGTCCCCTGGGCTGATTAGTTCAAGAGTTTGTTCGCGATGGATTTGATTTCGCCCAAGCGCTGCAGTCGCAGGATCGACACGTTCATGGGATTCCTTAGGGGATTCCCTGTCTTAAACACAAACCCATAGGTTTCCTCCGCAAGCGTGAAGGGTGCCAGCTGAACAGCCAAGTGAGGATTTTGTTTGATGTGATGCCGCATGGCCGGCCGATCAAAAATCACTGCTTCTGCTTGTTCCGACAACACCAATTCAATGCCGCTGGTGAGGTTCTCAGTTTTGAGAACGCGCATGCTGCCTCGTTCCGCCAACTCCACCCCACTGGTCCCTTCAATGGTGGCCACGCGACGTTGTTGCAGTTGAGCGGGTGAACGGATGATTGTTTCTCTCGCTCCGGAGAAAAACAAGGTGAATGCTGAGGCCAGGCTTGCGGTTAACGACGACACGGCAATCAAAGAGATCACCATCCATGTGGCCGTAATGCCTCGGCCTGTTCGACTGATGGGGGCTTTGTCTCCATAACCCACGGTGGTGAGGGTGACGACGGCAAACCACATTCCGCTGGCAATCCCTGGCAGCCAGCGTTTCGGAAACTGCTCACTATTTTCGCGACGTTCGGCTAACCAAATCAAACTGCCCACCACCAGCAATACGCTGATGAGCACCAAGATCGAAGAGATCACGGCCCAGCCAAAGAACACCTTCACCCGGCTAAAGATCGTGGGTGAATCGAGGGGGAGCAAGACCCCGGACTTGGCGAGGTAGTAGGGCTGAGTGAAATCGACTCCTGGCATGGCCAAACGGCGAGGGGTGATGCTGATCGGCCCGACCAACACATCGATCTGTCCCTGGTCGACCGCCGCGATGCCGGCCTCCGGCGAGCTCTGCGGCACGAGGTCGTAAACCAGCTCGTTGTCTTCCGCGACCTGTCGCCAAACATCAAGGCTGATGCCTTGGAAGGAGTTGTTCTCCTCAATTACAAACGGTGGGGAACCGGTGATGCCTACTTTTAATTTGCGTGCCTGCGCTGGGAGTCCCGCTAGCAGGAGGACAACCAGCACAACGGCTGATTTTTGTCGGAACCTCCGCATGGATGCGGCCCATCGTCTCGATTCAGGGTGCCACGACAACAGCGATGCGACCGAATGCTTTGGCGTGGTTTAACGCTGCTCAAGACGACGCACAATCACTGCCATGGCAGCCAAGGAGCCAGCCAGGGCAATCAGCAGAGCGATGGTCATGGGGGGGGCTCATGTGGTGCGGGTTATGTCAGGTTGGCACCGATGCATCGTTCCAACCACTGGTCGTTCCAACGGGCCGACAAGGCGCTGCTGGATTGGAATGATGGAAGGCAGCACAATGCGAGAGCTGCGGCGGAGAAACGCGCATTTTTTTACTGTTTGAGTAATGGCTTGTCAGATCTGGCGTTGGGGGAATGAATCTCTGCACTTTTTGCCAGAAAAGGCACTCTGGCGGGAAATAGATCGTGTGCTGATGGTGGCTGATTTGCATCTTGGTAAGGCCGAGGTGTTTCAAGCCAACGGCGTGCCGATGCCGAGTGATGGTGATGCTGGAACCCTCAACCCGCTCCTTGATCTGTGCCATGCGTGGCAACCCAAGCGGCTGATTCTTTTGGGGGATCTGATCCACGCTCGTCTTGGACTAACCGAGCATTTGCGTGCTGTTCTGAGGGCGTTGCCGGCTCTTTGTGGATGCGAGGTGGTGTTGATCGGTGGCAATCACGACCGTGACAGTTGGCTTGAAGGTTTGCCTCAACAACCCTCCCAGAGCCTTGGTGACCTCTGGTTAAGTCACATTCCTGAAACGCCCCCTGATCCCGATCAGCTCAATGTTTGTGGCCATCTTCATCCCGTGGCATCGGTACAAAGTCGTTCAGATCGGTTGCGCTTGCCGTGTTTTGCCTTTGATCCGAAGGGGCCACGGTTGGTGATCCCAGCTTTTGGACAGTTGACGGGAGGCCATGAATGCGGCGAGCGTTACCAGCAATGGCTTGTGGCCGACGACGCCATCGTTCCTTGGCTCGCTTCATTCCCCAACAAACGAGGACGACAGACCGCGTGAAAAAACACGCTCCAAAAATCGCATCTGCATCTAAGAAGAGTTGGATGCGAAAACGCTGGCTGCTGATTGCTCTGCCGTTGCTGGTTTTTGCGGGTCTGATTGCTCTTGCCCCAACGGCTCCAGACCGGCCAGAGGATGAACGAACGGATCAGCCCAGCTCTGGGAGCCGATCCAAAGCTGGGCAACCCTTCAACTACATCCCGGATGAGGAGGTTTATGCCCTCGACCTGGATCCCCGTCGGGTGCGTTTTGGCCTCCTCGAGGGATGGGATCGGGAAGACGATGCATTTGACGACATTTCTGCACTGGCCTACGTGTCAGGTCCGATGTACGAGCGTCATGTGGATGCTGCCGGTCAGGAATTAACTGTGCCGCTTGGGGATCTGAAGTTTGGCTCCAAGGTCTGGAAGGGACGTAACCGCGCGGCATCGCGTCAACGCGCGTTTATTGGAATCCAAAAAGACGGCAGCGTTGACTTTGGCTACGGGGAGCTCACCGACGCCCGCAGTACGACGTACGACACTTTTATTGGCGGACTGCACAGCCTTTACAACGATCTGGAAGATCCCCCAGTCACCTACAAGGGTGCTTACAGCATCAGCATGGGTCAGCGCATTCGCTACTACCTGCCGCGGATTCGCATGGTGATGGGCCTTCGGGAGGATGGCCATCTGGAAATTTTGATGAGTCGTGACGGACTCACCCTTGAACAAACCAAAGACTTGGCCCGACGTCGTGGCTACCTCGCGGCGTATATGCCTGATCACGCCTCGAAAAGTCGTTTCATCATTCCTGGAACGAAAGGGTTCACCGAGGAAGATGCCAACTGGATTAGCGGTGGCGCTACGAGCTTCGTGCACGTCCCGTACATGCTGCGTATTAGTCCACGCCAGCGGTGGTTGCGGGGAGATTTGGTGGCAGGTCTCACCCCCAAATTGATCGAACAACAATCCTGCGACGGACCAGTGGATTGTGTTCAGCTGGCTGGTGGCCATCTGGCCGATCGGGCGTTGGCCGGTTTGAACCGGGTGATGGAGCAGGGTGTTGAGCCCCTGGCCCGGATGATTTGGGCCCCATCACTCCGTAGCAAGCCAACGCAAGATCGTGATGAGTTCGCAGTTCCGAACAATCAAGATCGCTCGCCTTTGCGGGAGCCGCCAATCACCGCAGACCCCCTGGTGTTGCGCGAACAGCCGTCGATCGATCGCGATGACCTCTCACCGGATCTCAGTGGGGATGAAACCTGGGATCGTTCTGATCCTTTCCTCCCCTTACCTCCAGATTTGCCCCCTCCGATCGTGCTCGATGAGTCGACTGAAACTGATACATCCAACGAGGATTGGCTCCTGCCGCGTGAGCCCCGCCTCGATTTCGATCTGAACGACGGTTTGGATGATGGCCTGAATGATGCGCCTCCTCCGCCGGAGCTTCCTCCCCTTGTTTTAGCTCCGCTGCAACCCCTCCCGTCCATGGCGGAATGAGGGTTGTTCCAGCTTGGGAATGGATCGAAGGAACATCGTTTCGCTATGGCCCTCTCATTGGAGTGTTACCGGAATCTCCTCAACGCGCGGCCCAAATTCAGGTCAGTGAGCAGCTCACGTTGCGCTTGTTCGGTGAAGCCGGTGTACAAGTCCAATCCGAGGAATTGGGTCGCACGATTTATGGCAAACCGCAGCTCAGATGGCGTCGCGATTGCGCGTTCCATCACAGCATCTCCCATACGGGGCCCATCACCGTTGGGGTGCTGAGTGAGGGGGCAATTGGCATTGATGTGGAATTTGAAGATCGTCGGATCGGAGTATCTCCCTCGTTGTTATTGCGGCGAATGTTTTCAACCGAACAGGATGCAGCCTCATGCTTAGAGCGTTGGTCGTTGCTTCAGCTTTGGACGATCAAGGAGGCCGTGCTTAAAGCCAGTGGATATGGACTGGCTGGAGGGCTTACGAATGTTGCCCTCAATCGACAACGTGGGTCAGCAGAATGTTTTGGCCAGGTGTATGGGCTCACACTGTTGCGGTGGCAGCAATACCTGATCACCATCGCTGCAAAGGCGAATGTTTGATGCCGTGTCTTCCTTTAGGGCAAACTATGGGTGGATTGGATCAAGCTTGGTATGGCAACTGCTGCAGAAAAGAAAACGATCACTAAAAAGCTCCTTCAGGAATTGCGTAATCGCTGCCGGGATCACTACAACGTCGTTGCCGACGGCACGATGCCTGAAGCTGTTGATGTTCGAGAAACCAATCAAAAATTGGAAGAGCTTGTCTTGCTGCTCGACGGCAAGGCCAAGTGGGACGACGCAAAATCCAGCGATTGATGTGGTCCTGAGCGGCCTTCCAATTCTTTTAAGTTACCAAGCGTGAGTAGCTGCCGCGTCTTCTAAGAAGAGCTGATTAGGTTCTTGGCCTCAAGAGCAATGCCCATGTCCGCCGTCGAACTCTCCAGCATTAAGTGGGAAGAGAACGGCGAGATGTCGGCCCAAGATGCACTCAATCTTGTTTGCCAGCTCACGAAAATAGAGGAGCATGATTTGGCTTCTTCTCGTCTTGAGCTTGAAACCAGCTCGGCTCATTCAAGTTCAAGCGTGCAGAATGGTGATTAGGACGACTCCTGTGGTTTGGGCCTGATCAGGGTCCTTCATCCTTGCGTCGTGACAGTTTTAGTTTTGATAGGGGAATATTGTGGATATAAGTGTGCGATAGTTGGCCGATGAACGACCAAGTTTCTATTAACATTGTATTCATCGCTGTTAATGCATTCATTATCGCATTAGCCGCATTGATTTGTTTGAAGGGTGAGATGCACTTTGGCGCTGTTTGGAATTGCCTAACTGGTTGTTAAACACGTGATTGTCAGAAGCTTATGTGTTTTCAAATTAGAGACATATTGCATAAATTTGGCAAAATGTATGCATTTGAATAACTTATTATTGATGAGTTTTAATCCCTTCGAATGTAATAAAAGAAGAGCTCAGGAGGTAAAATCTTTAAGGTGATTTTAGCCTCAATTTCTTACTCTTTAAAGACGCCATTGCACGGACCTGGGGCTGGCTTGGTGAAGCAATGCCCTTCAGGAGACCAGTATCCAAGGGCTGGAAGGCTCAAGCCTTGGGCCTTTGCAATAGTGTTGACGCCAGAAACGCCATTACCTTGCACCGTGACGTGCCCGCTGGCATCGACTAAGTCAAGGAAATCCCCTTCATTCATCTCCTGGTTTGCATTGGCAAAAGCGATGGATGGAAGCAGGGCGGTTGCAGCAGAAATAAGAATCAATCGGAGAATCATGGGCTTTAGATGTGAAATTAATTTGCGGTGACGACAACTGGGGTCCCAACATCAACACGGTTGAATACTTGAATTACATCGTTGTTCAACATGCGAATGCAGCCAAGGCTCACGGCTGCCCTTAGGTTCACCCAGCTCGGCCATGCTGTGCCATGAATTGCATATTCATCGCGGCCAAACCTTACGTAGGGCATGTAACGAACACCCACGGGATTGTCAGGCCCTGGTGCAATTACCTTTCCTTTCTTATGATAAACGGGTGCAGCATCTTTGCTTTTAATATCAAAGTTTCCTGCGATGGTTGGAGATTCAGGAGCTCCAATGGCGATGGGGTATTTCCCAATGACCTTTCCATCTTCAAACAACGTGAGATATCGATGTTTCAAGCTCACCTCAATCGACATGTCGGCCTGAGCGGGAGCGGTTGATGAAAAGCCAATTGCAAGCAGGGCTGCCAACAAACATGGACGGACGGACATGGATTTCCGTAAAAAGCAACCTGCTCTCATTCTGACGCATTCGAAAGGAGCTAGCGTCGAGGCAACGCTTAATTAGTTGACGTTTGATGTTCCGAACTTCCGGTTTTCGTGCAGCTCTGATTACTGCTGCTGCTGCCGTTTCGGCTCTCACACTCAACATCCCTGCACGAGCCGGTTTTTCGCTGGAGGAATTGGCAGGTTTTGAGGTCACACACCTGCGTGGTGTTGTGAATGTGGTGTCACCTGCTCAGAAGGTGATTGAGGTGGTTGATCCCGAAGGTCATAAGGAAATCATCACCGTCGGCATCGACTTAGCCCCACTGGGGTTGCGGCCTGGAGATGGTGTTGATGTCTCGGTGCTTGATGGCTTGGTGGTGGACCTGCAACGCAGCACCACGACGAAGCTGAGTTTTAACCGGGAAGACATCATCATGCCCCTCGATATGGGGCCACTAAAGAAGGGAATGCGGCTCGCTTTGGCATCAGGTACTGCTCGGATTATTAAATTGTCCGAGGACGACCGCAGCATCAGCTTGATGGGTCCGCTGGGGGGCATTCACAATCTCGATGTTCTTGCGGATCCCGATGATGACCTTTTCCCGTTGTTGAACGCAGGGGATCTGGTGAATTTTCGGTTGATTCAACCTGTTGCCGTTCAAATCAAAAAAGCGCCCATTGCAAAAGCGCAAGCCAATCCAATGGCGAAGTCGCAACCGTTGCTATCCGATGCGGTGACTGAGCGAGGAAGTTTGAAAGCGGAGCTGCTTGAATCCTTCGAAATAACGAAGTTATCTGGCACGGTTCAACGGATCATGCCAGCTGAAAAGGTGCTGGAACTTCGCACGCCCTACGGCCACGACATGTTGATCACCAGTGGTGTTGATTTGTCCACCGCAGGGCTCAAAGTGGGCGACGAGATCACCGTTGACCTGCTTGATGGATTGGTCGTTGATCTACGTAAAAGTTCGCGGAAGGCTCTCACCTTTTCACGAGAAGACGTAATTCTGTCGGAGCAATTTGGACCGGTTCGTCAAGGCGCCAAAGTTGCAATGACCACCGGCACTGCTCAGGTGGTCAAGATCTCAGAAGACGACCATGAGCTCAGCCTTCGGGGCCCTTTTGGTGGAGTTCACAACCTTGATGTTCACAATGTCGTGACGGGTGATCCAGTAAAAACATTGAAGGTTGGCGATCTGGTGGACTTCCGCGCCATCCGACCCATTGCAATCGCAATCCGTAAAAGCAATTAATTTGCCTCAGTTTGTTTGCTGGGATGCAATCGCTCGTACAACATCGCCCCGGGTGAGAACACCGATGGGATTTTTCTCGTTATCTAGTACAAATAAACGCTGTGTGCCCTTGTTGTGAAGCATGGACGCGGCCTTGGGAAGATCAAGGGTGCCGTCGCAACTGTGACTATTTTTTTGCATCAGTTCACCAACAGTGGTGCCGAGTACTTGATGCACTTGTTTGTCCCAGTTGAGTGGATTGCGCAGATAGATCACGCTGTCTAGGAGCATCACGTAAGGGCCTGCATCCACGCCGCTTTCGCGAACCATGAGATCTTTTTCACTCAATTCGCCGATTAATGCCCCTTGCTCATCAACAACCGGTAGGCCACTGACGTGATGGTCACTGATGAGCTTCACCGCCTCTTGCAGTGGGGTGTCGGCTCGAACGGTGAGCACGGGTTTGGTCATCACGTCGGCCACCGTCAGCTGCAGGACCATGATTCAGAACGATCTGCATCCATTCTGCGCCGTTGTCACCATCACTGTCTCGAATCCTGTCTCGAATCCCGTCTCGATCGCTGCGCTTCTTGGCTGATGGCCTCACCATCGGCAGGGCAGTGGCTGGCCTCCCCTTAATCCTGGCGCTTCAGCAGGGTTGGGCTGTGATGGCCTGGTGGCTATTGCTATTTGCTGGGTTGAGCGATGCGGCTGATGGGTGGTTGGCCCGCCGCGCTGGGGGTGGCACCAGCTGGGGGGCCAGGCTTGACCCCCTGACCGACAAGGTGCTGATTGCGGCTCCTCTGCTTTGGTTTGCGGCCAGTGGAACGCTCCCTTTGTGGGCGATTTGGATCCTGTTGGCCCGAGAGCTGTTGATCTCAGGTTGGCGGGCGGGAGCCAGTGATGGGGCTCCAGCGTCATGGGGCGGTAAAGCCAAAACAATTCTTCAGTTCACGAGCTTGTTGCTGTTGCTCTGGCCGCCGGGATGGGTCGGCCAGTCAGCGCTGGTGGTTTGCGGATGGTGGTTGTTCTGGCCCTCTTGGGCTTTGGCCTTGACCTCGGCCGCGGACTACCTCAAGCCCCAATCAGGGTGGCGTCGGAGCTGAAGTCGGGGCTTGAGCTGGGATTGGTGGCGTAATCGTTGGCGTAGCTATCCGCTAAACCCGCCGCCAAATCGAACTGTGGATGCCAGGCCAGCTCTCGCTCAACCCGTGTGATGTCAGTCAGGAAGTGATTGAGTCGTAGCGGGAAAGCCTTCCGCGCTTTTGGATCCAGGGCTGAGGGATCAAACGACTGCATCACAACGGTCTCTGGATCCTTTCCACAGGCCTGAGCCGCTGCTCGGATCAGGCCTTCAAATGTGACTCCTTGCTTGCCGGAGCAGTTGTAGATCCGGTTGGCGGCTGCATCCACATCAATGCAGCGGGCCATGGCTTCGGCGAGATCATCGACGTGACCCAATTGCGTGATGGTGGTGCCATCGCCGGGGAGGGGCACCGGTTGTTCATGCACAATCCGATCAAAAAACCAGCGCTCGATTGGGTTGTAGTTGCCAGGCCCATAGATATAGGTCGGTCGGAAGCTGGTAAAAGGAACCCCTTCAGCTGTGAGCCATGCCTCGGTGTCGGCTTTCCCCGCATGCCGACTTTTTGGGTCGGTCGGACTGTTTTCATCCAGCGGCCAGTGGTCTGATCCGGCATAGACCCCAGCCGAGCTCACGTAAACAAAGCGATGGCGGGGGTGCCCTGTCGCGGTGAGAACACGACGGCTGTCATCCAGTGTTCGGCCGGAGCTATCAACGATCACATCAAAGGCACGGCCCTGCAGTGCGCTGAGGCCTTCATCGCTGCTGCGGTCTCCCGTGATGTGCTCAACGCCAGCGGGAACAGGGTTTTTTCCGCGCGTGAACAGGGTGAGCGCATGGCCTTGGGCCATGAGCCTGGCCACTAGAGGCTTGCCCACAAACCGGGTTCCTCCCATCACCAGAATTTGCATGACGTTGCGCCTCCAGATTGGTTGGGACGGTTTGTTGTCCTAACCAGATTTAAAACTAGGAAAATCTAAGGGATGGATCCCGCTGAACATCGGCCCCGAATCAAATAACTGTTATTCGACAATCTTGAAAAAATGGTGCAGTATCTGAACCAAATTAATTTTATTTATTCCTGTTGATAGGAGTAGCTATTCAGTATTTTTTGTTGTTGAAAAAATGTTTTTCCTTGGAAAATTAATCTTAGTTCGTGTGAATTTTTCAATGGCCGACGTTCGACAGACCGTGCTCCTGCAGGATGGATAGCCCATTGTTTGGCCCCATGGAGATCATCCCCGCCATCGATCTGCTTGACGGTGCCTGTGTGCGTTTGCACCAAGGGGATTATGACCAGGTGACCCGGTTCAGTGATGATCCTGTGGCCCAAGCGCTCAGTTGGCAGAGCCAGGGAGCCAAGCGGCTTCATCTCGTCGATTTAGATGGTGCGAAACGGGGCGAGCCCGCGAATGATGCTGCGGTGAGAGCGATCGCCAACGCCTTGGATATTCCCGTGCAGCTGGGTGGCGGCGTGCGCTCGATCGAACGCGCCGAAGATCTCCTCAACTGCGGCTTGGAGCGGGTGATTTTGGGCACGGTGGCGATCGAACAGCCGGATTTGGTTCAGGTGCTCGCTGAGCGTCATCCAGGGTCTGTGGTTGTTGGGATCGATGCCAACAAAGGGAAGGTGGCCACCCGAGGCTGGCTTGAGCAAAGCGATGTTTTGGCAACCGACCTCGCCCGCCGCTTCAGTGATTCGGGAATCGCCGCGATCATCACCACCGATATCGCCACCGATGGAACATTGGCGGGGCCAAACCTTGATGCTCTGCGCGAGATGGCTCAAGCCAGCAGCGTTCCAGTGATCGCGTCAGGGGGGATTGGATGTATGGCCGATCTTTTGTCGCTGCTGCCCCTCGAAGATCAGGGTGTAAGTGGCGTGATCGTCGGCCGGGCGTTGTACGACGGGCGGATTGACCTCGCGGAGGCGATCGGCGCGATTGGTGATGACCGCCTGCAGGACATAACTTGCGGCTCAACTGATTTGGCCTAATGATGGGACCTAGAATGTCTAGAGAGACAGTGTTCTGTGGTAAGGCCAACCTCCACCACTGACATCGATGGTTTGCCCAATCCGGGCAGCCTCCAAAACGTTTTTGAGCAATGCCGCCGATTAGGCATGCGCCTCAGCCGTCAACGGCGCATGGTCCTCGATCTGCTTTGGAGCGAGAAAAGTCACTTAAGTGCTCGGGATATTTTTGAAAAACTGAATGTGCAAGGCAGAAGCATTGGCCATACCTCCGTTTATCAAAATCTTGAAGCGCTCCAGTCTGCTGGAGTTATTGAATGCTTAGACCGTGCCAATGGTCGCTTGTATGGCTACCGCAGTGATCCCCATAGCCATCTCACGTGCCTTGATTCAGGCCTGATTGAAGATATCGACGTCAACTTGCCCCAAGACCTGCTCAGGCAGATCGAACAACGTACGGGCTTTCGCATTGAGTCCTACACGCTTCAACTGAATGGGCGACGCACACTGGAGGATTGAGCAAAGTCTCGTTACCTTGACGACAACCCCTCGGTTGTAAGGCTTGGCCTCTTCGTCTCCGGTGCGGATTTTGCTGTTGGCGCCCGATCTCCTCGGGGAGTCGTTGGCGTTGCAGCTAACAACGGCAAATCCAGGCTGGGACGTGCTTTTGAAGCCCGATCAGCTGCCTGGTCACCCCGCCTTGGTGGTCTGGTCGATCGATACTGTGACCTCCCTCGGGGCGATCCAGCAGGAAGTGATGCGGTTGGGGGAGCGCTGGCAACCAGCGCCGTTGTTGCTTCTCTTACCGCCGGATGTGGCTGCAAGCCGCGAGCAGCTGCTGAGTCTTTCCGCTAGTGGCTTGCTGCAGAACTGTGATCTCGCCACCCTCAGCGAATCGATCGAAGCCTTGCTGACGGGTGGACGCTTCGTTCGATTGGAGGTTGGAAGCCAGTCGCCCCAACTTGAGGCGCCCACGATGGGCTTCGGACAATGGGTGCTGATCAGCGGCCTGCAGCAGATCAGTCACGATCTTCAGGTGATTGAGGCGATGCTCAATCCTCCGCCATCCCAGTTTTTACCTCGCTTGCTGATGGAGGGGCGCTGTCGTGAATTGCGCAGTGCCCGCGATTTGTTGCTGATGCTCTGGGGACCGTTACAGCTTGGTTTGGAGGATGCCGTGCCGCTTAGGGCATCCTTCAAGCCAAGGGCAACGCTGGAATCCACCGCCATCACCCTGCGGGAGCGAAATTCCACCGCTGTCTGGGAAGCGATCCGTGATCGTCTCGACGACTCAGTTCAAGTCGGCCTCACCAATGCCACTGGTCGGTTGCTCGCCATCGAAGGTTTGCATCCAGATCGCCGCCGTGAATTACTGCTGGCCCTGCTTCAGCAGCTGGATTCAGTGCTCAACCAACTCCGAGGAAGTGATCAGGCCCCTTGCTTGGACAGCATGTGGGAGCAGCTTCAGCCTGAACTGCGCCAGCAAGCCGTCACAGCAATGGCGGGAAGCTACGTGCAGATTCCAAGAAATGGTGAGCTCCAATCTGTGGTGACTGTCTTGTTGAAGCAGGCCGATCTCAGTGGGGATGACGGTGATCTACCTGACCCCACCGCGATGCTGGCACCGTTACTCATCGATCAACCGGTGCTCGTGAACGGCCAGTTGCTTTCAGCCGACGATCCCCGGGCCCTGCTTCAGCTGGAAACGTTGGTGAGCAATTGGTTGGTTCGTACGGCGGAATTAATCGGATCCGAATTACTGGAGTCCTGTGGTCAATGGCCTGAGTTACGGCGCTACTTACTGCGTGATTCACTCATTGCGACACGAGAGTTGGATCGTTTGCGCAATCGACTCAATACACAGATGCGCTGGTTCGACTGGGTTGACCGTCCGATTCAGCTGTACGAAAGCCAACGCACGTTGTTTCAATTGCGCCAGGGGCGCATTGAGCCGCTTCAGCTCACAGAGCCCAGGGATCATGAGTTGAACCAACTGGGTTGGTGGCAGCGTCAGGTGGCGCTGTTGCTTGAAACCCGTGACGCTTTGGCACCGCAGGTGCAGGGCCTCGTCCGACGGTTGGGCGACCTTGCCGTCGTGTTGTTAACCCAGGTTTTGGGTCGCGCGATCGGTCTTGTCGGTCGTGGCATTGCCCAAGGTATGGGCCGCAGTCTGGGTCGAGGTTGACGCTGCCATTTGCGTCTGAAGGTCACAATGGCGTCTGCGATGTCGGTTTGATGGCCCCTTTGCTGAAGCTTTTGCTCGGTTTATCGGCAGCACTGCTGCTTTGGGTTGCCCCTGTTGGCGCCGTCCTCAATACCGATAGCTACGACGGCAATATTTATGCCTTGTATGCGGGCAACGGATCGCTTGTTCCTCCCGCTGTCACCCTCGGTGAAGCCATGGATGCAGGGCGAACATCTGTGGTGATCTACTACTTGGATGACAGTGCTGTGAGTAAGCGCTTTGCCCCTGTGGTGTCTGAACTCCAGCGGCTGTGGGGCCGAAATATTGACTTGATTCCGCTGACAACGGATGGCCTGCAGGGACGCCCAGCAACGGGACCCAAGGATCCATTGACGTATTGGAATGGATCCATTCCCCAGGTGGTGGTGATCGGACCCGATTCCAGAGTTGTGTTTGATCGCGACGGTCAGGTGCCCTTGGCAGAGATCAACGAGGCGATTAGCTCTGCCACTGGATTGCCAGCCCCTGAGTTGGGTGACATCAACCAAGGTGGAAGCTTCAACGAAGTGAACGTCGAAGTCACTTCAAAATAAGGACGTCTTGGTGGGGGGCGCCTACGCTGCCGGCGAGTTTTCCCGGCGCCCTGCCGGTTGTTCGCCGTGCCCTTGATGATCGCTCCACTGGCCCTCGGACTCGGTGTGGCCTGGCTGGAGCTTCGTCATCGCCTCAGGCCTTCATCGCCCCTGCGCATGCAGCCCAAGCATTGGTCGGTGTCCAGTCTTCCAGGCAAGCTTCGGATTGAGGGTGTTCTCGAGATCCATAACCCCCATCCACGCATGGAGGTTTTTGTCCCTGATTTCCAGGTCAATCCTGTTTTGCTCGGTCAGGGCGATCCATCTGCGTTGACGGTCACGACACGCGTGGAGGCCGACCATCCCGATGAAGAGACACGGCCGGATGGGTACTGGGTGGCTTACATCGTCAAAGGCCGTAAAACCACGCGGGTCCGGGTGAGGGTGGATATCGCGGGCGCGGCTCCTCTCGACCTTGTCGACAGCCTTTGGGTGGATGTCCACTGGAGCAATTACGGACCGTTTGGTCGCTTGCAGCGTCGCCAGGGTGTTTTGGTGCCGTTGCGTCGCCCCCAGCCTGTTCAAGCGGCCGAAGCGTCCTTTATTCCGGGCGACGGTTGTTCCGTTTTGCCCCTGAAGACCCATCTTTTGGGCCCCCTGGATGATGCGATTGACGTGCTGCGCACCTACGCCTCGGCCGTCGTGCAACCGGGCGACGTCCTCACCCTTGGCGAAACACCTCTCGCGGTGATCCAAGGGCGTTACCGGCACCCCAGTGAGGTGAATCCAGGCATGGTGGCTCGGTTGGCCTGTCGGGTGTTTCATCCCACCAGCAGCCTGGCTTCTGCCTGCGGAATGCAGACCTTGATTGATCTGGTGGGCCCGACCCGTGTTCTGGCGGCTTGGTGCGGGGGCTTGTTGATGAAACTGATCGGAATCCCCGGTGGTTTCTATCGCTTAGCTGGACCGCAAGCCCGCTTGATTGATGACATCACCGGCACGACCCCGCCCTATGACCAAACCCTCGTGCTCGGTCCGGAGCATCCCGCTGCCTTTTGCCAGGAGGCTGCCGCGGCCCTTGGCGTTGCTGTGGCCATCGTCGATGTCAATGATTTGGGTCGGGTGAAGGTGCTGGCATCGAGTGCTGGTTGCGATGAAGCTCTTCTGCACCGAGCGCTTCAGCCCAATCCAGCGGGCAACGCCAACCAGCGCACTCCTTTGGTTTTGGTTCGCCCAAGCTGAATTGAGCGATACATTGTGGGAACAGGCTTAACGGGGGGTGGTGATGTCAGAACCAGTCCTGACCTCTCTGCGGATTGAATCACTCAATCCGTCTCACCTCGCCCGTTGCCGGGTGATTGCCGAGTCTGGTGCTCTTCCTCGTTTCCAAGCCGTTCTGATCGGCGATTGGTTAGCGCGTTTTGAACAACGCTTTCCTGACCTCCTTCCCAGTCGATCGCCGCGATGTTTGGTGGCCTTGGATGAGGATCAGCTTCTTGCCACGGTTGTGGCACGTCCTTACAACCGTCGGGGTACGTGCTGGACGCTGCAGCTGCCGGAGTTGAGCGGCGAGACGTCTCGCCACAGCCTCCGGGATGTTCAGCACGATTTGCTACTTGAAGCTCTTCAATTGGGTGCGCCGCAGGTTTGCAGCTGGGTGATTCGCTGCCCGGCCTCAGATGCTGATGCCATTGCTTTGATGCGGGAGCTGGGTTTCCAGCCCCTTCGGCCGTATCAAAGCTGGTTGCCCCCGCAATCGTCTGGGACGACTTCCCCTCTAGGGGACATTGACCCGCTGAGTTGGTTGCCGATTACCCGCCGAACGGCTCAGTTGCTCTGGCCGATCGAACAGGTGGGTAATTTCAGCCATCTTCGCCAGATCACCGATCGACATTGGTTAGATCTGTTGGATCGCAACGCCCCTGGTTGTGGTGTGTTGGTGGATGGAGAAACCGTTTTGGCCGGTTGCATCCGCCTGACGGAAAGCAGCGACCACGGCACCTTTGAGTTGCTTCGCGATGTGGCTTGGGATCCTCGTCTCGATCAGGCGCTCCCCGTCGTGCTCGGCAGGGTTGTGCAACAAGGTGTCCCTCGTTCCTTGATTACGGCTTTTGATGATGCCCCGTTGTCTCGGGTGTTGGAGGCCCAAGGTTGGACCCGGGGAGGCGAGCAGCTGCTCTTAGGTCGAAGCATGTGGCGCCGCCACGTGGCACACCGAAATCTTCAGCTCAGTCGGTCTTTGGATGACGTCTTTGGTCGGCTTCGCCCGCAGGGGAGCCCCCTGCCGAACCCAAGCCTGGGGCCACGATGCTTGGGGCCTCGGTAACGGTGCCGTCCGCCTGTTCAGTGCTCAGTTTGGATGTCGGTCGGAAACGCATCGGCCTTGCGGGATGTGACCCCCTCGGCATCACGGTGTCGCCCTTACCAGCCCTGCACCGTGGACGTTTTGATAACGATCTATTGGTGTTGCGTCATCACTGTCAGACGCGATCCGTGCAGGGACTCGTGGTGGGCTTACCCCTCGATGCGGCTGGACAACCCACGGCCCAGGCTGAGCACTGCCGACGCTATGGCGTGCGCTTGGCCCAGTCTTTGGGGCTTCCCTTGGCTTGGGTGAACGAGCACAGCAGCACTTGGGCGGCTGGAGAACGCCATGGTTTACAGGGTGATCGGACCGGTCGACTCGACAGTGCGGCAGCGGCGTTGCTGCTTGAACAATGGCTGCAGGATGGGCCGGCGCTTAAACCGGCCCAATCGATGGCGGCTGGGACGGGCGCTGAGCCCATCGATGGTGGATCCTGACCTCAGATAGCGAGTGACGATGTCGGACATCGCAGCAGGAAAGAGCGGAGACCACCCAACATTGTTGGTGCGTGATCGCGAAGGCCATGATCTGCTCTGCTTTTTAGAGCACCTCATCCCTCTGGACGGTCAGGATTACGCCCTGCTTTCGCCCGTTGATACCCCCGTCTCTCTCTTTCGGCTGCGCGAAGACGATGAGCCCGAGCCGATTACCAGCGTTTCCAGTAGCGAGCCAATCCTCTCCGTCGCGGATGTGGTCTTGCAGGAGCATGATCTCGTTTTAGTGCGCTCCGCCATCACCCTCACGGTGAGTGGAGAGCTGGAGGAGCCAGATCAGGAGGACTTGGAAGAATTAGACGACGAAGACGACCTTGACGACGATGCAGAAACCTTTGAGCTTCTGGTGAGTTTCATGGTGGATGCCCAGGAGTACGGGCTCTACATCCCCCTGGATCCTTTCCTTGTTTTGGTGCGAATGGTTGATGGCCAAGCGGAACTGCTTAGTGAAGATGAGCTTGACCGGATTCAACCCCGGATTGAGGCGGAGCTTGAGGAGCGTGAATGGCCGGAATGATGGGTCAACACTTGCTGCAGCCCGATTGGGACCCCGGGCTCACCATTGCCCATCTGGCGTTGTCCCATCTGACTGCGCAAGGAATTGAAGCGGTTGTTTTGGATGTCGATCGCACCCTGCTTCCCGGGCGTGATGTGAAGCTTCCAGAGCCCGTTTTGGCGTGGCTGATGGATGCCAAGCAGCGGTTCTCCCTGCATCTTTTCAGCAATAACCCTTCCCACAGCCGGATTGCAGCGGTTGCAGACCAGCTTGATGTCAGTTTCACCGCAGCAGCGGGAAAGCCCCGGCGTGGGTCCTTAAGGCGCGTCCTCAAGGACCTCGACCTGCCGGTGGATTGTGTCGCCATGGTGGGGGATCGGTTGTTTACCGATGTGCTCTGTGGGAATCGTCTCGGGCTCTACACCGTGCTAGTCCGACCGGTGCGTTCTGACGGCACCGCCTGTTCCCAAGATCGCGTTCAACGCTTCGAGCGCACTCTTGCGGGATGGATGGGGGCGCCAACGGCATGACCCTGTGGGTTGTGAAGCTTGGGACCAGCCTGTTGCGGGGGGACACTGCCGCAACGATTGAGGGGTATGCCTCAGGACTCGCTGCGGCCATGCGTCGCGGTGATCAGGTGGTGTTGGTCACCAGTGGTGCGGTTGGTTTGGGTTGCCAAAAGCTTCACCTTCCCAAGCGCCCGGATACCGTCGTCGCCCTCCAGGCGGCGGCCGCTACGGGGCAGGGATACCTCATGGCCCTGTACGAGCGGGCGATGGCGGTTCATGGCCTGTCCGTGGCTCAAGTGCTGCTCACCCGTTCGGATCTAGTCGACCGGCGCCGCTACCAAAATGCGTCGGGAACGTTGCAGCAGCTGTTGGCTTGGGGTGTTCTGCCTGTGATCAATGAGAACGATGCGTTGTCTTCAGCTGAATTGCGTTTTGGCGACAACGACACGCTCTCTGCGTTGGTGGCAGCAGCGGTGGGTGCCCATCAGCTCCTTCTCTTAACGGATGTTGATCGCTTGTATTCCTCAGATCCGCGCAGCGATGCGAATGCGCAACCGATTACGGATGTGCATCATCCCCGTGATCTCAAGTGGCTGGAGGCCGGAGCCGGCGATGGTGGACGTTGGGGGACGGGGGGCATGACCACCAAGCTCGCCGCCGCCAGAATTGCGACGGCGAGCGGGGTCACCGTTCATTTGGCCGATGGCCGCGATCCAGCTCGGTTAGCCGGACTGCTCGAGGGAGACCGCGGTGGCACTGTTTTTCATCCTCATCCCGAACCCCTCGGCAACCGTCGCAGCTGGTTGGCCCATGTCTTGGTTCCAGAGGGGGAACTCTGCCTGGACCAAGGCGCTTGTCAGGCTCTTTTGCATCGCGGTGCCTCGTTGTTGCTGGTGGGTGTGACGGCGGTGAAGGGTCAGTTCGAGGCAAACCGGCCTGTGCTGTTGCGTGATCCCGATGGACAGGAGTTGGGTCGGGGTCTTTGCACCCTCAACAGCAACCAGGTGCGTCAGGCCTTGTCCGTCGTAACGGATGCCGAGGCATCCCCGGTTGTCGTGCACCGTGATGCCCTGGTCCTTCAAGACCGGTAGCGTTTTTGATCAACAGCTCCGCCACAGCATGCGCTTCAGCACCCTCCTTAAGGACCTGCAGACCGGTGAAGCCGAGCTTCGTTGGAGCCAGTGCGGCGCGGATCCAATTCTGGCCGGTGCCGCTTCGCTAGAGCAGGCCAAGGGGGATCAATTGAGCTTCCTCGAGAAGGGCAATGCGCTGATTGCCGCACTCACTGAAACGGGTGCTGGAGCTCTTTTGCTTCCCGATCAACCCGATCTGATCCAATGCGCCAGTGAACGGGGCATTGCTTTTGCGGTGTTGGCCAATCCACGGTTGGCATTTGCTGAAGCGTTGGAGCGTCTCCATCCACGGCTGCGACCTTTGGCGGAGATTCATCCCTCCGCAGTGGTGGACGAGCGGGCGGTGGTTGGCCCTGGAACCTTTATCGCCCCACGCGTCTGCATCGGCGCCTCGAGCAGAATTGGTGCCAATTGCATCGTTCACCCAGGTGTGGTGATTTACGACGATGTGGAGGTGGGTGAGGGGTGTGAGCTGCATGCCAACGCCGTGCTCCATCCAGGCAGTCGACTCGGTCGTGGTTGTGTTGTGAATTCCAATGCTGTGATTGGCTCGGAGGGCTTTGGTTTTGTGCCGACGCCCCGCGGATGGCGAAAGATGCCTCAAACCGGTCAGGTGGTTTTAGAGGACGGTGTTGAGGTGGGCTGTGGCAGCACGATCGATCGCCCCTCCGTCGGAGAAACCCGCATCGGTGCCGGATCGAAAATCGACAACCTGGTTCAAATTGGCCATGGGGTGACCACCGGGCGCGGTTGTGCATTGGCGTCACAAGTTGGCATCGCCGGGGGCGCCAAGCTTGGTCATGGCGTGATTTTGGCCGGGCAGGTTGGTGTGGCTAATCGAGCTGTGGTGGGTGATGGGGCGATCGCGAGCTCGAAAAGTGGGATCCACGGTGAGGTGGCGCCCGGTGAGGTGGTGAGTGGTTATCCAGCGATTCCCAATCGACTCTGGCTGCGCTGTTCTGCGGCATTCAGCAAGTTGCCTGAGATGGCGAAGACCCTTCGAGAGTTGAAGCGCGACATCTCTCAGTAACCTCAGCGCCTGTTCTGCCGCTCGGGTTCGTCATGGCTCAATACCGCGTCGTTCTTTTGCCAGGCGATGGCATTGGGCCTGAAATCACCGCTGTGGCCCGCCAGTTACTGGATGTTGTGGCCCAGCGTCATGGGTTTCAGCTCATGTTTGAGGAGCAGCCGATCGGCGGCTCTGCCATTGATGCCACCGGTGAACCACTGCCTGCCAGCACGCTCACGGCATGTCGGTCGGCCGATGCGGTGCTTCTGGCCGCGATTGGGAGCCCTCGTTTCGACAGCTTGCCCCGGGAGAAACGACCGGAAACGGGACTGCTTGGTCTTCGATCAGGCCTCGAGCTGTTCGCCAATCTGAGGCCGGTGAAGATCGTCCCGGCTTTGATTGGTGCCAGCAGCCTCAAGCAGGAGGTGATTGAAGGGGTCGATCTGATGGTGGTTCGCGAGCTCACAGGTGGCATTTATTTCGGTCAACCGAAGGGTCGGATTGAAGCCGATGGGGATGAACGAGGGTTCAACACGATGACCTACTCCGCCTCAGAGGTGGATCGCATTGCCAAGGTGGCTTTTGAGATCGCTGGAGAAAGAAACAATCGCCTTTGTTCCGTGGATAAAGCCAATGTTCTGGATGTGAGCCAGCTTTGGCGGGACCGCGTTGATGCGATGGCGCCTCGTTATGGCGAGGTGGATGTCAGCCACATGTACGTGGACAATGCGGCGATGCAGCTGGTGCGTGACCCCCGCCAGTTCGACGTGCTGCTGACGGGCAACTTGTTTGGCGACATCCTCAGCGATGAGGCTGCGATGCTTACGGGGTCGATTGGAATGTTGCCCTCCGCCTCCCTCGGTAGCGATGGTCCTGGCTTGTTTGAGCCCGTGCATGGCTCTGCTCCAGACATCGCCGGTCAAGACAAGGCCAACCCCATGGCCATGGTGCTCTCCGCCGCGATGATGCTGCGCATTGGTTTGAAGCAGAGTTCTGCCGCAGACGACCTTGAAAGGGCCGTTGATGCCGTTCTCGCCTCCGGATTCCGAACCGGCGATTTGATGTCGGAAGGCTGTACTCCGCTGGGATGTCAGGCCATGGGCGAGCAATTGCTTAAGGCTCTTTGAAATCTGGAGTGGTGATTTTGGGCTTTGATCTGGCAAGATCGCCGGACCATTAACCCTTGCGTCGATGTCGAAGCGTCACCCGGTAGTAGCTGTCACCGGTTCCTCTGGAGCTGGAACCAGCACGGTCAAGCGCGCCTTCGAGCACATCTTCGCGCGTGAAGGCATTACCCCTGCAGTGGTGGAAGGCGATAGCTACCACCGCTATGAGCGCATGCCGATGAAGCAGGCGATGGCTGATGCGCTTTCTGCAGGGCAGAACTTCTCCCACTTCGGTCCTGAAGCGAACCTGTTCGACAAACTTGCTGAACTGTTCCGCACCTATGGCGAAACGGGTGCTGGTCAGAAGCGTTACTACCTGCACAGCCCAGAAGAGGCGGCTGAACACAACGCTCGCTTGGGTGTGAACCTCGACCCAGGTCAGTTCACGCCTTGGGAAGATATCCCTTCAGGCACCGACGTTCTCTTCTACGAAGGCCTGCACGGCGGTGTTCAGGGTGAGGGTTACGACGTCGCCGGTCTTGCCGATCTGCTTGTCGGTGTGGTGCCGATCACCAACCTTGAGTGGATCCAAAAAATTCACCGCGATAACGCAGAGCGTGGTTATTCCGCTGAAGCGATTGTGGATACGATCTTGCGGCGGATGCCTGATTACATCAATCACATCTGCCCGCAGTTCAGTCAGACCGACATCAACTTCCAGCGGGTTCCAACGATTGACACCTCGAACCCATTCATCTGCCGGAATATCCCGACACCCGATGAAAGCTTCGTGATCATCCACTTCCGCAAGGGAGCTCGCGAAAAGTGGGGGATCGATTTCGGCTACCTATTGAGAATGATCCACGATTCCTTCATGTCCAGCCCCACCAGCATTGTTGTGAACGGCGGCAAGATGGGCTTCGCAATGGAACTCATCCTTACTCCGATCATTCATCGCATGATCGAAGAGAAAAAGAATCTCAGCTGAAATAAGGCGATCCAATCACATTTGGATTGAACTTTGATCTCTACAATGGGCCCATCTGATTGATCAGGTGGGCTTTTTCTTTGTCATCGCCCTCCTTTGAAATTCGCGGTGCTGTTGGAACACCAACCTCCCCACGTTGGGATCGTGTTGATAGCCGAGCCTTGATTGCTCTGGCACGAACCATCTATTTCAACTACCTCTCCGCCACGCCCTCCGGGTTGGAACCTGTTGGTGCGGTGGTTGATCTGCAGCATGGAGAGGGTCGTGTGGCGTTTGATCTCCCGGTGCTCTTACCCGAGGAGGAGTTCGTTGGCATCGAGTTGATTCGTGGTCGCAGTCCACGAGGGCGGAACCGATGCAAGGGCTAGTTCTTGCCCTGTTTGGGGCGTGTGTAGGCAGTTTCACCAATGTGGTTGCGTGGCGTCTTCCCCGCCAAGAGTCGGTTGTTGTTCCAGGCAGCCATTGCCCCCGTTGTGGCCATGCCGTGCGTTGGCACGACAACCTGCCGATTTTTGGATGGTTGTTGCTGCTGGGGCGGTGTCGTGATTGTCGTTCGCCCATCAGTGTCCGCTACCCCGTTGTTGAGGCTCTCAGTGCTGGGTTATGGCTCAGTGCGGCCTATGTGCAGCCCAGTGGGGGAGGTGGCTTGCCCCCAGCAATGTTGCCCTGGGCAGGGCTGCCATTGATTGCGCTGCTGCTCCCCCTTGTTTTGATCGATTTCGATCACATGTGGTTGCCCGAACCCCTTTGTCGCTGGGGTGTGTTGGTGGGGTTGTCCATCAGTACCACCGCTTGACTACCCGTGTTCGTCGACCACCTGATCGCCACGGTGCTAGCCCTTCTGGCCTTGGAGTCGCTTAGTGCTCTTGCTGAGCGGTTGGTGGGGAAGCCGGCGCTTGGGCTGGGAGACGCCAAACTTGCCGCCATGGGAGGGGCCTGGCTTGGTCTCTGGGGCATTGCCCTGGCGATGGGCCTGGCGGTGTTCGCTGGTGCTGTCGTTGGCGGCGTGGCTCGGATCACCGGACGCCTGGCTCCGCAACAACCTTTTCCGTTCGGCCCATTCATTGCCCTGGGCATTTGGCTGGTGTGGTTAATGGGGCCTTTTTGGTGGTGGGAGCAATGGCAGGCGGCTCTTACGCCATGGCTGGGTCTTTAATGGAACGAACCGACCGGTTCGTGTGTCCCTTTTCGACTGGTTTGCTGACCGCCGTAAAGGTCAGTACGTCGGCAATGTCAAACAGGAACCCGAAGAGGGCGATGGCCTTTGGAGCAAGTGCCCGGAGTGCGGCCTTGTTGTTTATCTCAAGGACCTTCGTCTGAATGCCAGTGTTTGTGCGGGTTGTGGGTATCACCACCGCATCGATAGCTCCGAGCGGCTCGCTCTGATCGCTGATCCCGAGAGCTTCCAACCCCTGAATGAGCATCTGGCTCCCATCGACCCACTGGGATTTAAAGACCGTCGTGCCTATGCAGACCGTTTGCGGGAGAGCCAGTCGGCGACGGGCTTGAACGATGGTGTGGTTACCGGTCTTTGCCGGGTGGATGGGATTGGTATGGGTTTGGCGGTGATGGATTTCCGCTTCATGGGCGGTTCCATGGGATCCGTGGTGGGGGAAAAAATCACCCGTTTGGTGGAGGAATGCACCAAACGCAAGCTGCCCCTGCTGATTGTGTGTGCCTCCGGGGGCGCGCGAATGCAGGAGGGGATGTTGAGCCTGATGCAGATGGCGAAAATCTCAGGGGCCCTGGAGCGTCATCGGGAGGCTGAGCTTCTGTATTTACCGTTGCTCACCCACCCAACCACCGGTGGTGTTACCGCCAGTTTCGCCATGCTGGGAGATCTGATTTTGGCTGAGCCCAAGGCCTTGATTGGCTTTGCCGGCCGTCGGGTGATCGAACAAACGCTGCGCGAGAAATTGCCCGATAACTTTCAAACGGCTGAATATCTTCAAGACCACGGTTTTGTCGACACCATCATTCCGCGCACCCAATTCCGCAGCACGCTGGCATCACTCCTGCGTCTGCATGGATCGAAGTCGTTAGAGCTCACCAACGCATGATTCGTCGCCTTCTCGTTTTGTTCGTTGCCCTGTTCTGTTGCGCGGGAATCAGTTGGGCTGGTCCCGTGGAATGGATCGAAGTTCCAGCCACCGATGCCGGGCAGCAGTGGTGGGACCGTGGAAGTATTCGAGACAGTAAAAAGGGCCTTCGGACTGTCCTGAGTCGGTTCACCCCAGCCCCGTCCGAGGATGGTGAACAGCGACCGGGGGAGCTCTATGTGATGGAGCTCGACTGTGGACAATCGCTTTATCGCGACAAACAAGTCAACGGAATCCCCCGGTTTCGTTCCACCTGGCAGGCTGCAGAGAACGATGGCTTGATCGTTTCGGTGATCGACGCTGTCTGCAACGAACCTCTCGCAAGCTGAGATGTCCAGCCAACCCCTTGGAGTTGCCATCGCCGGACTGGGTTTCGGCGAAAAGGTGCATTTGCCGGCCTTAGAGGCCAATCAGGATTTGAAGGCCGTGGCGCTTTGGCATCCTCGGCGTGAGCGACTCGATTTGGCCTGTGCGGAGTCGGGTCTTCAGGGCTACGACAACTGGGATGCGTTGTTGGCCGATCCCGCGGTGGATGCCGTGATTGTGGCGACACCACCGGAACCTCGTTTCGAATTGGCCCGTGCCGCCCTTCAGGCGGGCAAGCATGTGTTGCTGGAAAAACCGATCGCACTCCATGCCGATCAGGCAATGGAGCTACAGCGGCTAGCTCTACGGCAACAGCGAAGCGTCGCGGTGGATTACGAGTACCGGGCGGTGCCTTTGTTTATGCAGGCCGAGCGCTTGTTGCGCTCGGGTGCAGTGGGAACACCATGGCTGGTCAAGTTGGATTGGTTGATGAGTAGCCGGGCGGATGCCAGCCGTGGCTGGAGCTGGTATTCCGATCGCAAAGCCGGTGGTGGCGTGATCGGAGCGTTGGGAACCCATGCCTTCGACACCTTGGCCTGGTTGATTGGCCCAGTGGGGGCGGTCCAAGCGCTCAACAGCGTCTCTATCCCCGAGCGCCCAGGTCCTGATGGGGCGATGACAGCCGTGGATGCGGAAGACGTCGCCTTGATTCAGACCACGCTGAGCTGGCAAGGGCGCAGCGATTGTTCAGTGCCAGCGCAAGTGAATCTTGCATCGGTCGCTCGTAATGGCCGCGGCTGCTGGCTTGAGGTGTATGGATCCAAGGGAACCTTGATCCTCGGCAGCGAGAACCAAAAGGACTATGTCCATGGTTTTTCTCTTTGGTTGGCTTCCTCTGGGGAACCGCTGCGATCGATCCAGGCGGATGCGGATTTGGCCTTCCCAACCACCTGGAGTGACGGGCGTGTGGCTCCCGTGGCGAGGATTCAGGGTTGGTGGGCGGAGAGTATGCGTAGCGGGCAACCAATGATCCCGGGATTAATGGAAGGCGTGGCAAGCCGGCTTGCGTGTGATGCAGCGGCATCGAATTAAGTCGAATTTCTTACTCTTAGACGCGATGAATCAATCATTTGTCGCAATTGACACGATGGCTTGTTAGCGAATGACAAGTCGTGGAAATTTCTCGACTAAAAAACTATTTCCTTTTTAGTTCAAGATGTCGCTGTCTGACTTTTCTCAAGAGCTCATTGCAACAGCACGTGCTCTCGCTGAGTCTGGGAAAGGAATTCTTGCTGTGGATGAATCCACCAAGACAGTCGGCAAGCGATTAGGCTCAATAAATGTTGAAAATACAGAGGCGAATCGCCAGGCCTACCGTGGCATGCTTTTCACAACAGCAGGCCTGGGTCAGTACATCAGTGGTGCAATTCTCTACGAAGAGACGTTGTTCCAAAACCATGCCGATGGTGAGTCGATGGTTCAAAAGTTGCAGAAGCTGGGTGTGATCCCAGGAATTAAAGTTGATCAAGGTTTGCGCCCTCTTCCTGGAGCCGGACCTTTGGAGACCCTTTGCACTGGCCTCGATGGCTTGGTGGAGCGTGCTGCCGACTATTACGCCCAAGGTGCTCGCTTTGCCAAGTGGCGAGCTGTTCTCCAGATCACAGCTGATGGCTGTCCTTCTGATCTCTCCGTTCGTGAAAATGCATGGGGTCTGGCCCGTTACGCCAGAAGTGTTCAGGAGTCGGGTTTAGTCCCAATTATTGAGCCTGAGATTTTGATGGATGGCGACCATACAATTGAGGTAACAGCAGCAGTTCAAGAGCGAGTTATCCAAGAGGTTTATCAGGCTTGCCATGCCAATGGTGTTCTTTTAGAAGGCACATTGCTTAAACCATCGATGACAGTACAGGGAGCTGATTGTTCCCAGAAGGCTGATCCAAAGATTGTTGCTGAAATGACCGTCCGAACCTTGGAGAGAAGTGTGCCTGCGAGTGTTCCTGGAATTGTTTTTCTGTCCGGTGGTTTGAGTGAAGAGGCCGCGTCTATTTATCTCAATACGATGAATAGTATCCCTAAAAAAGCAAGTTGGAATCTTGGCTTTTCCTATGGACGCGCACTCCAACATTCATGCCTGAAGGCTTGGAAAGGATCGGAGACGGAACGCGGTCAGGCTGCGCTCCTCGCCCGGGCACGAGCAAATTCAGAGGCGTCTCAAGGTTGTTATGTCGCAGGATCGCAGCCGTCGTCCGATGAACAGTTATTTGTTGCTGGTTACACCTACTGAACAAGCGCGTATGACACTCACGCGTCTTTTAGGCAACTGAGTGTCGTGACATTTCACACGACTCAAAGGTAAAGTCTCGCGGCTACGGACATTTGTCCGTTGATCGGCCTTCACTGAGATTTCACTATGGCGCTCGTTCCGCTCCGTCTACTGCTAGACCACGCCGCCGAAAACGGCTACGGCATTCCTGCGTTCAACGTGAACAACCTTGAGCAGGTGCAGTCGATCATGGAAGCGGCTCATGAGACCGATTCCCCAGTGATCCTGCAGGCGTCCCGCGGTGCGCGGACCTACGCAGGCGAAAATTTCCTTCGCCACCTGATCCTGGCTGCTGTAGAGACTTACCCCGACATTCCGGTGGTGATGCACCAGGACCACGGCAACAGCCCCGCCACCTGCTTCGGTGCTGCGGCGAACGGCTTCACTTCCGTGATGATGGATGGCTCCCTTGAAGCAGACGCCAAGACCCCTGCGAGCTACGACTACAACGTCAACGTCACCAAAGATGTAGTGGATGTTGCCCATGCCATCGGCGTGAGTGTTGAGGGTGAACTGGGTTGCCTCGGCTCCCTCGAAACCGGCAAAGGTGAAGCTGAGGACGGCCATGGCTTCGAGGGTGAACTCTCGAAAGATCAGCTCCTCACCGATCCAGCTGAGGCCGCTGACTTTGTCGCCAAAACAAAGGTTGACGCCCTGGCGATCGCCATCGGTACCAGCCACGGTGCTTACAAATTCACCCGCAAGCCCACTGGTGAAGTGTTGGCCATCAGCCGCATCGCTGAAATCCACAAGGCCATCCCCAATACCCATTTGGTGATGCATGGCTCTTCTTCCGTTCCCCAGGAATGGCTGGAGATGATCAACAAGTACGGCGGTGCTATCCCTGAGACCTATGGCGTTCCCGTCGAAGAGATTCAGGAAGGTATCCGCAATGGTGTGCGCAAGGTGAACATCGACACCGACAACCGCCTCGCTTTCACTGCCGCTGTCCGTGAAGCAGCCATGGCTGATCCTGCCAACTTCGATCCCCGCCACTTCAATAAGCCAGCGCGGAAGTACATGAAGCAGGTTTGCTTGGATCGTTATCAGCAGTTCTGGGCTGCCGGTAACGCCAGCAAGATCAAGCAAAGCGACATCAACTACTACGCCGGCTTGTATGCCAAGGGTGCGCTTGACCCTAAAACTGCTGTTGCTGCCTGATCAGCGCCCAGAGATGTATCACTTGGGGCCCTTTGGGCCCCTTTTTTGTGGTGTTTTTGAGGCACCACATGTTCCAGTGGCCAACCCATCGTTTCCGCTTTAAGGCAGGGCCATCGCGGCGCCCTCCCGCCGTGGATCAGCGACCCCATGCCAACGCCCGTGGATCCGCTGAATTAAGGCAATGCCGCTGTTCAGCGGTTGGGATTTGATCTCCTGCTCTCCCCTACTGAGCTCTGTCAGCGCGAACGGCCAGGGTATGGGTGAATCGCGTTCAGCCACCAGCCGGTTGTCTCGGATCGAGAGATGGGGCATGGCAACGGACTGTTCAGGGGGGAGTCCCCAAAACAGCGATGCCATCAGCACGCGACTGATGAAGTGGGGAATTGTTCGTCCACCAGGAGATCCCACGGCCAGGACGGGTTGATTGTTTTCAAGCACGATGAGTGGTGCCATGGATGACATCGGGCGTTTCCCAGGGCGGCGACGGTTGGCCACCGGTCGCCCTTGGATGGATGGTCGAAAGGCGAAGTCTGTGAGCTGATTGTTCATCACCATTCCGGCGACCACATGGCGACTGCCAAACACCGTTTCCACTGATCCTGTGTAGACAGCCAGGTTTCCGTGCCGATCGACGATGGAAAGATGCGTCGTGCCTTGCTCAACGCCAGCACTTGTCCTGGCAAAGGGGTAATGGCTTCGCCCCGGTGGTAACCCAGGGCCTGGAATGGATGCCGGTTGATCCAGCAGCGCCGTGGCTCGCCCTCGGAGATATCGCGGCGTTAGCAGTCCCTTCGTGGGAACAGGCCAGTCACTCGGGTCGTTGACCCAGTAGTAGCGATCAGCATCGGCCCACTGGAGGGCGGTGGCAAACCGTTGCCATGTTTGCGGGCGCTTTGGGTTGGACATGGGGCCAGTGGCCTCCAACAACGCCAGCGTTTGAAGAATCGCTAGCCCACCACCACTTGGTGGTGGCACGGTGCAGAGCTGCCAGCGCTGGATGGGGTGGCAGACGGGATGCCGTCGAATGACGGTGTAGTTCTTGAGATCCGCTGCCGCCCATCCCTGAAACGCCCGTTCTTGCGAGCCAAGTTCGGCTATCCCCTTGAGGATTCGAGCCGCTAACGCCCCGTCGTAAAACGAGGATCCACCATCCCGTGCAATCTGTTCAAGTGTGTCCCCAAGTGCTGGATTTCGAAACACCTGATTCAGCCTTGGCAGTTCACCACCAGGTCGATAGAGCTGATCAAATTCGGTGCTATGCCGGGTACCAATCCTTTGGGCCAGCCTGATCGAGCGCAATAGCCTCGGGGTGGTCCGAAATCCTTTTCGGGCCAGGGTGATCGCCGGTTGAAACGTGGTTGTCCATGGCAGGCGACCCCAGCGCTGATGGGCATCCCAAAGCAGAGCCACGGTTCCTGGGATCCCGATGGCGCGAAGTTGGCTGGTGGCCTCTCGCCAGGGGAGCGGCTGTCCGTCGGGTTTCAGTAGATCGTTTGGTCGGCTCGCGCTTGGGGCCTGTTCGCGACCATCGAGCACATCCAACTGACGTTGCTGAGCGTTCCAATGCAGCAGAAACCCACCGCCTCCAAGGCCAGAGCTTTGTGGTTCCACCACGGCCAACACGCTTTGCGCTGCCACAAGGGCATCCACCGCATCCCCTCCTTGCATCAACATCGTGTGGGCCGCAGCCGTTGCGAGTGGATGGGCAGTCACCACAACGGCCGAACCTGCGGCTGAAGAGATTATTCGCTGGTTGCTTTCGGCACCCTCGGGGTCATCGCGACTGACGGGCGCAGCCCCTGCGACGTCAGCGCCTACGAACGCAACGCAAGTCACTAGCGGTAGAACAAAGGTGCGAATCAAGGGAGGAGCGCAAGCCTCCCGCGTCGACCATCCAGGCGTGCCCGTTGCCCCAACGGCAGGGCCTGGTTGGGGAGGCCATGGCCGATGGGTAAGTTCACCACCAGGGGAACACCAAGGCCCCCGAGGCGGTTTTCGAGAATCTCCTCCATGCTGAAATCACCCGGCTGGATGTCGTCTTCCATCCAGCTGAATCGACCACAAGCCACTCCGGCCACCTTGTCCAAAAGCCCGGCGCTTCTCCATTGGGTCAACATCCGGTCCACCCGGTAGGGGGCTTCTCCAACGTCTTCAAGAACCAAAATCGTTCCGTCGAGATGGGGCATCCATGGGGTGCCGATGAGATGGGTTCCCACCGTGAGGTTGGTCACCACGAGAAAACCTTCTCCGATACCTGGAACAATCCCGCGTCCATCAAGGGGCGCGACGGGGCGTCCCTTGAGCAGGTCAACGGTTCGTTGCCATTGATCCTCGGTCCCGCTGGTGGAGCCATGAATGGCGCCAGGTAGCCCGGCGGCCCACTGGGCGAGCAGCAGGGAACAGCTGTCTGAAAAACCCAGGCTCCATTTGGGCCGGCGGGGGAATTCAAAGCCAGCCTCCAAGACGCGAGCACTGCCCCACCCTCCACCGAGGGAGATCACGGCATCAATGCTGGGATCCGCCCAAGCCCTCGTGAGCTCGACAGCCCGTTCTTGATCGCGGCCTGAAAAATATCGCCACTGCTCGGTCACGGATGGCGGAATCTCCAGGGTCCAATCTTCGGCGGCGCAGCGGTCGATCAGGGCATCAAATGCTGTATCTGGCTCGATCCAAGTACCGGGATTGATGGCGCGTAAGCGGGCTCCCTTGCGGAGGGGGGGTAAGTGAGGTGTTGATCCTCTTGTTGAAGCAGTGGCTTTCCCGCTAAGCAGCGCACCCAGCGTAGTGGTCGCTCCTGAGATCAGCAGCGAACGGCGCTGGATCATCAGTTCAGCAGTGCTTTCAGCATGCTGCGACCGTCGGTGCCACCGGTGGCTGGATCACAGGCGCGCTCTGGATGGGGCATTAATCCAAGAACATTGCCCGACGGATTGGTGATTCCAGCAATGTCATCTACTGAACCATTGGGGTTTGAGCCGTAGCGAAGCGCAATGCAGTCCTGATCTTGAAGTTGTTTCAAGGTGTCGTTGCTGCATTGATAACGACCTTCTCCATGGGCGATGGGCAGCACCAGCGATGCGGCGTTGCCGTAGGCCTTCAGCCAGTCGGTGCGGGTGCTTGAAACGTGGAGTGGTGCGTCCTCGCAAATGAAGTGCAGGTTTTGATTGCGTGTGAGGGCTCCAGGGAGCAATCCCAATTCCGTCAGCACTTGGAAGCCGTTGCAGATGCCCAGAACTCGTCCGCCCTTCGAAGCGAAGTCCATCAGCGACTGGAGCACCGGTGCAAATCGTGCGATGGCTCCACAACGCAAATAATCGCCGTAACTGAAGCCCCCTGGAAGCACGACGGCATCCAGCCCACTCAGATCGGTTTCTTCGTGCCATAACCGTCGTGTGGGCAGGTTGAGGCATCCCTCGGTTGCCCATTGCACATCCCGGTCGCAGTTGGAACCAGGAAAAACAACAACCCCGATCGTCATGAATCCTGGAGCTCTAGGGACCAGTCCTCGATGACTGGGTTAGCGAGAAGCCGATCGCTCAGAAGTTCAAGCCGACGACGGGCTTCTTCTTCGTTCGGGGCCTCAATTTCTAACTCAACGGCTTTGCCGATGCGCAGTTTGCTAATCCCATCCACACCCAGACGGATGGCGGCACCTTTTGCGGCTTCTCCAGCAGGATCCAGCACAGAGGGGCGCAGGTGGACCAGAACGCGGGCTTGATAACGCGGCACGATCACCAGCAGGGCTAGTGGAATCCTGCCAGACACCCATCCTTTTGGTTGTGCTGCGTCAACACTTGATGGGTGGCGGGTGGTAAACCGGTTTCGGCATTCCTGGCCAAGACCGTGTTCACCCTCACCTGTAGAAGTTGTGGGACTCCCGTTGAGATCCCTGGACGTTTTGGCTTCAAGTTGAAAGGCAGTGGCATCAACAGCACGCTGTGCAACCGATGCCGTCAACTTCAATTTCGAGAAGCGAGAGCCAATGACCTCGCGTCTGTCGACGACAACGATCCAGATAGCCGCTTAGGGCAGTCCACCCCAAGGCGTTTGTTGCCCACTGCAGCTCTTGCTATTGCGTTGTTGTTGGTGATCGGCAGTGTTTGGCTTGGACGTCGATCAAGCGATCAGGAGCCGCGTCCTCAAGACGCTGCTCCCGCGGTTATTCCATTGCCTTCGAGATAGAGCGTCTGACTCGGGAAGGCAAATTCAATTCCTTGTTCTTCAAATTTGCGCATGATGCTTAGGTTTATCGATTGTTGAATGTCCAAGGCATTGGTGTAATCGCGGTTGTCGATGTAATAAACAATTTCAAAATTTAAGCTGTAATCGCCAAAGCCTGTGAAATGACAGCGGTTGAAAATTGCATGTGTTGTGTTGTCAACGATGGTTTGTATTGTTGTTGGTATGGATTGAATCTGATCCGCTGTAGTTTGATAGGTAACGCCGATTGAATAAATCATTCGACGTTGTTGCATGGTGGCAAAATTCTCGATATTGGAACTGGTAAGCTTTGAGTTATTGATAACAACAATTTCACCTCTTAAGCTTCGAAGATGTGTGGATCGAACGCCGATTTTTTCAACAGTTGCCGATACAGAGTCGACCGCAATGAATTGTCCGATCGTAAAGGGTTTGTCGATCAGAATCATTAGGTAAGCAAATAATTCTTGGGCCGGTTCCTTTAGTGCGAGGCCTAATCCAATGCCGCCAGCACTCAGTAGTCCCCATACAACGGCCAGTTTGACGCCTTGACTTTGAAGAATAATGAGGCTGACGACGACCCAAGTGAGTGCTCTTAAGAGAGGGAAAAGAGTTTTGATGAGTTGCTCAATGTCGTCTCTGCCGCTGCGTCGTGCAATGCCTTGCAGCAGGCGCATGCCGATCCGGTTGATCAAACGAATAACAACAACGGCTCCTACGATCGTCAGAATAATTTCGTAGGGCCTGTTGAGCCCCCCTGGGAGCTGAAGCTTGGCTTCCGCCAGAAGAAGAACCGCAATAATTCCGAACGGAAGGATTAAGCCGCTAATTTCACGTAATAAAAAATCATCGAAATCTGATTGTGTTTTTTTTGCTAATCGGGGGAGAATTTTTTTAAAGATAAAGGAGATTAAGAGCGTTAATGCAATTCCTCCGGCTATATCAAGAAGGACGTCAGGCACGTGCATCAGGTTTGACTTCTTTGATTGTGCTGCTGATTTGTGTTGTTGGCAAGATTATTCATGAATCAAGATGAGCATTTGATTGTTAGCTGGCATGGAGATGCACTCCATCAGTATCAAGGGGAGTGTCGTGATTAACGATTTGATCCATTCGATGTCACGCACGCCCCATTTAGGATTACGTTCTCGCAAGCTCGAATCGAAGCTTTCGTTGCTTGGGCTTGTATGGGCCCCGTTTTGTTTAAAGGGTCCATAGATCATCAGAGGAGCCTTGGGCGGTAGTTGCTCTGCCGCTTGCTGGAGAAGTGCTTCGGTGCAATTTTTGCTGCTGATATGAAGCAAGTTGATACAAACAATGGCGGACAGACATAGTTGGACATCCTTGGGTAGTGGCCAGGGTTGTTGTGCAACATCGATGTCAAGCGCTTGGGGCATCGTGCTGGATTGCTCGGTATAACGAATCCATGCGTTGATGCTGTCGCGGTGCTGAGGATCCGGATCACTTGCTTGCCATCTCAGATGGGAAAATTTCTGTTGAAATGCCACAGCATGTTCACCGCTGCCACTGGCGATTTCCAAAATGGTTCCCCCGTTTGGGAGCCACTGTTGAAGGATTTCTGTAATCGGTTCGCGATTTCTTGCTGTGGCAGGGAAGTGCAACCGTTGCCCTAGATCTGCCATTCAGGATGCCTCTGCGGTGAAGTCGCTTGACTTAGTCTTCCTTAGATTCTTAGCTCTCACCGGAGTTCCCCAGAGAATCTCGGATTCTACAAAATCTATCGTTCAATCCTAAATTGGACGATAGATGATGCACATTCATCCATAACATCATGCCATTGATTATTTAGCTTGTTCAAGCCTCACAGTCCTGGTGTGACTGTACTTCTTTCGGATGTAGCGAGAACTTAACTCCCATAAGATGATGAGAGCTCATTCTTGAAGGTGTTGCTGTTTGGCCTGTTTCGATTCAGACTCCTTCTCCTGACAGAACAAACAGATGAAATATGTCCTGATTGCTTTGATAGCCACAATTTTTGGATCCCTTGCGGGCTATAGCCAGCAGAAACCGGTGAAGATCCTGTCGATCACAAATGGTCAGCAGCTTCTAGTCGAAGTGGAACAGCATGGTCGCGCTGTTCGTTTGGCTTGCCTTCAGGCTCCTCGATTTCGTCAGGAGCCGTGGGCTGAGTTTGCCCAATCAGTCATAGAGAGCCACGTGAAACGAGGCGATCAGGCATTCTTCGAGCTTCGATCAAGGGATGTGTACGGGCGCTTAGTTGGTCGCTTGTTTGTGAATGGCAAGGATCTTGGCGCTCAGCTTGTGCAGCAGGGAAGTGTTATGGCTTGGGATGGGTTTGTGGGGCGCTGTGATGATTTGAATTATTCAGAGCTTGAGACGATGGCGAAGGATGCGGGTCTTGGTCTATGGTCGGCAACCCCACCACTTGAGCGTCCATGGGATGTGATGGAGGCCGCCGGTGGGGGAGAGCCCTGAGTTATCGCCGAGTAGTTCTGTCTTTGGTATGCATCAAGACAATCGAACCGAAGCATTTTTGGCTAAATAGAAGTCAAGTGAATTTCAACAATGCCTGACGAAGCTGGAAGTCTTGATTGTCGTGTGGTGATTGATGCCAAGCGCTCCCTCGAAGATGTTTTGCGGCTGCTGTCAGATCTTCCCCATACTGACCATATTCGCCGACAGGTATTGGCGGTTTATAACCAGCTCGAGGGGATGCACGATCTAAAGCGTTCAGCAGGAGCAAAAGTCTCATTCCGGTCAGCCAATTGGAGTTCCGCAATCCGTTAATGGACAACGGGGCTGTGTATGAGCAGTGTGAGTTGAGTAGTTGTAAGCATATTGATCTGGTTCGTTGCCACTATCTGTGTATTGATCATCGCCTCATGCCACTGGTATGCGGTTGTTTTAGCGGGCCAATCTGATTCACAGCAGCAACGTTTGGCATCTCTTGGCGGTGGTGCAGGGCTGGCATATGTGTTTGTCCATCTTCTTCCTGAGCTAGCAACTGGTGGAAGTGAATTGTCTGAGACGATCGGGATGATTCCCTATGCTCCTTCACACTTGATTGAGGCTATTTTATTTTTGATTGCCCTTTTAGGGGTGTTAGTAGTCTTTAGTATTGATGTTTTGGCTCAACGCCAAACGTTCTTGTTTTCAATTTCGTCATGGCTCCATCTGAGTAGTTTTGCTGCAATTAATTATCTTTATGCTTATTCTCTTCCCTCATTAATTGGTACCGGGATTGAATATGGGATTTTATTTACAGTTGCGATAGCAGGCCATGTTTTGCTTGCAGACCGTTTCTCGGTAATCCACCATCCCAAGCGATTTCGTCACCGCAATCGATGGATTGGTAGTGCTGCATTGGTCTTAGGCTTACTAAATGCATTTTTGTTTCATCCAATTTCAGATTTAACTCTGGCTTTCGCTACGGCATTTCTCGGTGGCGGCCTTCTGATGACTGTGTTTCGAGAGGAATTGCCTGCTGCGAATAGCACTCGTCTTTTATGGTTTCTGTCTGGAAGTGGCGGGATGGCAATACTCTTGATCATTCCAATGTTGAAACATGCTTAAGGCCGATATAGTGACGTAGACGCTGACGCCCATGTTTGAAAATGATCAACGCCCACCCTGGCTGAACTGGGTTTTCCTAGCAATTTTTCTTTGGTCGTCCTGGCAGCTCCTTGGTTTTTGGCTGCCGCAGATCCAGGGTTGAGCCAACGTCTTAAGACTTAAGCCACTCCAACCAGCCGCACCGTTCCCCAGAGGTCAAAGACGCAGAAAATTAATCCAATAATGATGATGTCCCACGCTCGATGTCGAATAGCCCATGGGGCGAGAAAAAGTTCAGCGACTCCATGCAGGGCTGTTCCAATCGCAATGTGCTCGAGCACAAGCAATCCATGGGCCACCAAAAAAAGGGCGCTCGCCACGCATCGCATCAGCACTTGCCATGACCCGAGCAACAGTGATGACCAATCAATGATGCAGTAGCTTAAGCGTGATTGGTCTTTTAACTCAAGATCTGCTGTGGTCGTCGGTCGTTCGCTGTCGTTCTTGGTTGGTGCGGGTCAGTGCTTTTGAACACAACAATCGTTATTGAAGGATTGATGCATGTCAATTGAACTTGGAATTGTTTGTATTGGTGCAGCGATTGCGATCAGCATCTCATTTGCATTTGCTGCTTGGTTTGAACGATCGAAGAAAAAAGAATAAGTTGTTGATTGGCTGAAAATTGTTAATTTAGCGCCTTGGTTTTGTCATCATCCGTTTGATTGGGTCTCTTAGGGATGTCCCCCTGGAGGGATAAACCCACTCTGTTTGATTTTTTGCAGGTCCATGACTCCCTCGTCTATGCCCAATCACCGTCCGATGACGGTGTTCGTTCATTTGCTGTGATCGAGAATATCCAAAAAAAAAGCCAGCATTCCTGCTGGCCGAGTGATGGGGATATCCACAGCTTAGTAGTAGGAGCTAGTTCTCGCAAGGCTTTTCGACAAGAGCTGGCCGGTCGCTACGGCTCAGGTTTTCCACTGTCCTGTGGAGATTGATGGTGGTTATGGGGTTTGCCCTGTTGAGAAGTAAGTGGTGCTAGAGGTTTTTGAGGTTGCGAGGGGTCTCTTTTGCTTGGTGGTGTGTCTGCTGAGACGGTCCAGGATTTCGATTAGAGGAGTCGCTTCAATGTTGAGTTGATGCCTGATAGAACGAGTCGCGTTGCTTCATTCCCTTTCACCGATCGGAGTTGGCCTGTTTCACAGTCGCTGGCTTGGAAGGTGTTCTCCCTAGGGCCGACCGTGACCGCGCCTGTTGTTTCCTCTGAATGAGTAATCCAGCCAATCCACCAGTCTGTTGAGGGATCTTCGCTGCTTCGGCCATTTGGCTCGACCAGCACAAGATCACCTGGTTTCAAGGCTGGAACAACTAACGCACCAAACATTTCAACCTCGAGGGAAACGTGTTCCCGACCCCCTTGGTCTAGCTGCGTCTGCCTTTGTAGCAAGGAGCACAAAGGCCTATAAGTTCGTTCAACTTATGGTCTGACGCCAACTCAGCAAGGTTTGAAATCTGATGTTACGGCTGGTCCTCCGCCTGGGGGTGTCGAGCAGCCCGATGCAGTCTGGGATTGTTCAGACTCAAGATCGTTGGGGTCGTTGTCTTTGGGTTTTGTTTGTTGTTGCGTTGATGGCGACTCTGCTTTCACCTTGGGAGCGATCGTGCCCTTTGGTTTGCGAGGCCATCCATTTGGGTGCGTCACCCGCGGCGTTGAACGGAGCTCTTGCTGTTGTTCCAGGCCGTTCAGATCAATTTTTTTTTGCTTGAGCAACCCCATGGTGGAGGTATAGGCCACAGCCACCACGAGGGCGACGGCCATGACTTGCGCGCCTCTAACAACAGCCAGATCCGTTTTTGCTCCCATTGCTTCGCAAGCTGATTAGCCCATTATCAGAGCAGGGGTTCTTTTTTGGTTTGAATGAATCGATCGACTATCTAACGTCTCCATCCGTCGCAGCGAGCTTTTTGATACTCACGTTTTGCGCTGCTGTAGAGCTTGGTTTCAGTCGCGAGGGCTCGACTGGCTTCATCGATGATTGTTGGATTGCTGCCTTCCGCGATGATCAAACGATGTCTGCTCATGCTGCTGCCAAGATTGGATAACACCTTGGCGATCAGTTGACATTCTTCAAGACTTTCACTCGGAGCTGGCGTGAGCCCAATAAAGCTGATAATAAAAAAGGTAATTAGGAAAAAATTGAATCTCATTTCTTGTTAAAATTTAGCGTAAGCGAGTAATGGAACGCCATTTAAAATATTGAAGGTTCAAGAGAATTGATCGAAATCAAATGATCATTATTTGAGATTTTGCGCAGCTCTTTCTAGGTCTTCCCAACATAATTCTGCATCGGGGAGTGCTTCGTTGATTTCGGCCTTCACCAACTCAGCCTGTTCGTGCAAATCTTGCTGAACCAAGTCGAGATACTTCCTGTATTGGACAAGCCAAATCAGAAGGGTGGGTGTGCTGTTCGTCATACGCTTAATTATGGCGCATCGGATATCGAAATTTGGTGTCGCAGGCTCCTTTCCTTGCTTTGGATTCACCACTGATACAGACGATCAGAGAATCGTTATTTCCCTACCTGCACACTATTCACTTTCATATGGGTAGTGGTTTGGAACGAAAAACTGTTCGTTAATCGGTGGTCGCTGATAAGTCCCTTGGTTTGGGCGTTTGGGTAGCTTGATTGGAGGTGGCGTCATGTCTTGATAGGGCACTTTGCTCAGAACATGTTGGAGGCAATTCAAACGAGCGCGACGTTTGTCATCGGCTTCGATCGTGAACCAGGGAGCTTCGGCACTATGGGTGTGCGCCATCATGACGTCTTTTGCTTTGGAATAATCAACCCATCGGTTTCTAGACTCGATATCCATTGGGCTGAGTTTCCATCGGCGTTGTTCATTCTCAATTCGTTCCTGAAAGCGTTTTTCTTGCTCTTCGTCATTTATAGAGAACCAATACTTGAGTAGTAAAATTCCATCTTCGGTAAGCATTTGTTCAAATCGTGGGCAAGCAACATAAAATTGCTCCACCTGTTTTGCGGTTGCAAAGCCCATTACCTTTTCCACTCCAGCGCGGTTATACCAACTGCGGTCGAAAATGACGATTTCCCCTGCCGAGGGTAAATGTTCAATATAGCGTTGAAAGTACCACTGGCTTTTCTGTTGGTCTGATGGCGTTCCAAGTGCGACGACTCGGCAGCCTCGGGGATTCATTGGCTCTGTTAATCGTTTGATGGCACCACCTTTGCCTGCTGCGTCACGACCTTCAAAAAGGATGACAATCCGATATCCAGTTGCTTTTACCCAGTATTGCATTTTTACCAGCTCTGCTTGTATTTTACTCAGCTCATCTTCGTAGAATTTTTTCTTTAATTGCTGCGAATTTGGGTGTCGGACTATATCGCCTTCTGTCGTTCCATCGTGCTTCGAATGCGCGAAATTCTTTTGATGGTCTTTTTTTGACATGTGTTGGCTGATCGTTTGATCCGTTGATAGTTTATCTCAGGCTGCATTGCTGTGCATGTTCATGGATTGTTTCAGTGTTGGTGATAATTATGTGCTCTTTAGTTTTTATTTTTACCGATGAAGGGAATGTTAATGGTTGCCGCAAATTCGCCAGGAGTTTCGTTTTGATTAGAGGGGTGACGTGACTCAGGCCGGCGTCTCAAGAATTGAACCTTGCCCCCATGCTGATCAACAACATGGCTTGCCGCGGGCTTCATCGAGGCGTTGGAACGGTTGTAAAGCTCTTTCCCGCCGTTCTTCTGGAATTCCTTCCCCTTGCTCCCAAACCTCGATCACCCTGGTGGAGCTTTGGGGAATGCAGCAATCGTTAGCCCCACCTCAACGTCGTTCTTGAGGATTCCGCCTCAGCAGCATGCGTAGGAGTCGTAAGAGCCGCCAGATACCGCCAAAACTGAGCACGCTTGCGAGCACGACCAATGCGGCAATGACGACAACGGCCGCGAGGCCCAGCATGGCTTCGAGCAATTGCTGAATCCCACGAATCAAATCTGCGATGGCTTCGCTTACCAACAGCACAACGTCAACTTGTTGAGGCAATTGCTGGAGCAAGAAGGCAATGCCCAGGCCAGCCGCCAGCATCAAGAGTCCGGCTGAAAGCTGCCGGAACACAATCACGAACGGAAAAGGCCGTTTTGGGCGAAAAACACGCCGCTGTGATCGATGGGACGTGCGAGCGCGCCTGTTCATGACTCGAGGGTATGGCCTGCCCCACGCATCCAGCGTGCAAATTCAATCAGCACCAGTTCGTTTGGACAATTGATCAGGGTGAGGCATCCCACTGTGCAATCGCCATAACCACTGTGATGAAGAGTGAGGTGATAGTCCAATCCACTGAGTCCACAGACCTCTGGATCGCTCCGAACCACCACGTCGAGCGAGGCTCCGATGCGGGCAACACGTCGTCTCAGGTCCGACCAGCTGTCACCCATGCTCTGGAACTGAAGTGCGATCGTTGTCGATTCTGAAGGCTGAGTGTCTGTCGTCAACGTTCGGCATCGGGTTGTGCTGTTTCAATCCCCGGGGCCAAGGGTTTTGTCGACTCTTCTCCGATCGGGGGTAAGGGTTGGAGAAGCGCCATGCCCACCGTTGCCGCTAGAGCAAATCCGCCAAGAACCGGAGCGGCTAATCGGCGTTTCAGCGGAATGCGATCGACTAGCTCCTGACGTTTCAGCGGTTGATCGGCCGGGATTGTCCAGGTCAGCTTGACGCGTTCATCCAAACGAAGACGATCCAGGCAGCGCACCAGATCAGCTAGGTCGGCATCATCGAGCTTGATCTGCAGTGGTTCGACCCCTTCACGACTGCTGCGCAGTTCCAGTTGATGGCCAGGCCCTGAGTCCATGGGGCCGATGGAAACGAAACTACTGCTGGCACCAAAGCGACGCCCCACTCCTGACAACTGGTGTCGCGCATAGGGCATCACGGCTGTCATTAACGACTCGAGATGGTCGCGAGTGCCTTCGAGTTCCGGAGTACCGATGAGCTGAAGGCGCCAGGCAGACAAAATTCCAATGGCCTCACTGCCGTGGCCGGCGGATAAATCTGGGTACCCCTCCACCAGGAGAAGAGCGGCCGTTTGTTCGTAGCGGTAGGTGTTTTTTTGCATGGCGCGATTCAGGGTGTGGGGTCGAGCAACGTGGCGCGAAGTCTGTCAATGCCACCGGGGCCAGCACAGAGGGCAAGGGTGTTGATCAGTTGGCGGTGAAGGGGGCCCTCGCTGTCGTGATTCAGAAGATGCATCACAGCACCGCGTCGAAGATTCATACGTTCCTCGATTAGATCTCCCAGGCGTTCCTTGAGCAACATCCAGCGCTCTTGGGTGAGTTGAGCCGGTTCACGGCTGGAGAGCAGCTGGTGGAGCATGGGGTACAGCCTTTCTGCCATGGCACACACCAAGCAAATCAGGGATTCGGCATCCACGGGATTGAGTTGCTCCCTGCGCGTTGTGCGGCGAAGCGGGTTGTGGCACCGCCGCTTCCATAGCTCAACTCGATTGGGAAACTGGGCTTGAAGCCCCATCTGGTGGCTGGTCCACAGCATTGCCTCACCTCCGTTGAGGTCGAGGGCCTCAACGGTAAGGAGTAGGAGGTCGAGTCGTTCCACGCCCCGACGGCTGAGGTGGGCACCAGACTGCTGAGGAACTTCTGTCATGGCTGCGGTATCACTCATTGCTAGGTACGAAAGTTAACGCCAGCGTCTGCAACAACAATTTTTAGTTTCCTGTGGAAGGACTTGGGATAAATGTCCGATGAATGACCAACGGTCGTCGTTCGTCCCAGCAATGGAGGAAGGAAATTATTGTTTATTGACTTTATCTCGAGGAGTGGGCTTTGCCATAACTGCTTCTGGTGGTGTGAATACGATTGAGAAGCTATCAGCGGTTGATTGAGTAGATATTTCCTCAAAAGTTCTTTCTTTACCTCCATGGTCAGACGAATCTACTAAATATGTCTAGCTGGTACTTTCAGGTGGCAATCAAGCGCACAAGAGTCTTAAGTATTGCTGCAAAAAATTGTAAAATCAATGCATTCTTGGGATTTGGATTTATGGAAGAACTCAAAGGCTTTTGATCCAATCAATTATTTGAGAGGGTGGAACTCCATTCATACATTTTTTGGCAATCTTTAAATTATCATTGCTGTAGTGATTTTCTGCAAAGCTAGTTGTTGAGTAGTCGCTAATTGTTCTTTCGCAAAGTTTGGTTCTTGGGAGCCAAAGTCTTATTGGGCTCACTCCATCGCCGCGCTTATCGTTGCCTACGATGGCTAGCGTCTTGGAACCAACCCCTGCAGAAACATGCATAGGGCCTGCATCAACACTGATGGTTCCTCTGGCAAGTTTGCACGCTCCAGCCAGTTGAATCAGATTGGTTTTACCTCGAAGATCAGTTAGTATGGATGGAAAGTTTTTAATTAGGCTATCTTCTCCTCCTTGCGAATGATATTCGCTCGCTTGAATCTGAGGAGACGCCCCAATTAGGCCTACTTTTATCTGCTCGGTTTGGCAAAATATTAATACTTCGCTCCAATTGTCAAAAGGCCAGATTTTTGCGCTTCTAGCGGTGGTGCAGTGAATAAGAATTTCGGGTACATCAAAACCCGGTTCTTCCCAGGGTAGGTCGATCAATGCCAAGTCGTCTGCACTGGGATTAAGGAAAACCATCCTGCATATCAACTCAGCGATATAGTTGCTTTTAAAATATTCAGAGTATCTTTTTATAAATTCAATCGAGTCCCAGTCTTTGTCTGCTAAAAATCGTTGATTTGGAAGCAAACCCCATTCTAGAAGTGATCTTCCATCTTCCCTGAGGCCAGCACCGGCAAGGTATTTTGGTTTAAACAAGCTCGATAGTGCTTGAGTAAGCGGATTGAAGCCGTCGCAGTTAATAAGTAAATCATAGTTGGAATATTTTCTGACTCGATCTGTGAATGAATCAAAGATTTTTTTAATTTCTGAATATTTTTTGTCCCAAGACGTTCTCCAGTCTAATGGTTGATTTTTTCCGCACAATGCGAGTTCAAAGTCTTTTGTTATCTCGCTTCCCCAGAAGTCAATGACTGCGCCTGGATATTTATTTCTTAGGATGCGAAGCATTGGAATTGTTACTATGAAATTTCCAAGCTTGCAGCTTCCTAATACGGCAATATGTGGAGATGATCCCAGGTCACGGCCATCAAAGCGTTGCATTGATTGCAATATAGTCACAATTTATTTTATCACCTGATTGGTTTTTTGCTAGAAATTTCTTGCTCTTTGTATTGATGGTGGTTGTCAAAGGTTTCATCGATGCAATGAAGTTCTCCCTTGAGTTTGTGAATCTGCCTATCTTTATGAGCGTTGGTTTGATAATGAACCTCTCCCGTTGATTCTTGACGAACTGAGCATTTTGGGGAATTGATGAAATCCACCTCAATGTCCTTAGGCCTTGTTGATTGGCTTGGTTTCTCTTAAAGTCTTGACGGATTTCTCCTCAATTTCTTCTAGGGCGTGTCAATCTTCTCTGGCTGAGTATTCTTCTTCGGCAAATCCTAAGTATAGTGCTTTGATCAATATTGTCTGTATTGATTTTTGTGAGCCCAAGTTGCATACGGGGAATCAGATTGTTGGGTGTTATGCGATGTGGATCAAAGGGGGCTATCGGAGCTCAAACAGTTTGTCGATTCCATGCGATGAATATTGATATTTGTGCGAGGTTGGCTCGATGAATTCGGTACAGAGTTGTAGCCTAGAAATCAAGACACTTAATAGATCTTCCGTTGAGGTGGCTTCTGCCAAGTGAGCAAATGCAGAAGATCTGTGTGCAGCTCTGCGGGGCAAGCGACCTGACAAAGTGCCTGAACACAGGTGTCTTTTCTAGGTGTCTGCATAAGCCTTCCCTCAGATCCCCGATTAGCCAGTGACTGCAATGTCTTCGGTAGATTTAGCCTCGTATATCCGGACGATTCCAGATTTTCCCAAGCCTGGGATTCTGTTTCGAGACATCAATCCGATGCTGCGTTCCCCTGAAGCGGTTGCGGAAGTGATCCGTCTGCTTTCTTTGGTGTGTGAGCGAACTCGTCCGGACTTGATTGTGGGAATCGAATCCCGGGGATTCATCGTGGGTGCTCCCCTGGCTCATCAATGTGGCCTTGGTTTTGTGCCGGTTCGGAAGCCCGGCAAGTTGCCCGGCGATGTTGTTGGAATTGATTATTCGCTTGAGTACGGCAGCGACCGGCTTGAAATTCAGGCCGATGCATTGGTGGGCCAACCGAGAGTTTTGGTGGTGGACGACCTACTCGCCACCGGCGGCACCGCGGCTGCAACCGCGCAGTTGGTAACCCAGGCCGGCGGAGAATTGGTCGGTTTTGCGTTTGTGATTGAGCTCAAGGGGCTCGGCGGCAGAACAGTGCTGCCCAAGGATCTATCCGTTGATTCATTGCTCGCCTACGACTGAGCGTCCTGCCAATCCAGCACCGTTTGAAGTTGCTCCAGGTTGAGTAACCCGAAGCTCCATAAAACAATGGGTAAGGGAGCCTGCTCGAGCTCTGCCTGTCGCAACCCAAGCTGCAGGGCGTTCAGGCTTAACCCAACACGGCGCAACAAAAACTGCTCTAAGTCCTCCGGTGCGGATGGCTGTGGATGGCTGCACATCACCATGACAACTCCGCTTCCGAAATCAGTCTGGCAACGCCTGTCCGATCTGCAGGGGGCCGTCGGTCATCGCCCGGAGACTGACTTGCCGCAGGCCACGGCTCTGCTTGAGCAGTTGCAGGGCAATCCGCCTAAAAACAACAAGCAGGCCGATGCGATTCGAGAAACATCGCACCAGTAGGTCCGTGGCAGTACCAACCAAGATCAGATCGATCCAGCGTTGACGTCCATAACGGGCAGCGATCCGCTTAGCGGTGCCGCCTTTCTGCACCGACTTCACCAACACATCAACATCCCGCCAACAAAGGTTTAAGCCTTGTCCACCCACCGGATGGCAGCGGTGCCCAGCTTCTCCGACCAAAACGCCACGGCCTCTGCTGAGGCGACGCGCCAGCATCCATTGTTGGGGGAAGGCCTTGGGCTGATCCAAAAGAAGGTCTGGGTCGATGCCCTGAGGCAAAATCCCAGCCAGTTGGTCTAGGAATTCGCTTGGTGGTAACGCGCTGCGGTCTTGGCAGCGCTGCATCGGTGCGCTCCAAACCACTTGGAAATGGTCGTTGCCAAGGGGTAAGACGGCAAGCGGTCCTTCAGGCCGAAATAATTCGCAGGCTTGATTGGCTTGGACACCTCGAAGCACCACCTTGGCGGTTAAGCATCCCTGCCGATAGCGATGCTGCCAACAACCAATGCCCCAGCTTTCACGGGTCGGAGACGACGGTCCATCGGCCGCGATCACAAGGCTGTCGGGGCTCGGTATGGGAGCGGCTTCGCCACCGAGATGCAACTGCACAAGCGCCGACTCTTGAAGTCTTTGCAAAAGAGCAGTCATCAAAGGTCGGTGGTCAAGAATCCAGCCGATTCCGTGATGGCCGCGGTTCTTTTCGGCCAAATCATCCGAAACGAACAGCACCTGACGACCTGCCGCAAGATCACGAAGGTCGAGTTGTTCGAAGGCCACCAAATCCTTACGGAGCTCATCCCAAACGCCCAAGCGCTGCATGAGTCGTCGGCTGGAATGGGTAATGGCGTAGGCACGACTTCGCGCTGCCAGTGCTTTTGAATTTTGCGGATCAAATAAAACCACGCGCTGATTTTGATGCGCCAAGGCCAGGGCCACCATGCACCCGGTCGGACCGGCCCCCATGACATGGGTTTCCATTAAAAAACTCGCCATCACAAGAGTGTGGCGAGTCATGCAGGTTGACTGTGAGGATCAGCCGAGTCCGAGTAAGCCGTGGGTGAACGCTTCACCGCCCATGGCGATCTCTGTTGCGAGCAATGCGATGAAGCCGAGCATGGCCATGCGTCCATTCAGCTTTTCAGCGCGGTCGTGGAAGCCCCAACCCTGCTCACTCTCCACCACTTCCATGCGGGGTTCAGCGGCAAAGGCGTTGAGACGACCGCCATCTTCTGTGGTGACAGTGGCGCCACGGATCACGGGTGATGAAGGAGTGGATTGAGTCATGGACAACCAAAGGCGTCTTTGCGAAGAAGTGTAAACCAAGTTTGCGGAATCGTTACAAACCGCTCAATTTCTGGCGGCGCGGGATAGGCGAAGTCGGCAAAGCTCTTCAAAGGCTGGTCTCAATAAATATGGGTACTCACCAACCCACATCCGCAATCCTGGGAGCCACGCATCGCTGAGCGCTCCAATCCGCGAAAAATCTTTTCGCTCGCTTAAGACCAAGCAGCGAATCACGGTTCCTGCTCGAATCGTTTTGTGGTTTTTCTCCATCGGAAAGGCCACTCGTCCCAAGTAGCCGTCCTCGTCCTCGAGCTCGAGGAGCATCCAGGTGCGTCGATTCTCGATCAGCTCCAGTTTTCCGCGGCTATCAGCCTGCTCATGGCGGTTTTCGACGCGTTCGCGGGTCGTCACGGTCGCGACCTCCCCCTCAAAAAGTGCCGCGGAGGGATAGCGGCGCAGCGTGGCATTGCGCTGCCCTGCCTGAACAATTGGACCCCAAAGGATATAAAGCAAAAACACCACGCCCGTCACGAGCCAAAAGGGCCCCCAACGGCTCGACATTTGGCTTTGGCTGATCAGCAATGTGATCACGCCACCAATCGTGGCCACCATCACCCGCTGCAAAATTTCTTGGGGTGAGCCAAGGGAAAATCGAAATTGACCTGCTGTGGCGACCGCTGGAATCAGCCGCTGCAGTTCACCGGGACGGAGCGGAATCAACATCAGTAGTTGTTCAAATCAGCCTTTCCAGGCCATAGACCAATTGTTGGAGAGAACCCACTTTTCGAATAGTGAGCAAAACCCCAGGCATGTAGGCCGATCGATCAATCGTGTCGTGGCGGAGGGTGTAAGTCTCACCTGGTGCACCAAACATCACCTCTTGATGGGCGACAAGCCCTGGTAAGCGCAGGGAATGAAGGTTGAGTCCGCTGTCCCGAACCCCTCCCCGTGAACCTTGCAGCGATTCATGCTCATCCACCTCCGCTGGGTTGAAGCTTTGTTTGACCTCTTCCATGAGTTCGGCTGTTTTGATGCAGGTGCCACTCGGAGCATCCGCCTTGCGGTTGTGATGAAGCTCAGTGAGCTCGGCGTGGTCATAGAAACGGGCCGCTGCCGCCGCGGCTTGCTGCAAGAGCACCATCCCGACGGAGAAATTGGGAATCACCGCCCCTCCGATTGAAGCTTTGGCTGAAAACTCAGTGAGATCGTTCAGTTGTATAGGGCTGAGTCCTGTGGTGCCAATCACCGGATGCACGCCGTAGGCGATTGCAGCTCTGGTGTGATCAAACACCACAGAAGGATGGGTGAAATCCACCAGCACAGCGTTCTGGTCGGAATTGCGTACCGATTGGCTTACGGCACAAAGGCAACCTTCGAAATCGGCTGTGACGGCCACCTCAAGTTCTTTGATGCCGAGCTCTAGGCCCACATCAGTTCCCTCCTTGCCGGGGGTGTTGTCGATCGCTCCCACCAGTTGGCAGTCCTCGGCGTTGACGACCGCGTTGATGACTTCCGCGCCCATCCGGCCGAGAGCTCCCGCAACAACAACAGGAATTGGAGAGGACATCGAAGCGGCGCGAACACCCAAAGCCTATGGGCCCACACGTTTGACGCTCAATCGAAACCAATCGATATCTTTCAGGTCCTCGAGAGGAAGCGCCATTAAGTTCTGTACTTAGCTCGAAGTGCGCAGATGTTCACACAGGTCCGCTCCGCTAATCGTCGCGTTGCCCCTGTTGATGGTCAGAACCACAAATCGGTGATGAAGGCCGTGTATGTGGTGCTGGAACCCCAGTATCAGAACGCGTTGACTCAAGCCGCCAATGCCCTGAATGCAGCGGGTTCTGAGCTCGGGATTGAGTTGAGCGGCTACCTAATAGAAGAGTTGCGTGATGACGACAACTACGCCGGTTTTTGTGCGGATGTGGCTGAGGCAGACGTTTTTATCGCCTCGTTGATTTTTATTGAAGACTTGGCCCAGAAGGTGGTCGACGCAGTTGCCCCCCACCGCGATCGTTTAAAAGCAGCTGTTGTCTTCCCCTCGATGCCAGAGGTGATGCGGCTGAACAAGCTCGGCAGCTTCTCCATGGCGCAGCTTGGCCAGAGCAAAAGTGCGATTGCCGGCTTCATGAAAAAGCGGAAGGAGGCCGGAGGAGCCGGTTTTCAAGACGCCATGCTCAAGCTGCTGAACACACTTCCCACGGTTCTGAAATACCTGCCAGTGGAGAAAGCGCAGGATGCGCGCAGCTTCATGCTCAGCTTCCAGTACTGGCTTGGAGGAACTCCGGACAATCTTCGGAATTTTCTGCTGATGTTGGCGGATAAATACGTGTTCCCCCCCGCCGAAGGTGAGGAGCGCCCAGCGATGAATGTGGCGGAACCGGAGGTTTTTCCAGATCTCGGGATCTGGCATCCCTTGGCTCCATCGATGTTTGAAGATCTCAAGGAGTATCTGAATTGGAACGCAAGCCGCACTGATCTGTCTGAGCAGGCCAGAACTGGCCCGGTGATTGGTCTGGTGTTGCAACGCAGCCACATCGTGACGGGAGACGACGCCCACTACGTCGCCACGATTCAAGAACTGGAATACCGCGGAGCTCGGGTGATTCCGATCTTTTGTGGTGGACTCGACTTTTCGAGGCCCGTCAACGCTTTTTTCTTCGACCCACTCAATCCAGAGCAGCCCTTGGTGGACGGCATTGTTTCTTTAACAGGATTCGCCCTTGTGGGGGGACCAGCTCGTCAGGATCACCCCAAGGCGATTGAGTCTCTGAAGAAGCTCAATCGCCCTTACATGGTTGCGTTGCCATTGGTGTTCCAAACCACCCAAGAATGGGAGGGCAGCGACCTTGGCTTACATCCAGTGCAGGTGGCTCTTCAGATCGCTATCCCTGAGTTGGATGGCGCAATCGAACCCATCGTGCTGTCGGGTCGAGACGACGCCACCGGGAAAGCTCATACCCTTCAAGATCGAATCGATGCGATAGCTGAACGGGCGATTCGTTGGTCCTCGTTGCGGACCAAGCCCCGCGTCGATAAGAAACTTGCCATCACTGTTTTCAGCTTCCCTCCAGATAAGGGCAACGTTGGTACTGCTGCGTATCTCGATGTTTTTGGCTCGATTCATCGCGTGATGCAGGAAATGAAGGCCAAGGGATACGACGTGCAGAACCTGCCGAGTTCTCCCAAAGCCCTCCTGGAGGCGGTGATCAACGATCCAGAAGCGATGCAGGGTTCCCCTGAGCTATCGATTGCCCATCGCATGAGCGTTGAGGAATACGAGCGCCTTACGCCCTACTCCAATCGTCTGGAGGAGAACTGGGGGAAACCCCCTGGAAATCTCAACAGCGATGGACAAAACCTGTTGGTGTTTGGTCGCCATTTCGGCAATATTTTCGTTGGCGTCCAGCCCACCTTTGGCTACGAAGGCGATCCGATGCGCCTGCTGTACTCCCGCAGTGCAAGCCCCCATCATGGATTTGCTGCCTACTACACCTACCTCCAAAAAATTTGGAAGGCGGATGCCGTTCTCCACTTCGGCACCCATGGCTCGCTGGAGTTCATGCCTGGAAAGCAAATGGGCATGAGTGAAACCTGTTACCCAGATTCGTTGATTGGTGCTCTTCCAAACCTCTATTACTACGCCGCAAATAATCCATCTGAAGCAACAATCGCGAAGCGTCGTGGGTACGCCTCCACCATTAGCTACCTCACACCTCCGGCAGAAAATGCTGGCTTGTACAAGGGGCTGAAGGAGCTTGGTGAGCTGGTGGGCTCCTATCAACAGCTGCGGGAAGGTGGCCGTGGGGTTCAAATCGTCAACACGATTGTTGAAACGGCTCGCCAGTGCAATCTCGATAAGGATGTCGACCTACCTGAGGATGATGCCGGATCAATTGATCTTGAGGGTCGCGACGCTTTGGTGGGAGCCGTTTACCGGCAGTTGATGGAGATCGAAAGTCGTTTGTTGCCCTGTGGTTTACACACGATTGGTCGACCTCCTACGGCGGAGGAAGCAATCGCCACTCTGGTCAGCATTGCTGCATTGGAACGCGAGGAAGATGGCCTGCGGTCATTGCCCGGTCTGTTGGCGGAGTCGATTGGCCGCAGCATTGAAGACATCTATCAGGGCAACGACAACGGTGTGCTCGCCGATGTGGAACTCAACCGCACAATTACGGAGACATGCCGTGCTGCGGTGGGAGCCATGGTTCGGTCGCTGACCGGTCTGGATGGCCGGGTGAGCATGCGAAATAGTTTCGGCTGGTTCTACGACGTTCTTGCTCGCTTTGGTTTTAAGTTGCCATCTCCATGGCTCAGGGCTTGCTGTAACTCTGATTTTGCTCAGATTGATGCCACTGAGCTCGATAAGTTGTTCGGCTACTTGCGCTTCTGCCTAGAACAAATCTGCGCTGATATGGAAATGGAGAGTTTGTTGAAAGCTCTCGATGGTGAATACATCCTGCCCGGTCCTGGTGGAGATCCGATCCGTAATCCGGGAGTTTTGCCGAGTGGCAAAAACATTCACGCCCTCGACCCCCAGGCCATTCCAACGCGCGCCGCAGTTGCTGCGGCGAAGGGAGTGGTGGACAAACTGATTGAACGACAGCGAGAAGAACAGGGTGCTTGGCCTGAAACCATTGCCTGCGTTCTTTGGGGAACCGACAACATCAAAACCTACGGCGAGTCTCTTGCTCAAATCCTTTGGTTTGTTGGTGTGAAGCCCATGCCCGACTCCGTTGGCCGTGTCAACAAACTGGAGCTGCTTTCCCTAGAGGAATTGGGTCGTCCCCGTATTGATGTGGTGGTGAATTGCTCCGGGGTGTTCCGTGATTTGTTTATCAATCAGATGGCTTTGATTGATCAGGCAGTGAAGATGGCTGCCGAGGCTGATGAGCCGCTTGATCAAAACTTTGTGAGGAAGCATTCGCTTGAACAGGCTGAGAAAGAAGGGACAAGTGTGCGGGATGCTGCCTGCAGAGTGTTCTCCAATGCCAGTGGAAGCTACAGCTCTAATGTGAACCTTGCGGTTGAGAACAGCACCTGGGAAGAAGAAGGAGAGCTTCAAGAGATGTACCTCTCCCGTAAAACGTTTGCTTTCAATGCCGATAATCCTGGCGAGATGAACCAAAATCGAGACGTCTTTGAGTCGGTAATGAAAACTGCCGATGTTACGTTTCAAAACCTTGATTCAGCCGAAATCTCATTAACAGATGTCAGTCATTATTTCGATTCTGATCCCACGAAGTTAATTGCAGGACTTCGAGATGATGGCAAGGCTCCTACAAGTTATATCGCCGACACCACAACGGCTAACGCACAAGTTCGCTCTTTAAGTGAAACAATCCGTTTAGACTCTCGCACCAAACTTCTCAATCCAAAGTGGTACGAGGGGATGCTCGATTCCGGTTATGAGGGCGTTCGCGAAGTGGCTAAACGTCTGAATTTCACCCTCGGATGGAGTGCTACCAGTGGTTCGGTCGATAATTTTGTTTACGAGGAAGCCAATGAAACGTTCATTAATGATCCTGAGATGAGGAAGAGATTGCTAGAACTTAACCCGAATAGTTTCCGTCAAATTGTCGGTACTTTGCTTGAGGTTCATGGTCGTGGTTATTGGGAAACTTCTGATGAAAATATTGAGCAACTGCAGGAGCTTTACCAAGAGGTTGAAGATCGCATTGAGGGAGTCGTTGCAGATTAATCTTTGGCAAAACAGAAATTATTATTTGCCTCTTTGAATAAGTTGATGTCTACCTGTGCGGCATTATTTTCGAATGTTTAGTCGAAGCCATTTTTCTGGGACCAGTTCTTACATATGCATTGATTGTTTAAAAGGAGGTCTCCTGGGTCAATCACTAAGGTGTGAAATATCTTTTCAGGTTTGAGGAGGTATGTATTTCGCTCCCATGAGTCATACATAACATCGTGTGCTTGTTTGGCTAGCTCGCTGCTTTTGTAGCGGAATAGCTGTGTTTTGGCGCCTCTTTTGCCCATCTTTCTTCTTCTGGCTTTGAATTGAAGTGAATTTCTTTCGTGATCGATATCAATCGTGTTGACGAGTATTTCTTTGAATCTAGAAAAAAATGGATTCTTTAGATAGCTTGATGTCATCAAGTCGCATACTTCTGGCTCTAATCTTTTTCTGCTGCTAGTGGGTATGTCTGTTTTCTTTTTAATCCGTTTTTGATCTTCCTTTATTGCGGCTTTGTATCCAAGGGTATGAACAACATGCTTTAGGTCGATGTGAAGAAGAAGGCAGGGTGGTGGAGAAACTGTTTTGGCCAGTTGATGGATGTGTCTTGCTTGGAAAATTGATTGATTGTTTATGACGTCTACAAAGTCGTCGTATTCTTGAAAGTCCGGACTATTACACGTCTGGAGAAATTTGGCATGAAAATGTTCTCCGAATAATGGCAAATTTAATTTATAAGACGATTGAATGATGGTAGATTTTCCGGCTCCAGCACATCCCGCTACAATGAATAATGTATCTAAGTCTTTTTTGTGTGAGGCGCTCGGGAGTTTGATGGCGAACAGTTGTTAGTGGATTGAAATGTTGTGATCGCGTTTAATTGGTTTCCTGTGAAACTTATTGAACGTCAGATTGAATCATATTTTACCCCATCTTAACTCAAATCTTATGGTTGCTCGCCCTTCGAGGAGGGGGATCTACCCATTCGTGGTTTTTAGGGGTTAAGAGGTGAGTGTTGGTTGCGTCGCTGCGAGCCTTCGTTCCCTTGTCTCACCAAAGTGCAGAGGCCATGCGCAGCGTCTGGGCGATTGCACCCACATCGTGGACACGAACGATGGCCGCTTTGGCCTGAGCGCAGCGGCAGGCCACCGCAGCTGTTCCCCATAGACGGGCTTTCGGTCGCGGCTCGTTAAGCACCTCACCAATAAAGCGTTTGCGGGATGGGCCGATTAGCAGCGGGAAGCCGTCTTGATTGAGCTGTTCGAGCTCACGCAGCAACTGCAGGTTCTGCTCATGGGATTTGGCAAAACCCAGGCCTGGATCCCAGATGATTTGCGATGGCTGGACTCCCGCCCGAAGCGCCTCCTCGGTGCACTTCTGCAACCCCGACCGCACCTCGGAGGTGATGTTCTTGTAGTCGGTGAGTTGATCCATGGTCTTGCTGTCGCCGCGGCTGTGCATCAAAACAACCGGACATTGGGCTTGAGCCACCACCCCGAGGAGTTGAGGATCCCGACGCCCTCCGCTGACATCGTTCACCCAGTTCGCCCCCGCATCCAGGGCTGCTGATGCGACGGGTGCCAAAAATGTATCCACGGAGATCAGCGCCTCAGGACACTGACGCCGAATTGCGGTCAGCGCGGGAAGAAGACGTCGACATTCTTCCTCGGCACCAACTTCGTCCGCCCCGGGTCTCGTGCTTTGCGCCCCGAGGTCGAGAACATCGGCTCCCAGCTTGAGTTGTCTCTGCGCTTCCTCAACGGCGCGATCCGTCGCTAAAAATCGACCACCGTCGCTGAAGGAATCCGGGGTGATGTTGATCACCCCCATCACAGCGGTCCGTTCCCGCCAGGCCAGCGGCCAGTTCGCGGAATTAAGCGACGTTGTAGTTGGCAATGCGCGCGAAACCATCGGGTTGAAGTGATGCGCCACCCACCAGAACGCCATCAATATCACTCATTCCCATGAGTTCATCGATGTTGCCTCCCTTCACTGAACCGCCGTACTGAATGACGAGATCTGGGGACCCCACCCAGCTGCGGATCAAGCCGCATATGCGATTGGCTTCTGCCGCTTCGCAGGTTTTTCCAGTGCCAATGGCCCAGATCGGCTCATAGGCCACCACGAGTAGGTCGGCGTCGAGTCCTTCCAGCCCCTGCTCGATTTGCCTGCGAATCACGCGTTCTGCTTCACCACGCTCCCGTTGCTCGTCCGTCTCCCCCACGCAGACGATTGGAATCAGCCCATTGGCCTGGGATGAACGGGCGCGGTGATTGATTTGCTCGTCGCTTTCACTGAAATATTTTCGCGGTTCGCTGTGTCCAACGATTGTGTAGGTCACTCCATGCTCCTTAAGCATGGATGGAGAGATTTCGCCGGTGAAGGCACCTGATCCCTCCCAGTGCACGTTCTGACTGGAAAGGGCAATAGGACTGTCCTTGCAGAGATCAGCCATGGATGAGAGGGCTGTGAACGGAGGAGCCAGCACCAGATCACGGTCGTTGGGCATGTCCGCTACGAGCGGTAGGAAGGCAGCCATGAACTCCCTGGCCTGGGCACAGGTCATGTGCATCTTCCAGTTGCCAGCGATCACCGGTCTGCGCACGTTTGGTTTCCCATTCGAATCTGGGGGCCAACTTACGGCCCGATCGCGCTTTAACCCTCCATGACGGACTCCTCGCCAGCAAGCACAACCCGATCCCCTGCCGATAGCTGACGTCCTCGACGGATTTCAACCGCACCATTCACCGTCACTTCACCCATCTGGATGCGTTGCTTGGCCTCTCCTCCGGTGGAGACCCAGCCTTTCCATTTGAGGAACTGATCCAGCTTCATTTGAAGGGCGCGTTGGCTCGACGTTGATACTGTGCCGCCATGCTGACTCCCTCTCAAGCTGGCTTTCGGCGATTGCTGCCGCTGTTGCTTCCCCATTTGCGTCAGTTGACCTGGGGAGGGCTCTGCATGCTGGTGTTCGTCAGCAGCCAATTGGTGTTGATGAAATTGATGGGTCGCCTTCTCCCCGATGTGGGATCTGGCGATTTGAACCGAATTTTGCCAGTGATCGGCTTGGTTCTTGTGGTGTTTGCGATTCAAAAAATCGCCCAATTTGGGCAAGACTCGCTGTTGGCAGGTCCGGCCTTGCAGGTCAGCCAGTCCCTTCGACGAGACTTGTTTCAGCGGTTGCAGAGGGTCCAGCTTGGTGCGCTGGAAAAGATGTCGTCTGGCGATCTCACCTATCGACTTACGGAGGATGCCGACCGGGTGAGTGAGGTGATCTACAAGACCCTTCACGACAGCATTCCAAGTGCTTTGCAGCTGGTGGCAGTGTTGGGTTACATGCTTTTGTTGGATTGGAAATTAACCGTTGCGATCCTGCTCCTCGCACCCTTCGTTGCCTGGCTGATCAGCGTGTTTGGGGCGAGGGTGATGGTTGCCACAGAACGCAGTCAGAAAAAAGTCAGCGAACTGGCCGGATTGCTTGGCGAAGCGATCGAGGGATTGCCATTGGTGCGGGCTTTTGCAGCTGAGCCTTGGCTTGAACGTCGTTTTGAAGATGAGATTGACCAGCATCGATTGGCTCGATACAACACCTATCGCCTCGTGGCGTTGCAACATCCGGTGGTGGGCATCATCGAGGTGCTCGGATTTGCCACGGTGTTGGTGTTGGCAGCCATCAGAATTAACAGTGGTGATCTCGAAATCCCAGGGCTGATTACCTACCTCACCGGCTTGGTACTGCTGATTGATCCAATTGCCCATGTCACCGCTAACTACAACGAATTTCAGCAAGGCCAGTCGTCGTTAAGGCGCTTACGGGAAATCGAACAGGAACCCTCCGAACCTGCTGATCCAGTTCCGGCGTTGCCGTTAGGTCGACTGCGTGGAGACCTCAGCTTTAGCCAAGTTCAGTTCTCGTACATTCCGGGTCAACCCGTTCTTCAAAACTTCAACCTTTCCGTTCATGCCGGACAGGTGGTGGCTTTGGTGGGCCCTTCCGGTGCCGGCAAAACCACAGTCTTTTCGTTGTTGCTTCGCTTCAACTGCGTTGATCAGGGGCAGCTTTTGTTTGATGGCAAGGATTTAAGTCGCGTCAGTGCCCGCGACTTGCGCCAACAGGTGGCGCTTGTTCCTCAACGCAGCAGCGTGTTTTCGGGAACCATTGCAGACGCGATTCGATTTGGTCGGGATTGCACCCAAGAGGAGCTTCAACAGTCCGCCAAACTCGCCAACGCCCACGACTTCATTGTTCGACTTCCTGACGGCTACGACACCCGTCTTCAAGAGCGGGGAACGAATGTGTCGGGTGGACAGCTCCAGCGCATCGCGATCGCAAGAGCCGTTCTTGGTAACCCCGCTGTGATGTTGTTGGATGAGGCCACGAGTGCGCTTGATGCTGAGGCGGAGGCCGCTGTTCAGTTGGGCTTAAAACAGGCGATGGCAGATCGCACGGTTCTTGTGATTGCTCACCGGCTTGCCACGGTTCAGGAAGCTGATCAAATCGTTTTAATGGAGCGTGGATCGATCGTTGATGTTGGAACCCACGACGCCTTGATGCAGCGCGGCGGTCGCTATCGAGAGCTTTGTGAGAAGCAGTTCATTCGTGATCTGCAGACTGGCTAATTACACTTACAATTTGATGTCCGGTTCCGAATAATCCCGGCAGCGATCGATGACTGACTCAGCGTCCAACAATCCCGTCTTGACCTTTGAAGGCAAGCGCTACGACCTCAATACTCTTCCCGATGAGTTGAAAGAACTTGTTCGTGGAATGCAGGTGGCTGATGCTCAACTCCGTATGCACGAAGACACTTTGAAAGTGTTGGCAGTTGGTCGCCAAAGCTTGGCGTCGCAACTTAATGAACGCTTGAAATCTGTGACGCCGATGCCCGAAGCATAAGGTTCATATTGTTTGCTTTTTCCATAAAAAAAGAGGTGGCGTAGACCACCTCTTTTTTTATGGAAACTATGCTGCTAATCAGTTTCTGATTGATGGGGTGTGAATTGATAGTTTCGCGTGAGCTTGAATACAGTTCCTGAAAGTAGAAGTAGGGCGATCAAGTTTGGCAAGGCCATTAATCCATTCAAAGTGTCGGCGACACCCCAAAGTGCTCCACTGGTGCCAGCAATCGATGCGAAAACAACCATGGCGACCCACAGAAGTCTGAAGGGCAAAATTGCACGATCACCAAATAAATAACTTGTGCACCGTTCTCCATAAAAACTCCAGCCTAATATTGTCGTAAAAGCGAACACAACCAATCCGATTGTTACGACAAAACCACTTCCGGGAAGCCCTTGATTGAAGGCAGCTATCGATAAATTAGCTCCGCTTAGACGATTTCCAGCTTCATCGAGAAGAGTATTGGCTTGGCTCGTAATGATCACCAGTGCAGTCATCGTGCAAATCACCAGGGTGTCGATAAACGTGCCGAGCATCGCAACGGTGCCCTGTCGAACTGGATCATCTGTTCGAGCGGCCGCATGGGCGATCGGAGCGCTGCCAAGACCCGCTTCATTGGAGAAGATGCCTCGCTTGAAACCCATCAGAACCACTTGACCAAAAGCACCACCTGCCGCAGCTTCTCCGCTGAATGCATTGCCAAAGATGGTTCCAAACGCACTGGGAACTTCTGAGGCGTTCAAGATCAGCAGCACCAAACATGCCCCGATGTAGAGAATCGACATCAACGGCACCAACGTGGAGGCGGCCTTTGCGATGCGCCGAATGCCGCCGATCACAACTGCAAAGACAGAGGCTCCCAGAACGACGCCGGTGATCAGCCTTGGAATTCCAGCGGTCTCGAGTGCTGACGACACTTCGAAGGCCTGAACACCATTTCCAATGCCGAAGCCGGCCAACATTCCGAACAAAGCGAACAGGCTCGCGAGCCAGCTCCATTGGGAACCGAGGCCATTGCGGATGTAATACATCGGGCCTCCAACGTGGTTACCCGATCCATCTGTTTCGCGAAATTTCACCGCCAGAACGGCTTCGGCGTATTTCGTGGCAATGCCAAAGATGGCAATGATCCACATCCAGAACACCGCCCCAGGTCCGCCAACGGCAATGGCTCCAGCCACACCTGCAATGTTGCCGGTTCCGATGGTGGCTGAAAGCGAGGTCATCAACGCTTGAAAAGGAGTGATCTCTCCTTCGCTGCCATCCTTTGATGGGAGCAGAACCATCCGCACGCCGTAAACAAGGCGCTGCAGTGGCATGAACCGCAGACCGACCATCAAAAAGATGCCGGTTACGGCGATTAATCCAACCGTTGGCCAACCCCACACCAGACTGTTGACCGGAGCGTTGAAGGCTTCCAACGACGCATTGAAGTTCTCCATACCACCAAGCAATCTTGCGTGGATGGTGTCATAGCCGGCGGTTGCCGGCAATGAGATTAAAGAGCCTCGAGACCTTCAAAGCGAAAGGTTTGGCATCCGGCGGGTGTGTCGCCATGCGCTTCGGTTTCGATCACCCGCTCTTGCAGGACCCAAGGACCGCCATCGTTGAGGGGGGTGAAGGTGTCTTTAAAACTGCTTTTCCCGCCACGCAAGGCACCAGTAGCTGGATCGGAATATTGGCTTGTGTAGGTGTGGCTCAGATAGCCGGCACCGGTGTGGGTGACCTCGGTGGTGAAGATGGTGACAACGGTTCCATGGATGTGGCGATGAACCATCGTCACAACGTCGTCTTTGAGTCGGTAACGGTCTCCTTCACCTTTACCGCCCACGATCACTTCAGTGCCGACGGCGTCCGTTTCTCCAGCGGTAAATGTGTTGTCGCTGTGGGTTTGTTCGAAGCTTCTGCGGACGCGATGAATGGCGACTTCCCAGAGCTGTGAATGAACAGCTTTCAAAATCTCCTCGTTGTCGATGCCCTCCACCTTGGCCTTGAGGTCGGCACCAATTTCAAACGTGCCAGTCACGGTTTGATCGCCTTGAGTCCAAAGGCAGCGCCCGCGATATCCGGAAAAACCGGGTGTCCAGGTGTAGCGATTTTCGTAGGCTTTCCGGAAGGTGTCGCGTAGATCGGATCCTGGCTTGACGGAGGTAGAGCTGGCTGTCACATCTGTATTCCTGATTTCTTCACCCTACTGAGATCAGCTCAATTTGATCGAGCTAATGCCCCAACCTTCATGCGTTCAGCACGTCGCGTGAACGTCTTGCAGGGCATAGATGCTGAGAGTGGGTTCGCTTTGCATGGCAGCGATCGCTTCCACAGCGGCGCGGGCGCCAGCGAGGGTTGTCACGGTTGGTACGGCGTAATCAAGGGCTGCACGACGTAAGTATTTGTCGTCGTGAGCAGCTTGGCGACCGATCGGTGTGTTGATGACGAGCTGAACCTGATTGGAACGAATCAAATCTTCGATGTTTGGACGGCCTTCATGCACTTTGAGAACCGTTTGCACCCTTAGGGAGGCTTGTCCGAGGGTATGGGCTGTTCCAGCGGTTGCCATCAGTTCAAAACCCAGCTCGATCAAACGAGCGGCCACGGGTACAAGAGACGATTTGTCCCGGTCATGGGTCGACAGGAAGACTGTTCCTTGGGTGGGGAGGGCTTCGCCAGCCCCCAGCTCGGCTTTGGCATACGCCATTCCAAAACTTGTGGCTGAACCCATCACTTCACCGGTGGATCGCATTTCCGGTCCAAGCACCGTGTCGGCTCCAGGGAAGCGTCGGAAGGGAAGTACTGCTTCTTTTATGGCTTGCAGAGGCGGTTGGGGTTCCTCTGTTAGCCCCACATCCACAAGGGATTCGCCCGCCATTAACCGTGTAGCTAAACGAGCCAGGGGCTTCCCAGTGGCTTTCGCGACGAAAGGCACCGTGCGAGAGGCGCGGGGATTTGCTTCGATGATGAAGACAACTTCCTCACCGTCGCTGTCGCGCTGCACAGCGAATTGGAGGTTGATTAATCCCTTCACCTTGAGGGAGATAGCTAACGCTTTGCTCCATTCCCGAATCGTGTGCAGTGCGGATTCACCGAGCGAGACGGTTGGCAGGCAGCAGGCGGAGTCTCCGGAATGAATTCCCGCAGGCTCGATATGCTCCATCAAACCTCCAATCACGACGTTGCCGTCCTGATCCGATAACGCATCCACATCCACTTCAACAGCATTCTCGAGGTACTGGTCAATCAACACCGGATGATCCGGTTCGACCTGTACCGCTTCGCGCATGTAGCGATTGAGTTCTTGTTCGTCGAACACCACTTCCATGGCTCGTCCGCCGAGCACATAGGAGGGCCTCACCACAACGGGGTAACCCACAACAGTGGCAATCGATCGTGCTTCCTCTTCACTGCGGGCCAAACCATTGCGCGGTTGACGGATGTCCAGTTCTCGAAGGATTGCTTCAAATTGCTCACGATCTTCAGCGCGATCGATCGATTCAGGGGATGTACCCCAAATTTCTGTTCCGGTGACTTGTCCGTCCGGGCTGTTGAGCCAGCGCAGCAATGGAATGGCGAGTTTCAGCGGCGTTTGCCCGCCAAATTGCACAACAACGCCGTTCGGACGTTCCGCTTCAATTACGTTCAGCACGTCTTCAAGCGTGAGTGGCTCGAAATAAAGACTGTCGCTTGTGTCGTAATCGGTGGAAACCGTCTCGGGGTTGCTGTTCACCATCACGGTGGTGATGCCTTGTTCTTGGGCTGAGAAGGAGGCATGGCAGCAGCAGTAATCAAATTCAATGCCCTGACCGATGCGATTCGGACCCCCGCCCAGGATCATCATTTTTCGCTGGTCGCTATTGCGGCTAACTTCCGTCGCACTTGGCAGGGTGATCAGAGTTCCATCGGCTTGCAGTTTTTGGAGCGGCCGTTCGTACGTGGAGTAGTGATAGGGCGTGGTGGATGCAAATTCCGCTGCACAGGTATCCACGGTTTTAAACACGGCTCGCACATCAAGCTTGTGTCGATGAGAGCGCACGCTGAGTTCGTCGGTTCCCGTGCACCAGGCAATCTGACGATCGGAAAAACCAAGTTGCTTGATTTCTAAAAGGGTCGAGGCATCGAGCTCATCCAGCTGACGCCCCCGCATCAATGTTGATTCCGCGTCAACGATGCGACGGAGCTTCGCCAAGAACCAAGGGTCGATATTGCTGATCCGATGGATGTCGGCATCGCTTCGGCCGTTCACCATCGCTGTGCGAACCGTGAGGATGCGCTCCGGTGATGGTGTTCGTAGAAGGCGATCAATTTCGCTGTCGCTGAGATTTGGCTCGTCCCTGTCCCCTCCCCATCCTGAAAAGCCGGTTTCCAGCGATCGCATTGCTTTTTGGAACGATTCTTCGAAGCAGCGACCGATGGCCATGGCTTCACCGACCGATTTCATCGATGTGGTGAGAACCGCCGGACTGCCTTTGAACTTTTCAAAGGCAAAGCGAGGAATCTTTGTGACGACGTAATCGATCGTGGGTTCAAAGCAAGCCGGTGTTTGGCCTGTGATGTCGTTGAGAATTTCGTCGAGGGTGTATCCAACGGCAAGGCGAGCAGCAATTTTCGCGATGGGGAACCCTGTTGCTTTGCTGGCAAGTGCAGACGATCGACTCACCCTCGGGTTCATTTCGATCACCACCACATCGCCGTTGTCGGGGTTGATGGCGAACTGAATGTTGCTGCCTCCCGTAGCAACGCCGATTTCACGAATGATGGCGATGGATTGATCGCGAAGTCGCTGGTATTCCCGATCGGTGAGGGTTTGCGCTGGAGCAACAGTGATCGAATCCCCGGTATGTACCCCCATCGGGTCGAGGTTTTCGATGCTGCAGACGATCACGACGTTGTCCGCCAGATCACGCATCACCTCGAGTTCAAATTCTTTCCATCCGAGCAGTGATTGCTCAATCAATATTTGGGAAACAGGACTCGCTTCCAGCCCGCTTTTGCAAATGGCGGCAAATTCCTCCGGGTTGTAAGCAATGCCACCACCACTTCCCCCAAGGGTGAATGCCGGTCGAATGATGCGAGGAAAGCTGCTGATCTCTGCGCCAACGGCATCTGCTTCCTCCAGGGTGGAAGCGATGCCCGATGGGCACACACTTACCCCAATTCGTTCCATCGCTTGCTTAAACAGCAGCCGATCCTCGGCCTTCTGAATTGCCTGTAAGTCGGCACCGATGAGCTCCACCCCGAAACGATCCAACGTTCCGTTTTCGGCCAGGGTGACTGCGAGGTTGAGAGCTGTTTGCCCCCCCATCGTGGGCAAGAGGGCATCAGGACGTTCTTTCTCAATGACCTGCGTCACCACTTCAGGGGTGAGTGGTTCGATGTAGGTCCGATCCGCCATGCCGGGGTCGGTCATGATCGATGCGGGGTTGGAATTCACCAACACCACCTCAAAGCCTTCTGCCCTAAGGGCTTTGCAGGCCTGGGTTCCGGAGTAATCAAACTCACAGGCCTGGCCGATCACGATCGGACCAGATCCCACCAGGAGGATGCGACGCAGATCGGTCCGCCGTGGCATGAGCTGTCGCGTTCAGTCAAACCCAGTCAGCCTCTCACGCAGCAGAAACCTCGCCCCGAAATCCTGCTCTTGGCACTGGCCTCGCTACGGTATGGGGATGAGGGATTCACTGTGCAATGAGTGAGCTTCAGCGCCTCAAGGGGCTGCTGCCACCTGAAATGCAGAACTGGGTGTTCGTGGAATCGGCGGCGTCCGTCGATCCCCCGTTGATCACGCTTGAAGAAATTGGACGCGATGAGGTGGAAATCCAAGTGGATCTCGACCAATGGGATGGCTTGGCCTTAGACCATCGCAACCTTCTGTTCTGGCACGAGGTTGGTCGGATTCAAAACGACACAATCCCTCGGGATGGCTGGGAAATGGCGGCCCTAGCGATTGGCCTTGGTGGCGCCATCGGTGAGCTTTGGGTGCAGGACGGCCTTCTTTTAATGATGGCGTTAGGCCTATCCGGTTTTGCCGGCTATCGCCTGTACTTAAAGAACAACTCCGAAAAGCGTCTCCAGGACGCGATCACCGCGGATGAGCGTGCGATCGACCTGGCTTGTCGGTTTGGGTACAGCGTTCCAAATGCTTACCGCAGCCTTGGCGGTGCCCTGAAGGATCTTGTGGACAAAACCCGTAAAAAGCGTCGCCGTAGCTTTTACGAAGATCGCTTAGAGGCCTTGCGGAAAAGTGCCAGCAAAGCCCGCGCCGAGATGGCGCAGCAGGAAGGATCCCGTACATCAGTCACCAGTGAGAATGTTTATGGATAGTGAGCAGTTGGCAGAACTCGCAGCCGATGCATGCGATGACCGGAAAGCTGTTGATATTCGTTTAATCCGGGTGGATGAAGTGTCGAGCTTGGCCGATTGGATGGTGATTGCTGGTGGTCAATCAGACGTTCAGGTGCGAGCCATCGCGCAATCGGTCGAAGACCGCTTGGAAATCGATGCAGCTCGTTTGCCCCTCCGCAAGGAAGGCTTAAACGAGGGGTGTTGGGCGCTCTTGGATTACGGCGAACTGATTGTTCATGTGTTGATGCCAGAGCAGCGTCGCTACTACGACCTAGAGGCGTTTTGGAGTCACGGTGAAAGCCGTTCATTCCTAGCTTCGACGCCTGCAGAAAGCTGACGATATGGCTGAGGCAGTGTCATGCCCCGTTCCTCCTGAGCAGCGACCCCTCGAGGAATTTCAGCAGTTATCGACGTCTTGGTTTTTCTCTTGGCCGGTGGGCGACGAGCCTTTTCTGGCAAAGAGTCTGGCGATTAGCTGGATCATGGTTCTTCCGGTTTGTTTGTTGGTGGCCAGCGGAAGTTGGGCGTTAAAGCAGGACCCACCTCGATTAGTTGTTGCTGGCGCCGTGTCGGCTCTTGTTCTCCCTTTGTTTTTGCTGATGCGGCAATGGCTGGGTTGGACCTATGTGATGAAACGTTTGCTGAGCGAATCAGTTGATTACGAAGAATCGGGTTGGTACGACGGCCAAACTTGGGAAAAGCCCCTGTCTTGGCGTGAACAGGATCTTTTGGTGGCTCGCCATGAAGTGCGTCCGATTCTCGGGCGTTTGGGGCGTGCCATGGCAACCGCGGCAGCCTTGATGCTTGGCGGTGCCAGCCTCTGTCAGGCTCTTTGAACTGAACCGAACCACCCTTCAAGATGACCCTCTCATCGGGTTTCAGCTCTGCAGCGCGGTCCGGACAGGCCCCACTTCAGGTCACCCTTCGTCGGGGAACGATCAGTGAGTCAGTGCATCGGGTTCATGCCGTTGTTTGCGATGGTCAGGGACGCGTGCTCCTGTCGGCTGGAGACGCGGGCTTTGAAACGTTTATTCGCTCCGCACTCAAGCCATTTCAGGCTCTGCCGTTTTTGAGCAGCGGCGCAGCCGATCAGATGGATGTTGGTGAGCGGGGGATCGCGATTAGTTGTGCCTCCCACGCCGGCACCAATCTCCATGCGCGTGAAGCGTTCAAGCTGCTTTGGAAAGCTGAACTGGACCCCAGTCAGCTGCAGTGTCCTGTTCCCACCCATGGGGATAGCCCCTTGCAGCACAACTGTTCGGGAAAGCACGCTGCATTTCTGGCCACGAGCCGAAAGATGGCCTGGCCTTTGGATGACTATCTGCAGAGCGACCATCCAGTTCAGGTGGAGGTCAACCGTCGGGTGGCAGAGCTTTTGGGATTACCGGCGGATGAGCTTTTGGCAGCTCGCGATGATTGCGGAGCGCCGACGCTGCGCTTGCAACTCGCTCAAATGGCCCTGCTCTATGCCCACCTTGGGGCATCCCGACATGCCGAATTGGAACAGATCAGCAGAGCCATGCTGGCCCACCCTGATCTTGTTGCAGGGGAGGGACGTTTCGATACCGAATTGATGCGTCGCAGCCATGGTCAAGTGTTGAGCAAGGGGGGCGCCGAAGGGATTCAATGCCTCAGTCGGATCGGGGAAGGGTTAGGGGTCGCCATCAAAGTGGAAGATGGCTCGCGACGCGCCAAACAAGCAGTCGCCCTGTATTTACTCCGTGAGCTGGAATGGTTGACTCCCGTGAGGTTGCAGGAGTTGGAGGACGAGATGTTGGAGATCAGTCCGGGGGTCAAACTTGAGGTGAGCGGTGCGCTTCAGTTCAGGAACAGCTGAAGCAGCATCTCGGCTGAAATCAATGCTGGGAACACGCACCTGTATGATTATTTGGCTGCCGCGGGGTAGAGCAGTCTGGTAGCTCGTCGGGCTCATAACCCGAAGGTCGGGAGTTCAAATCTCCCCCCCGCCACCAAATCTGATTGAATTTGAGGTCCTCCAACGGAGGATCTTTTTTTTTGGCACTGAGTCTTGATGAGTAGCTCCAGCCAGATGGTCGAAGGTGTTTGGGACGCCATCGTTGTTGGCTCTGGAGCGAGTGGCGGCGTCGCCGCCATGACCTTGGCGGAAGGGGGGGCCAGGGTGTTGGTCATTGATGCGGGGCCGAACCTCAGCAGCAGCGAAGCACTGACCTCAGAGCCCGGCAATTTGATGCGTCGTTTGGCTGGTCTGATGAGTGGACAGCATCGACGTCAGGCCCAACACCCTGGGTACTGGAAAGCCAACCCCCGGTTATATGCCGATGAGCGGTTGCATCCCTACCACCATCCGCCCGATCGTCCGTTTCTCTGGACTCGTGGTTTGCAAGTGGGCGGTCGCAGCCTCACCTGGGGCGGCATCACCCTTCGACTGTCCGATGAGGATTTCACGGGTGTTCAACTCGAGGGTGAAGAGGTGTCGTGGCCGATCAGGAGCCAAGACCTAACAGCGCATTACTCCGCTCTAGAACAATTTCTGAAGGTGCATGGTGGATCCAACCACCTAACCCATCTTCCGGACGGAGCCACCGAGCCTGCTCTCCCCTCCACTGCCGCAGAACAACGCTTTATGGAAGCGGTAGCGGATCAGCTCGGCATCGATGTGATTCCATCGCGGGGATTTGGCCCCCACGACCCCAGCCGTGATGGCCCTTGGCCGCGTTCCAGCAGTTGTGGCAGCACCCTGCCCCGCGCAATGGCCACGGGAAGGGTCCAGCTGCTTTCCAATCACCTCGTCGAGCGCCTTGAGCTGACGTCTTCGGGTTCAAAAGCCACCGGAGTTGTCGCCGTTAACCAAGCCAATGGCAATCGCTATCTCATCCCTGGTGATCTGGTCGTGCTGGCCGCGTCCACCATTCAGTCGGTGTCGATCTTGTTGCGCTCGAGTGAGCAAGTTCAGCGGGGCGGTGTGGTCGATCCATCCGGGCGCCTTGGAACACGATTGATGGACCATGTGTCCACGAGTCAGTTTTTTGCGTTTCCAGGATCGAGCTCTGGGCCCCAGCCACCCCTCACTGGAGCCGGTAGCTTTTTTATTCCTTTTGGACGTCATCTCCATCAGCCTTCCGACCAGCCGACATTCCAGGGCGGTTATGGATTGTGGGGGGGGATCGGACGTTTTGACCCGCCGGCTGTCCTGAAGCGTCGGGCTAACACCACGACAGGATTTTTGATTGGTCATGGAGAAGTTCTTCCCCGGGCTGACAACAGGGTGACCCTGCAGGGACAAGTGGATCGTTGGGATGTGGCTGTTCCCCATATCAACTGCCAATGGAGCGCCAACGAATTGGCAATGGTGGATCACATGCGTGGACGGATTCAGGCTTGCATCTCTGCTGCAGGGGGGGAATCCTTGCCAATCAAAGACCTGTTTTACCTGCCTTTGGTCGAGCCCTTTTTAAAAGGCGCAGTGGCCCTAACCGAGGGGGCAGCTCCTCCTGGCTATTACATCCACGAAGTCGGAGGAGCGGCATTTGGTTGTGATGAACGCAGCAGCGTTCTCAACTCGAGCAATCAACTGTGGAGAGCACCAAATGTGCTTGTTGTGGATGGCGCTTGTTGGCCAACCTCCGCTTGGCAGTCTCCAACCCTCACGATGATGGCGATCAGTCGACGCGCTTGCCTCCTTGCCCTTAGGGATCGGACTGCATAAACAAATCGTCGAGATAGCGCTCGCTCACGGCCCGATTGTCGCTGCCGTTTTGGAAAAGAAAGTGGGCGAGCGCCGAACTCATCACCCGGTATTGATCCCAGCTGGGGTGATCTCCAATGAAATCCTTCATGCCGCGATACAGCACTTCAGGAATTTCTGCTTCGAGGCTGACGTAGGCATGGGTTTGCGCAGACGCACTCCTGATGAGGTGAGGCGTGCTTGTGGAAACAACAGCATCTGTTGCTCCCAAACCATGACATTTTTCCAAGTGGTTTCGATCCATTGAGTCTCGCTCTGACTCGTTGACGTCCATAAGAAAGCCACACAAACCCCGAATCCGTCAAAAGCACTGTTTTTTGCAAAATGCGTGGATGAGACCAGTCAAGAAATCAGTGTTTGCAACCGATATCAGCATTTCAGTTGGGCTGCTTATCCAGCCCGATGTCCGATCGAAGTGCCTGTCAAGACAGAATTTGGTTTTGATGCCGTCTTCACAGGCTCCAGGGGGGATGGGCGACTTGAGGAACTGCTTGTGGAAATCGGAACCAATGCTGTGGAAAAAGTGAGCAAGACAACCCCGATTTTTAAATGATTAACAAATCTGATATTTGGAAAATCTCGCCAGTCCTTGCTGAGATTGATGGCACCGCTGCTCTGAATTGCCTGGTTTTTCTTAAGACTTCTGAAGGGAATCCTTGGATGCTTTCAAGGTTTGGCTCAGCGTGACTGGACCCAGCGGATGTTCAGCGTGGGGATAGGGGGGGTGGTGATGCTCGTGATCCGGCTCGCCATGTTGATGGCTGTGTCCATGGCTATGAGCCCCAGGCGGGACTCCATCCGGTTGGCAGGCGCCTGTGCATTCGAGCTCGCAGAGCGTGCAGCTCTCAGCCAATCCCTCGACGTGATGGTGGTGACTTTCTTGGGCCCGTCCTACATCCTGTTCAAAGCCCAGCACCTGAGCTCTGTACTTGCAGAGGGAGCAATTCATTGCGGTATCTCCACGGAGCACCTCCTCCACCCGCTCTCTGAATGTGTCCACCACCATCGGGTGTTGGCCTAGGTAGCCGGCGGAGAGGAACTCCACATCGGGATAGTCGGCCGCCACTAGGTCGGTGTGCTGACGGATTCGACTCACGAGCACCCCAGAAAATAAAAAATAAGGAACCACAACGATGCGGCGGAACCCCAGTCGCACCACGTGTCGAAGGCCGGGATCCACGAGGGGGAACGTCACGCCGGAATAGACGGTTTCACCCCAGCCAAAGCCAAAACCCTCCACCAACATCCGCGTCACTTTCGCCACGTTTGAGTTGGCGTCGGGATCGGAGGATCCGCGCCCGACGACGACCAGCAATGTTTCGGAGACGGAGATGTCGTTGGATGCGCGCTCCAAAGCTTCTTGGACCCTGGACCCTGCTGCAGCCACCATCAATCGATCGACGCCCAACTCGCGGCCGTAGTCGATGGGCAGGCCCGTTTCCGCCGTGTAGGTATTCAGAACGGAGGGAATGTCGTTCTTGGCATGTCCTGCTGCAAACAACATGGCGGGGATGGCCAACACTTTGGTGACGCCCTGTTGGCGGAGTGATTCCAATCCTTCCCTCAGAATCGGTTGGGCAAACTCCAAGTAGCCGTGCTCTACAGGCATGGGAGCAAGCTTGGGTCGAAGTTTTTCGACCATTTGCGCAAATTCTTCAACGGCAAGCCTGTTGCGGCTGCCGTGGCCACAGATCAGAACCCCAAGGCGTTCAACGGATGGTTCTGCTTGGAAGTCGGCCAAGGCGTTCGTTTCGCTATACGAATGGCTAGACCCTATTCGGCGTGCAGCAATGGATCAGGCTCCCCTCGATCTATTCAATCCGCAGGCTCAAGATGCTGGCTCTCTGGAAGTCTTGTGCCCGTCTCAGGCTGAGTTGCCCGATTTGCTTCAAGGCTGGTCCGGGCCGCGGCCCTTGCGGGTCTGCAGTGGTGGGACAAGTTCAATGGCAGCAGCCCACAACCAATGCACGCTTGATCTACGACCGCAACTGAATCGGATCGCTTGGCAGAGCTCCGATCATTCCGTCTGGATTGGTGGTGGTTGTCGGATGGGGGATGTGCTTCAAGCCCTGCTTCCCCATGGTCAATCCATCGCAACCGGTTTGTCTGGTTTGCCCGGACTTGGCTATGTCTTGACAGGCGGAATGGGTCCCCGAAGCCGTGCGCTGGGTTTGGCCATTGATCACCTCCTTGAAATCCGTGGGGTGTGGGGAAATGGGGAGGAATTTTGGCTTCAGCGCCATCACGATGGCGATACACCTGAGTGGAGAGCTCTTTGTGGTGCTGCGCCGTTTCTGGCTGTCGTCACGGAGGTGCGTTTGCTCACCCATCCCCTGATTCCGCTTTGGGTTCAGCAGTGCCATGGTCCATCCGATGCACTCCCCGATTGGATCAAAGAGGCTGAAGCGTCGGATGCATCCATCAGCCTCCAGTGGCATTGGGGGGATGCCGATCGGGTGGACATCTTGCGGGTATACGACCAAGACCCTGGCCTTCCAGGACTTGAGCGCATCGACGGTTTGCATCAATTGCCCGCCTTGGTGGTTCCCCGTCCGGGAGCGGATCGTGTGCACTCTGAGGTGGTGGGTTTGTTGGGGCCTGCACGAGCCGCTGATTGGAACGATTGCATGCCTCTTCTTCTGGATTACATGCGTCGCCGTCCCCACCCTTCATGCAGCCTGTCGGGCCAGCAATTGGGCGGTGCTACCTCCCTGGTGCCCAGTGATCTCAGCTCGTTCCACCACCGTGACGCTGTTTGGAAGCCTTGGATGACGGCGGGTTGGGTCGCTGGTGATCTAGCGATGCGTCAACGCAGCCTGCAGTGGCTCGAGGAGCTTTGGCGTGTGTTGCAACCGCTCTGCCCAGGTGTTCATCTGGCGCAACTCCACGACCATCTTCCGTTTCATCAACGTGAACTTGAGCAAGCTTTTGGCGGTTGGCTGCCTGGCTTGAAAAGTCTTAAGCAGAAGTACGACCCCGCTGGCAACCTGCCGACGCTCTGATCTACGGTCGCGGCAGCCTACGGCGTTGGTCATGGCCAATCGATCCAGTTCAACTCTGGTGAATCAGTGGTTCTCTAATCCCAGTAAGGACCTGCTTTCAGGCCTGGTCGTCGCCTTCGCGATGATTCCAGAAGCGATTGCGTTCTCTGGAATTGCTGGGGTTGATCCCAAGGTCGGACTTTTTGGTGCCTTTTGTCTGTCCCTAACGATTGCGGTCGTCGGCGGACGGATGGCCATGATTACGTCCGCGACCGGATCAACAGCCTTGTTAATGACTGGCCTTGTGGCCAGTGGTGAAGGTATTGGCCCAGGTTTGGGGGTGAAATATTTGTTGGTGGCTGGTCTCGTAACCGGGGTCCTCCAGATTCTCTGGGGTTACATGCGATTGGCCGATCAGATGCGCTTTGTTCCCCAGGGGGTCCTCAGCGGATTTGTGAATGCCTTGGCTCTGCTGATTTTTCAAGCGCAGCTTCCCCAACTTGGTTTTGGCGGTGGGCATGGTGAGGGAGGTGACCATGCGGCGGGTTTGTTGTTGCCCCATGGCGGCCAGGTGCCGGTGGTGTGGGCTTTGGTGATGTTGGGGCTCGTGATCATTTATGGATTGCCACGGCTGACGCGGGCTGTTCCCTCTCAGCTGGTGGCGATCGTTGTTCTCACGGCCATCAGCATTGGGTTCCACTTCGACATCCCCACGGTCAGCAGCCTCGGCAACCTTCCAGATGGCTTGCCCAGCTTTGGCATTCCCTTCGGACAAGGCAGTGGAGGTGTGCCCTTCAACCTTGAAACCCTCGGTTTGGTCTTGCCCACTGCTTTGGCCATCTCCCTAGTGGGCTTGATGGAAAGCTTTCTCACACAAGACATTCTTGACGATAAAACCGATTCACCCTCCAACAAAAATGTTGAAGCCCGCGGTCAAGGCATCGCCAACATCGTGTCTTCGCTTTTTGGCGGTATGGCTGGCTGCGCCTTGGTTGGTCAATCGGTGATGAACATCGACAACGGCGGCAGAACCCGCCTTTCGACATTGTTCTCGGGCGTCAGTCTGTTGGCCATGATCCTTTTGGCAGGCTCCTGGCTGAAGCAGATTCCAATGGCTGCTTTGGTAGCCGTGATGATCAGCATCGCGGTGAGTACTGCCGACATCAATGGCCTGCGCAATGTGCGTCGGATTCCAAAGAGCGACACCTCCGTGATGCTGATGACGTTTGCCGTCACCATGCTCACGACGCCGCACAACTTGGCGCTTGGAGTGTTGGCCGGTGTTGCCTTGGCCGGCATTTTGTTCAGCCGCAAAGTTGCCAAGGTGATCCGGGTGGAATCGGATCAGATCAGTGCTCAAGAACGCCACTACCGGGTGATTGGTCAGTTGTTTTTTGTCAGCACGATCTATTTCGTCCAAGGATTTGATCTGCACGATCATCCCGAGCGGATCAGCATCGACCTCTCGCAGGCCCATATCTGGGATCAAAGTGGTGTAGCAGCCCTGGATCAAGTGATCCGCAAGTTACGCCTCGGTGGCTCAGAGGTCACCGTTGTGGGATTGAATCAAGAATCCCTTGATTTATTTGAACGGATTGGAGGGCAAGAGTCATCCCATGCTTAAGGTTTTAAGGCTGTTTTCTGCAGCATGGTGATGCACATGTTGAGGTCGTTATTCATCGCGACCAAGCGTTGATTGATTTGTTGACTATTCGGTGCTGTGTTCACATAATTCGCGGTGACGTCCGCACCAATACCGAGAAGTAAGCAAAGGGTTTCGATATCACCGTGATCCTGAGCGCGTTCCTTTGCTCCCTCCAGCAAGACGCCTAGAAGGGCCATTTTGTTGTTGTAATTGCTTCGATCTTCCTGTCCCCATGCATGGACTGGTGTTGTCAAGCCCAGTCCGATGAACCCAGCTAGCAGCCAGCAGCGCAGTTTCATGTGGGGGGCTGTCAGCCCCCAGAAGGTACCGGTGTTTTGGGTTGTTGCTTGAAGATCTGGGACAATCCGATCCGATCCGTCCCATCAACGATGTCCCGACCCATCTCTAGACGTCTGATTGGTGCCGTCGGCGGTTTAGTTGGTTTGATCAGTGGATGCGCCACCCTGAGTGATGGCACTAGTTCCAGGTTGGACTTAGTGCAGTCGAGGGGTGAGTTGTTGTGCGGCGTGAGTGGCAAGATCCCTGGCTTCAGTTTTTTAAGTCCTGAAGGGCGCTACGCCGGCTTCGATGTAGACATTTGCAAGGCGATGGCCGCGGCTTTTGTTGGCGATAGCGCCAAGGTTCAATACCGCCCCCTGACCGCGCCGGAGCGATTCACAGCATTGCGGTCTGGGGAGATCGATCTTCTCTCACGCAACACGACCCATACCCTCAGCCGTGACGCAGCCGGGGGGAATGGACTCAGCTTTGCCCCCACGGTGTTTCACGATGGGCAGGGATTGATGGTGTCGGTGGGGAGTGGCGTCCGTTCGATCGCTGATTTGAGTGGCAAAGCCATTTGCGTCGGATCGGGAACGACCACTGAACAGAACTTGAATGATGCGTTTGCAGCGCAGGGTCTTCCCTACACCCCGATCAAATACCAAGACTTAAACCAAGTGGTGGGAGGTTATTTGCAAGGTCGTTGTGCCGCGATGACCTCCGATCGTTCACAGCTGGCTTCCGCTCGTTCTGGATTTAAAGACCCTCAACAACACGTGATTTTGGAGGACCGGTTGAGTAAAGAACCCCTCGCTCCAGCCGTCGTTGGGGGTGATCAGCGGATGGCCGATGCGACCAATTGGGTGGTGTATGCCCTCATCGAAGCGGAGGAGCGTGGCATTACTCAAGCCAACCTTGACGATGTTTTGGAACGGGCAGTTGCGGATCCATCGCAGGCCGCGTTGCGTCGTTTCTTGGGGGTGGATGGAGGCCTCGGAGCGAAGCTCGGTTTGCCGGACGACTTCGTGGTGCAGGTGATTCGGGCGACTGGTAACTATGGCGAGATCTACAACCGTCATCTCGGCCCCGGAAGTGCCGTCACCATCCCCAGGGGTCCCAATCGTCTGGGTGTTGAAGGTGGTTTGATGATTGCTCCGCCGTTCACTTGATGCCCCAGATGTTTCGTCAAGGACGCTTCTGGGTTCAGCTTTGCGTTGTTGTTGCCTTGATCGCGTTTGCCGGTCTGTTGATTAACAACATCACCGTGAATTTGATTCGCACAGGTCTGGGACTTGATTTCGGTTGGCTATGGCGTCCGGCGGGTTTCGCCCTTGCAGAGACTGCGCTGCCCTATGCCCCAACCGACAGCTATGCCTGGGCCCTGACCATTGGTTGGTTGAACAGCCTCAAGGTGATTTTGGTGGGGTTGTTGCTGGCCACCACGCTTGGGGTGGCAGCTGGAGCTGCCCGGAGCAGTCGCAATCGCTTGTTGCGCAGTCTTTCTGGTGGCTATGTGGCGTTGATTCGCCAAGTGCCGCTGTTGCTGCAGTTGCTCTTTTGGTATTTCGTGGCCTTTTTGGGGTTGCCAGACACTCCCGTGGGTGGATTGATCCACTTCTCCAACCAGGGCATACGCCTTTTGGGGCTGAATCTCAGCGTGGAGTTTTGCTCGGTGCTTACGGGGTTGGTGGTGTTCACAGGAGCCTCGATCGCCGAAATCGTTCGAGGCGGAATTAATGCGGTGTCGCGTGGCCAGTGGGAAGCCTTTCGAAGTCTTGGTTTGTCGGAGGGTTTGGGTCTACGCCGGATCGTCTTGCCCCAGGCCTTGCCGGCGATTCTTCCGGCGCTCACCAGTCAATATCTCAACCTTGCGAAGAACAGCACGCTTGCCATTGCGGTGGGTTATGCCGATCTCTACGCCGTGAGTGATACAACCATCACTCAAACGGGCCGTGCCATTGAAGGTTTTCTGTTGTTGTTGCTCAGTTTCTTGTTGCTGAATTTGCTCCTCAGTGGCGGTATGGCCTTGATGAATCGGGTGGTGCTGGGTCGTCTGCAGAGGAGTCGCTGATGAACCGATGGTTGGATCGTTGGCTCACTTTGCTTCTGTTGGCGTTGATCGGTTGGGCGGGTTGGTCTTGCCTGCACTGGTTATGGAATGGGGCCGACTGGACGGTTGTGATGACCAACTTGCCGCTCTATGCGGTGGGCAGTTATCCGGAGGATGAACGTTGGCGGCCCTTGCTTTGCATCGTGGCTGTTGTTGTTCTGATCGTGATCACCTTGGTGGGTCCGCGTCAGGCCGGTTGGCGCCGAGCCATCCCACTGCTTTGGAGTGGGATGGCTCCCCTTGGCCTCTGGCTTCTCGCCGGGGGGCTTGGCCTTGCGCCTGTGGGAACGCAGAGTTGGGGTGGATTCAGCCTCACGCTGCTGCTCACGGCTGGAAGCGGCATGTTGGCGTTGCCGCTCGGGGTTTTATTAGCGCTGGGGCGTCGCAGTGATCTTCCTGTGCTGAGAGGGAGCAGCACGGCTTACATCGAGTTGATGCGGGCCGTACCTCTCATTGCGGTGTTGTTTTTTGGACAGCTATTGATTCCCCTGTTCCTGCCACCTGGGGTGGAGATCAACCGTGTGCTGCGGGCTGTGGTGGCCTTTGCCTTGTTTGCAGCGGCTTACATCGCTGAAGATGTGCGCGGCGGTCTTCAAGCGATTCCACCCACCCAGCGGGAGGCGGCGATGGTGCTCGGGCTTTCACCGCGACAAACCCTGCAGCTGGTGGTGTTGCCCCAAGCCTTTCGCGTTGCCTTGCCTTCTCTGACCAATCAAGCGGTGGGCTTACTTCAAAACACAAGCCTGATGGCGATTTTGGGATTGGTGGAACTGTTGGGGATCAGCCGCAGCCTGTTGGCGAATCCAGCCTTCATTGGTCGTTATCTCGAGGTGTACATCTGGCTTGCTGCGGTTTACTGGCTGGCGTGCACGGCGATGGCTCTGCTGGCCCGTCACCTTGAAATCCAGCTCGACCCAGTCCGTTCTGCCCGATGACGATCGCTATTCGTGCCACTGATCTGGTGAAGAGCTATTCCCCAGGGCTGCGGGCTCTTGATGGGGTTTCGCTGGACGTGACCAGTGGCGAGGTGTTGGTGGTGATGGGGCCTTCGGGCTCGGGTAAGAGCACCTTGATTCGCACCTTCAATGGATTGGAAACGCTGGATAGCGGCGAACTGGATGTGCTCGGTGTGCGGTTGGATGCCGCCCATGAGGAACGCCAAGTGCGGGCGATTCGCGAGCGGGTGGGGATGGTGTTTCAGCAGTTCAACCTGTTCCCCCACCTCTCGATTCTCGACAACATCACCTTGGCGCCAATCAAGGTGCAAAAGCGTGCCAAAGCCGCGGCGGAGCAGCGCGCGATTGAGCTGCTCGATCAGATGGGAATCCGCGAGCAAGCGCGCAAATATCCGGCCCAGCTCAGTGGTGGCCAGCAGCAGCGCGTTGCAATTGCGCGGGCCTTGGCGTTGGATCCAGAGGTGATGCTTTTTGATGAGCCCACCAGTGCGTTGGATCCAGAGCGGGTGAAGGAGGTGCTGGATGCGATGCGTCAGTTGGCGCAGGGCGGGATGACGATGGTTGTGGTGACCCATGAGCTTGGCTTTGCCCGCGAGGTGGCCGACCGGGTGATGTTCATGGATCAGGGCCAAGTGGTGGAAACGTCAGACCCGCAAACCTTTTTCAGCAATGCCCGGGAAGAACGCAGTCGACGTTTTCTCAGCCAGATGATGTGATCGTGTACTCGATTTTCTCGTCGTCCGAGCAGCAAAAATCTCTGTAATAACGCTCCAGTTCGTCGTAAGCCGCGTCGTAGCTCGCGAACGTGAGTGCCGTCAGCTTGTCGGAACGCCCATCACTTCGCACCAGTACGTAGGAGTTGTTGGGCCTTCGGGCCTCAGGCATCACACAGGGGAAGTTGTTGTAGTGCCCGTTCGACCGCGGTGATTTCGCGTTCTGTTTCCAGCCAGCTTTCGTTCTCGACGGGTAGCGATTCCACCTGCTCGGCGAGCACCGTCATCAGGTGTTCGAATCGTCGTTGGAGAGTTTTGCGAAGCATGCGTCTCTTGTGGACGATCGCCACCCTGGCACATCGCGGGGCGCCTCCTAAGTTTTTGAAGTGTTCCTGCGGCGGGCGTTCTGCGGTTCCTGCTTGAGCTGCTTCCGTGCTTGCTGATCGGTTTTTGGATCGGTGGGCAGCATCCGAATTTGGCTGGTCGCTTCGCTGTGCCGCTGGTGCGCTTCGGCGTTCCGATCAGCGTGATGGGGTTGCTGTTGAAAAGCGGCCTCCATGGTGATGTGTTGCAAGCCGCGGGCCTTGCCGTATTGGCGGTGTCCACGGTGTTGCTGGTGGGTGGGTGGCGATCCAAGGCGCTAGGGCTCGTCACCCCTTCGCTGTTGCTGGGGAGCTGTATTGGTAATACGGCCTACTTCGGTGTTCCATTGGCGTTGGCTTTTTTGCCGCCCGAAGCCCTCACGATCACCATTGGCTACGACCTGGGTGCAACATTGCTCACCTGGAGTGTTGGTCCCCAACTGCTTGGTGCCGCTGCCGCCAGTCGATGGCTCGCCCTGCGTCAGCTGCTCATCAGCATGGGCCGTAGTCCGGCGACGCGTGGCCTTATGGGGGCCTTGCTGATCCAGCTGACGCCCTGGAGAGCTGCCATCACGGAGGGCCTCTGGTGGCCATCCCGGATCGTGATTGTGCTGGCGTTAATGGTGGTCGGGATGCGTCTTGGCAGCCTGACGCGGCAAGGAAACCCCCCTTCCTTAATCGGGGCGGGCCTTGGCCCAGCTTTGGTGGTCAAGCTCTTGCTCTATCCCTTGCTGCTTTTGATGTTGGGTGTGTTGTTTGGCTTGGATCCCTTGATGGTTCAGGCACTCGCGCTTCAAGGGGCGGCACCAACAGCTATTTCAATTTTGCTGATTGCAGAGTCCGTTGGACGCGATCAGGAGCGGGCGGCTGCGCTGGTGTTTTGGAGCACCGTTCTTGCGGTTCTCACAGCCCCTGTTTGGGGCTTCATGTTGCAGGTTCTGGTTTGAGCTTTTTTGTTTGCAATTACCCCTATAGGAAATGGCGAAAGGTGAGGTTGATTCGCATCGTTTTCACTTTGCGGCGTTGGGGCACGCTGTGCATCCAATGCCCTTGGCAGCCGGGATGCATGATCAGCAAATCGCCGTCAGCCAGTGGGATCGCTGCTCGCTTGGGTTGATCACCGCGATGTCTGAACAGAAAGTCTCGCGTTGATCCCAGCGAGAGGGACGCAATTGGTTGTGTCTGGTCGATTTCCGGCTCGTCGTCGGCATGCCAGCCCATGCGGTCGTCGCCATCGCGGTAAAGATTGAGAAGGCAGCCGTTGAACTGAGCTTGAGCAATGTGGTTCACCTGCTCGACTAACGGATGGAACCATTCCGGCCATCCCTCCCCGACATGGATGGCACCGCTGTAGCGGTACTGCAGTCCCTGCTCGGCTAAAAAAACGGTCTTACGCGGCACGCGGTGGTACTTGCCAAACACCTGCACGAGCGGCTGCTCCCAGGAGATGTTGTGCTCCAGCAGCAGCTGCCATCGTTGGGCATCGTCTGTAGACAGCCAGCCGGGGAGGAGCGACCAATCGGTTGGTTCATCGGTGCTGATGATTGGGTCCATTCGTGACGTCGGATGACAAGCCCATTTTTTGACGGGAACCTTCCCATACATTCGTATCTATGGGAGCACGCATTAGCCAGGACGAATTTCTTAAACGAGCCGAGCAGCGTTTTGGCGATCAGTACAACTACGAAGGGATGAATTGGCGGAGTTATAAAAGCCCCGTCAAAATTCGCTGCACGCACCACCCTGTGCAGGACATCAACATCACCCCTGAGAAGCATTTGCAAACCCTGGGGGGATGCCGTCACTGTCTGAGAGAACGGCGGGTGGCGTCGTTGGAACGGGAGCTGAATCGCAAATCGGCGGAACGCCCCACTGACAATCAGATGGTCAAGCCGGTTGCCAAGATCTCATCGAAAACCGTGTCTAAAACCATTGGCAAAAACGCTTTGGTTGATTTGTCTTCATCCAGGTTGAGCACCCCGAAGCACTAGCCGCTTCTAAGGCGCCATCGACACGCGCTGATAGCAGAACCACAGCCACTGTTGAAACAGGAGATTGCGATGCGAACGCCAGAGTGTTTGCCTGTGGTCTGGATCAAAATTTTCTGGAGGAGGAACGTCGCCGCGCGCTTTGTCCCGTTCCATCTCGCCCATCATTCGGCCAACGTTGTATTCGGGGTGGCCGAGGTGCATCAGTTGCCGTTGATCGGGCGTTTCGAAAATTGTGTAGCCCACCTTTTCTCCATGGGCCAACAGGCGAAGACGGCCTTGGCGCTGCGCTGATTCCATCGCTGAATCCAGCAGACCTGCATGCCGGCTCTGCGGGCAAAGAAACTTGTCATCTTGGGTACCCATCAGTGGGTGTCCTGGAACCAGGCTGCGCATCGGATAAACCCCAAAGAGTTTCCTCTCGAACGAGATCTTGTCGACACCTGCCATATAGGCCAGGGCAAATCCCGCCCAGCACAATCCCAGGGTGCTTGCACAACTTTGACGAGCTTCTTCGATGAGTTTGGTGAGTTCTTTCCAGTAGCGCACGTGTTCAAACGGCAGATGCTCAACGGGGGCTCCGGTAATGATCAATCCATCCAAAGGCCCTTTGGATCGAGCTTCATCCCAAGAGACATACAGCTGATTGAGGTGATCCTGGTCCCAGCTTTTATAGGCATGGGAGTTCAAGCGAATCCAGATTGGTTCGATTTGGAGTACAGATAACCCCAAGGGATGTAGCAAATTAAATTCATACTGCTTCCCCAGGGGCATGATGTTGAGGATGCCAATGCGCAGCGGTCGGATGTCCTGAAGTTCCGCCTGTTTGGCTTCAATCCAGGAAATCCGGTTGCGTTCAATCGCCGATATTTTGTGATAACTCCGAGGAAGAATGAGCGCCATAGATCCTTAATCGACGCTCAATTCAGGCTCGCCAAGGCCTGTTCAAAATCGGCCTTGATGTCATCAATGTGCTCAATGCCAACCGACACCCGCACCATGGTGGGAGTCACACCCGCGGATGCTTGCTCGTCTTCGCTCAGTTGTTGGTGGGTGGTGGAGGCTGGATGGATGACGAGGGTTTTGGCATCCCCAACGTTGGCTAGATGGCTTGCGAGTTTGAGGCTGTTGATGAATCGCACCGCATCGTCGAAGCCCCCCTTCAGCGAGAACATCAACATGCAGCCCATGCCGCGACCGGTGAGGTATTTCTTCGCTGCTGCGTGATACGGGTCGCCGGGGAGACCGGGGTAACTCACATGGGCCACGTTGGGGTGACCATCGAGCCAGGTGGCCATTTCCATGGCGTTCTCTGTATGGCGCTCAACGCGCAGGCTCAGGGTTTCGAGACCTTGCAGCAGCATGAAACTGTTGAAAGGGCTGATCGCTGGACCCCAGTCACGAAGACACTCCACTCGGGCCCTCAAGGCAAAGGCGATGTTGCGCTCGTCTGGTAACCCCAGCATCTTGCAAATATCACTGCCGAAACCGAAGGCATCCCAGTGCACCAAGCCGTGATAGGCCGCGCTCGGCTCACTCATCAGTGGGAATTTTCCGTTGCCCCAGTTGAAGGTACCGGCATCAACGATGACTCCACCCAGGCTGGTGCCATGGCCACCAATCCACTTCGTGGCGCTTTCCACAACAACGTCGGCCCCATGTTCAATCGGCCGTAGCAAGGCACCTGCGGCGCCCAGGGTGTTGTCCACAATTAGTGGAATCCCCCGCTCTTTAGCGAGTGCCGACAAACCCTCGAAATCAGGGATGTTGAAACGGGGGTTACCCATCGCTTCGACATACAGCGCCTTGGTGTTGTCATCAATTTGCGCAGCGAAACTGGCCACGTCGTCACCGTCGGCAAAACGAACGTTGATGCCTAAACGGGGAAATTGAACTTTGAACTGGTTGTAGGTGCCGCCATACAAATAGGACGTGGAAACAAAGTTGTCTCCCGCTTGCATGCAGTTGGTAATGGCCAGGAATTGCGCCGATTGGCCTGATGCTGTGGCGACTGCCGCGACACCGCCTTCGAGGGCAGCCACTCGCTTCTCGAAGACATCCGTCGTGGGATTCATCAAACGGGTGTAGATATTCCCGAATTCCTTGAGCCCAAACAGGTTGGCTCCGTGTTCTGCGTCGTTGAAAACGTAAGAACTGGTTTGATAAATGGGCACTGCCCTGGAGTTGGTCGCACTATCAGGCGACTGGCCGGCGTGGAGCTGAAGGGTCTCAAAACGCTGGGACATCAGACCAGATCAATCAAGCTTTGATTTAGTTCTAGTCGTCTCTACGCATCTGGCAGCTCTGGTTTGTCCGTTTCTGCCAAAGAGGGGAATGTGGTTCGAATCAGGGTGTGGATTTCACGGTGCGCCTCGCGTCGGAATCCTTCGATTCCATCGGCGCTCAAGATTGGGTAAGTGCGATCGCTGGCGTCAACGTCGCGCAGATGTTTCCAGCGATTGCTTTCTTTTTCCTTCAGTGCCGTCAGCGCAGCTTGGAAGTCGTAGGCCTTTGTGGTTCCAAGGGCAGCTGCTTGAGAGGCCAGGGTTTCACGGACGGGACCAAGCGCTTTGGCCTTGAGGGTGTCCGGTAAACCAAGCACCGGCTCGTAGTGATCGAGGATGCGCAGCTCGGTCTCCAACAGCACAGGCCAGGCACCTTTGTCTCCATCGCTGAGTCCCATCTCCGCTTCAGCAGCAGCCATGGCATCGCATTGGAATCGGAGCCAGCTGTAATAGCTCTTGTCCTTCAAGGACTTTTTGGCTGCAGCCCGTCCAGACAAAATTTTAGGGAGTGCGTTTTCCGCTTTCCGGAGAAACAAGCGATCTTCCCGCTCGAGATTCATGGCTCCCCAGCGCTGGCGATATTCCCAGAGCTCGACATATCTGACAACCTCGGCCTCTGACCAGCCGAGGCCCTTCAGTTCATCGCCACGGTGAGAAGTTTCCTTGGGCACCCGTTGCACGCATCACGCCTTCAATCAGGGTAGGTGTTGATGCTCAATTTGCTGGAGGCCGACTGATCGGATGGGTTTTGAGGTAGTCCTTCACAGTGATCGGTTCGGCTTGGTTGTAGCCCACGGGCAGCCATAGGTCGCCATCGGCGGCGTTGAAGTGGATTTCCCAGTGATAGAGGCCGTTGTAGGCCTGTGGATCCTCCCGTATTAATGAGGCATACAGCAGAACAGCACGTCCGTAGTAGTCGCTGTTGTTGTACCCCCACAACCCTTGGCGGATATCCCTGAGCCCACCGCGTCTCACCAAATAACGGGCTGCAGCTTGAATTGCATCGTGCGGATCGCGAATGTTGCCTTGTCCGATCCCTGCTTCCGCCCAGGTGGTGGGTAAGAACTGCATGGGGCCTTGCGCATTGGCCACTGAAATGCCATCGATGCGCCCCATGCCGGTTTCAACCAAATTCACTGCGGCCAGAACCTCCCACTCAATGCCTGTGGCGGCCTCGGCTTTGCGGTAGTAGGAGAGCAGGTTTTCCGCCGGTTCTGGAGCAATGATTCGCCAGGCGGGTAAAACCGTTGGGCGGCGAGTCCGACCCATCCGTAAAAATTCCCCCCGAGCGGCCAAATGCCGCTCAGCCACACTGCGCCATTGAGCGGGGAGTGCCGCAACCACTTCTGAAGACAGGGTTGGGTTGGCGGAGAGAACCCGATAGATCACTTGTTGTTGATGCCCCAGATCGGGGAGGGATCCTTCAGGGGTTGTTGGGTCCCTTAAGGCGGTCTCAACCGTGTTGAGCAGTGCAGCAATCTTTTGGGGATGGGAGGGCACCTTCGGGTAGCTGCGAACCTTCGCGATCGTGGGTTGCTTGCCGATTGCGGCTGGACTCTCTGGCGAGCCGCCCAGCGAGGGAAGCGCAACTGTTTTGGGTTGTTTTATCCCCAACAATGCCAGCGTCGTGGCGGCAGCCACAAAGGCAATCAGAGCAGAACGTCTCCGCATCTCGTTGTCTATGGGCAGTGGCGTGACCCTACGGCCCACTCAGCCCTTAAGGAAGGTGCTTCGGTCGTGAAAATCAGCTTTTGCCTGGTGGCGATGGGCCCAGTGACTTAACCCTGCATCTCCATGGTCGATCACGGCAGAGAGGTTCACCTCGGGACACACCCCAGCAGACCACCATGGCGCTAAGGGAAGACGAACGTCCACGCGAAGGTGATGGTGCAAGCGTTGGATCCCAATCTCTGGGTCTTGCTTCAGCATCTGCGGTTGCTGGCCACTGCGATAGCTCTCGAAGCTGTAGACCGCCCAATCGCCATTGGGGGAAAGATTGATCTCCCAATAACGGCTTTGATTCGGCAAGGCCAAAAATGCTTCAAAACAGGTGGCTTTCCAGAGACCATCTCGACGGTTCCCCTCCTGGGGGCCGTCATCTAGGGGGGAGGGAAGCACCAGCGTCGAGAGACCGGGAGGCGCTAACGCAAGCAGTCCATAGCTGAGCTCTAGCCAACCATTGCTGTTCCAAACGAGCGATGCACTGACTTGAATATCACTGGGAATGGAACGCTCGAAGGGGGTCAAGCGCGCCACCTGACGCAGCATGACGGCGGGGCGAGGCATCTCTTTTAGTTCACGGGTCGATCGCTGAGGCGTTGGATGAGGCGTTGAAGCGCCGGCATCTGATTCTCGATGTCTTGCACAAGCTTGAACTGAACAGCGGCGCGTTGAAGATTGTGGCTTGGTCGATTTGTTTTGAAATAAACGTTCCCTTCAAGATGATCCGTAAGGAAGCGCAGTCCGAGTTCCAGGGGGATCAAACGAATGCAGTCTGGGAGGTAATGAAGATCCCATTCACTCAGAAAGCCGCGCGCAACCTTGATATACCCCTCCAGCATCGCTTCACAGAGGTTTAAGTCAAAACCAACGCTCTCTAGATCGGTGGTTTCCTCGCCCGCTGCGTTGCAACAGGAACGAATGCAATCGCCGATGTCGTAATGGATTAATCCTGGTTTAACCGTGTCGAGGTCAATCAGGCCGACGGCCTTGCCGCTGGTCTCATCGATCATCACGTTGTTGATTTTGGGATCTCCATGGATTGGCCGATGCTGCAACTCGCCGCGGGCCAGAGCAGCTTCGAGCACATCAACCCCTTCTCGACGCTTGTCGATGAAGGTGCAGGCCGCTTGTTCGGCGGGATCCAGCACAGAACAAGAATTGAGCACGGTATCGAAACGATTGAGATACTCTGGCGTTACGTGGAAGTTTTCAAGGGTGTCAGCCAGTTGGTGAATGGCTAGGTCGTGAATCAAGTTGTGGAACATGCCAAGCCCATACCCCAGCTCGTTCGCTTGGTTGCAATCCTGAATCTCGTTGCTGGTAGTTGCAGCGCTGATGTAAGTAATTGAGCGCCAAAACTCCCCGTTGTGCTCAACCCATGCGGAGTCTTCGTTTCGGCAGGGCACAATTCTCGGAAGTTCCCAGCGTCGCCCTTGAAGCTCCGGTGGTGGCGTGGCCATCCGCCGGTCCATGTGTGCACCCAGTGCTTGCAAGTTGCGCATCACTAAATCTGGACGTTCAAACACGGCTGTGTTCAGCCGCTGCATCACAAAACTCCCCCTCTTGTTTGCCCCTTCGTGGGTGACAAGAAAGGTTTCGTTCACGTTTCCCGAGCCGAGGGTCCGGATCGCCGTGATCTGTTCACGGGGATGGAAGCGATCGGCGATGGCTTCCAGGGCCTCGGTCATCGATAGTCGCACTGGTCTTATGCCAAAACCTTGCCGTTAACCGTTGGGAAGTCCTTCTCTCGGTGTGCGGAACAACAGGCGACTACGACTCAAGTGTCCATTTGCGATTCAATCAAGTCCATGAGCTGTAGGTGGGCGGCTACACCTGCTTCATTGGCTTCATCCAGGGTTACTTCGCCGCGCATGGCCTGCCGCGCGTTATCGGCGATCACAGCATTCACCAGGAGGTCGAGGGCCTCTGGAATTTCAAGGTTTTGCAGGGCCTCGCCATAGCGACGGCTATGGCTAGGTCGTACCGATTCCTGGCAGTAGCTGGATAGTTCCCGACTTTCCGTCATCACTTGATAGGCGGTTTCCTTCACACCAGGGCGTCCATAGATCGCCATGTACAACAAATTCACCATGGAGGCGTCATGCACTGGGATTGCATATTTGCGGGCAATTTGTGGCCAGTAGCGCAACGATTTCAGCCCTTCCAGCCCCCCTTTTCGCATCCCGGCTGCTTCACACCACTCTTCGAGTTCCTCCATGGAATGCGGGCAACGACCTTGTTCCTGCATGCGCATCGCGAGCACCTGGCCGGCTTGGAAATTCCGCGTAGGACTGCCAGAAACCGGCAACATCATGCTGCCGCGGACATCCGCCACCATGGCGGTGAGCTGGCTGAACGTGTGGTCGCGCACCTTTTCGAAATCCCCGTCTCGAACAAGCGTTGCCTCAATTCTGGGCACCGCATACCCCAGCTCTGTGAGGGGAATCGGTTGCCGGTGATAAAGCTTCTGGCGGTCTGGACGCGCCATCGACACCGTGGCGGCCTGGTCCATGCACTGATCAAGAAGCAGTGTCAGCAACGTGGGCAGCACCCCAGGGTTGTCTTGGTGAAAGGTGTACCCAAAACCAGCAAACACGGAGGCCATGTTTTTGGCCGCTTTGATGTATTGCCCTTCAACGTTATGAACTCCAGCTGCTACTTGAATGTTGGGGGAAAGTTGATCGAGTAATTGCGCTCCCAGCATTGCCGTAAGGGCGTTGGGATGGCAGAAATTGGCGGTGAAACTATCAAAAGGATTGCGAAGGGCCCCATGGCGATGAAACCCTGAGAAAAAGGCCAAGTTGGGCTCCTTTTCGCAGAGCACATAGGCGCTGTTACTGATTGGATCGTGGTTAAAGGAACCGGCTAGACAAGCCAAAACCACTTGATCACGTCCCAGCTCTTCTCGCAGGCGCGTGGCTTCCAGCAAATCCTCTTCAATGTGATTGCTGTTGGCGCTGAGCACCACGAGCTCACAGCGTCGAATTAGGTCTTCAAGGGTGTTGGGAGTTCGCTCAGTGCCCGTGCGGTGGGTTCCCATATCGAGCACGGTTTCCACGTGCCCGGGATCCATGTTTTTGATGGATTCCGCCGGGAAGGCTCCAAGCAGCTCACGACCAAGTCGAGGGGCAAGCAACAACCGTCCTGCCTCGTTCTGCATCGCGCAGTTGTAGGCCAGTGATGCGGGATAAAGCCCGACGCTGTAGAAGCCAACTTTTCCGGCCACAACTTCATGAATCCTGCGTCGGATCGACACGGCATCCAGGCTTTGGTCGAAAAAAGAATTGCGCATGGCTTCTAGCCTAAGCAGGGCCGTTCGAGAGCCTGAAAGCTCCGGGGTAATTCGATGACACTCACTCTGTATGGCGGTCCAAAAACGCGGGCCTCGATGCCGCGTTGGTACCTCGAAGAGCAGGGGATTGTTTACGACTTAGTGGAATTGGACTTGCGGGGGAACCAGCACCGACAAGCCGACTATCTCCAGGTCAACCCCTTCGGAAAATTGCCGGCCCTCGTTGATAGCAGTGTTCAAGCCATGGATGGAACACCGCTCAAGTTGTTTGAATCTGGAGCCATCCTTCTCCACTTGGCAGAACACCATGCTGGACAGATCAAGTCAGCTGCTGAACGCTCGTTAAGGGTTCAGTGGTTGCTCTTTGCGAATGCAACCTTGGCGATTGCACTGTTTGTACCCAGCAATCGGGAGCGAGAATTTCCGCGTCTCATGCAGGCGCTGAATCACCATTTGACCCCTGGCCGTCCCCTGGTCGGTGATCAGTGGGGTGCAGCCGATTGCGCTGTAACTGCTTATCTCGCCTACTTACCCATCTTTTTCCCCCAAGAGGATTTGTCGCCGTATCCAGCAATTCAGGCGTTGATCACGGCCACCCAGCAGCGTCCTGCTTATCGCAAAGTGATGGGCATGGATTGATTGGAGGCGGTGTAATGCACTGAAAGCCTGATTCCGATGTCGCCAACGTCCCGAGAATTGTTGTTGGCATATCGCTGGCCGGCTGCCGTGGTCGTATCGAGTTTTGTGTTGGCCACCACGGCGATTCAAATCCTCAGCAAGCCAATACCGATTCGGATTGAGGGTGGTTTGCAGGTCGACAAGCTCGTCTTACCCGCGAGTGTGACCATTCGATCGAATGAACCTTTGCCGGTTGCGGTTCGTGAGGATGTCGTGATTACAGGAACAACTCCCTTGGCGGTTCAAGGCCAAGTTCAGGTGGGTGGAGAGGTGAAGGCCAATGTTCGATCCATCGAGACTCCTGTTCAGGTGAATGCGGCTGTCACGGTGAACGAAACGGTGAACGTGAACGGAAAAGTCAACGTGGGAGGGAAAGTGATGGTTGAAGGAAATGTTGGAGCGAAAGTGAAACCCACCCTGCTGCCGTTGCCGTTGCCTTGATTAGGCCCGTCGGTTGCGGGGGGCTGCACCGTCTCCCCGAAGCAACCCTTTTTCCCATCGAGAAACTTGACGAAGGGTAAGTCCCGCCAGGGCTGCAACGACGACACCAACGGCACTCCATACCCCGCCTTGGCCTAACCCCACCAGAGCAGCAGCACCCCACAACACCGCCCATGCCCAAGGCCGGGCAGTGCGGATTCGTCTCAGAGCTGTGGAGCAACTGCGACACGATTGGGTATGGCTGTAAAAACGATCCATCAAGTCTGTGGTTCGCCGACGTTCGGGTAGGGATTCCCCCGCAAATGGCTCACCGCCGTTGTTGTTCAGCCAGCGATGGAGTGCGGCCACATAGACGTCGGCTCTATTAGGCATAAAGAAGGCTCGATCCGCAGCTGGACTGCCACCAGCTCGCTCCAAAACTCGTTCCTGCCAATGCAGAAAAACTTGATCGTCCTCCAGCACTTTGTGGTTGCCGATGTGCTGGAGCCATCGCGGTCGTAGGCCGATGAGGAGTTTTGGGGCGGCCGACTGAAATTGGAAGGGAAAACGGGCAAATAAGCGACATTCACCGCGTCGAATTGGTACGGCATAAACCACCGTGAGGATTCGGGCGAAGCCCTTCGCTGTGAGGTCATGCCACATCAACTGGGGGGCCTGAAAACGAGTGGTTTGGGAACCGAGCTTTCCCCGACGGGGACCCTCCTCCCAAAAAGCATCAAAGCCGTCCTCAGCCTCTCGGGTAATCGTGGCCAGCACTGGCGATGCATTGTTTCGATTGCCGACGGTCTTGTGGTGGGTGAAAGGCACATGGCTCACGTCGAGCACGTTCTCCAGCAGGGTCACGGCATCCATGGGGAGGTCGCGAAAGGTGTCCTGCAGCGTCCAGCTGGTGGGGTCCTCCTCCAGGGCTGGTACGAGGGGTAAGGGATGCTGATTGGCCGAATCCGGCTCTCCCGTCCAAACGAACAGAAGGCCCTGCCCTGTTGCTGTTGGGAGGCTGGAGCAGCGTGATCGGCGTGCCTCCGGTTTGGTGTTGTCGGTTGCTTGCGGAATTGAACGGCAATGGCCTTCCCCATCGAAACTCCAGCCGTGATATGGACATTCCAGGAGTCCCTCGTCATTGATCCGGCCCTCGCTGAGGGGCACAAGCCTGTGGGGGCAAACATCAGGGAACACGCGCCAGGAGTGTTGTTCAGCCTGTGCGTCCCACCAGATCACCAGGTCTCGCTCGAGCAGTGTGAAGCGGTTGGGTTGGCGGCGATCCAGGTCCTGGAGGTAAGCGATTGGCCACCACTGTTCTGTCCAAGTGGAATGCATCACAACGTCCTTCCAGGACCGACATGATCGCGCTCGCCTCGGCTTGTTGCGACTTGGCCTGGTGCGACAACCGTGGGAAGGTGACGGCTCGATGCCGCGAGTGCCGTGCAGCGCCTCAGCCCCGATCAACTGTTGCAGGAGCTCTGTGGTGTTGAGGATCTTTTGATCGTTCAAGACCTTGATGGGGTCTGTATGCAGCTGGTGAATGATCCACTCACACGGCAGATGGATGGGGCCTATGTGATGGCAGCGGGTCAGCTGGGGGATACCTTTGCAGTGCTCACCAATGGTGAGCACGAGGGGCGCCGGGGCGTGAATCGACTCGTGGAACAGGCCCTCAGTGCAGACCATGATCCGGCTCAAGCCGGGTTGTACTTGCGCGGACTCGCGGCCGGTGGTGTCCAATTTCAGGACCGTTATGGCCAGCTCAGTCATCCGGGGGTGAGTGAGGCCGAGATCGCGTTTTTGGCCGCGGCTCCCTTACGGATGGAAGCGTTGCTGAAAGACGGCTTGCCGGAGATCTTTCCCCTGCACTCGTTGGAGCAAATCGCTCAGCTTGCCCATGCAGCCGTCTTGGATACCCAGGTGTCTCCGACGGTGAATCTCAATGGAATCTTTGCTGCGATTCCAGAGGATGTCGAGAAGCAGCGGATGATGCAGACCCTGCTCCAGCGCTTGATGGAAACGCTGCTGGCCGATGCGGAGAAGCAGGGCCTTGAGGGTTCATTTTTTCTGCACGTAGCTCCCAACCTTGGACGCAATGCCGATGGTATGGAACGTCTTAAGCCTGCGGTGAAGGGTGATGTGGGCACCACTGATATTCAGTTCATGCTGAGTGGTTCGATCAAAGAGGCCGGCTTGTTGGTGCTGCTGAATCAATACATGGCCCGACGTTATGGGGAGGTGCCCTTTGGTGATGATTTCAATGTTCGCGTTGCTCCACAGACCCATGACGCGTTGTTGAAGCTTGTGCAGGATCGAATACCCGCGGAGCGGATGCCATTGCTTGTGGGGGTGGGTGACACGGTTACCTCCAATCCTTCTACCGACGGCGCCACCTGGTTGCGGGGTGGAAGCGATCGTGGGTTTTTAACCCTGCTCCAAGCGTTGGGATCCTGGAGCGGGAGAGAAAACCGCGTGGTTGTCGTTGACAGCAGTCATGGTGAAGTCGATCGCCCAAGCCTCTCTGACCCTGCCCTTAGGGGTATTTCAGATCCTGAAGACCCGCTAAGGCTCGATGTGTTGATGACGGCAGGGCCAAAGCAATACATCAACTGGTTCTGCCAATTGGCTGCTCAACGCTCGTCAAGTCCTGCCACGATCTAGATGACCAAGTCCATTGGAGTCGAACACCATTGACCGTCAGCCCTGCACTGTTTCCTCCACTGCAACGGGTTGCTTTGACCACACTCCAGGTCAACTTGGGCTATCGCTGCAATCAAAGCTGTGCCCATTGCCACGTCAATGCGGGGCCTACCCGCACCGAAATGATGGAGGCGGAGCTGTTAGAGCTCATCCCTTTGGTGCTTCGTCGGCATCGCATTGGCTGTTTAGACCTCACCGGCGGGGCTCCGGAATTACACCCTGGCTTTCGGAAGCTGGTGGCCGAGGTGCGCTCGGCTGGGATAGCGGTGATCGACCGCTGCAATCTCACGATCCTGAATGAACCCGGCCACGGAGACCTTGCTGAATTTTTGGCGGAGCAGGGTGTTGCCGTGACGGCATCTTTGCCCTGCTACACCGCAGACAACGTTGATCGTCAACGCGGTGATGGTGTCTTCGATCGGAGTCTTCAGGGCCTCCATCAACTCAATGCTCTGGGCTACGGCAGTGGCGATCCAGAACGGCAACTTGATTTGGTGTACAACCCGCTTGGCGCGGCACTCCCTCCACCCCAAGCCACTTTGGAAGCCGATTACAAGCGAGAGCTAGCCCGACTCGGCATTCGATTTGATCGACTACTCACGTTGGCCAACATGCCGATCCAGCGCTTTGCCCGACAACTGGAACTGAAGGGTGAATTGGATGACTATTGGCAAGTGCTCGAGCAGGCGCACAATCCCACCAACCTTGAGACGGTGATGTGTCGCCAGCTTGTGAGTGTTGATTGGGAGGGTTCGCTTTATGACTGCGACTTCAACCAACAGCTGTCATTGCCTCGCCCAGGCGTGATCCGTCACTTGCGTGACCTTCTTGAAGTTGAGGTTGACCTCAGTGGCGATTCAATTCACACCGGACGCCATTGTTTCGGCTGTACGGCTGGTGCCGGATCAAGCTGTGGCGGTGCTCTTCAAGCCTGACCAACGCAGCTGGGCATGATGGTTGATTGAAGAAGTCGTTCAACGCATGGTGTCTCTCCGACTGATGATCAGTGCCTGCGCTTTGGTGCTCCTCGGTGCAGCCGTGAATGCCCAGAACGATCAGCCCAAGCAGGCAATGTTTAAAACCGAAGCTGAGGCTCAAGCTGCCGCCCCAGGGTTTGGTTGTGAGGGTTCCCATCGCATGGGTGAGATGTGGATGGTTTGCGCGAATCACACCGATGCCAATTCACATCACGGACATTGATTCAATGAAAGGAGATGGTGATTGCGCTAGCAATCGAAAGCGCATTGCCATCGGTGTTGCACCGATGGGAACCATTGCCATTGGGATTGTGCCGATGGGCGTGATCTCGATCGGCGTGGTGCCGATGGGGGTGGTGTCGATTGGTGTGGTCGCCATGGGTGTGTTCAATGCCGCAATCGTGGGCATGGGGTTGATCGCGGTGGGGTTCAACACCATGGGCGTCTTAACCGCTGGACCCATGAGCATGGGCTTGATTCAAATCCGTTCCACTACAAATCCTCGCTATCTCGCTTACCCCTCACGGGAGCAGGCTGAAGAACAGGCCGCAAAACTCGGTTGCCACGGTGTTCATCGCATGGGTGACCGTTACTGGATGCCCTGCAACGAGCATCCTCAGTAATGAGTTGTTGTCAGGTCTGACAGTCAGTGCAGATGGCTCTGACATTCAGGCTTGATTCAATCAATTTGAAGTTCAATTTTTCTGCTGCTTCTGCCCCAGCGGCAAGAATTGACTCACTCTCAAATTCTTCGGTGCGTCCACAGCGGATACAAACCACGTGGTGGTGGTCTCTGTGGTCATCGTCGGCTAATTCAAATCGGCGTCCCCCCTCACTGAGTTCCAGCTCTTGCAGAAACCCCATGTCTGCGAGCAGACGGAGGGTTCGATACACCGTGGCTAGGGACACTTTGAGTTTGAGATTCACCAGTTGCTGATGCACCTCCTCAGCGCTGAGGTGGCAGCCGGCACCGCGCAGTTCAAAAAGTTCCAGCACCCTTTTGCGCTGGGGGGTGAGGCGCCGTCCGCCTTGATGCAAACCATCTTCGAGGGATCCGTCCTCAGGATTTTGTGCTGAAGACGGCGACACCCGGAGTTGAACAGTTGTTCTCAATAGTAACGACTAATGAGAGTTCTCACCATGAGCTAATCAACTCGTGTTGATGACGCCATGACTTCTGTGATCCGGATTTCAGGGGTAATTGATGCCCCCTTGAAACCGGTGATACGGTCCAGATGTTCGTTTGTTTTGGGCTGAATGGAAACCCATGTGCTCACATTCACCATCACGAAACCATTCAGCGAATGGGTGAAGACCTACGACGCATCAAGTCCGCTCCAAAAAATGGCTGGCATTTCATCGCTATATCGCGGGGTGAGTCCGGATGACCCCACCAAAATTTGTGCTGTGATGCAGGCCAAACCCGGTGTCATGGCCCAATTTATGGAAGATCACAAAGACACGATTGCCGCCTCGGGGCACGTCCTGGAGAGCACGGTTGATCAGGTTTTTGTGGATGCCTAATGGCGTGGGTTGCAGCGAAGGCTTGGACGAGCCAACGGGCCGTTGGGGGATATCGCCATTTTCAGCTCGTGACCCAAGGCGGCAAGGGGGATCAGCGCTGGGTCGAGCTATCGGCTGTTCTTGACCCTGCCCATCGGGAACGTGTTCTGTGGCGTGACCTCAACGATGCCAAGCACTGGTGCAGTGGTTGGCAGCAGATTGTTGAAAACGACGATGACGTTGTTAACCATCAACACGACGTTAAATCTGCTGAGGCTGTGGAGTGACGATGTTCAGTTCATGCGCTGTTGCGACTCTCGAAATGCTTCAAGTTTGTCGATATCTTTTTCCTCATCGATGGTGTAATCAGTGAGAATTAAGGCCTTCCCGATGGTGCCAAGCGCGTATTCGATTCGATCTAAATAAAGCCTTCCGTCTTTGTTTTGTCGTGCTGCTCGGATCACTTCAGGTTTTAGTTGAGTCGAGAGATGTTCGATGGTGTCAGCAATCTCGCGAGCTTCGATCAGGGGACTATTTGGATCCATTGATTCGACATTTTCACGCATTCATCTTGACAGAGTCCTTTAAAAACCCTGCACCATGGGTCGTTGATTGGACAAGGAGATATTTCCCGTGGCTTGTGGTCTTGGTGGACCAGGAATGGCTGTTGCATTGAAGGCCAAGGACCACCGTTCACCGTCTCCACGAAAAGGCATCACGGAATGAGGTTGCCAAGCAGGAAAGATATAAAACTCTCCAGGTACAGGGAGGACGTAATGGGCCATACCTGTACGGAACGACTGCAAATGCCACTCTTCAGGACCGTGAAAACACAGTTGTCCGTCAAAACTGTTGGCAGTGATCTGGGGGGGAGTTTTTAAGAAAATCACCCCCGAGAAGCTGCCGCCGTGGGTATGGGTGGGGTTGTAGTCCCCAGCAATTTGGCAATTCAACCAAAGATCAATGAGCTTTAGCTGGTAGTTCCCAGCACCCCATGGTCCACGACCTTGGGGTGGCTGACGGTCGATGACATGGCGGATCCAGCGCTCGCATCCGGGTAAAAGGTGATCTCCGATCAAGCTCCGCACACCTGGTTGCCCAGGTTTCAGCTCCCGCTGTTGCGTGAGCTGACCGGCCAGTTTCAAGGACGCATCAGGATTGCCCTCCGGGTTTTTCAACACCTGGGCCCCCAATGCCAAAAGCTCCTTCAGCAGGGGAGTTGGCAACTCACCCTTGAGAATGGAACGTGGGAAAAGATCAACAACTTCCATGGGTCCTTCTCGTGTTCTCAACGCATCGTGCCAGCGTTAGACGCGTCTTGATGTCCATGTTGATGGTCTCGATCCGTTCGGCATTCTTGCTGGCCGTTCTGTGTGTTGTTGGTTGCACGCCTTCAGCGGAAACGCGATCTCCGCAATTGGTCAAAGTTCCACAAGAGCAGAGCCTGAACGCAGTTGTTCTTCCTGGTCAAGCGGGGCCCACATCAGATCGGCCTAAGGGAGAAACCCTTCGCCTCACCATGCGGAGAACCAACGACGTCTTCCCTGATGGCAACAGTGTTTGGCTTGTGGAGTTGCATGGGGAGGGATCCCTATTGGCCCGTTGGAAAGCGGCAAGTGGGATTGCGCAACGTCAAACCGCTGATCGGTTGTGGAGTCCAGGAAATGCTTCACCGTTACCGGCTGGAACGTATCAACTTGGTACCCCTGAACCTTGGGGGGATGATATTTGGTTTGATCTTCAGCCTCATTTTGAAACCACGCGTAGCGCCTTAGGGGTTCACCGTTGCTATCCAGGTACCGGGTGTATCTGTATCCCCAATCGCACTGATATTGAGGCATTGGCGGCTTGGGTGAGGGCCTCAGGCTTGCGTGAAATTACGGTCAGCAATTGATACTCTGAGTTAATTGATAACCCTGGCTAGGACAAAAATATTTAGGTTATTTATAACTGGTGCTTAAATCTTGCCGGTTCTTGACGCATCTCTATCGTTTTGCTGAGATTTTTGATAATTAGAATTCCCTTGGATTTGATGGTGTATTGTCAAATTATATTTTGAATTTCAATCATCGTTATTTGTTGCAGCCTTAGCAATTTCCTGTCTTTATTGACAGGTTGAGGTATTCAATTAATCTTCGGGTATGCCCTTGGTGTTGCAAAAAGGTCTGCTTGCCATATGAGAAAAGCTTTGTTGACATCATCTGAGCTCAGATTTGCGCTTAAAAGCTTTGCGGTGAAAATATGTCTATTTTTTGTAATCGAGTTTTTGATATGTCAGTTTGATGATTCACGTTATGCCTGTCGGCTTGTTGCGCGTGGATTTCTCCCTTCACTTTTCGTGTTTGCGTTGATGGATCTGCTGGTGATTCCTCGGTTACGACGCCGTATTAGAGCCCACTGATCAAGCCAAGATGATGGCGGGTTTTCCCCCATACTTAAGACCTCATAAAGAAATCATGTTCCTGTAAAATAATTCTTTTAATGCGCTGTGAAAAAAATAATAGGTCCCATTCGTCGAGCTTCTATTTATGGATCTGTGAGTTATCTCGGTCTGGTATTAATTAATAACAGTAACCTTGATCTTCCAAGTTTGTGGATCGCTTATCTCCCAATGTTTATCGCTGTCTATGCCCTAACTCAATGGCTTGACCGTCGTTTTGGTTGATTGACACTTCAAGGACAATTCGCCCTGAATCAACCACTACTGCTGTGTTTGTTTGCTATTTTAAACTGAAGAGTTCTTATCCATGAAGAGAATACGCATTCGCCACTCCCCAAACAGCAAGTGCGGTAATCGTTGCAAAAACAACAGCTGTCCACGCCGCGAGCTCAGCCTGTTGCCCTTGGTTTTGCGAAGCCTGAAGACGACGTGCCATGGAGATTGATTTCAACTCTCCAGGTTTGGCTCAGGATGATGTCTCAATTCAAGGAATGTGATCAAATCAGAACGCTGTTGGAAGGTTGATCTTGATGGAATCGCTGTTTGCGCGGAGCACTTCCATCCTTTCATCCACGAACGAGAGAGATGATGGAGAGGGCATGCCAAAGCGTGGAATGGCTGATGACTTCAGTCGTGAGTCAGGCTTCCCGTCGGATGGGTATTGGCGCTATCGAGCTTCATAGGTCGTCGATAGATCCCATCTAAACAAGATGACGGCAGTGAAGACATTGCATACATGCCTAATGGATCGACTTGACGTTAGATAAGGGAGCTCAAAAAACTTGTTGATACTCAATATTAGGTTTAATACTGTTACAGTAAATCCAATGATTTTTGCAAATGTTATTTAATGAAAATCTTGAGTTATTTGCCAAGTCTTGTGCCTAATTGATCTTTTTAGTGCGATCTATGATTGATCTGTCTGTTCAGATTTTAATTTAGCAACAGCATCATTTTCGGCTCGCTCTTTCAATATTCTTTTGGAAATGCTCGCCACAGTGATGCCTTGTTCATTTCGTAAAATCACGGAATCAATGCCTGTCGTACTTTTTGATAAATCAATATCTGAGGCCGATTGAATTTTGCCAGTGCTTATGGCGAATTGAATGGCAGTGCTGAAAGGATTTGTGTCTGCCATAGCGGAGATTGACCTGTGGTGAATAACTCTAATTGATCAAAGCCGAGAGCGTCATTTTCGGTGCCGTTGTGTCTTGCCACTTCTATTGGTGCTGAACGTTTAATGCTGACGTTGGCTGGTGTGGTTTGAAGTTGAATGCTCTGCTAGATCAGCGGCAGCATTTGTAAATTCTCTGCCGATCTGGTGTTCGTGCAACTTCTTTGCATTCTTCTCGATTTGGATTGGTTGGAGAGATGACCGTGAAGCATTCTGCCGCTAAAGAGCCAGTTCCAGTGATTGCTAGCCCGGCTATGGCATAACTGATTAATTTGATCATTTTGTTTGAAAAATTGATTTCATATTAACAGCTATAGCCTGCGAGATTAGTTTCTTGTTGTGAGTTTGGTCCAAGTTTTTTGATTTGAATCACCCGCCCACTGCCCTTGGCTATTCGGTACTTTTTCAAGGGTAATCACTGCGCCTGCAAAAATAATAATGAGTGGAGCCAGCTTCCAGCCTTGATGACGATTTGTTTTTCGAAAAATGCAGCGTGACATTACCCGCTAGGACTTGTTTCCATAGCTTTAGGTAAAGATGCCAGGGCTGGACTATGCAGCAGCTGTGTAAATGCTTTGAATCGGCTGAGACTTAACGGGACGATTCAGGTTTTTCAATATCGCGGCGAATCAGTGCCAGTAGGTATGAGGGGGATTTGTAACGGGTCGGTAGGCAGCGATTCAGGGTTTCGAGATGACCCCAACACACTGTGCGTTCAATTTCTTTGGCTGATTTTCCCTGTTGTAGCAAGCGCCTTAATGCCTTGCAGTACATGGGATAGCCCGCCTCGAGTTCGCCGATGGTGAGTTTTGCCTGAGGCATCGGACCGTCTCATCCACCAAAACAACTTATGCGTTCGTCGTTCCAAGAAAGTGAAGCTGTTTTGCTTCTTGACGAGGGGGTGCAGGTCGTTGTTTGTCTATCTGCACCCCCACTGATTTGGTGTTTCAGTGGTCAACGTCGAGTGTCATCCCATCCATGCGACGCAATCGATTTCGACCCGTGCACCTTTCGGAAGCGCTGCAACTTGAACACAGGCTCGGGCTGGGCTAACTCCGTCACCAAACATCTCCGCATAGATGGCGTTGACCGTTCCAAAATCGGCGAGATCAGCCAGAAAGACGGTGGTGCGCACCACCTGTTCCGCAGACGCTCCAGCTTCGCTTAGTACGGCTTTTAAATTTTTTAAAACCTGATGGGTCTCGGCCGCAACATCGCCATCTCCCACCATGACCCCTGTGGCTGGGTCAAGAGGGATCTGTCCTGAGCAGTACAACCATCCTCCAGCTAAGACAGCTTGGTTGTAGGGGCCAACGGGCGCTGGAGCCGCTGTGGTGGTGATGGCTTGATTCGGCATGGCGGGACAGCAGAGCAGAATGGGGTTAAATCATCGCGTTCCACTGTTGGAAAGGGTCTCAGGACCGGTTGAAATCCGAGGCCTCTGGCATCGCTACAAGGAGTCGTCGAACGACTGGACCCTCCGTGGCATCAATCTCGAGCTCCAAGCAGGGGAGCTTGTGGGTTTGTTGGGACCCTCAGGTTGTGGAAAGACGACCCTTTTGCGATTAATCGCAGGCTTTGAACGGCCTGAGCAGGGATCCGTTCATCTTCAGCACCGCATCGTGGCGGGGGGACAGCACTGGGTTCCGCCTGAGCGCCGAGGCGTTGGCATGGTGTTTCAGGACTATGCCCTGTTCCCCCACCTCACGGCGTGGCAAAACGCTTGCTTTGGCTTGCGTCCAGGTCAAGACAACAGTCGCGCAATTTGGTTGCTTGATCTCTTGGGCCTCCAGGGGCTGGAGCAGCGCTATCCCCATCAATTATCGGGTGGGCAGCGTCAACGCTTGGCGTTGGCGCGTGCTTTGGCTCCAGCCCCTCAGGTCGTTCTTCTTGATGAGCCTTTTTCCAATCTCGATGTTGAAGTGCGCCTTCTTCTTCGCAGTGAATTGGCTTCGGTGTTACGAGTGTGTGGAGCCAGTGGACTTCTGGTGACCCATGACCCTGGTGAGGCCCTCGCGATTTGTGATCGTGTCGCTGTGATGCGGGATGGGGTGTTGCACCAGTGCGCCACTCCAAGGGATTTGGTTGATGATCCCGCGACCCCTTTTGTGGGGCGTTTTGTTCTCCAGGCGAATTTGATTCCTGTTTGGCCAGAGGCAGATAACCGTTTGCACTGTTGCCTTGGCAGCCTTCCTGTGCCGTCGAAGTTGTCGTTGAAGTCTTGGCCCGACGATGCAAGTCTGTTGGTGGATCCAGCAGCGATCGCCTTGGAGCCTGAGCCGGAGGCTGAAGCCTGTGTGATGGGCCGTGAATTTCAAGGCCATGCATGGCAACTCCGGGTTCAAGCGGCTGAACAACAGCTGCGTGTCACCCAGCCCCTTGAGCACGACTACAACCGCGGTACACGCTGTCGTCTTGGTTTTCGAAAGGGCGCCAAGGCCATGCTGTTCCCCCAGCGCATCAGCTTGAACGCCAATGATCCTTATGACTCCTGAGCTCGGCGAGTTGTTCGGCCGTTTCAGCCTGCATAAATAAGTTGGTGCGTTTTTCAGCACCAATGCTTGAGGGAAGACTGAGATCTCCGCGAGAACGCAGTGCCTTCACTGTCTGGTGGCGTGTTGTGATTTGAACGTCGTTAGGACGTTGCTCCGTAGCCCAGCGCAAATTGGCTTCGGTGTACTCATGGGCGCAGCACACAAGGGTTTCATCCGGCAATGCCGCGAAGCGTTGGAGTGCTCGATACATGTCCTGAGCGGAGCCTTCAAACAACCGCCCGCAGCCGCCTGCAAAAAGAGTGTCACCACAAAACGCCAGCGGTCCAAAGCTGGGGTCTTGGTCGTCGTCGTTCCGAATGATGAACGCGATATGGGCGGAGGTGTGGGCCGCCACATCGATCACCTCAAGGCGCCGTCCCAGAAGGTTGATCACATCGCCATCGGCAACGCCCCTGGTTTGCAACGGAATTCTGAGCCGATCGGCAGTGGCTGCGACGACCTCCGCCTGCGGCCATTCGCGCAACAGGTCTGGGGTCCCGCCGATGTGATCAGCGTGATGGTGGGTTTGCAGGATCGCCCTCAAGCACATCCCGTGAGCGTTCAACCACTGATTCACTGGCTCCGCTACTGCTGGATCCACGACGACGGCGTTCTTGCCTCTGGCCCAGATCCAAATCACGTTGTCTTGTAGGACTGGCAAGGCATGAAGTGTGGAGTGCATCGTTAAAGTCCTGCCTGGTTTCCTGGTCAACGCTGGACCCATGATTACTGTCGCGTTGGCTAAGGGTGCGCTTCTCAAGGACTCCGTGGCGCGTTTCGCTGCAGCGGGTCTCGACTTCTCAGCCGTGCTGGACAAAGACAACCGGCAGTTAATGGTTCCGACCCCGTGTGGTCGCGCGCGAGCACTGTTGGTTCGAAATGGAGATGTGCCCACCTATGTGTCTTATGGACAGGCTCAGCTCGGGGTTGTCGGATACGACGTCTTGAAGGAGCACCAGTTGCCAGTGGCACAGTTGGTGGACCTTGGTTTTGGCGGATGTCGGATGTCCGTTGCCGTGAAAGCCAGTAGCGGATATCAACGAGCCTTGGATTTGCCAGCCCACTGCCGCGTTGCCAGCAAATTCACGCACTGCGCCAGGGAATACTTCGATTCACTCGACCTTCCGGTCGAATTGGTTCATTTGAACGGCTCCGTTGAACTCGGTCCGATTACAGGAATGTCTGAAGCGATTGTTGATCTCGTTGCAACGGGCCGCACCTTGCGGGATAACGGCCTGGTTGAAATTGAGGAGTTGTTTCGCTCGTCGGCTCGATTGGTGGGACACCCCCTGTCCATGCGCCTCGATGACGGTGCGTTGACCGAAATCGTGACGGCGATTCGCGCCGTTGAACCATCGAAGGGAGAGGCTTGATGGGAGCCGGAGCTGATTGGAAACGGGTTCGGCGTCTTGGTCGCTATTTGGCTCGAGATCGCCGTCGTCTCTTCGTCACCCTTGCCTTGCTCGTGCCCGTTGCACTGGCTGGGTCGATCCAGCCATTGCTGGTTGGTCAGGCGATCAGCGTTCTGCGCCGCGAACCAAGCCTTCCATGGCTTTCGGGATTGTCGGTTCCTCAGGCGATTCAAACGATCGTGGGTCTCCTGTTGATCTCCGTGTTGTTGCGCCTAGCCCTTCAGGGAATTCAGTCGTTCAACATTCAGGCCGTTGGTCAACGGCTTACGGCTCGGATTCGAGACGATCTATTTCGCCACGCCCTTTCGCTGTCCCTTCGTTTTCACGACAGCATGCCGGTGGGCAAGTTGCTCACCAGGTTGACCAACGATGTTGATGCCTTAGCTGAGGTTTTTGGGAGCGGGGCTGTTGGGGTCCTCGGCGATTTGGTGAGCCTGACCGTGATTGCCACCACCATGCTGCTGATTGAGTGGCGCCTTGGTTTGTTGCTCCTTGTCACCCAAGTCCCTGTCACTTTGTTTGTTCTGTGGCTGCAGGGGCGTTACCGGAAAGCGAATTACATGGTGCGCGAAGAGCTGTCCCAGCTCAATGCTGATTTCCAGGAGAATCTTCAGGGGCTTGAGGTGGTTCAGATGTATCGCCGGGAGCAGGTCAATAGCCGCCGTTTCTCCCGCACCGGAGCCGCCTATCGCAGTGCGGTGAATGGAACGATTTTCTTTGACAGCAGCATCTCTGCGTTTCTCGAATGGGTGGGCCTCGGAGCCGTTGCTTTGGTGCTGGCCCTGGGCGGCTGGATGGTGACCAACGGGTCGATGGGGTTAGGCACACTCACCACATTCATTATTTATGCCCAGCGGTTGTTTGATCCCTTGCGACAGTTGGCGGAACGATTCACCCAGATTCAGGGGGGATTGACCGCGGTGGAACGGATTGGGGAGTTGATGGAAAAGCCCCTCGAGATTGTTGAAGCCCGTGACCCTCAGCCCTTAAACACCCTGGGTGCTGGTGAATTGATTTTTGAAAATGTCAGTTTTTCGTATCGCCCCGACGATCCGATTCTGCGGAACTTGTCCTTTCGGATTGCTCCTGGGGAGCACGTAGCCCTCGTGGGCCCCACAGGATCGGGAAAATCCACCGTGATTCGATTGCTGTGTCGCTTGTACGAACCCCAGGAGGGGCGAATCCTGCTCGATGGTCGCGATATCCGTTCGATTTCAACGGCGGATCTCCGTCGCCAGTTGGGAGTCGTGCTTCAGGACACCTTTTTGTTCAGTGGCAATGTTGCTGACAATCTGCGTCTTGATGCTGAGGTGAGTGATGAACAGCTTCAAAGAATCTGTTCAGACTTGGGACTGGATGAGCTGCTTCGACGGCTTCCTCAGGGGCTTGCAACAGAGCTGCGTGAACGGGGAGGCAACCTCTCCTCCGGAGAACGGCAGCTGTTGGCTGTGGCCAGGGTGGCGATTCGTAATCCAACGGTGTTGGTGATGGATGAAGCCACGGCCTTTATGGATCCCTCGACCGAAGCAACGTTGCAGCGTGATCTCGATCGGTTGCTGCAAAAGCGGACTGCTGTGGTGATTGCGCATCGCCTCGCCACCGTCGAGGCCTCAGATCGCATCCTTGTTTTAAAAGCTGGAGAGTTGATTGAGCAGGGCACCCACGTGGAGTTGCGAGCCAACGGTGGGTTGTATGCCCAGTTGGCTGACCTTCAAGAACGGGGGCTCGCCAAGCTGTGATGCCCTCGTTGCAAGTGCCTGCAGAGCCACTCCTGCAGCAATACGGCGAGGACGCAAGGTTGTGTACTTGTGCGAATGATCAGCTCACCCTGGTGTTTAGTCAGTCGCAACCCTTTGATCTCATCGAGCTTGAGCAGTTGCTCGAAGCTGTGGGATGGAGTCGCCGCCCTGCCCGTCGTGTGCGGAAAGCGTTGTCAAACAGCCTTCTCAAGGTGGGCTTATGGCGCCATGACCCCAGGGTTCCTCGGCTTGTTGGTTTCGCACGGTGCACGGGAGATGGCGTTTTTGAGGCCACCGTTTGGGATGTGGCTGTCCACCCCCTCTATCAAGGCAACGGCTTGGGCAAACAGATGATGATCTATATCCTCGAGACCCTGCATCAGATGGGCACGGAACGGGTGAGCCTGTTTGCTGATCCAGATGTAGTCAATTTCTATCAGCGTCAGGGGTGGGATCTTGAGCCTCAAGCTCATCGTTGTGCTTTCTGGTACTCCAATTAGGGATGGATCAACGTCGATAAATTTGAATTAATTGTTCGGCGTCCTCGCCGTTTTTCCAGCGTCGTCTTAGCTGAGCATTGCTCCAGGCTTGGTTCAAAACGCCGCGACGGGTCCAGCGTCGTGCGCTTGTGGTGAGGGCGCACCCCAGGGCACCAATTCGACTGATCTGTTGCAGCCTTTGGATGAGGTCGACATCTTCCATGAGAGCTAAGGATCGATAGCCCCCAACGCGTTCGTACAGGCTGCGGTGGATTAAGAGACCTTGGTCTCCATAGGGCATCTGGCCCCAGTGGCTGCGAATCGCCACACACCATTCCAGCAGCTTCAACAATGGCCGGCGTTGATCGACGCGGAAGTCAAAGGCCCAAGCCTGTTGATGTCCCCGCGCCATGCTGAGCACCCTTTGGACGTGATCCACCCAGTGCTGGCTCAGCCGACTATCGGCGTGCAACACCATCAACCAGCTGTGCTGAGACAACTGCAGACCCCGTTGGAGTTGTTGTCCTCGACCCTGCACAGGGCTTTGCACAACCTGGGCGCCTCCTTGGTGGGCCACCTGAATGGTTTTGTCCGTACTGCCTCCATCCACAACAATGATTTGGAGGGCATCGGGCCACCGCTGGAGATCTGCCAGGAGGAAGGGGAGGTGCCGCGCTTCATTGAGGGCGGGAACCACCACGGTTAACCCTGCCAAGGCCTGAGATCTGCCAGGTGATCGAGATCATTCCGCCGAGCGATCAGGGCAGTGGTGAGTTGGTTTTGTGCCGCTTGAGCTTTTGTTTGTTCGAGCACATTCGCCTTCCCCCAGGGAATTCCCCCTAGAGGCCAGTGTTGTGGGCGTGCAAGAAGTTTCCGACCGAAACCAATCAGCCAGTAGCCGCCATCCTCTGCGGGACCGAGCACAAGATCGTTGCCTTGAAGGCTGGTGATTGCCGCTTGCAGGTCGTTGCTGTTTAGGTCCGGAAGATCCGTGCCGATGAACAGGGTGCTGCGGTCCGTGCGTTGGCCCAAAAGGAGTTGGCGTTTCATCCTGCAGCCCAAGTTTCCGCCCCCTTGTAATTCCACGTGGGTTAGGCCGAGTTGCTCTCCCCAGCGCCGGGCGGCGCTGGGGCCAAGGCCGTCGATGGCCAACGTGGCTGTGATGGTTCGGGACGCTGCCATCGACGTCACCACGGAGGCCGTGTGACGCGTGAGTTGACGTTGGATACGCATGGCGCTTTCCCCCGCATTGAGCACCCCAGCGCAACCGCTCAGGTCGTGGTTGAGGCGTTGCTTGCACCGGTTGGCTGCCGGCCAGCGAGCCATCACCACGATCCGTGGCATCTCAATTTTGACGGGGTAATTCTTTGGGCAGCACTTCAACTGAGATTTCATCGCCATCGCGTCTCAGTTTGAGCTGCATGGGTTGCCCCACCTCGCCGCGGTCAACGGCAAGCTGAACTTCCGTGGGGTTTTGTACTGATTCGCCGTCCACATAAAGAATCAGATCGCATTGGCGAATGTCTGCCTCCGCAGCAGGTGTATTGGGTACAACCTCCACGACCAGAACCCCGTTGAGTTCTGGCACGTTGCAGCTGCTGCCGGTGGCATTGATCTCTCGGGCGAGTTGGGGGGTCAGGCTCCGCAGCTGAACTCCAATAAAGGGATGTGATGCCTCCCCCGTGCTCACAATCTGCTGGGCGATTCGCTTCGCCAGATTGACGGGAACGGCAAAGCTGAGTCCTCCCCCTGGGGCTGTTCTGATCGCCGTGTTGATGCCGATTACCTGGCCAGCAGCATTGATAAGCGGCCCACCGCTGTTGCCAGGATTCACGGCTGCATCCGTTTGGATATATGGAACGCGTTGGCCTTCTCCCACGGCGTTGGTTCGGTCGACGGCGCTGATAATCCCGGCCGTGACGGTGTTGTTCAGGCCAAAAGGATTACCGATGGCGATGGCCCATTCACCGGGCTTCAAGTCATCGGAGTTGCCGAGGGATGCCACTGGCAGGTTTTCGGCGACGACCTTCACCACTGCAACGTCGGTGAGGGGATCGCCCCCAAGCACCTTGCCTTTGAAGCTTCGCCCATCGGGAAGGGTGACGGCCACTTGGTCGGCCCCTCGAACGACATGTTCATTGGTGAAAATCAACCCATTGCTTCGCGTGATGAAGCCTGAGCCCTGTCCTTGCTGTCGCTGGGTCGAAGGGCCGATTCCAAAAATCCCGCCCAAAGGATTATTGACTTTTTTGACCACATCAATTCGCACCACGGCGGGCCCCACCCTGTCCACCGCTTTCACAATCACATTCTCGCGAGCCTGGAGTGGGGCACTGCGAGGTTGGTCATTGACAACGGGTGGAGCCAATTGAGGGGGTTTGGGACCCAACCCCAGTTGGGACTTGATCAAACCGCATGAGGACAGGCTTGTCCCGATCAGGGCCAGTCCGATCCAACGAATGAAAGTTGGCATCACGGTTTTTTCGATGCTGATGAACCTAAGAATGCCGCAGCCTCACAACATGCGTAGATTCAACCTCCAGGAGCGCGGCGATTTCGTGGAAACGGGAGACGAGCTCTGGACCAAGGTTCGAAAGGGGTTACAGGACAAGCTCTCCAAGCCCACCTTTGAGACGTTCATTCGGCCAACGGGCTGCAGCAGCTTCAGCAATGGTGAGTTGAAGTTGTTGGCTCCCAACCCCTTCACCAGCATTCGATTGCGGGAGCAGTTGCTGCCCACCATCGCTGAAATGGCAACCAGCATCAGCGGTCGATCGGTTCAAGTCACCGTTCTGGCTGAAACTGCATTGCCCAAGTCGGAGTTCGTTGCCGATGCGGCGGCAGTGGAACTTACAGATGTGTCTGAACCTCGTCGGGAGTCAGCCCCAGCCCGCCCTAGTGGACAGCGCCGCTATCTGCCAGCGCTGAATCCCCGCTACGTATTCGGCCGTTTTGTGGTGGGTCAAAACAGCCGCATGGCCCATGCGGCTGCGTTGGCTGTGGCAGAGGCCCCTGGACGGGAATTCAATCCACTGTTCATTTGTGGTGGCGTTGGCCTCGGCAAAACCCACCTGATGCAGGCCATTGGCCATTACCGCCTCGAGATCGACCCCGGGGCTCGGGTGGCATACGTCTCGACCGAAACGTTCACCAACGATTTGATTCAAGCGATTCGTAAGGACGGCATGCAGGCCTTCCGTGATCGTTATCGCGCGGCTGATTTGATCCTGGTTGACGACATCCAGTTCATTGAGGGGAAGGAATACACCCAAGAGGAGTTCTTCCATACGTTTAACGCTCTGCATGAAGCAGGACGTCAGGTGGTGATTGCCAGTGATCGTCCTCCCAGCCAGATCCCGCGTTTGCAGCAGCGGCTGATTTCTCGGTTTCAGATGGGTTTGATTGCGGATATCCAGTCCCCCGACCTGGAGACGCGAATGGCGATTCTTCAAAAGAAGGCGGAGCAAGAACGGATGGCCCTGCCTCGGGATTTGATCCAATACATCGCTGGTCGATTTACCTCCAATATTCGTGAGCTGGAAGGAGCTCTCACCCGAGCAGTGGCGTTTGCCTCGATTACAGGCCTGCCGATGACGGTGGAGTCGGTCGCCCCAATGCTTGATCCCACCGGACAAGGCGTGGCGGTGTCTCCTCAGCAGGTGATTGAAAAAGTGTCCGAGGTCTTTGATGTCACCGCGGAGGAGATGTGCAGCAGTACTCGCCGTCGAGCCGTGAGCCAGGCGCGTCAGGTGGGGATGTACTTAATGCGTCAGGGCACCGACCTAAGCCTTCCTCGCATTGGCGACACCTTTGGGGGGAAAGACCACACCACGGTGATGTACGCGATTGAACAAATCGAGAAAAAATTGGCGTCCGATCCGAAGCTGGCCGGTCAGGTTCAGAAGGTTCGCGACTTGCTGCAAATTGATTCACGAAGCAAGCGTTGACTCACGAGTCAGGCTGTTTTTCACCTTTCCATCCGGCCATATTGCGGGCGCTTTCTGAGCACACCAAGCGTCTGGCGGGGGCGAGTGCAGGCTCCAATTGACGCGAACTAAATGGCGGTAGTGGCCGTTGGCGGAGCCAGGCAGCCCAGCGAAATTCGTGATACGGAATATGGGCTTGAGGTTTGATCAACCCCTCTTGCTTGAGCTTCCAGACCAAGCTGCGATAAGGGTCGTCTTCCAACGTCAGCAGTGAACGTGGCAACTCACTGGGATGACGTGGACCCTGTCCACGACTGTCGTAGAGGTAAAGCCATCCTTGCGTCTGCAAATAAGTGATCGCCGCCGTTGGATTTTGATCATCAACCTCAGCAATCACATATCCCCATGTGGTGGCTTCAGGATCGATGCCGAGCAGAGATCTCAGCCTGTGATGCCGATCCACCATCCAGAGCGAGCCGGCTGCATTGCGCACCATTGGCACAGGCTTTTTGCGGAGATAGTCCAGGCGTGTTTGGCGACTGTCACTGGAAAAATCAACTTGCCGTGCCCAAACCTCGGCATAGCCAACGCACCACTGCGTGGGGCGTAAAGCTGCCACAGAAACTTCCACCAGCGGCGTGTCTGGCGTTGGCTTTGGAATGTTCTGGTAAACCGACAGTCGAAGCGACACGCCTCTGTTGCGACCCTTCTGACCACTATGGCCGAATCAAAAAAGCCCTGGGGTCTTGATCAAAACGATTTCGCAGCCCCAGCGGTTCCCCCTGTTGTGGGCCATCCATGGCTGCTGTTGCTTCTAGGGCTTGGCGGAGAAGACGCCCTGCGGGTAAGGGCATATCACGTGGAATTGAGATGCGGTCGCGTAGATAGCGCAGTGATGCGGCAGAACCTTTCGGTGGTTGGCACGCTGCTCCGGTAATGAGTCGGGTGAGTGCGCAACGCAATGGCAGGTCGAATCTTTGGCTGCCGGATGGATTGCGTTTTAGCAGCTGGTCGCGATGGCGTATCACTCGAGATAAGGCAAGGGCCGCTTGACCATGGAGTGTGTCGTCGGGCCAAATCGCTTCGTCGTCACCGAGTCCATCGCCACGGTCGATCTTGGCTGCAAGCTCGGTGGAAAGTTCCGAATTGTCCGACCAACAACCTCCCATTTGGGGTGGTAGATCATGGACATGGGTGTGCATATCGCTCTGGGTTCCGCGGTAGGTCTCCAGGGATTCAAGAGCACGAAACCAGCGATCGATGTTGGGGTGTTCCCGCCGCAATCGATAGCCCTTGTAGTACGCCAACGAGGCGTTCATTCGTTCCACGTACGGGACAAATAACAAATCAACGGTTTCGGGTTGATCGCTGCGCAGCCAGGGGCCAGGTGTCGTATTGAGCTCTTGTTCAAAGCGCTGGGCCACCGCTCTGAATTGCTCTTGGGCTTGGTGTTGCTGGCGAGACGTGAGCCCTGGACTACAGAGCCAGATGCACCAAGCACGAAACAAGAGCCGCTCTAAATGTCTAAGTTCCAAAGAATCTGAGTCGGTCATCGCACCGCCCAGGGGCCCAAACTGTTGCTCAAGAGCAAGCAAGATCACATCACTTTCTGTGATCAATTCTCCGTTGAGCTCCAAGGCAGGGAGCATTCCTGAGGGAATTTTTTTTAGAAACCAAGGCTCCTTCGGTCCATAGCAACGCATGGTCACCTTTTGGATTTTGTAGGGAATTCGCTTGAACTCCAACCAAAGCCAAATCTTTTGGCAGTAGGGACACCAGGCGTGATGATCCCTGAACAGCGTGACTTGCACACTGTTTGGGTCATTGCCGAATAAACGAAGGTCGGCTTGGGCGTTGGTGGGTCCTTGCACACGTTCCTGTTCGGCCATTGCGTGCAACGTCAGCTCGTCCCAGCTCAGGGGGGTTGTAGGGACTGATGTAGCTGTGGCTGATGAAACGGACATCACAAAAGTGCAAACAGCGCGTTGAATCCCTTGGTCCGTTGGTTCTCAGCCAATCGGCATGGAGGGCGTCACTCTGACGGGTTGTCTGCGCCGATGGCTGTCGATCGCATTGCGAGCGCGCCCACCAACGATTGACGAGAATGGCAGGAGTGTTCTTGCCCCATGGAATTGTCGTTTGATTTGGTTGTGCTCGGGGCTGGTTCAGGCGGGTTGGCAGCGGCTAAGCGGGCGGCAAGTTATGGCGCGCGTGTGGCGATTGTGGAGGGTGATCGCGTTGGTGGCACATGCGTGATCCGCGGTTGCGTGCCGAAGAAACTGCTTGTTTATGGCGCTCAAGCACGGCATCAACTGGCCGATGCACCTGCTTATGGCCTCAAGCTCGACTCCATCCAGTCCGATGTGCCGGAGCTGCTGCGTCGTGTGCGCGCTGAGGTGGACCGCCTCAACACGCTTCATTTGGGTTTTCTAGAGAAAGCTGGTGTGACGCTGATCTCTGGGTGGGGTCGGTTCACAGGACCAAACCGCATTGGTGTCTCTAAACAGCGCGGCGGAGCACTGGTCAGTGAGGTGTCTGGATCCCGCTTGCTTGTCGCCGTGGGTGGTCGGCCGGTGCGTCCGCAAATTCCGGGGATTGAGAAGACCTGGGTCAGTGATGACATGTTTGAGCTTGAAGATGTTCCCTCCTCGGTCGTGGTGGTAGGTGCCGGTTTCATTGCTTGCGAATTTGCTTGCATCTTGAGAGGACTTGGTGTTTCGGTAACGCAGGTGGTGCGTGGGCCAAGGCTGCTGAGGGGATTTGATGCCGAACTGTCCACTTCTGTGCTGGAAGGGATGCGGGATAGCGGGATTAATGTGGTGTTTGGTCAAACGGTCACCGCGGTCGAGGGCGAAACCGGTTCTCTCCTTGCCCAGTTGTCCGATGGAACCTCGAGAGCCTGTGGTGGTGTTCTCATGGCAACGGGGCGTCGCCCTTGGCTTCAAGATTTGGCCCTTGAAGAAGCAGGAATCAGCACTGAGGCTGGACGCATCAAAGTGGATTCCGATTCCTGCACATCGGTTCCTCATATCTATGCCGTTGGAGATGTCACAGATCGGGTGAATCTCACTCCGGTTGCGATCGACGAGGGACGGGCATTTGCCGATAGTGCCTTTGGTACGCGCCATCGTTGTGTAGACCATGATCTGGTCGCCAGTGCCGTTTTCAGTGACCCGGAGCTGGCGACGGTCGGTTTATCCGAAGAGGTCGCGGTTGAGCGGTTTGGCGCTGAGGGTGTTGTTGTGCACCGAGCCCGCTTTCGTTCAATGTCGCGTGCTTTGCCTGCTACGGGCCCTCGCTGTTTACTCAAACTTGTGCTGGAGAAGGAGAGTGATCGGGTGCTGGGATGTCACATGGTGGGTGAGCATGCGGCGGAAATTATTCAGATGGCGGCCATCGCTGTGGGAATGGGGGCAACCAAGGCCGACTTTGATCGCACCATGGCGTTGCATCCATCGGTGTCTGAGGAATTTGTGACGATGTAGGTGCGCAATGACGTACTTAAAAAGGTTTTATTGAATTCTTAAGTTGGAATCAAAGACGATTTGTTTTCATGCAGGAAGAGCTCAACGGCTCGTCCGCCAATACACGACGGCTTGCGTGATGATCGTGATCATCACGACCGGTAGAACCAAACAAAGCATCACCAATCTGAATTCATCAGACCAACTTGAGAGGTTTGTCCGGGGAAGAACGTTGTCAACGATGTAGAGGACATAAAGACTCAGCAACAAACCACCTTCCAATCGACTGATCCGCCCTCGAGTCCAGAAGATCGGGAGGCAAGCAAGGCTGGTGAGAAGCATCACTGGTAGGTCGTCATGAATCAGGTCGGGGGAGACGTTCAGTCCCTGACTTCCTGTGACCAATGCGGTGCCTCCTAGGACAAGCATCAGGTTGAGAAGACAGCTGCCAACAACGTTGCCGATGGCCAAATCGGTTCGACCGCGGAGGGCTGCAACGAGCGACGTAATCAGTTCCGGCATGGAGGTACCAGCCGACACGATCGTCAATCCGATGACGGCTTCACTGACGCCGAGGAGCGTTGCAGCGCTGGTGGCGCCACTCACCAAAACTTTGGATCCAACCGTGAGCACTGCGATGCCACCAATCAGCCGTAGAACAGCCAGGTGCCATCCACCTTCTGCGGCGTTTTCTTCGATTTCTGGTTCTGCACTTTCGCTGTCATCCGGCTGTTCCCGTGCGGTTCGGATCTCCCAGATGGTGTTGATGATCAGGCCCAGGAGAAGGGCAAGGCCTGCTTGCCAGGTCACGCGTCCTGCGGACGCCATCCCCCATACGGCGGCCGAAACGGCAATCATCAAAGGCACATCTCGGCGGACCAGCCGACTTTCAACGCGCAGGGGCAGCACCAACGCACTGCTCCCCAGCACCACCATCACATTGAAGATGTTGCTGCCCACCACGTTGCTTAGGGCAAGTGCATCGGACCCCTGAAATACGGAATTAAGGCTGACAAACAGCTCTGGTGCACTGGTTCCCAGCGACACCACGGTGAGTCCAATCACCAGCTGAGGAATCCCGAAAATCACAGCCAGGGCGATAGACCCCTGAACAAAAAGTTCACCACCGCCAAACAGCAGAGCGATGCCAAGGAGAACTTCGATCGTGGCCTGGAGAAATTCAGGCATGGGCAACCGAGAAGTTGGAGGGATTCTGCTTTGTCGAGAACCGATCTAAGGTCGTTAGCCACGGGGCAGAGTCACGATTTGTTGAATCGCATCAACGCCACGAACCTCCAAGGCGATGCCTTCGGCGGAGTTACCGCCGCTGTGATTGCTTTGCCGATGGCATTGGCTTTCGGTGTGGCTGCCACCGGTGACCCGGCTCCGGGGCTTTGGGGAGCCGTGATTATTGGGCTTGTGGCCGCGGTGTTCGGCGGCACGCCCACATTGATCTCGGAACCCACGGGTCCGATGACGGTGGTTTTTACCTCAGTGATCCTGAGTTTTACGGCCACTGCGCCGGATAAAGAAACGGCGATGGCGATGGCCTTCACCGTGGTGATCCTCGCTGGGATCTTCCAAATTCTTTTTGGTGTTTTCCGCCTTGGGCGTTACGTCACCCAGATGCCATACACGGTGATATCCGGCTTCATGTCGGGCATCGGCGCCATCTTGGTGATCCTTCAGCTGCCGGCATTTTTGGGTCAGAAAGCGGTGGGTGGGGTGATGGGAACCCTCTCCAATCTTCCTGGTTTGATCATGGGTGTGCAGCCCATGGAGCTAGCGCTTGCGGTGATCACTGTCGCGCTTTTGTGGTTTACCCCTGCCAGCGTCAAACGCTTTTGTCCGCCTCAGCTTCTCGCCCTAGTCCTCGGCACCCTGCTGTCGATGACGCTTTTTCAAAACGCAGGCTTAAAAACAATTCCGCCGTTTGAAGCAGCGTTGCCCACGCTGCATATGCCTACCTTCTCCGGTGGTCAGCTGCGCTTGATGTTTGTAGATGCTGCTGTTTTGGGCATGCTCGGCTGTATTGATGCGTTGCTCACCTCGGTGGTGGCAGACAGCCTCACCCGCACGGAGCACGATTCCAATAAGGAGCTTGTCGGTCAGGGCCTGGCCAATATTGCCTCCGGTGTATTCGGTGGTCTTCCTGGAGCTGGAGCCACGATGGGCACCGTTGTGAACATCCAAGCGGGGGGACGTACGGCGCTCTCTGGAATTATCCGAGCGTTGATTTTGATGGTGGTAGTGCTGGCGTTTGCCCCACTGGCCTCGACGATTCCGTTGGCAGTTTTGGCCGGAATCGCGCTGAAGGTGGGGATCGACATCATCGATTGGGACTTCCTGCAAAGGGCTCACCATCTCTCGGTGAAGGCGGCTGTGATCACCTATGGGGTGATTGCCCTGACGGTGCTCGTGGATTTGATCACGGCCGTTGGCATCGGAGTGTTCGTTGCCAACGTGCTCACGATTGATCGCATGAGTGCGCTTCAGTCGAGAAAAGTGAAGACCATCAGTACTGCCGACGACGACGTGGAGCTCACGCCCGAAGAGCAGGCTCTTTTAGATCAGGCTTCCGGCAAGGTGCTGTTGTTCCAGCTCGCTGGACCGATGATTTTCGGGGTCGCAAAGGCGATTTCCCGTGAGCACAATGCCATTGGTGCTTGTCAGGCCGTCGTGTTCGACCTTTCTGAGGTGTCTCACCTCGGCGTAACAGCTGCGATCGCCCTTGAAAATGCTGTGAAGGAGGCGATTGAGGTGGGGCGCCAAGTGTTCCTTGTGGGCGCTTCAGGCAGCACTGAAAATCGTCTTCAAAAACTCAAACTCACCGACCGTTTGCCGACTGAGAACATCACCTCGGATCGGATCACGGCATTGCGCCTGGCGGTGGCAGCGATTCCTGCTGATGTCTGATCAAATTCAACTCATTGCGCCGGATGATTGGCATGTCCATCTGCGTGATGGAGAGATGCTGAAGCAAGTGGTGCCATACACCGCTCAGATGTTTCGTCGGGCAATTGTGATGCCGAATCTCCGACCGCCTGTGGTGACGGTGGAAGCGGCCAAGGCCTATCGAGACCAGATTGTCGCGGCCTGTCATCCGAACTGGGGATTTACTCCGTTAATGACGGCTTATCTCACCGACGACATCGCCCCAGAAGAGATTGAACGGGGATTTCATGAGGGTGTTTTCACCGCAGCCAAGCTTTATCCCGCCAATGCCACCACAAATTCCGCAGCAGGAGTGACGGAGCTCAGACACATCCATGGTGTTCTGCTTGTGATGGAACGCATCGGTATGCCCCTGCTGATCCATGGGGAAGTCACCGATGTTGACGTGGATGTGTTTGATCGGGAGGCGGTTTTCATCGAGCGTTCTCTGAAGCCGATCCGCGACCGTTATCCCGGCCTCAAAGTGGTGTTGGAGCACATCACTACAGAACAGGCGGTGGATTTTGTGGGCTCTGCAGATCAAAACTTGGCGGCAACGATTACGCCCCACCATCTCCACATCAACCGCAATGCCATGTTTGCGGGCGGCCTTCGCAGTGATTTTTATTGCCTACCGGTGGCAAAACGCGAACGCCATCGCTTGGCCCTTCGACGGGCAGCAATGAGCGGTGATCGGCGCTTCTTTCTTGGCACTGACTCGGCTCCGCATGCCAGACCCGGCAAAGAGAGTTCCTGTGGTTGTGCTGGCATTTTCAATGCTCCCCATGCCTTGGAGAGCTATGCCATGGCGTTTGCCCAGGACGACAAGTTGGACAAACTTGAAGCCTTTGCGTCGTTGCATGGACCGGCGTTTTATGGCTTGCCGGTGAATGAAGGCATCGTCACATTGCAACGGGACGACAAATTGGTGCCAAATGTGGTGAATGGGCTCGTTCCCTTTCATGCTGGGGAGACGCTCCCTTGGAGGCTTCAACCATGCACGTGATCAAGTTCAGCTCTGAGGACTGCGGTACTTGCCATCGGATGAGTCATTACGACGCCAAGGTGGCCGAAGAACTTGGCTGCACCTTTGTGTCTGTAATGCTTCAAGACACTGAGGCGTATCGCAAATATCGCAAAATTCTCCTGAAGCAATACCCGAACAAGGAGGGAATGGGCTGGCCCACCTACCTATTGGTGACCGATCCTGAGGGCGATTTCACCATCCATGCTGAGCTGAAGGGCGGAATGCAGAAAGGCGAATTTCGCACCAAGCTTGCGGATTTACTTCCGTCTTGATCACTGGGATGGGGGCAGGGGGACTTGAACCCCCACAGCACTTGCGTGCCGACAGATTTTAAGTCTGGTGCGTCTACCGATTCCGCCATGCCCCCTCGCCAGACATCCTAGATTTAGGACACCTGTCCTTGCATCTTGGACTTTCAGGCCCTCCTAAGCCAACTCCCCCAGGAAACGCTGTTCGTGCTGCTGGCCTATGGGGCAGTGCTTGGCACCTATCTCATTGCCGTTCCTCTCGCGCTTTACGCCTGGATCAATCTGCGCTGGTACCGCATGAGCAAGTTTGAACGTTTAGGGGTTTACGGACTCGTGTTCCTGTTCTTCCCGGGAATGATCGTGTTTGCTCCTTTCATCAACCTCCGTCTGAGCGGCCAGGGAGAGGTTTGAGTTGACGCGAGGAAAAGTTCTGCTGATTGGCCTGGCTGTTCTGCTGATTGGTGGCATCGGCCAGGTGGGTTTTCAAGCCGCTGGTTTTGAAGGCTTCTCCGCCGGCATCGCCGCTCAGACCCTGCTGGTGCTGATCGTTGTGATTTGGACTGGGTCCTATCTCTTCCGAGTTGTCACCGGCAAGATGACCTACATGGAGCAGCGTCGTCGCTACCGCGGGGTGTACGACGAGATTGCCGCTGATGACATCCAAGCGCGCTTTGATGCCCTTCCTGTAGAGGAGCAGCAGGCCTTGCTGCGTCGGATTGGTGTTGAGGGAGACGACCCCACCTCTGCCGACCCATAGGCTTGGCAAGTGTTGTGCAGGTTGAGCCTTCCAGATGTCGAGTCAGCAGTCATCGTCCATAGCGCTGCGTTTTGAACAACTGAAGCGAGAAGGTCGCATGGCCCTCATGCCATTTCTGATGGCCGGTGATCCTGATTTATCCGTCACCGCGGAGGTGTTGCTCAGCCTCCAAGCCGCAGGTGCCGACATGGTGGAGCTTGGGATGCCCTACAGCGATCCGCTGGCGGATGGACCTGTGATCCAAGCTGCTGCTGCACGAGCATTAGCGGCTGGTACGACACCGAAAAAAGTTTTGGAGATGTTGTCGTCCCTCCGAGGTCAGCTGTCGATCCCCGTGATTTTGTTCACTTATTCCAATCCCCTTCTCAACGTGGGGATGGAGCGTTTTTGCGAGCAAGCAGCAGAAGCCGGCGCCTCCGGGTTAGTGGTTCCGGATCTTCCTTTGGAGGAAGCTGAACGGTTGTCTCCGATTGCGGAGCGGGAAGGGCTGGACCTTGTCCTTTTGGTGGCACCGACCACCCCAACAGAGCGGATGGGGCGGATCGCTCAAAGCAGTCGGGGATTCACCTATTTAGTCAGTGTGACTGGGGTGACTGGGGAACGCAGCACGATGGAGACTCGTGTCGAGGGGTTGGTTCAAGCTCTGAAGCAATCATCCCCTGTACCCGTTGCCGTCGGATTTGGGATTTCTGGAGTCGATCAGGTACGACAGGTGCGCAGTTGGGGTGCTGATGGAGCGATTGTGGGAAGTGCTTTGGTGAAACGAATGGCGTCCGCATCATTGGGTTCTGTGGCGGCGGAAGCAGGATTGTTTTGCTCTGAACTCCGCAAGGCGGCAGATTAAAAGCGATTGAACGACATTCGCTTGGGATCAATCGTCATCGTCTTCACTTCCACCAACCGGAACCAAACGAATTTGTTGGCGTCCAAGCTTGATTTCGAATTCGTCACCAACTTTCAGGTCGAGCAGGGCTGAATAGGCTTTGCCGATTAATAAGTTGCCATTGCCTTGAACCGTGGCGACATAGCTCAATTTGCGACCTGACTTACCATCCCCAGCGAAGCCATTCGTGCCAAGATTGACACCTTTAGCTTCTAAAAGCGCTTCATAGAACGAGGTGAAATTCAGCCTCTCTTCGCCGTTCTTTTTGATGCTTACATAGCCACAAGATCGGACAAGATCAGCCTTGCTGATGTCACCCAATTCTTTGACTTTGTTAAGCAGGTCACTCCCGGTGAGCATGGGTTGTCAATGAGTGCTTCTGTTCAAGATAGCGATGACATTGCTCCATATGCCATTCTTATTTCAGAAGATCTTGGGATCATCAATTTGTTATGGCACGTTTTGTTCTTTGGGGTACATATTGTTCAAATGCCCTTGAAAAGCGCACCCCATATCGTGAAGAGCACTTATCACGTTTGAAATCCCTTAAGCAGGATGGAATCCTGATCACTTTGGGGCCAACAGAAGGGAGCACCCATGTGTTCGGGATTTTTGAAGCCGAAACTCTCAGCGTTGTGCAGCAGCTTGTGGCTGAAGATGTGTACTGGAGGGAAGGGATCTGGACGGCTGTAAACGTTTACCCCTGGATCCAAGCATTTTGAGCCTGCTCCCAAATCCATTCCGCAACGAGTTGATCCCCACCAGGACCAAGAACATCGCCGTAGCCGCTCATCTGGCCGACGCCTTCCCTAGCAATTTGAGCGATTGCGTCCATTGACGCAATCCCTTGACGCTCTAATGCCTTCAGCTTGAGTGTTTTGCCTCGACGAATGATGTTGCCGCCATTGATATGGCAAGCAGCACAATGCTGCTGAAAAAGTGCTGCTCCTTCGCTCGATGCTGCAGCCTGTCCGAGCCCTGGCGCCATCAGCAGCATCAATAGAGCGGTCAACACTCCTTGGATCAACCTTTTCACGCCGTTTCACTCCGCTAAAAGACAGTTTGCTTTGGTGCTTGGTCGGTTGTCAGGATGAGAACAACAAGCGATGGGATCAGAAATGGCAGAGCATGATCTGATCCGTTTTCTGGACAAGGTTGGACAGTTGCAGGCGCTGGTGAAAAGCCTTGATGCCGATCCAGAGCGACGTGATCAGTTGGCAGCCTGTTCCTCCCACAATCAAGTTGTGGCTATTGCCAAAGGCTGGGGTTTTGATATTGGTCGACGTTGGGGAGAGTCGGCCTCAGGGACTAATCAGGCCGATAATTTATTTCATATAAAATGCCCCCCACCGGGGGAAGAAACCTCACGCGAGTTGGCGTCAGGTCAGGGATGGCACCTCAAAGTGATCTGCTCCAACGCATTTGGTTCACCCGAGCAGTCGTGGATGGATCAATCAGAGATGGAATGGGGCCTGGTGTTACGGGGTAGTGCTCAGCTGCGGTTTCAGGGAGATGAGGGAATGATGGACCTAAGCCCAGGCGACCATTTCTTCATTCCGCCGCATCGGCTCCATCGGGTTGAACGAAGCGATCCGGATCCTGGAACGCTTTGGCTGGCGTTGTATTGGCACGCTTAACCAGCCAATACGCGGCCGCCAATGCTGCGACAGCGATTCCCAGGCCAACCAGTAACTGCGGCTTGTCTTCTGCCCCCGAGGGCAGCACGATCACTTTTCGAGCAACTGCAGTGAGAGCTGTGACGAGAACGAGCTCAATTTGAACGACGTGTCGTCGTAAGTAGCTCGTGATGTTTTGAAGAACTTCAAGGGCGATGAGAACGGTGAGTAAGTCCCCAAGCACCTTGATTAAGTCGTCACCGAGCCAAGTCGCTTCCGAACCCGTTAGCAACTTGGAGCCAAGTGATAGCACCAGTTTCAGCAACGCTGAAATAATCACAACCCCGGTGATCAGGGCGAGAATCCTGGCCACGAGTCGTTCGCCGGTGTCGACCCAGCTCAAAAAAGACTGTCGTCCGCCGCGAGTGGGCTTTTGAAAAGAGCTCAATCGTTGAAGGGGTTGTAGTAAGGACGCGCCGGCGTGTTGCTGGCTGGATTGATGATTTTGGTGTCACAGCTGATGGATCCATCGCTGCCTTCCACGCAATTGGTCGGAACAACGGTGCTTGCCTTGCCAGCATTGACACCTGGGCCTTTCAACCAGCCTTCCGTTTGGGCAAGAACCGAAGTGGTTCCACCAAAGAGAGAGGCCAGTAGGAGCAAGCCAGCGCTAGCAACGTTGATCGGATTCATTGAATCAATGTCGAGGCCTCCAGTGTGCCGTTGATGGTGGTTACTCGGAACAATCTTCGCGAATTTCCTGCAAAAGCAGATCTAATTGACCAAATGGATCAGAAACACTCTTTGCTGCATTGGCATCGAGCGGACGCTCTTCACCGTGCCACTCGTTTTCCACTTGGCAAAGCCGAGTCGCAAGCCCTTGGATCCCTTGGGCTTTGTAGTCCCGCTCCAGCACCTCCAAGATTGAAGGCAGGCGTGTGGAGGCAGCACGAAGACTGCGTCGCAGGTCTGCTTGTGTTCTGCCCTGGCTTTTCAACCAATCCTTCAGCAGCTGCGTGAGGTCGTTTTCAAAATCAGGAGACCATCCAGACATCGATTAACAGGCTGATTAGCGCGAGGGAGGGAACCAGTGGTCGAGTCTGCGTTGAGCGCGACTGCGAATCTCTGGATTTACATGATGACTCCAAAGGCCAAGCAAGGCCGTGAGAGCCGCTAAATCATCGCTGAGTCCTGCTACGGGTAGAAAATCTGGGATGAGATCAGCGGGAAATAAGAGGTAAGTCAGTGCCGCAAGCATTGTGAGCCGCACTTGGACGGGGGTTTGATGGTCCAGCAGGAGTTCAAGGCCTTCCACGGCGGGGATCGCCAGTTGTCGACCACCGCGGCGCAGAAGATTCTTGAAGACCCCTTCATCAATCACTTCTCGTTCGAGCACGTCGGCTTCAATCACCGGCTCATCGAAGGGTCCGCTTGTATTTGTGGGAAAAAATGGCACTTGAAGCATGCACCGCCCAACGTTTCATCAGAGTGTGGATTCGACTAAGCCGCTCTGAATCCCTGTCTTGCGCAGTTTACGAAGTGCCCTCTGCACAACTTGACGGCAGTATTCCCGCGAGCAGTTCATGTGGCGAGCGACCTCTGCCAACGTCCGCCATTCATTGGTGCCGTCGAGTCCGAAGCGGAGTGTCACCACTTTGTGCTCCTTCGGTGTGAGGTTGGCTTTGCTGAGGAGGGCCCAAACGGATGCCGAACGCTCAGCAATTTCGGCCCGCTCCATGGGGGGGATCTCGTCGCTGGGCAAGATATCCACGAGTTCTGAGGGGTCCGACTTTGACTTCACGATTCCTTGAAGACTGACGGTGACACTGCGTAATTCACAGGCCAGTAGATCTTCCACTTCGGTTAGGGGAACATTCATAAATTCAGCCAACTGTTCCCCCGTCGCGGTAAGCCCATTGCGTTGCATGATCCGTGCCTTCGCTGCCCTGAGCTTTGTCAATTTTTCGTTCACATTGACGGGGATTCGGATTGTTCGACTTTGTGTCGATAGGGCACGATTAAGCCCTTGCCGTATCCACCAATAGGCGTACGTCGAAAAACGGTGTCCTCGAGTGGGGTCATACTTTTCTACGGCCCGTGTGAGTCCAAGTGTGCCTTCCTGAATGAGATCTAGAAGGTCAAGACCCTTGCCCTGGTAACGCTTTGCTAAATTCACCACCAATCGAAGATTGGCAGTAATCATTTGATTTTTTGCTCGTTCTCCACGACGAATAACAAATCGTTGATTGTCGTTATATTCGCAGGATGGTCCCGTCCCCCCCGCAATAAGACAGGGTTCGGTTATTGCAACCATTGCTTGTACTTTTCTCCCTAACATCAGTTCTTGCTCGGGAGTTAGCAGCTGATGCCGACCAATTTCACCGAGGAAGGCACTGAGGGAGCTCGACATCATGACTTCATCGCTTTAATGAAGCTAGAACCAAAGTGTATTGATTTAACGGGTGTAATAAAGAGTACCGAATTAATGTTTTGCGTAATATTCAATGGTTTCTTCCTATTGATAAAGCCAATCTTTTGATCCACAAGTTTTGCGGGCAGCTATCGTCGCGCTTCCTTTCGGTTTCGTGTGATGCACCTGGCGGTCGCCCTCACCACCGACGTCGCCAAGAGCGCCGGCGTTGCGTACGTTCACTACCTCAGCTTCATGTTGTGCTTCGCCGCGTTGGTGGTGGAGCGTCGCTTGATCAAAGCCAATCCAGATCGTCGAGAAGCCACCGCGATGGTGATTACCGACATTGTTTATGGCATCGCTGCTTTGGCCCTGCTGGTGAGCGGCATTCTCCGGGTCATTCACTTCGGCCAAGGAACTGAGTTTTATACCCAAAACCCCTTGTTCTGGTGGAAGGTTGGCCTGTACCTCTCAGTCGGAGGGTTGTCTCTCTACCCAACGGTGACCTACATCCTGTGGGCAATTCCCTTGAGGAAGGGGGAGCTGCCCAAGGTGAGCGAAGCATTAGCCACTCGCCTCGGCTGGATCATCAATATTGAGTTGGTCGGTTTTGCCAGCATTCCCTTCCTGGCAACCTTGATGGCCCGTGGAGTGGGCTTGCCAGCGGGTTGATGCCGCTTGATCCATGCCCGCCCGTTGAAGCGATGCAAGTGTTGGAGGTGAGCTTGGACCGCTCATCTGCGACATCGGCTCCTGGATACGGCTCTGTCCTGGCCACAACTTCCTTGGGTCCACCAGTGCTTCAGCGCTGGTGTGTGTGGCTCGAGCCCGCTGATCATCAGCCACCCGATCGATGGGAACAGCGTTGGACCCTTGCCCTTGAATCGGCCCTTTCTGTTTGGGAGGAGGTGTTGCCAATCACTCGGGTGAAGTCGCCGGCCCAAGCTCATATTCAAATCTTCCAGCAACGCCCTCCGCGCCGGCGCATTGGCTCCAAATGGCGAGCCAGTAATGGCCGGAGTCGTCTTCAGGTCGTAGAGGTTCAGCGTCGGGGTCAGTGGCGACTCGAACCTCACGTGGATGTGTTGGTCTCTCCAGAGTTGAGAGCCTCAGGGATAGAAGCCACCGCTGTTCATGAACTTGGTCACGCCTTTGGGATATGGGGTCATAGCCCGCAACCTGATGATGTGATGGCAGTTCACCAGAATCAAACACCTGTGTTGAATCTCAGCGAGCGCGATCAAGTTACGTTGAATTGGTTGTATCAAAAGGAAACTAATTTCGGCCAATTAATTCAAACAAGCCCGAAATAAGTGTTTTAAAAACACTACTGCATTTTCTATCTTCAAAACAGTTTGCTTCTGCAGGATTCCGTTGGAGTCGGCATCCTTTATTGAGATGGTTTTAAGTGATGGCTGCTGGTCGTGCTCTGGCTATGACGGCTTTGGTCGTGGGCCTATCTGGCTGTGGCCTGCTCTCAGGGGACGATGGAACGAGCAAGGCGATGGATCAAACCGATGCAATTCGGATTGTTCTCAATGCTGACCAACCTGATTTGAGTAAAGGTGTGCTCTACGACGCCCAGGCCCCCCTCCATTTCAACGTCGGCTTTGGTCGCCATGGCATCGCATGTGCCGGGAGCACATTTCAGGAAGGAATCACGCCGCTGGGGACGTTCAAGGTGAATGCGATTCTCAGCTCCACCAAGTTTGAGATGGATCCATCGCTGGTGACGAAGTCTGGAAAAAGTGAGGTCGAGTTACGCCAAAACTTGTTCCGCGATATGAATGCCATTGATTTCAAAGGTGATGGTGAAACCGGTGAGTACGGCGCGGGCTACATCAGCCTTGCGCCCGTAGAGAACACCGACCAACCGTTTCGTTTCAACACTTACGACGGAAAGTTTCGCTGGTACAGCTTTGCTATCCATGGCACCAACGACGACAGTCGTGTTGGGAAGGCGGTGACCGGTGGCTGTATCAATGTGAATCAAGCCGCTCTGAAAACGCTTCTGAATACGGTGGAGCTTGGCGACGAGGTGGTGATTAGCTCGGATTCTCCTTGCCTGAGTTAAGGGCGCCGAGGCGCACCGCGACGTGCAGCCAACACTTTCTGCACGTCGCGCCACGGCACACCGTGATGGGCCATGGCGACCTGCAAATGAAAAATGATGTCAGCGGCTTCGCCAGCAATCTCTTCGGCGTTGTCGTCTTTGCAGGCCATGACGAACTCGGCGCTTTCTTCGCCGACTTTTTTGAGAATTCGGTTGTCACCGCCTTCAAGCAGTTTGTTGGTGTAACTGCCTGCTTCCGGATGGTGTTGGCGATCCTCAATCGTCCTGAACAATTCGGTGCAGGCATCGCCCGGCGGGGGTAAGGCCTGCGTCCCACCGTTGCTGCGTTGATCCGTTTCCTCATAGAAACAGCTGCGAGCACCGGTATGGCAAGCAATGTCTCCGGTCTGCTCAATCGTGAGCAGCAAAACGTCGGCATCGCAGTCGTAGCGCAGACCCCGCAAGGTTTGGGTATGGCCGCTGGTGGCACCCTTGTGCCAAAGCTCCTGGCGGGATCGGCTCCAGTAATGCACTTCACCGGTCTGGAGAGTGTGTTCGATCGCGTCTTGATTCATCCACGCCACCATCAGTACCGCTCCATCGAGCCAATCCTGAGCAATGGCTGGAATTAACCCGGCTTCGTTAAAACGGAGTTGATTGATGAATGCTGGACTGAGGGGCTGCATCAGATTTCAGACTTGCAAGCGAAGCCCTGATCCTCCCGCAGCGTTCATCCCATTGCCTCCCCCCTCCGTGTTGTGACCATTCCCCCCACTCCCTTCAGCTGCAGCAAGTTGTTCGAGGGTTACTCCTGTTGCCATCGCCAGTGGTCCCACGAGGGGCATTGCCGTTTTGTGCACGGCTACAGCCGTAGCTTCACGCTTTGGTTTGGAGCCCAAGAGCTTGATCGTTGCGGATTTGTTGTGGATTTTTCCAGTCTTCGGCCGTTTGAACAACGCTTGCGGGGGCAATTTGATCACACGTTTCTTGCCAATGCCGATGATCCGTTGCTCACTGAATGGCGTCGTTTGGATGAACTTGGTGCCCTCGATCTGCGGGTGATGGAGAACGTAGGGATGGAGAACACCGCTGTGTTGGTGTGGGAGTGGGCTAATGAACTGCTCCAGCAGAGGGATCGCGGGCGCACCTGTTGTTGGGCTGTTGAGGCGCGTGAAAACCGTCGCAACGCTGCCACCTATACCAAGGTGCCCGACTGGTTCTGAGCCCTGTTTCTGCAAGGGCGTTGATGTTTCATCGGAACGCCAACGAGTTGGAGGCAACTTCCAAGGAGATGACATCTCCTTCGCTGTATTGACCCGCCAAAATTGCCTTGGCAATTGGTGTTTCAAGTTCGCGCTGAATCGCTCGCTTCAAAGGACGGGCGCCATAAACCGGATCGTATCCGGCATTGGCGAGCCAGTCGGAGGCCTCTGGACTGAGTTGCAGATCCAACTTGCGTGCTTCAAGCCTTTGTTGAAGCCTTGCGACTTGCAGGGTCACGATCTGCTTGAGCTCGTCCTTTCTGAGGCTATGGAAGATGATCTGATCGTCGAGTCGATTGAGGAATTCCGGTCGGAAGTGGGCTTTTAACGCCTCATTGACCCGGGCTTCCATGGCTTGGTGTTGATCCGGATCACCCGCCAATTCAAGGATGGATTGGCTGCCGATGTTGCTGGTCAGGATCAGCACGGTGTTGGTGAAATCCACCGTTCGCCCCTGGCCGTCGGTGACGCGTCCGTCATCGAGGATCTGCAGCATCACATTGAAAACATCGGGATGGGCTTTCTCCACCTCGTCGAACAGGATGACGGCATAGGGCCGACGACGAACAGCTTCCGTGAGCTGGCCACCGGCCTCGTAGCCCACGTAGCCAGGGGGTGCGCCAATCAAGCGGCTCACCGTGTGCTTCTCCATGTATTCCGACATGTCGATGCGCACCATGGCGTCATCGCTATCGAATAAACGGTTGGCGAGGGCCTTCGAGAGCTCGGTCTTGCCGACGCCCGTGGGGCCAAGAAATAGAAAGCTGGCAATTGGCCTGTTGGGATCGCTTAGCCCAGCCCTGGATCGCTGAATGGCGTCGGCAACAGCTGTAACAGCTTGGTCTTGGCCAATGACCCGTCGATGCAGGTCGGTTTCGAGTTGGAGCAGTTTCTCCATTTCACTTTGAACGAGTCGTGCCACGGGAATGCCGGTCCATTTGGCAATCACCTCGGCGATGTCGTCTTCGGTGACTTCTTCTCGCAGCAAGGTTTTATCGGACCCGTCTTCGGCGGCCAGTTCGACTTCTTTCTCCTGCAACTTGCTTTGCAGCGTGGCCAATGTGCCGTACTCCAACTCAGCTGCTTTGTTGAGGTCGTAACTGCGTTTGGCTTGGTCCACTTGAAGTTGGACACGTTCCATCTCCTCCTTCAGTGAAGAGATCTCGTCAATCGCTCCTTTTTCCTGTTGCCACTGGGCGTTCAGGTTGCTTTGCTGTTCACTCAGTTCCGACAACTCCCGTTCAATGCGTTGCAGCCGTTCTTGGCTGGCACTGTCTGACTCGCGGCCAAGTGAGAGTTTCTCCATCTCAAGCTGAAGAATTTTGCGATCGATTTCGTCGATCTGCTCCGGTTTGGAGGTGATTTCCATCTTGAGGCGAGCGGCTGATTCGTCCACTAAGTCGATGGCCTTGTCGGGGAGGAATCGATCGGCGATATAGCGACTGCTCAGCACTGCAGCTGCGACTAGTGCGCTGTCGGCAATGCGCACACCATGGTGCACTTCGTATCGCTCTTTTAAACCTCGCAAAATTGAAATGCTGTCTTCCACCGTCGGTTGATCAACCAGCACCTGCTGAAAGCGGCGTTCGAGGGCAGGATCCTTTTCGATGTGTTGGCGATGTTCATCCAGGGTTGTGGCACCGATGCAACGCAATTCACCTCGGGCCAGCATTGGCTTGAGCAAATTGCTCGCGTCCATGGCACCACCAGTGGCACCCGCACCAACCACGGTGTGGATTTCGTCGATAAACAGCACGATTTGACCATCCGACGCCGTCACCTCTTTCAAGACGGCTTTCAGGCGCTCTTCAAATTCCCCGCGGTACTTGGCCCCTGCAATAAGGGAGCCCATATCGAGGGCAATTAGCTGTCGGTTCTGGAGTGCTTGGGGTACATCACCATTAACGATGCGCTGGGCTAACCCTTCAACGATGGCCGTTTTGCCGACGCCGGGCTCGCCAATTAAGACAGGATTGTTTTTCGTCCGGCGACTAAGAATTTGAATGGTGCGACGAATTTCTTCGTCGCGCCCGATGACGGGATCGAGCTGACCTTCTTTGGCTGCGGCGGTGAGATCGCGTCCATATTTTTCCAGTGATTCATAGGTTCCTTCTGGGTTTTGATCACTCACCGTTTGATTTCCGCGCACCGCTGTGATGGCCTCTCGTAATTGGTTGATCGTGATGCCGGCTTGGCTAATCAGCTGCCGACCGCAGCGATCATCGCTAGCCAGGGCCAGCATGAGGTGCTCGATCGAGATGTAGCTGTCGCCAAAGCTGTTGCGTTCGTCTTCAGCCCGATCCAGCGTTGCATTAAATCCCCGCCCGAGAAACACCGATTCTGGCGGTGAGCCCATGTTGGGTTGACGCTTTAGGTGCGCTTCAACGGCGGTTTGGATGGTGGCTGGATCAACGCCGCATTTCTTCAAAATCCTTGCAGCTAGACCATTTTGCTGAAGCAATGCCAACAAAAGGTGTTCGGTTTCTAATTGCTGGTGTCGGGATGTCTGTGCGATCTGTTGAGCAGACACAATCGCCGACCAGCCCTTTTCGGTGAATTGTTCAGCAGTGGGTTGCATATCAAGGTCTCAAAGCTGGATCAACCGTATGGGGGGTGTTCAGAACAGGAGGGCGGCAAACCGAAGCGTGCTGTTGGGGGTCTACGACGAAGGCCGTGAAACCCGATCTTCTTTTTAGAGTTCCCCGACCAGTGGTGTTGTTATGCCAGAACAAGAGCTCGTTGATGCCTTGGTTCGTCAAGGGTTAGCGCTTTCCACGACTGCCGGGGGCGAGCTTGAGCGCAGTTGCTGGATGGTGGTTCATGAGCATCACCACGGCGTACGACCCTCTGAATACGACATCCGGGAGATTGATGAGGAGCTCTACTTAGCGGTGCTGGATGCAGCGCGTCAGCACAGCTAGCTGAAGCCCTGGGCTTTCGCCTGGGGTCTTAAGTCACGCAGCTGACCGTCGAGGAGGGCCATGCGTTCAGCTTCTGCCCCCACATGAGGAGCGATTGAGACACCTGCCTTTGTCATGGCTAAATACGCTGTTGTCTCGTCTTGCGACCCCGTTGCACTCTGCAAGTACCGCTCCACTGCAACGCTCGCCGTCTCGTCTGGTGCGAAGTAAATGGTTCCCGGTCCCCGGCGAATCGTTGTCAGGCCTTGTTTGCGTCTGCGCTGCTGAACTCCTGCCCAAAGTTTCCCCTGGCTTTGGGTCATGTAATCGTTCAAGTTGCCAAGATCCGTGTCCTCCACCAGGGCCATGCTGGTGCCGTCTACAAAATCACTCAACAGGGTGATCACAGCCATTAAGTCTTTGGCGGCTGAAAGGATGAGTTGATACGACTCACTTCAAACCATTGGGTCATCGCGCTATCGCGACTGTCTTGGTTGAGATCCCGTTGATTCACCGAAAAGCCCAGTTGGTTCGCAAGGGCGATGAGTTCATCATCACTGCGACAGGACGATGCAGCGTTCCTCACCTTCTGGCTGTGCTCGACGGCATGGAGGAAATCAGATACAGCTTCTCGGCTCATCGACTTACCAACCCATTTCTGCCTGCTGTTCGACGTAGGTCGCTACAGCAACGATTTCTGATTCGCTTAGTTTTCCGGCGTAGGAAGGCATGGCATTTTTGCCATCCTCAATTTGATGCTCAATCGCTTCGAGAGGATCCTGGGGATACTCAGTTAGGTGCGCATTGAGATCACGAATATTGAGGGTGCGGCTCGCTCGAATCACATTGCCACCTCCCATGTGGCATGCCGCACAATTTTGACTAAAAATCTGCTCACCCTGCTCAAGGGGACTATCAAAGGCCAGCACAGATTTCGGTGTAGTCATTGGACCGATGAGGGTCAATAACAACAGGATTAATCCGGCGATGCGAGCCATTGAAGAGCCATCGGTACCCAAGCCTATTCAGCTCCAAGCTCAAAAGAAAGATCCCCGAACCGTGAATGAAACAAACACGATTCGGGGATTGTTATTTGTTGATTTCAACAGGTGAGCGTTAGCTCATCACTCAACGATCACCTTGCCAACCATGCCGGCACCACGGTGGGGCTCGCAGTAGTAGTCGTATGTTCCGGCTTCGGAGAAGGTTTCCTCCCAGGATTCGCCGGGATTGAAGGCGAGATCAGAGTGGCTGAGCTCGTCATGGCCTTCGAAAACGGCGTTGTGAGGAGCCAATTTGTTGTTCACAAACTTGACGGTGTCGCCAGCGCTAATCGTGACGGAACTGGGCTCGAAAGCAAGCATTCCGGCATCGGTACCGAGCTTCACTTCGACGGTTGCTGCCTGAGCAGAACCGACGTTGAGGCCGATCAACATCAGGAGTGCACAGCATGCTGCTGCAAAGGAACGAATCACAGACCGCATTGGATTTATTTGAATCCACCGACTTTACGACTCCTTCTCGGTTTCCCGTGATTCGGAAGCCCTGAATCGATAAGAACTGTTTCCAGGTTTGGAGCATGACTCGTGCCACCGAATCGCTCCGGAGTGCTCGCTGGGGAGTGAATGAAGTGTCGTTGACGGATGCTGAACCGATCCCAATCGTTGATTTCAATCGGAAGGATTCGAATTAGGGCTTGGATGAGCCATGGCCACATCGGAACACCAGGGGTGCGACGCACTCCGCGCCAGCGGCAGAGAGTGTCCACGGTTTGATCCACCGAAATCGCTCGCTGACCCATGACGATGCGCCGAAGACGTCCTTGCCCAGGCTCCTTGTTGGGTTCATGGGGACCTAGTGCAAATTGCCCACAGATCCGTGCGATGTCCTCGGCATGGATGAAGTGGAAACTTGCGTCGGCCCGAAGCCATCGAGCTAACCACAGCCACCGACTGGCTTCTGCTAAGCCTTCCGTGAGGTAGCTGGTCGGGAACACACTGGTTCCATCGACTCTGCCGCCGAAGACCAACGTCGGAAAAACAGCGATGATCCGGTCAGCCAATTGATGCGTCTCAAGATCTTGGAGGCAGCGGGCCTTGGTTTGGATGTATTCAGTGCCATAGGCCAAGGCCTCTGGGAGCGGGTTGAGGTCGCGATCGAGAATGCTGGCCGTGGAGAAATAAATGATCTGTTCCACAACCTGCGGATTGAGTAACGCGAGCAATCGCTTCACCGCAACAACATTCACCTGTTCGGCTCGGACTGGATCCCCCCAAGCTGTCGCGGTGTGAATGACTCGGTTGACCGATGCCAAGTCGTCTGCAAAGCGATCCGTATCGCGTAGATCTCCGATGAGCAAACGAACGCGGGGGTGATCTGCTGAAACAGCTGTGAGTTTCGTTGGATCGCGCAGCCACAGCAAAAGGTCGGCATCGGAATTCTCGAGGAGCCAGTGGGAAACGTATTGACCAACGCATCCGCTAGCGCCAGTAATCAGGATCCGGTTCAAGCGAGGGTCCCAATCCGGTCCATCACGCTTTTGCCAGAACGGAAGAACGCCGCCCCATTCTCCTCAGGGGTGCCAGGAAGAATGCCGTGGCCGAGATTCAAAATGTGGCGGCGACCGCGGGCTTTTCGAACGGTGTCATCGATGCGGGCTTGGATCGCATCGGGTGTTCCAAATAACAATCCTGGATCCACATTTCCCTGCACACCGATGTGCTCAGGAAGGCGGGCGCAGGCCTCCGCCATATCCACCGTCCAGTCGAGCGAAATAATGTCAACTCCAGTGCGTGCCATGCGTTCAAGTACTCCGGCACTTCCAGAGATGTACAAAACAAAGGGGGTGTCTGGGTGGGTTTGCTTCACCAGATCAACCACCTTTTTCTGGTAGGGAGCGGCAAAGGTGTCGTAATCCGCGGGGCTGAGTTGACCCGCCCATGAATCGAACATCTGAACCACTTGTGCACCGGAATCGATTTGATATCGCAGGTAGTTGGCGATGGATTCAGCGAAATGATTCAGCAGCGTGTGCAGCAGTTCCGGCTCACGGAACGCCATGGCCTTAATCACGGCGTAATTTTTGCTGCTTTTCCCTTCCACCACATAGGCGGCCAGGGTCCATGGAGCACCAACAAAACCCAACACAGCTGCCTGATTGCCGACGGTTTTGCGAAGGCGACCCAACACTTCACCGACAAAAGGCATCGATTCGGCGGGGTTCAGGGGACGCAAGGCTTTCACCTGCTCCATCGACCGAATTGGATCGCCAATTTGCGGTCCTTTGCTCTCAATGATGTCGAAGTCGATTCCCATTCCTGGGAGCGGGGTCAGGATGTCGGAGAACAGGATGACTCCGTCGGGCTGGAATGCCTCGAACGGCTGCATCGAGATCTCGTAGGAGAGATCTGGGTTCTCTGAACGCTCACGGAAACTGGGGTATTTATCGCGGAGATCTCGATAGATCTTCATGTAACGACCGGCTTGTCGCATCATCCACACGGGGGGACGCTCTACCGATTCACCGCGTGCAGCGCGCAGTAGGAGTGGCAGGGTGTCGCTCATCTAGCCGGTTCAATTAAGCCGGAAACCTACCTGAAGCAATGCGATTGCTAGGGGGTTTCCGGCTAACTGTCACCGGCTTCGTCACATGGCAGTTGTGTTTGAGCCCGAGGCCCGGCGAATGCCTTAGTCGGATGGCGCGGAGGATTCGATCAGCGTGCGCTTTGGATCGTGCTGAAACACCACCAAGCTCAGTGGTGGCAGGCAGAGATCCAAGGAGTGCTCATAGCCGTGAATGCCGCAAGCGTCTGTGGGCTTGCCACCCATGTTCCCGAGGTTGCTGCCGCCGTATTTGGCAGCATCGGTATTGAAGATCTCTTCGTAGAAGCCCTCAAGCGGAACGCCGACGCGGTAGTTGGCATGGCTCTGTGGTGTGAAGTTGGCCACCACAACAAGCCAGGTTCCACTGGCGCTATCGCGTCTCATGAAGCTGATAACGGAGTGGCGATTGTCGTTGCAATCAATCCACTGGAAACCAAACTGATCAAAATCATCGCGCCATAGGGCTGGTTGGGCCTTGTACAGCACATTCAGATCATCAACCAGGCGTTGAATTCCCTTGTGCGGCTCGTAATTGAGCAGATCCCATTCGAGATCTCCCCAAACATTCCATTCAGCCCTTTGGCCAAATTCCATCCCCATGAAGATGGTTTTCTTGCCTGGATGTGTCCACATGTAGGCCAAAAGAGCCCTTGTGTTGGCGTACTTCTGCCAATCATCACCGGGCATCTTGTGAAGAAGATGACTCTTCCCATGGACAACTTCATCGTGACTCAGGGCCAACATGAAGTTCTCCGTATAGGTGTACCAAATAGAGAAGGTGATGTTGTTTTGGTGGAACTGACGGAACCAAGGGTCCAGCTCGAAATAGTCGAGCATGTCGTGCATCCAACCCATGTTCCATTTGAGGTTGAATCCAAGTCCGCCCATGTCAGTGGGTTGGGTCACCATCGGCCAGGTGGTCGATTCTTCTGCAATCGAAAGGGCACCTGGGTAGTGCTGGAACAGCACATGATTGGCTTGTTGGAGGAAACGAACAGCCTCAGTATTTTCGCGACCACCATTTTCATTTGGTAGCCATTCCCCATCGGGCCTCAAATAATCCCGGTAAAGCATGGAGGCAACAGCATCGACTCGAATTCCATCGATGTGAAACTGTTCAAACCAAAAAACGAGGTTGGCAACAAGAAAGTTGCGAACTTCATTTCGGCTGTAGTTGAAAATCAGTGTTCCCCACTCTTTGTGTTCACCGATGCGTGGATCACCATGCTCATAGAGATGGGTTCCATCAAAGAAGGCCAATCCATGGGCATCTTTGGGGAAGTGTCCAGGGACCCAATCGATGATCACGCCGATTCCTTCAGCGTGACAGCGATCGACAAAGGCACGGAATTCGTCAGGGGTGCCGTAACGGCTGGTGGGGGCATACCACCCGGTTACTTGGTAGCCCCAAGATCCATCAAAGGGATGCTCGGTGATCGGCATCAATTCGATGTGGGTGAAGCCTCGTTCTTTCACATAAGGGATAAGGCGATCCGATAACTCGGCGTAGGTCAGGAGTCGAGCGCCTGGCTTCATATCCGCCGCGGGAACGGGTGCCCGCGGTTGGCCATCCGGTTGGATCCAAGGCTCGTCAGCAGAAGCATGAATCCAGCTTCCGATGTGCATCTCATACACAGAGATCGGTTGGTCGAGAGCATTCCGACTGTCTCGATCCTGCATCCAGCTGGAGTCGGACCAGCTGTATCCCTCAAGCCGTGCCACAACGGAACTGTTGTCGGGACGAACCTCGTGTTGAAAACCGTAGGGATCAGCTTTTTGGTAGCAGTGCCCTTCCTGGGAGCGAATTTCGTATTTGTAGAGAGTTCCTGCGTCTAGTCCGGGGACGAACAATTCCCAGATTCCTCCGAGCCGTTTTTGCATCGGATGATGGCGACCATCCCAAGAGTTGAGATCGCCAAGGACGGAAGCAGTTAGAGCGTTCGGAGCCCAAAGGCAGAACATCACCCCACTAATGCCATCGATCTGGGTGAGATGTGCACCCATCCGCTGCCAGATGTGGTGATGATTCCCTTCTGCAAAAAGATGGCGATCCATCTCTCCCATCCATTCGTGGCGGAAGGCCCAAGGATCATGTTGTTCGGTGGTGATCCCTCCACGCTCAACCCTCAGCTTGTAGTTGCTGCCCGGGTCTGAGGGTGTCGAAGCCTCAAAAATCCATGGATGGTTTGGTGTGGATGTAACGATCTCCTGACTGCCCAGCAGGAGGGTTACCTTTTGAGCCTCGGGCATCCAAACCCGCACGGTCCATCCTTGGTCATCGGGCTGAGGTCCCAGCACCGCAAGGGGGTGGTCGTGACGGCAATTTTCTAGCCGTACGCCGTCCTGAACCATCCAGTCGAGGACCGCAGCGCCACCCATGTGTGAGATATGAAGTGGCGCGATGTTAAGCCGCTTTTCGTGATCGGTTCGTTGGGACTCAGACGAAATCTCTCGAGATGTCGACGTTGATGATTCGACCCTGATCATCGAAGATCACAAAAAGGTTGGAGGTCGCCTTCCCGAAAGCCACAGCCACCAGCACTAACTGCTGGTCTCCGCCTTGGCTAGCGATCACGGCATCCTTCACGCTGCGGAAGCCCCCGGAGACGCGATTGAGCTTGGACCATTTGCGTTCCAGATCTGCTGGAGAGAGCTCTTCTTGCAATTGAAGTGAGAGTTTGGTCCTGGCCAAGACCCAACGTTCCGCTGCCAGGTGTCGGACGAATTCAAGAGCTGTGGATTCAATTGGTTGAACCTGTTGGCTCCATTTCCAGGCCAATAATTTCCCGTCTTCATCAAGCACCATTAACAGTGGTTGATCGCCTTCGGCCGTGACCACAACGGCGTCAACCGTTGTGGTGTTGTACCCAGGAGCAACCCCCACGACGCGGGTGCGGCGAATGCTGGTGAGCTTGTTGAGACGCTCTTGAACCTTGTCTTTGCTCACGCTTGTGCGAACCGCTTCGGCTAGGGCCCCATGCAGTTCGTCACCGTCGCGTTCTTTTAAGGCTCCTAACGCCAGCTCGGCGGCGGCGGTGGCCTGGGCTGTAGAAAGTTCAGTCTTTGTGAGCTGCTCTCCATCCTGTGGAGCGGCCATACCCATTGGGGCTGAAAGAACGAGAGCCAGCAGGGCGGCGGACAGCTTCACGGAAGGACGGATTATGCGTTTTCTAGTTTGCCGGAGTTCATCGGGATGAGCTGCAGCTTGGAGTCAGTGAGATGCAATGTCAGTGTCACAACACGGTGTTCAGGGGAGGGTGAGCCCGATGGCGTGGTGTTGTCTCCAGGATTGACGCCAATGGCAGGCCATGCAGCCGCGGCGATGGAGAGCCGCAGTTGATCTCCTTCCTCCAGGGTGGCCAATAGGGGCTGTAGTTGAACGACATGCTCCAAAACCGTCTGTGCTCTGTCCCCCAGAACCCTCAGAACACCGGTGCTGAGTTGCTCGGCCGAATTGTCCCCTTTGGCGCAGCGGGAAAGACTGACGCAAAGATCAAAGCCGGGATGATCGGCTTGAGCCCTGAGCCTGAGTTGAGGGTGGCCGAAAAGCTCGTGTTCTCTTGTAAACGGCAGGGTGTTGAACGTTGCTACGTCAGTACGACGGTCGAGTGTGGCCCTATTCGCAGGGCCAGGGTTCGGGCTGAGATGTCCGCCGATGGCGGGCATGGGGCGCCAGGGATCGTGCACGATCCACTCCATTCCCATCCCAGAACCATCTGGTTGGAGTAATCCGTGGGTGGGATCGGTGCAGGCGAGCCCCGAACTTTGCAGTGACCACGTTTTGGTCGAAGAGGTGCATGCCTCTTGCCAGCGTGATTGTGTGATGTTCCAAAATTGCGACCCTCGAGTGGAGCCCGAGGTGTCCGCTGCCTTTAGGTGTTGGTTGAAGAAGCGCAGGAGTTGGGTTTGAACCCCTGGCCACCATTCCAAGTGTGTCGCTGGCCCCACCATGAGTTCCGGGGAACCACCAGCAGCGTTGCTGTGTTCCCAAAGCTTCAGGACCCCTGAAAGATGGGGATCCCACCATCCACCCAGCAACAACATGGGTTGCTTTAACCAGCTGGTTTGGACGGGATGGATTGGCCATTGGTCACGATCCCTGGGGTCGCGTTGGAGCCATGTCCACGCCATACCTTCCGGATCATGCTCCTTCAGCAGTTCCGGGCCGTCTCTGAGATAAGACCCGTCTTCAAGACTGCGTCGAATGTTGTACCAGGCTTGATCATCACCGCGTCGTTTGGCCTGAAGGGCGGCTAGCTGTAGGCCCCAGCCCAGCCCGAGATGCCACCAATGGGCTCCTCCTGTACAGCTCCAGTCGTCACGTTCATCGAGTCCTGCCATCGCTGGTGCGAAGCACTCCGGTGGCAGGGAATTGGCTGGAGCGAGAAGTTGTGTAAGGCCTTGATAGGAGAAGCCGTAGCAACCCAGCTTTCCATTGCATTCGGGGAGGGCACGCACCCACGCATGGGTTGCTGCAGTGTCGTTTGCTTCTTGGGAAAACCCACGAAAGACGCCAGTGGAATCGCCTTGACCGCGCACGTCCTGAACGACAACAAGAAATCCCTGCTGGGCCCACCAGGCGGGATGGGCATAGGTCACGGTTGACGCGATGTCTCTCCCGTAGGGCTGTCGCATCAACAACGCAGGCCAAGGCCCTCCACTTTCAGGAAACCAAAGCTTGGAGATCAGGCGAACGCCATCGGCAAGGATCAGCGCACCATCCCTCGATCGAACAGTTGGAGAATCAGCGAACATTCGGACAATGCATGCCCACGACGTAAGTCACTAAAACTTCAGCATCGTCCTCACTCAAATTGCGACTCTTGGCAATAGAGCGGATCGATTTTTTTGAATAAGCCGATTGGCCGTTCTCATTGAGCGTTATGAAATCCCTGCACATTGCTTTGGCTTGCTGCGGATTTCTCTTGACGTCTTTCAGCAGATCAGAGCCGGCGGAAACAGCGGTGGTTTGCAGGCCAATAAGGGCCAATCCAATCAAAACGTTGCGCATCAGACCCCTAAACGCTCTCCCTCAATAAACAGTTCTTTCTGTGGGTGGGGATGGCCTGGGGTCAGTTCATAAGTTGTTTGGCTCGTTGAATCCAGTCTCGAGCGACGTTCAGATCGACAACGGCTTGGCGACGTGTTCCCAGGCTTCGCTCAAGCCGTCCTGTTTGTCGCATTAAGCGTTCCGGAGTGCAACTGGCCAAGGCAGAAATCGAAGCGATCCCAGCGTGCATCAGAAGAGCTGCATCCTGGGGGGGAAGGTCGAGCGCACAAACCAACGTTGCGATGCCCCGCAATCGCTTGAGGTTGCGCGCTGATGCCAACCCACTCCGGGCAAGACGACTGAGTTGCAGCTCATCAATGGCTTGAACCTCAGGCCATGTTGTGATTCCTGCTCGCACGAGTTCTTGCTGTTCCCGTCGGAAGGACTGGGGCAGATCGTTGAAGGGCTGCGCTCTGGGCGATGTCATTCCGCTGAAGCGGTTTGGAAATCACGAATGGTTTCACCAAGAATCACAGGGCGTCCCAAGCCTTCTTCGACAGATTCGATTCCCCTTAATCGCACAACAACGGTGCGGCTACCTCGTCCAGATCCACGCAAATTGCCTGCGATTTGTTCAAGCGTTGGGGTGATTGTCGAAGGATCGATGTCGATTGGGATTTGCGCGACGACAAGGTCGCTGCCGTTATCAAAAACAATCGGAGCCCGCACAGCTCCCTCAATCACAACCGGCGGGGTGTAACTAACACCGAAGGCCCAGCTGCTGATGGCCAACAAAAAAGTAAAGCTGCTAATCCCCACAAGTCGGAAGCGAATGCCCCAACGAGCGAGAAATCCCACCACGGTGAGACCAGCGAGCCCGAGGCCTGTCCAGGCCAGCCATGGCGCTGCGGTGAGGAGCAGCTGATCAAGGGCCATCAAGTCTGGTGTCTTTTCGACAGTCTCCTTATATTGCGCCTGCTTTGGTGCCACTCGTCGCGTTTGATGCGGATAACGCGGCGAAACGTCCTACCGATAGCTGGTGGATTCCTCCTAATCGGTTCAGGGGTCGTGGCGCTGCATGCCATGGATCGATGGGCTGCAGCAGAAGTTGATCGATGGCGGCCAACCCTGGAGCGCTCCCTCGCTGGCCCCATCGGCCATCCGATCCGAATTGGTGAGTACCAAGGTCTTCGTCCATGGGGACTGGCTTTCGGTTCCAGCCGTATCTCCGCCTCCAAGCTTGATCGCTCGCAGATTCGCTTGGCTGGCTTCACGGTGAGGTTGGATCCCCTGGCCAGCTTGCGACGCTGGAAACCCGTTGTTGCTTTGCGATTTCGTGGATTAGAGGCACAGCTTCAACGCAACGAGGCTGGGCGCTATTGGACCTTTGGCGGCTCGAAAAGCAACGATCCACCCCCCAATGTTGAGCTTCGTTATTCCTTTGATGAGCCGGCGCGCTTCACCTTCCAGTCCGGTGGTGAACAACTAGCGCTTCAAAGTCGCGGAGCGATTCGACTCGATGACTCCAGTTTTCAGACGTCATCCAGCTTGAGTTGGCTTGGACAAGCGGGGACGTTGCGTTTGGACGGAAGCGGTCGTTGGGATCGGCCCCAGTTCAACGTTCGCAGTCGTGCCAAGTCAATCCAACTCAACAGGCTTGCGGCCTTCCTGCCTTTGGCGGCAGATGTTGCTGTTGGTGGGCAGCTGGATGGAGATCTGCGGTTGCGTTGGTCTGGGAACAAGCTGGGATGCCAAGGGGAGATGCATCTCAATGCTTTTCGGGTTCAGACGGCGGTCCTCCCCACCGAGCTTCGCTCGGGTCGGATTCGTTTGGACTGTCGACAGAATCGCGTTCAACTCACACCTGTGCAGATGTGGAGTGGCGATTTAACAGCCACGGCATCAGGGTTTGTTGAATTCCAAAGGCGGCTGCAGTTCAAGTTGGCCGTGCGTCGCCGATCCAATGATGATGCTCTGAACGTTCAGATCGCGGGGCCATGGGCGGCTCCCACCTGGCGTGTGGGGGGTCGATTCGTACCCAACGCCACATCAACGTTGCAGGGCCCGGTTTCTCTTCAAGGGGATGGCAGGGCCGTTCTTGATCCATCCGAGCAGCGTCGATTGGTGATTCGAAATCTGGGGTTTCAGGCACCAGGGTTGCGTTTGGCTGTCGCCGGCGAGTTGGGGCAACGCACGGAGCTTCGAAGCACTGAGTTTTTGATGCTCCCTGCGTTTTGGAAACAGGTTCCTTCCCTCCAGGCCGCGTTGGGGTCGGCGGCTCCGGTTGAAGGAGAGCTTGCGATCAACGGGTCTGTCAGCTCCCCCGCGCTGCAACTCAACCTTGCCCAAGCCAAGAATCCGTTACTGGACCGTTGGTCGTTGAAAGCTCAATGGTCTAAGGCGCGTTCGGTGCTGGGCCTTGATCAGTTCAGCAGTCCCTTGATGCGTGCCTCCGCGGCCCTGCCTCTTGCCTGGTCTGACGGAACGCTTCAGACCGGTGACTTGCAGGCCGGGATTGAGCTCCAATCCTTCGATCTTCAACGTCTCTCCGCTTTGGTTGGGACGCCGCTGGGGGGCACCTTGTCCGTGCGCGGTCGTTTGGCCGGACCGCTGGAGGCTTTGCAGCCGAACCTCGCCATCAGCCTCGATCAACCGCGGATGAGTTCGATTGCTTTATCGGAACTCTGGAGTGGACGTCTTGAGGGGGGTGTTGGTGAAGGAGCCCAATTGGAGATGGCCTCGGCGAGTTCCTTTGCTGATGGAGCACTCACTGCCGATTTTGCTGCCAATGGCTGGCCCTCTTCCCTCCGGCTCAAGCGCGGTGTGGGCTTTCTCCGCCTGAAGGGTGATCAGCGGGGATACCGCTGGGACGCTGCCGGATTAACGCTCGATGGAATCCAGGTTGCGATCCCAACCCAACAACGCTTTGAGTCCGTTGGGGGTGAGCTCAACGGTTCTGGTCAACTGGCTTTCGCGCCGTTGAGCTTGAACGGCAGGCTCACGGTCGAGGCACCACGCATCGGGGCTCTTGCAATGCAAAAAGCCGTATTGGAGGGGGGGCTTCAGAACAGCCGGTTTGAAGCAGATGCCGTCCTCTCGCCTCTTCTTGGATCGCTCACGATCAATGCCAAGGGGGTGGTGAATGGGGCGTTGAACAGTCGGGTGGATGCCAATGGACTCGACGTGAATTGGCTTCTGGGTTTATCCCGTCAACTGCGCGCTCCAGACCGTGTTGATGGAGTGCCTTTGGGTCGTGCTGATGATCTAGGAACTTTGGTGATTAATACGTTCGGTGGTTCGTTAGACGGCCAATTGAAGGCCCTCATCAAGGCACGTCAGGCGTTGAGGGTTTACGCCTCAGCTCACCCGGATCAAGGGCCGCAGTTGGAACGTCTTGAAGGACGGCTCGATGCAGTTGCCACCTTGAAAGGTCCGCACTTGAAGGAGCTTGTGGCTGATGTTCAAGCCAAAGCACATCTCTGGACAGATGGTGACGATCAAGCCCAAGCTCTGCAGCTGGAACCGGTTGTAGCAACCGTGAAGGGTCCTCTCTTTGGGGGGGTGGGGAATTTCAGCTTCTTGCATCTGCCCTTTTCCTTGCTGGCGCTGATTGCCCCTGTCCCACCAATGATGAAGGGGGCCTTGGGGGCCAAGGGGAGTTATGACCTCAGGGGTGAATCGCCGCTGATTCGTTCTTCCCTCACCTTGGAGTCAGCGACCCTTGGCGATCAGCCGCTTCGTTTTGAGCGTGATTCGCTGGTCGTCAAAGACCAAGCCCTTCGGCTGGATTTGGCCCTGAAGTGTGGTGAGAGCGATGAAGTGGTGGCGATCTATGGCGCTGTCCCGTTTGATCCTTCGTCTGAGCTCAATCTTCAGGTGGAAAGCCACGGAGATGCCTTGAACCACCTGGCGGCTTTATCGGGAGGCAGCATCAAAATTCAGGCAGGCAGTACAGATCTACGTCTGATTTTGCGGGGTTCGCTGACCCAGCCTGTGGCCAATGGCTTCGTGGTGGTGTCGGACGGCAACATCACGCTGGGACAGCAGAGCGTGAGCCGAATTAATGCCTCGATGCTCTTTGATTTTGATCGTGTTGAACTTCAGCGGCTCGAGGCTCGTGTGGGTTCCGACGGCACCCTGAGCGGAGCTGGATCCATTGGCTTATTGGAAGAGAAAGTGGTGGAAAGTCCACTCACCTTTGCGCTTACGACGGCCAAGATCCGTCAGGAAATTGCGCGCTATCAGGTCGATGGAACCCTGATTGTCAAAGGGGCCTTGGCACGGCCATCGATTGGCGGTGAGCTCACCTTGTCGGATGGATTGATCACGCCGCGATCGGGGGTGTTGGCTAAATCCCGACAAGGGAGCTTGAGACCAGGCCTCTTGCCGGCTAATCAGTTCGGTGCGTCGGACGACACACCCTCCGACGTGTCCATGATCAATCTTGTGGAGGAAAAGTGGGATTTCAAGGATCCCTTGGTGTTGATGGGTCCTGGTACACCGTTGCCTGCCTCGCAAGAGCGGCTGAAGAACTTGATGCCAAACCTGTCCGCCGTGCGCCTTGAAAATCTCAGGCTGGCCTTGGGTCCGAACTTAGAGGTGAAGATGCCCCCCTTCATCAGCTTTCGTGGCGGTGGACAACTCGTACTCAATGGACCGTTGGATCCGTCACTGCAAGCGCGTGGCTTGATTCGACTGGAATCAGGTCGCGTCAGCCTGTTCACAACGACGTTCATTTTGGATTCAAAGGCGTTGAATGTGGCGGTTTTTACCCCCTCACTGGGTCTCGTTCCCTACGTCGATGTCGCGATGAAAGCGCGTGTATCGGATGGCGTCAGCATCGGTGAGTCCGACCGAGCTACCACCTCCAATGTGTTTGAGACCAATGGACTTGGAGCACTATCAATCGGTGGTGGGCAATTGAATCTCGTTCGCATCACCGTGGAGGCAACTGGGCGGGCCGATCGCTTGTTGGGAGATCTCCAGCTGCGTAGTGCTCCCCCCATGGGTGAAGCTGAGCTCTTGGGTTTAATCGGTGGCAACTCCTTAACCGGTTTGGCAGGAGGAGGGGGCGCGGCCTTGGCCACGGTTGTGGGGCAGTCTTTGCTGTCGCCAGTGATTGGAACGCTCACCGATGCCTTTGGGCAACGCATGCAAATCGCTCTTTTCCCCACCTATGTCACCCCTGATGTGAAATCAGAAGAGGAACGCACCTCTGGCCGAGTCCCACCCACTTTCACCGTGGTGACTGAAATTGGTTTGGATGTCAGCGACCGTGTTGACCTGTCTGTGATCGCGGCACCGAACAACTCCGATGTCCCTCCTCAGGCAACGGTGAGCTACCAACTCACCCCAAATACGAATGTGACGGGTTCGATGGATACCAATGGCACCTGGCAAAGCCAATTCCAGGTGTTCTTCCGGTTCTAACGATGTCTTCTGATCAGGTGATCGGTATCGATCTGGGTGGTACGGCGATCAAGTTGGCGCGTTTCAATCGCGCTGGAGACGTCCTGGCAGAACTGCAGATTCCGACGCCCCAACCCCCAGTGCCTGGGGCGGTAACGATGGCCTTGTGCGAAGCGATCGAACAGCTGGATCCAGATCATCTCGCCGCTCTTGTCGGTGTTGGTTTGCCGGGTCCAATGGACGCGAAGGCACGGGTCGCGCGCGTTTGCATCAACCTTTCTGGCTGGGACGACGTCCCCCTAGCGGATTGGTTGGAACCTCGCTTGCAACGTCAAGTCACCCTCGCGAATGACGGAAACTGTGCCGTGGTTGGAGAAGCCTGGCTGGGGGCCGCTAAAGGGTTCGAGGATGTGGTGTTGCTCACCCTTGGTACGGGCGTTGGGGGAGGCGTGCTTTTGGGTGGTGCGTTATTCACGGGCCATAACGGTGCTGCGGCTGAGCCCGGTTTGATAGGTGTTCAGCCGGATGGCCCGCCTTGCAACAGTGGCAATCGGGGATCCTTGGAGCAGTTCGCCAGCATTGCCGCGTTGCGACGTCTTTGTGATGTCGATCCCGAGGTGTTGAGCACGAGAGCTGACGCGGGTGATCTTGAAGCAAAGGCCATCTGGCAGCAGTACGGAACCACCCTTGGCATTGGGATCGCGTCGTTGGTTTATGTGTTCACCCCTCAGCGCGTGCTTCTCGGCGGTGGTTTGGCAGCTGCGGCAACTCACTTCCTTCCTGCCGTTCGTCATGAGGTGGAGGCCCGTGTTCAGGCCGTGTCACGGGAAGGGCTATCCATTGAGCCCTGTGCTCTTGGCAATGGTGCTGGGCGTCTTGGCGCTGCTCGTTTGGCGTTGCAGCGTCTTGGTGGCTGAACTCAGTACGTGAGATGACTCAATCGCGCTCAATCTCCGCAGACGATGATGGGGAACGTGACGCATGAACGCGGCGATGAACACCGTTCCAGAGCCTTCAGCTGAATTGCTTGCTCGGGCGGGAGCTGTGCGATTGGCCGCTGTCGAGCTTGGCCAAACCAACAACGGGCAGAGATCTCGCGCCCTTCATGCGATGGCCGATGCTTTGCAGGAGCGATCGTCATTGATCGTGGCCGCCAATGTCCAGGATTTGGAGCGCTCAGAAGCAGAAGGGCTCGCTTCAGCTCTGATGGCTCGTTTGAAGCTGGATGCCACCAAACTGCAGGCAGCGATTGATGGCGTCCGCAAAGTCGCATCGCTGCCTGATCCCCTCGGCCTTCGCCAACTCCACCGGGAGCTCGATACTGATTTGGTGTTAGAGCGCATCACGGTGCCCCTTGGCGTTGTGGGTGTGATCTTTGAAGCACGGCCCGATGCGGTGGTTCAAATTGCATCTTTGGCCATCCGCTCTGGTAACGGTGCTCTGCTGAAAGGGGGGAGTGAGGCCCGTTGCACGAACGAGGCGGTGATGGATGCGCTTAGAGCAGGCTTAGCTCGAGAAGAGAGCGATGTTTCGCCCGACGCCCTCGCTCTGCTCACGACTCGAGAGGAAAGTTTGGGACTGTTGCGTCTCGATGGGCTTGTGGACCTAATTATTCCTCGGGGAAGCAATGAGCTGGTGCGCTTCATTCAAGACAACACCCGCATTCCCGTGCTGGGTCATGCCGATGGGGTTTGTCATTTGTATGTCGATGCTGCTGCTGATGTGATGAAGGCCACCCGCGTGGCAGTGGACAGCAAAACCCAATATCCAGCGGCGTGCAATGCCATCGAAACGCTGTTGGTGCATCGCAGCATCGCCACTGCTTTTCTGGCGGCAGCTGTCCCCGCATTTCAGGCTGCAGGGGTCACGCTCCGGGGAGATGCGGAGAGCCAATCCTTGGGGGTGAATGAGTCAGCACAGGAGGAGGACTGGTCAACGGAGTATCTCGACCTCACCCTGTCGGTGCGGGTGGTCGACGACCTGGCCTGTGCGACTGAACACATTCGCCGCTACGGCTCTCGCCATACCGAAGTCATCCTCACAGAGGACCTCGCCACGGCTGACCGATTCTTGGCTGCAGTGGATAGTGCTGGGGTATATCACAACTGTTCCAGCCGTTTTGCCGATGGTTTTCGCTATGGGTTTGGAGCTGAAGTTGGGATCAGCACGCAAACATTGCCGCCGCGGGGCCCTGTGGGGCTCGAGGGTTTGGTGACCTATCGCTACCGACTCCGAGGGAATGGTCACATTGCGGCTGATTATGCGGCTGGACGTCGGTCGTTTACCCATCAGGATCTGCCGCTCTGATGGATGCCATCCAAATCCGTGATTTAGAACTGTGGGCGCATGTGGGTGTGCTTGAGCAGGAACGTCGAGATGGCCAGTGGTTTCGCTTGGACATCCAATTTCAACTGGATCTCAGTGCAGCGGCAGTGGCAGATGATTTGAGCACAAGCTTGGATTACAGCTTGGCAATTCAGGCCTTGCAAAGGCTGGCGCGGGAGATTTGTTGTCTCACGATTGAGCATTTCAGTGAACAGGTGCTCGATCGGTTGCAGGAGCTCTATGGCCCCGTCCCGATTGGGTTGCGCCTCACAAAGTGTTCGGCGCCAGTGCCTGGATTTCATGGCCTCGTAGCCGTTGAACGCTCCCGCGCTGGTGGGATACCACCAGCGCCATGATTCCCCTCGTTTTGGTGCATGGTCTTTGGGACCGGCCGAGGGTGTTTCATCGATTGATTCAGGCCCTGGATCAACCGCAACGAGACTTGCTGGCGCCCCATCTGCCCCACGGTCTTGGTGATGTGCCCCTGCGTGAGTTAGCGCAGCGTTTGGACGAGCAGATCCGCCATCGATTTGGTGCCGTCACCAACGTGGATCTCTTGGGCTTTTCGATGGGCGGAATCATCGGCCGGATCTGGCTGCAGGACTTCGGAGGAGCGGCTCGAACCCGCCGATTTTTCAGTGTGGGAAGTCCCCATCAAGGCACGATGACCGCCCAAGCCATTCCGCGAGCTCTATTAGCAGGCGCCGCTGATATGAAAATTGGGAGTCAACTCCTGCATCATTTGCATCGCCGTTCAAATCAGTTGTCGCCTGTGGAGTGTCACAGTTTTTTTTGCCGGTGGGATTTGATGGTGTGTCCCGGATGGAAGGCTGTTCTTCCGCAAGGATCGATTCAAGACATCCCTGTGTGGATGCACCATCAATTGATGTCGCATCCGAATGCCTTGAAAATCATTAGCAAAGCGCTGAAACAGCCCTGATGAACGGTTGCTTTTAGGCGTTCACCAGGCCGGAATGTCGGATTAATGCATCGGTGCTTGCAGGGCGCCCGCGGAAGGCTTCGAACACCTCGGACGGTGAGCGGCTTCCACCCAGGCTGAGAACAGTGTCTCGGAAGAGAGCTCCAGTGGACTGAACCTTCTGTTCATCGTCGAGGCCAGCATCCTCAAAGGCCGCGAATGCATCGGCGCTTAAGACCTCAGCCCATTTGTAGGAGTAATACCCAGCGGAGTATCCACCGGCAAAAATGTGGCCAAAGGCGCAGAGAAATTGATCTTCCGGGATGGGTTCCATCACCGTTGTGGTGGTTGCAACGTCCCTGCGTAACGCATCAGGAGTGATGCCAAGTTCCGGAGTCCAGCGGCTGTGAAGGCGAAGATCGCTCAGGGCGAAATGCACTTGGCGAAGGGTTGCCAGCCCAGCGTTAAATGTGCGGCTTCTGCGCAGTTTTTGGAATTCTTCCTCCGGTAACGGTTCGTTGGTTTGCCAATGGCGTGCCATACCCATCAAGGTGGCGCGATCAAGGCACCAATTCTCCATGAACTGGCTTGGGAGCTCAACGGCATCCCATTCCACATTGCTGATGCCAGCTGCTTCAGGTTCATCAACCGTGGTGAGCATGTGCTGCAAACCATGGCCAAATTCATGGAAGAGCGTTTCCACTTCCTCGAAGCTCATCAAGCTCGGAGTGTCTCCAACTGGAGGGGTTTGATTGCAAATCAGGTAGGCAACCGGGAGCACTCGGCTGCCGTCGGGGTTCGTTCTCCGTCCAAGGCATTCATCCATCCAGGCCCCACCGCGTTTGCTGGCTGGTCGGCTGTAGGGATCGAGATAAAACGAGGCGAGTGGGGTGCCGTCTTGCCGTTGAACGCGGAAGTAACGAACGTCTTCATGCCAGATCGGAGCTTCCCCATCGGCGGCTTCGATCACCACATCAAACAGGCGGTTGCAGAGGCCAAAGAGGCCATCAAGAACCTGCGGCAATGGGAACCAGGGACGAAGCGCCTCTTGATCCAAATCAAAACGCTCTTGGCGTAATTTTTCGCTCCAGTACGGGAGATCCCAAGGGGCAAGTTCTTCTGCTTCGGCCGCACCGTGGCGTTGCGCTAAGGCCTTGAGATCGTCGAGCTCTCGTTCGGCAGCAGGAAAAGCAGCAACCCGCAATTCCTCAAGCAACCCCTCTACGGCATCAACATCCTTCGCCATTTTGCTGGCAAGACTCACGTCTGCCCAATGGGCATAGCCCAATCGAGTGGCTTGTTGCCCTCTTAGGGAGAGGATTTCCTCGATCAGTGCGCGGTTGTCGTGCTCGCCACTGCTGGCACGCCCCACATGCGCCCGATACGCCGTTTCGCGCACCGATCGGTTGTTGGCATGGGTCAGAAACGGAAGGTATCGGGGCATGTCGAGGCCAAGTAACCAGGGGCCTGCCTCGGCCGTAGCAGCGCTGTCGCCTGCTTCTTTTGCCGCGGATGCAAGGGCCTCAAGGGCCCGTTGAGGAAGCCCGGCGACCTCCTCTCTTGAGGTCAACTTCAGTGTCCATTGCTGGGTGGCATCCAACACATGATTCCCAAATTGTGTGGAGAGCGCTGCCAGTCGTTCACTGGCTTCGTTGAATTTGGCTTTGTCATCGCCGCAGAGTCCAACCCCACGGTGTTGCATCGACAGCAATTCAGAGCGAAGAATTCGTGATTGGGTGGGGGTTAGTGCAACGACGGGTGACTCTTGGAGACGGGTCAGGGCCGAATGCAGCACCTGGCTTTGTCCAAGGCGATTCCCAAGCCGCACCACCTCGGGTTGTTGTTCCGCATGGGCGGTGCGGAGTTCGGAAGAGTTGCAAACTCCATTCAGATGAGAAACCACACCCCAGCTCCAACGAAGACGCTCACCAAACTCCTGCAAGGGCCCCATCACGGTGGCCCAATCCAAGGCGGTTTGGCTGTTGAGGATGGCTTCAAGGCGACTCTCATAGGCCGTGAAGGCTTCATCCACTTGCCTCAGAATTACCGGAATGTCTTGCTTTACCTGGTCAGAGGTGATGGCGCCGAATTCGGGGAGACCTTGTCCTTGGAGAAGGGGTGAGGAGGTGTGTGCCATATCAATCAGCCAATGAGGAGGGGTAGGGCGATGGCATCGGTTGATGCTTCGTAGAGGTCCATAGCGATTCGGGGCCAAATACCAATCACGAGGGTGGGCACAAGCAGGCTCAATCCGATCACCAATTCCCGGGGACGCATGTCTTCAACACTCGCGAGAGCTGGAATTCGTGGGCCAAAGAAGATGCGACGGCACATGGAGAGCAGGTACATCGGTGTGAGGACCAAGCCAATCGCAGCGAGGAGGACTGTGATCGAGCGGAAGGTGGAGGTGAATGCTTCTTGGCTCGTAATTCCTAGGAAGACGGTGATTTCGCTGATGAATCCGCTCATGCCTGGAAGGGCAAGGGATGCCAAGGAGCTAGCCAGGAAAAAAGCAAAGGTGATGGGGAGGGCTTTGGCCAGGCCTCCCATGTTTGGAATGGAGAGGGTTTTGGTGCGTTCGTAGAACACCCCAGTGACGAAGAACATGGCGGCTGCAATAAGCCCATGACTCACCATTTGAAGCATCGCTCCACTGATGCCAAGCGCATCAACGGCGCCAATTCCCACCAAAACAAAGCCCATGTGGCTAACGGAGCTGCAGGCAATGCGCCGTTTCACGTTGTCTTGGGCAAAAGCGTTGAGTGCGCCGTAAACGATGTTCACGATCCCCAAAATCACCAGGGCTGGCGCAAGGGTTTGGTGCGCTTCGGGCAGCATTTGAACGTTGAAACGCAGAAGTGCATACCCCCCCATTTTCAGGAGTACACCAGCCAAGAGCATCGATACGGGAGCATTGGCTTCTCCGTGGGCATCCGGAAGCCAGGTATGAAGAGGGAACATCGGCAACTTCACGCCGAATCCCACCAAGAACCCGAGATAACAAAGCAACCCAAAACTGCCACCGGCAGAACGCGAAATCAGTTCACTCAGATTCAGGGTGAACACATCTCCAGAAAGCGCCAGTGCGAGGCCACTGATCAGGATCAGTAGGGAAGCAACGGCGGTGTAAAGGATGAATTTGGTCGCAGCGTATTGACGGTTCTGACCTCCCCAGATCGCAATTAATAGATAAACGGGCACCAGTTCCAGTTCCCAAGCCAAGAAAAATAGAAGGAAGTCTTGGGAGAGAAAAACAAGGCCTTGGGCTGAGGCTTGAACAAGGAGTAAGGCGAAATACAGCCGTGATTTGCGCTCAATCGTCCAGCTCGCCCACACCGAAAGCAGCGTGACAAGGCCACTCAGGACAACCAACGGCGCAGAGAGACCATCCACACCAAGGGACCATTCGAGCCCGATTGATGGCACCCAGCTAACCCGTTCAACCAGTTGAAGGCCGGACTGAGTCGGGTCAAATTGAGTGGCCAGGACTCCCATCATTAGGAGTAGGTCAGCAAGCAGAACGCCAAAAGCGACATTCCGAGGCCATGGGGAAGGTTTGTCGTCTTCCGCGGGTAGCAAGGGCAGGAGAAGAGCTGACGCAGCTGGCAACAGCACAATCAAAGACAGCCATGGAAAAGCTGTTCCCGTTTCGGCCATTGCAGCTATCCCATCACCCATGCCGTGTCCGCAATCTTTAACAAATCTAACAGGGGCGGGATTGTTTTCTGGGTAGTTCTACTCATCATCTGCTGGTTGCCAGTGGCTGCCCGTGGTCTGCACGTTCAGCACCGGTGCCCGACTGGCGACGCCTGCCGCTTCCCAGGCTCTCACCATCGCTCGACTGACTGCCATCCCCTTGTCTTCGGCGCAGAGGGCTAAGACGCTCGGACCGGCTCCGCTGATCGCACATCCCCAAGCTCCAGCATCCATGGCGGCTTGTTTCACCTGATCTCCACCCTTGATTAAGCGCCATCGGTAGGGCTCGTGGAGGCGATCGTGCATGCCATCGGATATCAGATCCCCATTGCCAGTGCGGAGTCCCTGCAGCAAAAGGGTGAGGGCGCCGAGATTCACCACCGCATCACTCACGGGGATGGCTTTCGGCATCGCGCGTCTTGCTTCGCTCGTGCTTAAGCGGATGGAGGGGATTGCCACCACAGCCTTCACGGTGCTGGTCCATTCGCACCGCACGACACGCCAGCGTTGGGAGGCTGCTTTTGCTGTCATGCAAAGCCCTCCCAGCAGGGACGGCACCACATTGTCGGGATGCCCTTCGATATCGATTGCCAGTTCTAGAAGTTTTTCCTTGCTGAGGGGTTCTCCCACCAGAGCATTGGCACCCATGAGTCCCGCAACGATTGCCGTCGCACTACTCCCTAATCCTCGAGCTGGCGGTACGGCGAGCCGGACGCGAGCTTCGAGGGCAACTGGTTCTAGGCCCGCCGCTTTCCAAACCCTCTGAGCGGCTCGATACACCAAGTTTTCGGGCCCGCCGCGGAGATGACTGCCTTCACTTCCTTCAATGATGAGCTCAAATCGTTCGCCGCCACCTTCAATTCTCCGCATGGCAAAGCGGTTGTTCAGATCAAGGGCAGCGCCAAGGCAGTCGAAGCCCGGACCCAGGTTTGCGGTCGTTGCTGGCACGTCCACAATTACTCTCTGGCCGATGCGCGGCTGCGCCATCGCTGATCCTCCACTCAGGACAGTGTCCCACTTGACTCAGCCAAGATTCTTGCCCGACACGCTGCACTGAAGAGACCTGCTTCAGGGTCGATGACCGCGGTGACCCTTAAACCTGCCAAGAACTCTTTAAAGCGACCCTTTTGACGCATGGCCTCGAGGAAGGTTGCTGACTGCAATCCTGCGATTTGTTTGGTCGCCGTTCCTCCACCGATCCAAAGCCCTCCTGTGCAGAGTTCCTGGAGTGCAAGGTCCCCCGCCGCTGACCCATAGGCAGACAACCAAATCGTTTGGGCCCGTTGCATTAATGGGTCACCTTGTTCTGCTGCCATGCCCACTTTGGCCGGCAAATCACAGGACTTATTGGTTCTCCATTCCTGGGCGACTGGTTGCAGGGGGTGTTGTTGGGTGTCGGGCTTCTGGAGCAACCACGTCGCGATATGTCCTAGTCCAGTTCCGCTAACGATGCGTTCCACCGACAAACGATCAATGGCTAGATCGTGTTTCAACCAGCAGGCCAATTGCCATTCCTCTTCGGTTCGTGGGGCGAATTCTCGATGCCCCCCTTCACTTGAAAGGGCGACCACTCCACCTTCAGTCCGGATTCCCCGAGCCATGCCTAAGCCCGTTCCAGCGCCAAGAATGGCAACCGGACCTGCCTGTGCTTCCCCGATTTGGAGGACAACTTGCTGGGTTTCGTCGAAGTGCGCTAGTCCATAAATCAAGACGCCGAAATCGTTAACGAGTTCGAGTTGGCGTATCGATGCTGCAACGGCCAGTTGGTCTTCGTTTAATTGCCAAGGAAGGTTTGTAATGCGAGCACTGCCGTTGTTCACCGGTCCGGCGACAGCAATACATCCGTGTTCAGGCGCTTCGATGTCGCTAGGTCGCTTGTTTAAAAAGAATTTCAGCATCGGTTCCAGCGACGTCCATTCGCTGGACATAAATCGCTGCTGGTAAAGCTGCGTGAGCCGACCGTCCTGGATTCCGTAAAGGGCCAGGAGAGTTTTGGTTCCTCCCATATCACCGGCCAACAGTGTTGAGAAGGCCATGCAAGAGGTCTGGAGGAATTCACTCCAGCCTGAATACATCTCTCAAGGGAGGCAACCAATCGCTTTGCGCGAAGCAATTAGCTGAAGAAATCCAGGGGTAATGGCCCCCATGTTGTGGCTGGCTGAGCGTCATCGTCCCCATGCCCACTGATCAAAATCCCTGAACCCAGACCCTGTTCGATCCTCACCCGAACAGTGCCGCCACGTTGATTCGCCTTCAGAAAGACAGGCCCTTCATCGGATGTGGTCTCAACAACCTCGAGTGATGTCCACCGTTGACTCGCCTCCAGGGATCGAAGACTTGATAACGCCTGATCGGCGGAGGGCGCCATCACGCCAATCGTGAACCAACTTGATTGGGCTAGTGCCAGCTGAAGCTCCTTGCGAAGTTGATCAGTAGTGCTTTGGTCGAGGGTTGGCGCCTCCCGCAGTCGACTCAAATCATTGAGGCACTGGATGCTTAGGGAGCTCATGGGTTGAGTCCGAGGCCTGGTTGACGTTCCGCGTTAGCGCGCTGTGCGGCTTTGAGTAATGCATCCACGGACGTGACGCCAAGATCTCCATCACGGCGGCTGCGCAGGCTGATGGCGTTTTGTTCGGCTTCTTTGGCACCGATCACTGCCAAAACGGGAATCTTCATCTGTTCCCCTGTGCGGATAATCTTGCCAAGGCGATCTCCGCTTTGATCGATTGTGGCGCGGATTCCAGCTGTTTTGAGCTGGTTGAGAACCTGCTCGGCATAGGGCTGAACGTCATCGGTGACGGGTAAAAGTCGGATCTGCTCGGGGGCAAGCCAGAAGGGAAAATCACCGGCATAGTTTTCGGTCATGATTCCGAAAAACCGTTCCAGCGATCCAAAGATCGCCCTGTGAATCATGATCGGCTGCTGTTTTGAGCCATCAGCGGCCACGTAATCCAAGCCGAAACGCTCGGGCAGGTTGAAGTCCAATTGGATGGTGGAGCACTGCCACATGCGGCCGATGGCATCCTCGATTTTTAAATCAATCTTGGGGCCATAAAAAGCACCGCCACCTTCATCAATTTTGAAGTTCCAACCTTTGCGCTCGAGTGCTTCGGTGAGCCCCTTCGTGGCTAGTTCCCAAACGGCTTCGCTACCAATTGATTTTTCTGGTCGGGTGGACAAGTTGATTTCGTAGTGATTGAAATCAAAAGTGGAGAGGATGCGTTCGGTGAGATCAAGGATTCGCAGAATCTCATCGCTGATTTGATCGGGCAAACAAAACACGTGGGCATCGTCTTGCGTAAACCCTCGAACCCGCATCAGGCCATGCATCACCCCAGGACGTTCGTAGCGGTAGACCGTCCCCAACTCAGCCCAACGAATCGGCAGTTCGCGGTAGCTCCTTAATTTGCTGGCATAGGTGAGCACATGAAACGGACAGTTCATCGGCTTCAGCTGATATTCCCGTTCATCCACCTGCATCGGCCCGAACATGCTTTCGGCATAAAAGTCGAGGTGGCCTGATGTTTTCCAGAGGCTGATGTCTGCCACATGTGGTGTGTACAGCAATTCATAGCCGCCCTCGAAATGGGCCTGCCGCCAAAAATCTTCGATGAGTAGGCGCATGCGTGCACCCCTTGGATGCCAGAACACCAGCCCTGCTCCAGCTTCGTCTTCGATGGAGAACAACTCGAGGTCTTTGCCGAGCCGCCGATGATCACGGCGAAGCGCTTCTACTTTGCGGCGCTTGTGTTCTGCAAGTTGTTCGGGCGTCTCCCAGGCTGTGCCGTAGATGCGCTGAAGCTGCGCTTTTGTTTCATCGCCACGCCAGTAAGCACCGGCGACACTTTCGAGTTCGAACGCCTTGGGGTGAAGTTCTTTGGTGTTTTCAACATGGGGGCCCGCACAAAGATCCCACCATTGATCCCCAAGTGTGTAGAGGGTGATCGGCTCTTGGAGCCGCTCCAAAATTTCGAGTTTGTAAGGCTCGTTTTGGGCTTTGATCCGTGTCTCTGCCTCATCTCTGCTCACCTCGATCCGCTCGAGGGGCAGCTTGCGGCCGATGATTTTGCCCATCTCCTTCTTGATGGCCTTCAGATCGTCTTCCGTAAAGGGTTCGGGGTTATCGAAGTCGTAATAGAAGCCAGTCTCCGTCCAAGGACCAATGGTGACCTGAGCATTGGGAAAGAGCTTCTGCACTGCCATCGCCATCACATGGCTCATGGAGTGACGAATTTTGAGAAGCTGCTCGCTCTCGCTGGTCTTCGGCAGAACCACGGGCGCGAGTGGGGCGGATGTGGTTGCTGCAGCGCTGCTCACCGGAACCGGAACAAGGCCCGCCATCCTATGGGCGTGGCTACAAGTTTCTTGCATGGATCCGTCGAATCAATCCGAGGCGGGCGTCCTTCTCGACCAACTCCTGGAATCACTGTTGGCTGATTTCGACCACTGGTTTCAGCGCGGTGATGAACTCCTGCGCTGCTGCCCAGATGACGTGATGGGGAAAACGGAGAGGGATCGTTTAGCGGCACGTCTTACGGAGGGCCAGAAGGCGATTGTGGCCACTCGATCTTTAGTGAAGGCCTCATCTCAGCCGATGGCCATTTCGATGGACGCCATGAGCCCTTGGCATGGACTGGTGACGGAGGTCTGGGGATTGGCGGCCAAAATTGCTGTTTATCGACGCGATCAGACGTTGACCTGACGTTTCAAGTTGCTCAAGTTTTTGCTGTAAAAGCTTGCGAGTTCTTGGTGGCTCTTCGCGGGTTGTCCGTAAGCCGACCGGCCCGTGTAGGTGGGGAAAGAGGCCCATTCAGGCGCCAGTTTTGCCATGGCGGCCTTTGTAAGACCCCGTTGATCAATCTCCTTGAGCGCTCCACGACGTTTGGCGAGATGTAGCGCTGCTTGGTCTTGATGTTGAGGTTCGAAACTTGCGAGTTTCAGTTCTCGGGCAACGCCTTTCCAGGTGCCAGGCAAAAATTGGTAGGCACCGGCAGCGGCGCTGGAATAGCTCTTCACCACAACCCGCTCTGGATGGCGTGAGAGGTCATCAAACATTCCACCGCCGTACATAACGGTGTATCCGTGGTCTTGTCCGTCTTTCCAGGTGCCTTCGGCGTAACGGATCGTGTTCAGCAGTGCTCGGCGTTCAGGAGTGAGTTCGTAAGGGCCCTGTTCAAATCCAGCAACCAATGAGGCCCGCGTGAGGCCATGGGTAGAAGCGTTGGATGTTTCCGTCGTTGCAGTTTGGACTGAAAAAGAGGAGCCACTGGCGCAGAGCAGCAAACCACTGAAGAGGGTGGATGCCACGAAAGTGCGAGTGGATTGGACTGCAACAGTTGGAAACAGCTGAAACACGCAGAGCGTTCAAAGTTTGTCCACCTTGAAGGGATGTTGCGTTCTGTAGAGCGTTCGGTCGATGTGGGGTTGACTTTCTGCCTGCAATATGTGTAGGCAGACAAAGAAACGTTAAGAGTCTCGCGAGACTCTCTGGCCTCACTGGATTTGTCTGCTGCTGATGTTGATAGTTGTCGGTAGTGCTCGAGATCGATCCGATTGATTAGCCCCGTTAATCAATCAAGTGGCAACCAATTAAGTCCTGCTGGCAAACCCTAGGGCTTGTCTGACGCGATTCAGCGTTGCGTTGGCCACGGCTTCAGCCTTTTGGCGACCTTGCTCGAGAACAAGATCCAACTCTTCGGGGTGATCGATTAGTTCCTTGTAGCGGCCTTGAATCGGCTCCAATGCAGCAACAGCGGCTTCTGCTAGTAGGGGTTTGAATTGTCCCCAGCCCATGTCAGCGCACTGAGCCGCAACGGAGTCGCGCCCTTGTCCACTCAGGATCGCGTAGAGGCCGAGGAGATTATCGGTTTCAGGACGGTCGGGGTTGCCGAATTCAAGGCCTCGCTCGGGGTCTGTCTTTGCTCTCTTGATCTTTTTGGTGATCAGCTCGGGAGGGTCTAACAACGTGATGCGACTGCCTTCATTCGGGTCGCTTTTGCTCATCTTGCTTCGGCCATCGGTCAGGCTCATCACCCGGGCTCCTTCTTTAAGAATGAGCGGCTTAGGAACATTCAGAACGGGATTTTCTTTGGAGCCGAACCGTGCATTGATGCGCTGCTGGGCAATATCTCGAGCTAATTCGAGGTGTTGCTTTTGGTCTTCTCCCACCGGCACCAAATCGGCGTCATATAGAAGGATGTCTGCCGCCATCAGTACGGGGTAATCCAGCAGGCCAACAGACACGTTGTCGCCCTGCTTCACCGACTTCTCTTTGAACTGGATCATCCGTTCCAGCCAATTCAGCGGTGTAACGCAGTTCAGGAGCCAACAAAGCTCACTGTGGGCTGCAACCTGACTTTGGATAAAAATTGAACAGCGTTTTGGATCCATTCCGCACGCCAGATACAGAGCGGCGGTCGAGCGGGTGTCCGCGGCAAGTTGGCTTGGATCATGGGGAACCGTGATCGCGTGCAAGTCCACGACGCAGACATACGTGTCGTGGGTTTCTTGCAGCTCAACCCAGTTGCGGATGGCCCCAAGCCAATTACCGAGATGCAGCGCTCCCGTCGGTTGAACACCGGAGAGGACCCTTGGCCGCGGCATCAATCAGGCCTCTGGGTCCGTTGTCGGCTTGCTCGTCTCCTCGGAGGACGAATCCGCTGAGGTGTTCTCTGTCGGAGCGGCGTCCTGCTCAGAAGTCGGATCAGACTGCGGCTCAGATTCTGGTGCTGTTTCTGGAGTTATTTCTGGCGCTGCTTCAGGCTCTGCCTTGGGTTTGCTGGGACGAGCGAACGGATCAGGCTTGGAACTACGGCTGCCTCGGTCGTCGTCGGAGCGACGGTTGCGGGAGTCGCGTCGTCCGCCACTAGGAGCTTGGCTCCGTTGTTGCTCGATGAGTTCTGTGAGTTTTCCGTCCGCGAGCATTTGACCCAACGTGCGGACGGCAAAGCCGAGGACGGCCACTGGGGAACGAAGGTTGAAGGCGTCTTGGAGAGCCTTGGCGGCACTCATTTCGTTATCACTTAAGCGAATGCGGAACCCGCCAGCGTCCCGGTTGCCTCCACGGGTACCGCGACCGCGCTGTCCCTCGCGGCGACCCTCGCCCTGTTGTCCACCCTGCTGCTGGGGATCGCTGTAGGAATCAGTCATGGCCCATGGCCTGTCGTTAGGCGCAAGTGTGACGCATCACCGGTGGGCTGCCAGTTAGCCAATGCAGTTGATGGGGTTCTGGACTGCCTTTGCGGGCCAACACCAGCATGGGAATTGTGTTGATGCCACGTTCAATGCAGTCCCGATAGAGGCTCACGAGGGTTCGATATCGCTGGGCAGTCCAGCCGTGGTTTGGACGTTCTTGGCTCGTCCAAAAGGTTTGAAGTGCCCGCTGACAATCATCAATTCCGAATTCATCCCAACACGTTTGTTGCGCCATTAAGGGGTCAACGCCCTCACGCAAAAGTGTTTGATAGTGCACAAGTTCAGGAGCCTCGGCGTGACCATCTGGGGGGAGTAATCGGTGCAGTTGATCAAGTTGGATTCGATTGAGTTGCATCCAACAGCGATTACGAAGCAGCACTGGGCGTTGCCATGACCATCCATCCCCTGCATTCACCTCCTGGAGAGCGGCCTCTAGCCCGAATCTCTGCATGTCGGTTAATCCCGATAGTGGATCTTGTCCCCACTTGGACTCATCCATGGGCTCCCGTGTAGGTGATGCCGTCTTCTACATAGTCCCTCGGTTCGAGGTGGATTGTGCAACGCACAGGGCCAAATTTTTGATCGAGCCTGGCTTCAACGCGTTCGGTGATCGTGTGGGCGGTGATCAGATCCTCCGCATCCACGATGAGATGCATATCGATAAACACTTGCTGACCGAGGACTCCACGGCTGGCGATGTCATGGCAGTTAAGGACTCCAGGCACTGCCATTGATTCAGCATGAATGGATTCAGGAGCAATGGCGATGTGATCGACCAACCATGGGAGCGTTTGGCGCAAGACTTGCCAGCAAACTTTGATCAGCAGCAAAGCCAACGGGATAGCGAGGGCAATGTCGAGCCAATTCACCTTGAAAATCATTGCTCCAGCCATCCCCACCAGAACAACAACAGTGGTCCAAACGTCACTTGCCGCATGTTGTGCATCGGCTTTTAGCAAACTGTTATTAAGACGTCGCCCCTCGCTATATTCATAACCGGCGAGTAAAAGATTGAAGCCTAAAACCAAGCCCAAGATCACTAATTCCTGAGTTGTTACTCGAATTTGTGGAAATCCTTCCAGCATTCGTTCACTCGATCGGAGCAGAATTTCAAGTGCTGTGAACAGAATGAAACCTGCAATTCCTAGGGCTCCAACGGCTTCATATTTATGGTGTCCGTAGGGATGGTCGCGATCTGGCCGTGGATCGGAAAGGCTGTTGGTGATCAGTCCTGTGAGACTCGACAATGCATCAGTCGCGCTATGCATTGCATCGGCAATGACAGCTAACGAGCCACTCAACACCCCTACTGACAGTTTCAGCAGGGACATGGCGATGTTCATGACCAAAGCAACGGCCAGAACCCGACGGACTTCTTGACGACGGTCAACGGTGGTCTTGCCCTGCAAGGCGCTCATGCATCACGTCAATGGATCTCCCCACGGTATGGAGAAGTCCGCCGTCTGACCGTTTTTCCTGGTCTGGAACCTTGAGTTGAGCTAGGAGAGGTTCTGCTTTCTTTTGCGTTGCGTTGAAACTTCCGGCTGCGCTACCGCAGATCCTCTCGGTTCCCAAGCCCTTCATCAGGCCTTTGGTACTGGCGGCTGGAGGTGTTATGGCCGGGCAATGGTTGTTGAGTGATGTGATGCATATCCCCGGCGGTGGGTTGGGTTTCTTGGTGGCTGGTGGGGTTGTGATGTGGCTTGGGCGCTCCTCTAAACCCCGCTTTATGTCCCCTACATCTGTGAATGGGTGGCTGGAACGGTGCAACACAGTTCTCGATCAGTTTGAGTCGTTCGAAGCTGATCAAAATGCCAACGCGAAACGGCGGGAATCGCTGCGGGATGTTGTTGAGCGTTCGGGGCCACAACGGATGGCTTTGGTGACTGTTGAACCATCAAGTGCACCGGATTCGTTGTTACTCCAAGAGGGTCTTTCGGGGGCAACGTCATTTCAACTTTCCTTTTGTCGGCCACTGGTTTGTACCGACGGCCATCGGCAGTGGCCTGATGCTTTGCAAAATCACGATGGAATCTTGTTCAGCTTGTCCAATCCAGTGATGGCTGCTGAGTTGTTGTGGCTTGAGCAAGTTCCATCCACTCAGCCCACGTGGTTGCTGGTGCACCCATCTCAGAACGAATCAGACGACACGACCATCGCCAACATCGCCACAGTTTTGCCGGAGCGTTGGCGCGACCGAGTGGTTCCGATCGGGGATTCAGGAGCTCTTCGAGCCTCTCTTACTCCGTTGAGAAGGTGTCTCTCGCAGGGGCTCCCAGATGCTCGGCAACGGCTGCTTGAAGCTTTGCATCGTGATTGGCAAGCGGATTTAGAACGTTTGCGGCGCAATCGTTTTCAGCAACTGCAGCAACGCACCCAATGGATCGTGGCCGGTTCTGTTTTGGTATCGCCTATCCCCAGCTTGGATCTTCTTGCCGTTGCTGTAGCAAACGGTTTGATGCTGAAGGAAATGGGAGATATTTGGGGTGCGGACGTGAAGTCGGATGTGCTTCGAGAGGCTGCATCTCACCTGGCTCGAGCTGCGTTGGCCCAAGGCGTTGTGGAGTGGACAAGCCAAACACTTTTGGGTTTGGCGAAGCTCGAGGCTGGCAGCTGGTTGGCTGCTGGAGTGATGCAATCCCTCAGCGCGGCCTATCTCACCCGGGTCGTTGGCCGTTCGATGGCCGACTGGTTAGCTGTGAATGCAGGCGTTTCAGAGCTTGATTTGGCATCCCTGAAGCGTGAGGCGCCGCTGCTGATTGCCCGTGCTGCTGAAGAAGAACGACTGGACTGGTCCAGCTTCCTACAGCAATCCCGACAATGGGCACTAAAGACAACTTCATGAAGGGTTCATGAAGTACTTAATGAACTTTTATTGAGAGCTAATTCGTAGTGTTGAGAATTGAAGACATCGGAGGCCCTGTTTATAAGATTTAAACGCCATTCTCCGATTTGGGGAACGGTCTTTCCGTCTTTATTTCTCCCATGTCCACCGCAATTCGCAGCGGACGCCAGAGCAACTGGGGATCCTTTTGTGATTGGGTCACCAACACCAACAACCGCATTTATGTGGGTTGGTTTGGAGTCTTGATGATTCCTTGCCTGCTGGCTGCCACCATTTGCTTCATCATCGCGTTTGTTGCCGCTCCTCCGGTTGACATCGATGGCATTCGCGAGCCTGTCGCTGGCTCCTTGATCTACGGCAACAACATCATTTCTGGTGCTGTTGTTCCTTCCAGCAACGCCATCGGCTTGCACTTCTATCCCATCTGGGAAGCAGCTTCACTCGACGAGTGGCTGTACAACGGCGGTCCTTTCCAGCTCGTCGTCTTCCACTTCCTCATCGGCATTTCCGCCTACATGGGTCGTCAGTGGGAACTCTCTTACCGCTTGGGCATGCGCCCTTGGATCTGTGTTGCCTACAGCGCCCCGCTGTCTGCAGCGTTTGCAGTCTTCCTCGTCTACCCCTTCGGTCAGGGTTCGTTCTCTGATGCAATGCCCCTGGGCATCTCTGGAACCTTCAACTACATGTTGGTGTTCCAGGCTGAGCACAACATCCTGATGCACCCCTTCCACATGCTGGGTGTTGCAGGCGTCTTCGGCGGCAGCTTGTTCTCCGCCATGCACGGCTCACTGGTGACCTCCTCCTTGGTGCGTGAAACCACCGAAAGCGAGTCCCAGAACTACGGCTACAAATTCGGTCAAGAAGAAGAGACGTACAACATCGTGGCTGCTCACGGCTACTTCGGTCGCCTGATCTTCCAATACGCCTCCTTCAACAACAGCCGTAGCCTCCACTTCTTCCTGGGTGCCTGGCCCGTTATCGGCATCTGGTTTACGTCCATGGGCATTTCAACCATGGCCTTCAACCTGAACGGCTTCAACTTCAACCAGTCCATCCTTGATGGTCAGGGCCGTGTCGTTAGTACTTGGGCCGACGTGTTGAACCGTGCAGGCCTCGGCATGGAAGTCATGCACGAGCGCAACGCTCACAACTTCCCCCTCGACCTGGCAGCTGCTGAGTCCACACCTGTGGCACTGCAAGCACCTGCAATCGGTTGATCTGGAATCAACCTGTTCCTTCTGGAACAGCAAAAACGATTCAGATCAACTGAATCGCAAAGCCCCCGCCTCACCGCGGGGGCTTTTTGTTGGCTCTTTGTGGAAGTCAGCCTTGAGCATCAAGGTTTTTAGAATCGGTTGAGGTCTCATTCATGCGATTTTATTGAAGTCGTTTCGTACTTAACAGGAAGACAAAATATTAATTAAATGCTGATTTTAGATCGTCAAATTTAGAGCAACATCAAAAATATGATTGAGCTCGAGAAATTATGTTTGATGAAGTTCTGCTCAGAAAGGCCTCGATGGTTCCGGATCGATCGAAGCGCGTCTTTTTCACAGCTGTCATCTCTCGAATGCTTGCCACCCACGTAGTCTGTGGTGTGGCTAGCGAAGCTAGCTGCATCTTCTCTGAAGGAGCATGGAGTGACGACAGACCCTGTACCAGCCCTTCAGTTTGAGTTGGACGTTGAGGCGATTCGCCTACTACATCGCTCCGTAAGTTTTCACTTGGAAAAATGGCCAGGTGGGCCTGATCCACGGGAGCAGCAGGCGCTCGTACGCATGAAGACTTTGCTTACGGCAGCACTATTGGAATGTTCCTTTGATCAAGACGGACAGCGTTAATACGTGCTGATTCTTTACGCCTCTTCATGCTTATGCAGACAATTGCAGCCCTTGGACTTAAAAAATTAGAGAGCAGACTTAATTAAGTCCATGGAGCACCAACAAGATCACGGCGACTGGGATTCTGTTGAAGCATTCATGGAGTGCGTCACGACTTGCTCAATCGATGATGGTGAATGTGTCACAACATGCGTTCGGACTCATCTAGGACCGGATCAGGAGCTTTGGCAGAGCAGTCTCTGCCTTTAGTAAGTCGATATGGGTTGGTTTGTTTTTCTCCTGATCTTGGTTGCGCTGTCTTGGTTGGGTTGGCGTTTGAATCAATTCGAAGTTGTATGGGCTGATTCGGGTCGTCTCCCATACGTCAAACGTCTTCGTCAGCGCAGTAAACGCCGCAAGCACCATCACTAGGAACCATGTTGGCGGTAGATGTGTCCATCTCTCCAACTCCAGATCCACGGCTCACAAGCGTAAGCATCCTGTAAATCGGTTCGATCCCGCAGGCTGACGGGATTGAACTCTGTTCGAAAATTGAAATCTTGGTCCCGAATGGATTGGTTTAGCACCATGCTTCCTTCATCGCCCGATACAGAGCGATGAAATGTGCCTGTCGGGATTTGAAGAGCACCCATCGCCCGAACGAGATAAACAACATGGTGCGGTTTATCCCAGAGGAGATTCAACAAGGTGAAGACACGTTGTCCTTCGAGCACCAGGTTGTGATCCACCTGGTGCTGGTGCACGTAAAACCGCTCAAACTCCTCGTCGTCAGGTGGTGATGTAGCTGCTCCGTGGTGAGCCACAACATCGGTGCCGTTGCTACCAGGTATTCCGGCATCAAAGAATGTGACGGAAGGTGTTTCCCTGAATACATGAATGGGCATGAAATGGAGTCTCATGCGCCGCCTCATCGGTTGTTGGGTTCTGATCTAACCCCTTTTCTCCCGAAAAAAACGTTCTCAGCTCCAGACCAGATCAATCGTTATCGATGGGTCCAGATTCCTCTTTACAGGACAGTCGTTGACGACATGTTTGAGCACTCTGCGTTGTGCGTCTGTGAGGCTCATTGGAAGGCTGATCACCACTTTTAAGTTTTGGATTTGTCGTGGTGCTTTGCTCGTCATTGTTTTTTCAACAACGGCATTGGCCTCGCCAATCTCCCAGCCTTGACGCTTAGCCGCAATTCCCATGATGGTGAGAACACATGTTCCGAGCGCTGTCGCAATCAGATCGGTGGGTGAAAAACTTTGACCTAAACCGTCATGGTCGGTGGGTGCATCCGTATGAAGTTGGGTCCCAGAGAGAACATGTGTTGCATTGCAATGGAGCTGCCCTGTGTAAGAACATTCAATCACTGTCAAAGGATGACCTCTTGATTTACAACGAGTCTGGACGCCTTGAGGGATCTAGATCGTTAAGTTTGTTGGTATTGTCGATTGACTGATTGTCTTGAGCAGTAATCCCTCATCTCTCGATCATCTTTGCTGAGAAGACCTATTGTTGAATGATCGAATTAAATTTAACGTCTAAGCCTGTTTAATCTTGTGCTCTTGATTCATACTCTTCTCTAGAGTCGTCACGATGGGGAAAACGACCATGGGTGGCGATAATTTGTCGATAATGCTTTGCAAGCGCAAATGTACGCGCGTCTGTCCAGCGCTCAAAAAGAGTTAGGGCATGGTTATGAACATCGAGCTGCTCGCTATGAAGCCGTGGCATTAACCAAAATTGACGTTTCACTTGTTCTGGTTCGTTCTGGATCCAGCCTTGCCTTTCACCCTCGAGACTAAGGCTGAGGGCTTGCGTGTCGCCTGAAAAGGCTTTGGCGTGCCCACGCCATAGATGTCTTGGAAATTGATCCAAGAGCAGAACCAGTGCAAGCGCTGATGGTGGCTTGTTTGACCAATTGATTAATCTCCCGTCCAAGGCTTGATCGACTAAACCTTGAAATTGATTGGTGATTTGTTGGTCGAGTTTTTGATTAACACGGAACCACTGTGCTGGCCTTAATTCGTGAAACCAGAAATTCACAACATCTTGGTGGGAAGGATGATCTGCCATGTTGATGTTGCGTATGCAATTCGTCGTAAAAATGGCAGGTCTATCCGCGCACCCGGCGACCCAATTGAATGCAGCCTTGATCGATTAATCGGCCCAGGCGTTGTGCTGCCGCCTCCTCAGTTCGGTTAAAAGTATTTTGCTTGGCTACAACCCAATTCATTTCGCTTCTGGTGATCACGCCCGTGGACAGGGCCTCAAGAAAGAGTGTTCCTAGGCCCATATTGGTTTAAAAGTTTCATCTACATTGATTAGATGCTTTCGTTGGTGCAGATTCTCTTACCTTTCTTCATGTGTTGCCCTTGCTAACTCAGGTGATGATCTGTCCTCTGGATCGTTTTTTGTAATCACTGGAACCTCATGGTTGACATCCCGCAAACCGTCTGGGGTATGACCTGGATTTGACCTTTGTCTTGCTTAGTCTTGGGAGACGTTGAGCTTGGCATGCTGAGCTGCAGTTTGAATTCATCCAGGCAACGGGGGATGGGTCACTGCTGATTGATGAATGTCATCATTTGTTTTTGCGCGACACGCCGCGCAATGTGAGATGGGAAATGGGTTGTTAATCCAATTTCCCGTTGTTAAGGCCTTGCCTACGCATAATCACGGTCTGAAGTCTTTATCTCACAAGAGCCTTTGTGCAAAAGATTTCTTTGAGTTGTTCAAAGATAACTGGCATTGATTTACCCTTCGCAGCACTCTATTTTAGCATTTAGGCTGACTAAAGAGTTTTAAATTTTTGGTATAATCTTATAAATGTGTTCTATAATTCTTCGTTCTGGTAGTAATTTAACTTCTTGGTTTTTGTGCTTGTGGAACTGGATCAGGCTACAAAGCGTTTGTAGAGCCAGCGAGTAAAATTCCCAAGGATTGGTACGGGTCCGAATGTTGGCCCTACGAAGTCAAAGTAATCACGATGTTCGATGATTTTCCTGTCGGTTCCGAAGGTCATTCTGGTTGCTCCTGGATAAATAAATTCAATGCCTTGAATTTTTAACCCCATCGTCCATTCGATGAAAGCCACGTTTTTGTTTAATGCTATGGAATGGGGTTCTAGGAAAACATCATCACATCGCTGGAGTAAGTTATTTTGAGCCAAAATATAGGCATCTATACCTCTGCGTTCCTGAGTTGGATCAATAAAATGAACATCGTTGGCGTAAATTGCCTTCCATTGATCAGGCGTAGGACCAGGTTGTCCATAGGCTTTGGTGAAGAGTTGTTTGATCTGCGCTTCGTTGGTTGACTCTTGCATGCTTTGGCTCATCAGAAATCAGCTCCTAATTGGATAGATGTTGAATTATTCAGTTCTGGAGTGCTCATGCTTTGGTAGGTTGATGTGTATTGAAAAGAGGTGAATAACTTCGAGTAGATTGATGGATAAAATTTAATTTTTGCAATCAAAGAATTTCCAGGCTTTAATTTAGGGGTTACGGCCGTTGAAAGAAGATTATTGAGTTCTAGCTTAAATCTTGGAGTTGGTTTCCAGGATAGATCGGTTGCAAATGCAGCCCCTGCATATGTATTTCCACAGTAAATGTCTTGCCCACATTGGCTCCCGCCATTGGTCCATTGCATGGAGGGCCCAATGGAGAGTGTAAATTCTGTGGTTTTGTTTTGAATGATGGATGTGCTAACTCCGAGACCAGTGAGAAGGCTATTCACTCCAGCATCATTTTTCCCGTCATAATTGTAATCCGTTAATGAATAAAAACTAAAGTCATCATTCAATCGGTAATCGTATCTAAATCCTGCTGATCCTTTTTGAGTTTTGATGTCCAATGGCTCACCCTTGTCTTGGCTTTGGTTGGTATTGAGTCCGGCCTTGAATACAAGAATATTCTTGTCGTTCTTATATTTGCTTTCGGCATTTAGGCTTGTCGATAATGAAGAATCACCATCTTTTTCATTGCCAATTAACCCAGCGGTAATGGATGTGCTCCATGCCGGTGGGTCTGATGTTGGTTTCAGTGAGCTTGCACGAATGGTGAGTCGTCCAAGCTGTGGATGATCCAAGATCTTTTCTTGATCATCGCTAAGCTCTTCGACAATTGTTCCTGTGATGCTGTCGCCATTTAGCAGTTCAAGGGTGACAGTTTCAGCTTGAGAGATTCCTGCTGTGAAAAACAGTGAAAATAGTAAGAGATGCTGTTTCACGACAACTATTAATTAAAGAAACCCTTTGATTGCAGCCAAATTCCAACTGCGAGCAGTGGACCTACTCCAGCGACTAGCAGCGTAATTTTTAATCGAAGTGGTGAAACCTGTTGACGGTTTTCGCGAAGGGACATAGAGGAAACGACCAGAGCTGGCTGACCTTAAGGGACCGGGTCAACAGTTTCGAAGGTCATTGCTGCGTTTAAAGCTCGTAGTCCTCCTCAAAATTTTTGATGAGCCCTTGGTAGAGGGCTAGAAGACCCTCGGTTTCTTCGCAAAATCCATCGGTCGTGTATTTGGCGATCAGGCTCACCACGGCTGATCGAATTTGTGTGAAGGCTCCGAGGTACTCGCCTTGGATGTCCTCATCGCGGATGTCATTGATGAGGGCACCGATCAACTCGATTTTTCGTTTTGCTGCGGCCATATCCGCTTCCATCTCCTTGCTGAGCTTGCGGCGCTTTTTCGGCATCATCCGTCCCTTGCATCCGTGAGATTACGGGAGCCGCCCCCCCTAGCCTTAGACCCGGCGCATCCTTCGGTATGAATTCAACAGTTCGAGGCATTGTTTACGTCTCTGTCTGTGTGGTGATCTGGGGAACGGTGGCCTCACTCATGGATTGGATGCTGTTGGTGGAAGAGGTTTACACCGAGGGAACGTCTGGCCAGCTGTTTACATTCATCGCCTATGGCGCCGCCACGGTTGTGTTGGCAACGCGCTTCTCGAGCCGGTTCTTGGGAGACATCAATGCAGAATCAGATCAGAAGGCCTCGGGCGAGGAGTGAAAAGCCCATGATGAGGGCCAAGATTTCGAAGGCTTGTTTCACGACCTTGTCGCCCTGTTTGATCGACCAATGCGCTCCGATATAGCCGCCGATCAGTGACCCAACGATGAGGGCGGGGAGCCACTGCCAGTGGATGTCACCCTTTAGGCCAAGGGTGAGGGCGCCTATACCGTTCCAACCCAGTCCGACGAGAATCAACGTGTGGGCAACAGCTCGGGTGTAACTCAACCCGAACCATCGCACCAACCAAAGCGTCACGAATAGGCCCGTTCCGGACGTCAGAGATCCGTTGATAATCCCAATGGTGAAAAGTCCAAAGGCACCTACCCAGAGTGTTGTGCCAGTGACCGCTCGACGATGTTCATCGTTGCCAAGCCGTGGTCGACGCGAGGAATACAGGCCCAAGCCCAGGGTGAGAAAAGCGAGGCAAATCGTCGCTGTGTTGTCGGGTATCGCCAGAACCAGGTTGGCTCCGATGACAACCCCTGGAAGCCCTGCGCAAAGCACGAGAGCCGATAAGCGTCGATCCAAGCTGCTGGCTCGCCAGTGGCGACCAGCGGCCCCGACGCCGAGGGCCACACTCGCCACTTTATGGGTGGCCAAAGCCGTCGAAAAGTCCAGTCCCAGCAGAATTAATGCTGGGAGCTGAACCAAGCCAGCACCACCACCAGCAAACGCCGATAGACCGTTGGAGATCAACGCCACCACAGCGAGGGCGAGTTGCACCGGCAGGTCTTCCGTGATCATTCGCTTGGATTGGTCAGGAAGGCGATTGGTACCGAAAACGTGACGATTCGATGGGGTTCCCCTGGAAGAATCGCGACGCAGGCCACTTCCCGATCAGCGTGGGCTTCCTTTGATTTCAAGACGAATGCCGTTGCATCTTCGACACTCCACATCGGTGCCTCGCCATTGCGTCGTTCCTCCCGATAAGCCTCCCAAACCTCGTTGAATGCATCGGCTTGCGCCCCTTGCTTCATCTCGGTGAGGGCTTCCTCGACGCCCACGTCTTCAAAACGAGCGAAGAACTGCAGCATCAACGGATGGCCGATCGTGGCTGATGCTCGCAATGTTGAGTTAATTGTCCCCACAGACGTCACCACCAGCTTTGGAGCATCACGTCTTGCATCGATGACTCCAATGGGCAAACTCAAGTCCCAACTCGATTTTCCACTCACAGCACAGGCCAGATCAAACAGACCTAATGCGCACTTCTTGATCAGAGCCTGAATAAGTTGTTTCTCCATCACGGTTCTATTGAGGACGGTGCCGAACGTCGATTGTGGAAAATTCTTGCCAGAGTTGCCGGGCTCTTCTGCTTTGGCGATGTCGCTCGTAAAAATTTATCTGGATGCTGTGACCCACCAAGTGATCACGAGCGAAGAATTAGCTTATTTGGTTGGGAACCAAGATTGTTTCGATGGATCTGAGCTCAAATTGTCTGCTCGACTTGAGAGTTTGATCAGTTCAGGGACCATCAGCGTTGGTTCACGCTGAACTGCGACTCGTACCAAACAACAATTTTTGAACGTTTTTAATAACCCAACGCATTGATTTTGACCTCAGGGTTTGACGACGAAAAATATCTCGCTCCATCATCATTTCCACCCTTAGATAGCCACCTGATAGTCAGGTTTTTAATATTCGTCAACCTTTTATGGCAGTGCTACAACACCAGACCAGCTTTGTAGGACGTCTGGCCCCCCCTGGATAAGCGACGCCATTGTGGTGAAGGAACCAATTCCCACACCCAAGACGAGGCCCATCGCGAAGAGGATGGCGCCCGTGAGTGCGATTCGATCAGTAAAGGGCATTGTTTAAAAGCTCGCCATCGAACTCTCCATGGGTTTCATCGTTTTGGCGATGAATGTGTCACAGCTCGTGATCTATTCCGATTGACCTTCGAAGTGATGTGTTCCTTTGGCCATAAAGGTAGAAATACTTGGTGAGTATTGGATTGCACTGCCGCTAAGAAATAGTCGACTTAAAGGTGAAGCTTGACCGATAAAAACAATGGATAAAATATCCAAAAGGTTGATAACGAATTACCGCAGGCTGTGTCCGAACACAATGATGGGAAGGTTCGGCTATCGAAAAAAAGAGACGCAGTGGCTTCACGCTCAACTCAATAAATGATCCAGCAACTCTCGCGACCTCCCTGTTTCGAGCTGTTTTGTCAGCAAAACCTCGATGAGCCTTTGTGGCTCGTTGACGACGACTGAATCAGAAAGTGATCTTCTAACTTTTGAGGAGTTGGGGTTGGGACATGGCACGGGTTGTCGCCGTTAGCGGTGCTTCAGGAAAAACCGGTTATCGAATTGCAGAAGAGTTGTTGGCCGCAGGGGTTCAACCGCGTCTATTGCTTCGTCGCGAATCTGCTGTTCCAGCATCTTTGTCGAATTGCGAGCAGGTGCGCCTGAGTATCGAGAATGATTGTGCGCTCGATCAAGCGTTGCTTGGGGCCGAGGCGCTGATCATTGCCACCGGTGCACGACCATCGATTGATCTCAGCGGCCCTATGCGTGTGGATGCATGGGGGGTTAAGCGCCAAATTGCAAGTTGCCAACGGGTCAACGTCAACCGCGTGGTGTTGGTGAGTTCGCTCTGTGCAGGACGTTGGCGGCATCCACTCAATCTTTTCGGACTGATTCTTGTGTGGAAAAGGATCGGTGAACGAGCGTTAGAGCGAAGTGGGTTGAATTGGACTGTTGTTCGTCCTGGAGGTTTGTCTGAAAGGGAGTCTGGTCTCGAGCAAGAGGGTATTCGTCTGACAGGCCCGGATCAGCAGGACAAGAATTCCATTCCACGGCGCCTTGTTGCTCAATGCTGTGTCGATGCACTTGAGACCCCCGGCTCGATCGGACGGATCTTGGAAATCACCAGTGATGAGAACGTTCCCCGGGTTGCCTTGGCCGAAGCTCTGCCCTCAGCAGCCCTCTGAGTAAAAATACTTATTTCGCGTCAATTATCCCGGGTTGCTCGCACAGCTTCACGAAAGTTTTTTAAGTTATGTTGATGTTGCCTTGGGTCATGATCCGCGCTGTTCTCACCCGTCCTCTGTTTGCCGACCTGGGCTTGCTCGTCCTTCGGGTTTTGACTGGTGCGCTACTCATCCATCACGGATATGAAAAATTAGCCAATATCGAAAATTTTGCTGACGCATTTGTTCGTCCGCTGCACCTTCCGTTTCCGATCGTTCTTTCGTACGTTGCCGCGTTTTCTGAGGTGATTGGCAGCTGGTTGTTGATCACCGGCTTGCTAACCCGAGTTGGCGCCGCAGCAATTGCAGGAACAATCACAGTGGCGATTTATCACGCCATCGTTACTGCTGGTTTCAATATCTACCTGCTCGAATTGCTTGGCCTTTATTTGGCGGCGGCAGGAACAGTTTTGGCTTGTGGTCCAGGCCTTTTCTCGATTGACGAATTGATCTCTCGTCTTGTCGAGCCGAATATTGAAATTGATTCAACCTCAGAATCTCTCGACGAACCCTCAGTCGTCTTAAGTGAGGCATCAGCAACTCGCTGATTTTTTCCACTCAGACTTAGGTGGTTTCTCCAACCCTTTTGATTTCCAAACCGGTTGAAGCAAAAGCCACCCTTGTACTCGCCCATGGAGCAGGTAGTGGCATAAGGGAATCAATGTTGGATTTCCTCTCAGATGGTTTAACTCATCAAGGCTGGAGAGTTGTCCGCTTTGAATTCCCGTACATGGCTCGGCAGTCATCAACAGGCCGCAGGACGTTCCCAGACAAGTTGTCAGTTCTACTGGACGCCTATCGATCTGTTGTTGAAGTTTTGAATAAGGACATTCAGCAACCACTCCTCATTGGTGGAAAATCAATGGGTGGACGAATTGCTTCGTTACTTGCCAATTCCTTGTACAACGATGATTTGATCCAAGGAGTTGTCTGCCTTGGTTATCCTTTCCATCCCTTAAAAAAGCCCGATCAATTAAGAACCGAACACCTCGGATCCTTCTCAGCTCCAATGTTGATCGTTCAAGGGGAGCGTGACCCGATGGGTGGACGAGAAGAAGTTGATAACTATGTGCTGTCCGATCAAATTCAGATTCGTTGGATCTCCGATGGAGATCACAGCTTTTCGCCAAGAAAGCGCTCTGGTTTCACTGTTAAGCAAAATCTCGACCAAGCCATTCGCTGCGTTGACGTGTTCATGAACGATGTTTGCAATCGTTGATACACGAACTGAACCGCATGACGCCAATGCTTGCGTCCACACGGCACAATTAGGGGGCACGTCCTATTCGCATGAAAGAAGTCAGTCTGCTGGAAATGATCGGCCGATCTTTTGCCAAGGTGGCGGCCGGCGCTGGAGTTGCAGCGCTCTTGATTTGGCTCACGTACGTGATGCTCGATATCGGAAATATGCAATCCGGCTTCACGTTGCCTCAGTCCACCTACTAACCAGTCATGGACTGGAGTTCTCCAACGCCCAGCTTGCTCATCACGGCGGGATTGTGTTGTCTCGTGCAGATTTTATGGATCGGTTTCTTGTTACGCCGTAATCGACGTCAAAGAGGAGCTTTCCCACTTAGTCGTGATGAGTTTCGTCGAGACCTCGACCGAATCCTTAGCCAAGATCTTTGACTGTTGGAGAGAAATGTTTTCTGAGCATCGACCAAGGCCAAACTTTCAAAGTCTCTGCCAGGTCTGACTGATGCGTCAGCTCCCAGGACGGATGAAGCCGCAATGGTTGCGAACGCTTGCGACGGTTGCCATCAGTGCGGTGGCAACCATTTGGTTTTTGGCTCTGCTCCCATGGCTGTTGCTCATGGCCTTACTGCTCGGTCTTGCCCTGATACCTGTATTGAGGCGTCTACGAAAGGAGGTGGATGCCACCACTGCATTTGATCTTGAGAAGCCCGTGGTTGACGTCACGCCTTGGCATCAGCAGGTGCGTAATGCTTGGCAACAACCTTTAGGCCGTCCTTGGGGCTCGGGCTGGGGATCAGCTGGAGATCGAGATCCTGATCGCCGGCAAGGCTGAGTTGAACCCGTTTCAGAAGTCCCACCACCATGAGGCGGATTTCAAGTTCAGCAAGGGCTTTCCCCAAGCAAACACGCTCACCGCCTCCAAAAGGCAACAGTGTTGGTTTGTTGGATCCATCAAGATGGCGTTGAGGACGAAATTCGTTTAGTTCGCTGCTTCCAGCACGATTGGAGGAAGCCAAAGCGACTTGCACCACATGACCTTTTGGAATGAGAATATTGGCGAGCTCAATCGGGCGGCAGGTGCGGCGAAAAAATCCCCCGACAGGTGGCGTCATGCGCATCACTTCAGTCACGACGGCTTGAAGTCTGGGAGCGCGGTTACCATCAAATGCAGTGGTTGCATCACCCTGAGGTGGCCACTCCAGGCCATCCAGTTCCTCACGCAGCCATGGCTCAACATGAGGCTCGATTAGACAAGCCCGCATCAAACAGCTCAATGACGACGCAGTTGTTTCATAACCAGCGAAGAGCAATAGAAGTAGTTGTTCGACGATGTCGTCTGCTGTGAGTGGTTGTCCTGCCTCATCGAGACCACCAGCGAGTAAATCCAGTCCGCCACGGTTTTGATCCGCTTGCTCAAGAACGTCTCTAAGCCTGTCGAGTAGGCGACGTCTTGCCGCTAACGCATTCGCAAAGGGCGTTCCTGGAATGGCGATGGGCACAGAGAACAAAGCTTGTGTCCAAATCTCAAAGTCATGAAAGAGGGCATCACGGTCTGAACCCTCTAAACCCAGAACTGTCGTTGCAATCACGCGAAAGGCAAATCGCCGCATGCGATCAGCAAGCCGTATTGGCTTTGTTTCTTCAAGCAACTCTTGGCTGAGCTCATCCACCAAGCCAATCATTCCAGGGGTGTAGCGCTTCAGTGCTGCACTGGAAAACAATTGACCCACGACTCTCCGACGCGCTTTGTGGTCGGAGCCATTTCGGTTCGCAAGGGATTGGCTGCCAAGGAGTTGGCGAACACTCTCGGGCCACCAACCTTCAACGGCGTCGCCTTGCGCCAGAAGATCGGCAATGGCTTTGTCGCCTCGGATGAAGACGAGTCGTTGACCGATGAGCGATGTTTCGAAAATATCGCCGAACTCGGTAAAGCGTCTGGTCGCGAAATCCGGGTCCCGAAAAAAATTAATGGCTTCAACAATGCCGGTAACTGCTCCTGTGCTGGGCAGAGGACGAGACATAAACCGATGGCTATGGGCTGATATGGGGGGAAACGAGGCCTAGTGAATCCATCCCTTTAGGTGGATTTGTTTTGCATGGCGGCATAGGTCACTGCTCCCCCAGCTACCACGGTGAGGATTCCTGTGCTGATCAGAAAGCTCACGAGTAAAAGGAAACCGATCAATGAGCCCAGAAGCGACATTTTGAAGCGGAGAAGCTGAGACTTCATCAGCATCACCAGCAAGAGCAGAACCGTTGCTTTCAGTCCAGCGATTTTTGCTGCACTGATTGGGCAAAGCGGGTTGATGAGGAACACGGACAACCACCAGAGTTATTCGAGTCTGGCGAAGCAAGGCCATTAAACGCGACATCGATCAACGCCTCCACGAGGTTCGTGACATTAAAAAACCCCCGATGGAGGGGGTAGGAAGCATCGCCTCAGCAGCAGATTAACGGCGGCGATTGCGTGAACGTTGCTTCAGTTTGCGCTTGTATTTTTCAACCGGAGTTTCGTGGTGACGGATGCGACGCAGGTCGGAAAAGATGCCGGCCTTGGCGACAGAGCGCTTGAAACGTCGTAGTGCGGATTCAATACCCTCATTTTCGCCGACTGTGACCTGGCTCATCCGTTCTCCGAAACAGAGCAAAAAAGGACTTTACCAGCCTCCGTATCCCCATTGACGTGAATGATCAGGAATGTCCTGACAAACCTCCAAACATTCGACTCAACAACGTGGAATCCCACCTCGGATGACATGGCCGCCCCGCATCAGGTAAAGGTCAAGAAATTCAACGCAGTTGTGCAGCAAGACCCAACTCCTGTGAATCTTGTGGCATGGGAATCACTCATTGCCCCATCTGCATCGGCTTGGCTGTGCTCTCAGCATGCCGTTTTATGGCCCATTGCGTGATGGCTTTTCAACTCGAGCGTGGCCACGCCGGACGCACAATGCATCCTGCAACGCTGCTAGGGGTTGTATTTGAGCTCTAGGCGTCAGTCCTTTGCTTTAAGGATCCTTCCGATTGATGAGGGCGAGGTAGCCCTCATCAATACAACGCATGGCTTCATCGTCTTCAGGGAAAGCGCAGCAATACAAAAGGTTGATGATGCGACCAAGGTCCATTTCACGACTGGCAACGTCTTGCCAAAGACGAGTCGTTAACTCCAAATCCCTCAGGACGAACTGGGCTTGCACCAGTTGCCGACTTAAGGCCACATAGCTCTGTCGGTCGTTGCGGAGACGACATTCATCGAAGCTCTGCACCCCAGAAGTCCGGAGTAGATCTCGAATCGACTGCGATGCAGCTTGAAGAATGGGGGGCATCGAAATCGCGCATCTAGGGTCAGTCTGTTCTGTCCGAAAGCCCTGACAACGGTGCTTAATGCCTAGAACTTCACGCCCTGCCACTGCACTGGCACGGCGATCATGATTTAGGAATTCAAGATGAGTATGTTTGCTCATCGAATGCAAGGCGTATCACCAACAACTGTTTGTAACGTCGTATGAACTAACTTTGCGCAACATTGCGATGGATTTATGGAAATTCTTGTAATTGCAGCTGTTGTCATCCCGTTCTCGGCTTTGGTTATGAACGCATTTGCAGGTGAAGACGACTTTGATTTTCTCTAAATGGAAACGAAATTGTTAGCGCTGATGGCTTTTGGAGCTGCAGTTACGACTCTGTGGGCTTGGTTGATTGCCAATCTCCCGCAGACGGAGTCTGCCCAGCGCAAGTAAGACAGCCACCATTAATCCTGTAAGGCGCCAGGTGACCTCTCAAACACTTTCGCCCTCTGAAAAATTGGGTTTGTCCTAGCTCTCGTGCATGGGCATCGGTCAATGGAAGTTTGAGCCATCGATCGGGCACCATGCCTACCAATTGTTTTCGATCGTGTTTGGCCTGCTTGCGACGCTCACGCTCTTCTCGATCGTGTTTGAAACAGACGGCTTCAATTTGATGCTCTCTTGAACACTCTTCGCAAGCTGTCACGGTCGGTTTCCTTCGAGCGACGTTGAGAGAGAGTTTGTCTCCAGCGACTTCTCGTTCTCTCCCACAGCTACATCTGCACCACCAATAGGCATTGCCCGACTTAGTGCGACGGTCAGACGGTGCAATAACTGTGAGCTGACCGTACACGTCTCCGACACGGTTGCGAGGAGTCGAAGGCATCGAGCAAGGTGTTGTATTTCATCATTATTTTGCCCGGACATCCACGAATAGATCGCTACGCGTACTCAAAATCAAAATGTTGCTAAGAAAGGGTGTTCGTCTGCTGTTCTCATGTCTCTTTCTTGGAAATCAAAGAGAGGTTTCGGATTTGTGATCGGGCTTGCCTTGTGGAGTCTTGGATCTGCTGCAGTAGCTCATACCAGTTCAGGTGAGGCTGCTACTGAGCAGATGGCAAGGGCGCAGGCCGTACGTCTTGCTCCGAAGGGAGCCACTATTACATCTGTGGATTGTAAGGAGAAAGATGTTGGTTTCTCATCACGATTTCGCTGCACCGCCCACTGGACTCAAGGAAGCTAATTATTCACAAGAAGTTATTGATCAGCGTCACTTTTATTTTTTAGCTCCATAAATTTGTCGCTCATCGTTGGATTGTTTCTTGTGAGTTTTTTTACGGTTACATCTTGTGCTTTGTCGTTTGCAAGGCGCAAATTACGGTCGGCTCCCATAAGAGCATCTTTCGTTTTTTGTAGGTGATCAATTGACTTGTCGATTTCATCAATTGCCGTTTGGAAACGCCGTGAAGCTAAATCATAGTTTCTACCAAAAGCACTTTTGAACGATTCAAGATCCTCCTCAAAATGAGTCACATCAATATTTTGTGCTTTGATTAAGGCGAGTTCGGCCTTGTACTCAATCGACTTAAGAGCAGCGTTTCGGAGGAGAGTGATAAACGGGATAAAAAATTGAGGCCTGATAACGTAGCTTTTTGCGAAACGATGAGATACATCTACGATCCCAGAGTTGTAAAGTTCACTCTCTGGTTCTAAAAGTGACACTAGCACTGAGTATTCGCAGTCTTTCTCGACCCGATCTTTGTTGAGTTCCTTAAAAAAGTCCTCATTTTTCTTCTTAGTTATTGTTGTATCAGTTTCGTTTTTCATTTCAAACATGATTGAAATAATTTCGTTACCGGATTCATCAAAGTCGCGGAAAATATAATCACCTTTGCTGCCAGAACTTGCATCGTTGTCTTTTTCGAAATATGCCCTTGGAAATGCCGCCGCTCGAAGACGATTGAATTCGGTCTCGCAATGTTGCTCTAATGTCTCTCCAACCATTTTCGTGGAGAGCCTTGCTTTCATGTCACGAAGTCGGACAATTGCCTCATCTCGATCATAAATTTGGGCTTCGTACCGATCTTTGAGTGATTTTGATTCTAATTGATGCTTCAGTTCAGATTCACTGAGCTGATTCCTGAGTGCATCCCTCTCCTTTTCAATGGTATTAACTGCTTCATTGATCGCGAGCTTTTTTTGAATACTGCTCGCGTCTAATTTGGACTGTAGATCGCGCAATTCTGCTTGCTTTTGCAATGTAAGAGTTTGAAATTCTTGGGCAAATTTTGATTCTGTAAATCGACGCTCTTGCTGTTGATTCTCTTGAATTTGTTGAAGTTCTTTGGCAATTAAATCACGTTGCTTTTCTGCCGACAGAACAGCATCTTTTATGGCAAGCTGCTGTTTTAAATCTCGATCTCTTAATTCACTCTCCAGCCTTTGGAGCTCGGAGGCTTTTTTAGCCATGGCAAGCTCAATGGCATTTTGCTTGTCCTTTTCAGCTAGATCTAAACGTTGCTTCAACTGCTGTTCAAAATCACGATCCCTGACTTGCTTCAAAATATCCGCGTATCCTGTTCCATCCACTTTGAATGCGGTATTGCAGTGTGGACAGATAATGTCGTTCATTTTGTAGTCGTGACAGTGTGATTTGGCGCGTTGTTTAGCTGTTATCTATTGAAAGTACTTTCAAATAGGTTAATGCCTAATTCTAATCCGTCCCATTGATCAGAGTTTTGAGTCTGTCTAGTCGCGCTGAATTCACACCAAGATCAGAATCGCCAAGACGTGAAATGGATCGTGCCTGAATCATGCCTGTATCTTGTTTGGCGAGCAACTCAAGGTCGTCTACAAAGCCAAACAAAGCACTGCTTGCTTCCGCATGGATGTAGCCATCTCTTTCTTCAACAATGATGGTACGAGGTGTTTCACGTACTGCAGCAATGATGGTTTCTAGATCTGATTGAAGATTGGCAGTTGACCAGTTCTGCCGTGAACAGTGTGCTGAACTTAAACACGGACTGAGCTCACCTCCGTGAGTTCCCAAATCAACTGGGATTGGTCCAACGAAATGGAACAACATGAAAAGTGGGACCAAGAGAGTTGAAACGATGAACATGGTGATGAGCTGAATTGAGTGCTTTGACTTCTATCGTCTCTTAACGTCGGACGATCGCCATGATTGCAGCGACCACGGTGATCAAAATGATCCCCGCGTTCCAAATCGTTGTTGAGCTTGGTCGCTGGGGGTGATTCATTGGCAAGATTCGAATTGTATCTTTAAGCGATGCATGAGCTATGGATTTCCACGTCTGATCGGAAAGATCGTCATTATGGAGTTCAGCGTTGTTTGGTGGATGGGAAATCCTGGCTGGTTTCTTCTTGCCTGGCTGGTTGTCGCCGCTGCAAGTGCATGGAAATTTTGGCGTTTAACCGGTTCATACCGTACAAAAATGCGATCATCCCAAAGCAGCTCTTTGCAGTTTCGGCTCAAGCTTGAAAAATCCTGGCAACAAGATGGTGGAAATAAAAATGATCTAAAGATGCGATGATCACCATTCAACCTTTCATTCTGATTTCCATACATAGTTACTAGCTATTAATCCGCGTTCTTTAAAAATGAACACTATTGTGAAGTCAGGGATTTTCACATGATGGACGGCTCTGGCCAATCTCTTGAACGTCGGTATCAACTCAATATCTGGGTTGAAACAGAATATTGGGTTCAAGACCGTTATTCAGCTCTTTTAGAAATGGATCGCAAAGTCGATGCTAATTGTGTCTTCTCAGAATTCAGGTTGAGTGCTCAACACTGAGCAGGTAAACCGTTAACTGATTTCTTCTCGTGCTGGTAGCGATACGGCAAGTAACAGTGCCAGAACGATATCTGCAGCCGCGATTATTAGTTCAACTTCGATTCCCATAACATTGCCAAAAGAGCATGACCGGCCACCGGTTGTCGATGACAGAATTGAAGACAGCTGAATCTCAACTGTCTTTGGATCTATCTTGGCACAAATGTAACGCTTTGTAAACCACGCTTAGTCTGAGCCGCCGCGGCGCTGGTCATGCAAAAGTTCGAGCTGTCCATGGACTTCGCGGAGCTGCTGAAGGATGTCTGTTGTTCCCTCGAGCTTGCCAAGACTTAAAAGCATCGTTTCGATTTGCTCTTTGCTAGTAATTAAAACTCGACATTCGCCCGAACCTGGTTCGTAAGACATCCAGTTGATACCAAGAAGATCCTTATGAAAGGTGGTATTGAGTTGTTTGACGAGCGAATGCCATGAGTTGCAACAAATTAAATCGCTGTTGAAGGCTCATCGAGGAGAAATTCACCCCTGCGATGGATTTCGCGTGCATAGTCTGTCCATGTTCCTTGGCCCCAGTAGCGGAAGCAACTGGTTTCACTGAGTAGTAAATGAACTAAGGCCTGTTGGTAATGCTCTGTTTGTGTTATCTCAGGGCTGTTAGAAACTTGCTCATCAAAGCGTTTATGGAATTGCGCACTTAATTGATTAATCGGCTCGAGAATATTTTCATAACCTTCTACCCAGCTTAAATTGTTCGTCCATGATGCTCCTTCAATATTGAACCCAGTATCGGAACTTTTGAGGGAGGCAATGGCTGAAGACAGTGCCTGACGTCCTAAATCATCGCCCATTGCATTCCAAATTCTGTGTTGATGTACACCTTGAATGGTTGGGAAATTTGATTCATGAATGCCAGCTGCGGCAATCATTTCGAGATATTCAGATCCATTCACGGCCATAACAGATTCACCATTGTCTCTATTTCGTCGATTCGCTTGTAAATAAGCTTCCGGAAATTCATTCATCATGACTCCGCCATTTTCACCATCTGCAATTTGAGATACGAGCGATGGGATCTTTATGTTATTAATTTCCTGCCGACCAAGACCCTGTGCCTCGTAAAAAGGTTGCATCTGCCCAACTAACTTTGTGTCTGATCCTTGGGTTTTTATTAAAGCGGTGATTTTTATAGTGTCTCCAAGTGAATTTTTAGCAATTAATTGATTTGGTATGTACTTTTGCTCATGATTTAGTGGTGTGCCATTTAGATTCTCGACACTATGTTCCTGAACTAATACCCATTTATATCCACACTCCTTTAAGGCTTTTATGAATTCGTACAGAGTATCGGGATGATTTGGAAGATGCATTTCCGGAGGGGAGAACCCTTTCACCCTCTGCAGTGCTTCAGTGCCGAATAAATGTGCAAATTGATGTTGCCATGCACTGATCTGTAGTTTCAGATCTGGAATAGGAGTGGATGGTGCCACTGCATGACTCCAGAAAGTACCAAGCCATTCAACATGATTCTGCATTTGAGAATCACAAGCAAGAAATTTAAGGGATTCAGTTATATCAGTCCTTCCCATTTGATTAACACCCCAGAGTAAGTTCCCGGAGTAATCAAGCATGATACGAGGATTACAACCTTCTTTAATTAAACCGGGAATTATGTCAGCAAGACGTTTATAACATTGTGCGAATGGCTCTGCATTGTGATTATCTCCCTCCTCTGAATGATTAAACATATGCTGAAGATGCGAAATTAACTCGCCTTCATTCCCGGCAGGTATTGTTGGTTGGTGCATATGTAATGCACATGCATAGCCAGATTTGAGTTGATCAAAATTGATATTGGTTGACTCTTTCCAATGGTCTGTGACCTGATTAACCTTTTTCAGTAATTCTGATTCCCGACCGCTGATCGCAGGACAACCATTGAGGATCGGTAAAGGTGCGGCGAAACCCAAATTGGTTAGAACATTGACATTGCTTTAATTTTGGCAAGCTTTTTCGGATCTAGTCCATTCAGCTCATCCAATGTGATCAATTGCTGTTTTAATAACTCCGCCAGTGTAAAGAGGATATTGCCGTAGTCGAATTCTGATCTTCCTTCAAATAGATGCCGTTCTGTGCTGAGGTAGTCATGCATGTTCCATACCGACTCATCAGTGTTCAACTCCTGGCATTTTGCCTGAAGCGTTGAAATTAATGACTCAATAGAACGATTCCTGCCATTATCAAATGCGTGGCGTGCCACTTGTTCTTCTTGGGATGACCAGTCAGCGGGCGTCATAAAAAGCTCTTGGGATTAGTGGGAATGTTTAATCTTGGCTTGTTCACGTTGTAGTGAAGCGACGCGCAGATTAGGCAGCTTGAACCAGGGTGTGCTTGGATTCAAATGATGTTCCAAATGGTAGCCAAAGTGATAGCAAGCTGCGAACGAAAGGAGCGGATGTAATGAAAGACTTCTAGGTCTTTGACGTCCTGCTTCCTTTCGCGTTATTTGGTGAGGGAGGCATGTGCCAACAAAAAAAAGTTGAATTGAACTGATGATTAATGGTATTGGGCAAAAAATGATAATATTCTCAGCAGCATTAGGATTTACACTGCTTGTGATTTGAAGCAGTAGCAACCAAACAATAGTCAAAATGCAAAACTGTTTGGCATCAAGATAGTTACTTAGAAATCTAAAGTACCAATTGATTGGCTTTGAATTTTGAATTGAATGGAAGTCTGGATCAGCTGCAGACTCAGGATAACGATGATGGAGACTATGGTTTTTGGAACAAGACTTGTAGGAAAGTCCCGCATACAAAAATAGGCATAGTCTTCCAATATTGTTATTCAGGTTCTCGTTGAGTGGAGCCAAGCTGTGATGCATGGCATCGTGAGCAACGATGAACAATCCAGTGTGTAGGAATGATCTCAGAAGAATAAAACCAAGAATCGCGGAGCTAGACCATACATTCACATTAATCAGCATGGATATCACGAATGTGATGATCCATGCTGAACCAATCAATGCCGCCAATATGAGACTTTGACGTTGGTGTCTAGCTTGCGCGGCTTTAGTTGCCACCAAGCTTGAGTAGTTCAGCGGGCGAAGCGAGTAAGTCGATCGCGACAAAATAGATTTTGTCGTTCTCATCCAACAGGAAACGCCAAGCGACGTTCATTCCCACTTCTTGACCAAACCAAGGAGTTTGAACTTTTCCCGTTACTTTAATTTGGTTGAAACCACTATCTGCTGGTTCTCCAAAACCACCCTGAGGCATCAATCTAAGATTTTGACAATCGCGTCGGAAGAATTTCAAGATGGCTTCGCGACCAACAATTGGACGTTGAAATGGTGGTTGCAAAGCACCGTCTTCAAGGAATAATTCGATTAATTGGTCAAAATCATTGGAGTTCAAAAGCTCCATGTAGCTCAAAATTGTCTGGTTGAGAACTCCGGGGATAAAGATCTTTTCCCGTTGCTCTACTGGTGTAGGGGCAACAATTGGCTCTGCAACCAGCTGATCATCAACAACGTCTGGATCGAATCCCATATCGGATACGAAATTGCGCAACAAACTGATTTGTTGACCCTGCTCTACTTTTTTAACCGCATCCAGCACAGATGACGCGTTGGCTGAGAGTTTGTAGCCAGGTGGGATGGGTGCCACTTTTCCTGCACGCATGAGCTCACCAAGCTCGTACCAAAAACCAAGCTTCACGTTGATCGACCAGAAGGCGTAGCGCGTCGAAATGGGTGCGTTGATTTTGCTTGCAAGGTCGCACATCACCTTTGTCTGCTCGTCGAAGTTCAAGGCGACGATTTCGTCGAGCGTTGGTTTGGCCAAAGCCATCCTCGCCGCTCCAGGGGCGGCAACAGTGATGGTTTGCCCCATTTCGAGATAGGCAAACCAGATCAGTGCCAACTGGTCCTCGGCGCTAAGCAGCTTGAAACGGGCTGTGATGGCGGGTACAGCGTCTGCCGTTTGCGTATCAGGGAAAATTTGTCGTGCTTTATCGATCGTGTACATCGCGTCCCGGTACGTGGTGTGATGAGACTATCACCATGTAAAAGCTTGTGTCTTATTTGGTGGAATTTCTGGCGTTTCTGCAGGAATTATGCTAAGGCGGCATTTTTCGGCTTTGGACCTTTTCGGGTTGCGGCCAGCGCGCCATCACCGTTGTAGACGTCCGATATTGATAGTGTTGTTCCGACGTAAAAATATGGCTGTCAAGGTTCTAATTTTAATCAATATCTATATCGTCTACTAATTTTTTTGACCCTCCAAATCTTAAGTTGTTACCAGCTCATTAATAAATAATTTGTTCTTGAATTCGAAGTGTTTCGTAGGCTTGCCAAAGTCCAACGACTTCGGCGCATTGCGATTGTTTGTTGCACACTCGATACCGACCATTACCCACGGCATCAATGGTTGAACCCTTAGAGGTGGCGCAGATTCGGCTGATGAAAGACATGAGACGTTGTGCTCTGTCTTTTGGTTTACTCCCAATGGGCGGTCACTTGCTAGAAAATGTTTTAGTTCGATATGACTACCATGAATAAATAAAAATTTTTATCGACTTTCCTGTTTTTGCTTGGGGTTGATTGGCTCAAGCCATCATTCGAGTTCTCGCCAAAACCAAAATGAGATTCTTTCCTGACTATCGCCTGTTCTCGTGTTTGAGTCATTGTCATGACTGATGCCTCTGGTCAGGAGCTCGGACGGTTTCTTCAGCTTTTGGGGCGTGATTCACGACTCCAGGTTCAAGTTCGTGCTTGCATCACAGCCGATGAGGTTGCTCTTATTGCGCAGGGCTATGGCTTTGCAGTCACGGGTGATCAACTCTTGTTGGCGTCGGGTCGACATGAGTATGGCGTCACTATCGAGCGAGTTGACCATCCAGGTGAATATCCTGGCCGTTATTACTAATTACCGAAAGCTTTTCTTGGGGTGCGTTTGATGTTGTATTCATTGGACCTCTAAATATCCTGTTTAGTTCACATCTCTGCAGCTATTTTTGTGTTTAATAGCTGAACATTGCTTCATTCTAACATGATGTAATGTGGATAAAAGTAAGCAAAGGCGATCAAAGCCTTGCAGTCGCCTTCGTGGCTGGTCTCGATGAAATTTATGTCTATAACAGTAACTATACTGACTAACCAATCCATATTTTTCGGCTAATAACTGGCAAGATTTTAAGGCTGCTATTTCCTTTTGTCTGCATATTGATTGTTCAATCGAACGGTTGTCTCAATTTGTTGGTGGTTGATTGGAAAGCGTTTCTGCAAATTCTCGTAGGGCTGTCGCAGCTATATCCGGAGTTGTTTTGTACTTGGTCGACCAATTGTCAATGAGCTGGTGAAGGTCTTGCCACATGTCAATCATCGAAAGCGGCTCAAATCCTCTCTCTGTTCCTGCTTCATCCTCTGATCTGGCCATGAATTCATTCCGATCTCTCCGTCCATGATCGCAAGACGTCGCCAGGAGAGGATATGGCGAGTTCGATCGATCAGTCATGGCAACGGTTCTCGTAACGGGTGCAAATCGCGGCATTGGATTGGAATACTGTCGACAACTCGCTGCTCGTGGCGATTATGTCATTGCTGTCTGCCGTAAAGCTGGTCGAGAACTCGACTCGTTAGGGGTACAAATCGAAGCCGGAATTGAACTTACTGATGCGTCAGCGATCGATGAACTGATGTCTCGTCTCAATCATCAGTCTCTGGATGGCGTCATCCTCAATGCCGGTATTTTGCACTTCAATGGTTTGCATGATTTGGATGTTGAGGCCATCCGTCAGCAGTTTGAGGTCAATGCTCTTGCACCTTTACGTCTTGCGAGCATCTTGACCTCCAATCTTTCTAGGGGGTCTTGGATTGCACTCACGACCAGTCGTATGGGATCCATTGCTGATAACACTTCCGGTGGATCCTATGGATATCGGATGTCTAAAGCTGCCTTAAATATTGCCGGTAAGTCATTGGCGATCGATCTCAAGCCGAAGGGCATTGCTGTCGCCATTCTTCACCCAGGCTTGGTGGCGACCCGGATGATCAATTTCAATCCCAATGGAACCAGCCCTCAACAGTCGGTTGAAGGTTTGCTGCAACGGATTGATGCTTTAACGCTTGAAACGTCTGGCTCGTTTTGGCATGCAAACGGCGATGCACTGCCTTGGTAGTTCATCTCAGCCTTAGATTCAGCGTTGTGGTGATTAAGGCAGCCCATGGGCTTTGATCCCCGGCAATGGTCGTCCGCTCCCCATCCCAGCCAACGCCAACGCGTCACCAGCAATGTTGAGTCTTTGCTGGTTGAAAACGATGCTCTCCGTCAAGAAGTGCGTCGGCTTCGGGCAGAGCTTGATCGCCTCCGTACACGTCAAGATCGACAACATCGCTATCAGTCATCACAAACGGTTGATGACACGACCGAAGTTTCAAGACTTACGGCCTCTCAAATTGCTGATTGGGGCCAAGTTCTGACTCAACAGGTTGGGTGGGGGGATCTTCGTCTTCGTTGCTTAACCGCCTTGATCGAGCGATTGAACCGCAGTAGTTTTCATCCCCAACTGAATCTCTATCAGCGTTTAGATCGTCTAATGCCAGGTTTTGGCACCGAGCTACTAGCCGCCACAACCGGTTCATTGTCCAAGAAACGTGCAGCGGTTTTGGCTGCTTTTGCTTTCTATGGTGTCCGTGCGAGTGAATGGCTGGATGAAGACCCACAACGCGTTGTCCACGAACTTTTAAGCCGTCAGGAGACCACGCGAGCGAGTCGAAGGACGAGGAGTGATCGACGTTCCTCCGATCGCAAGCGACCAGGATCATTGGATGCGCGATCGATTGCCTATGAAACTTTGGGGCTTGAGCCCGGTGCCTCGCTGCATGAGATCAAGCAGGCCCACCGTCGTCTTGTAAAGCAGCATCACCCGGATTTAGGGGGCTCCGCAGAATCCTTTTGTCAGATCAATGAGGCTTACCAGCTGTTAATGCGCTAGGACAAAGTGACTTATGAATATCCCGCGATATATACAAATCTGAATGCAATCCTGCTGTCATTTTATTGTTGAAAGCTAAATAGTTTTTGCGTTGTCAAAACTTTTAAAAGTGATCTCTAGATTAATTTTTGGTGTTATTTGTCTTTGTTTTGGGAGGGTAAGTCGGATGGTTGAATCAAGACGTAGACGACTGCGACGGTAAAGACGATTCCAACAACGACTAGGGCGATAATGGCTGAAGAATAATCTGTCATTGTTGTTTGATCTCAATTTAACTATTTTACCACCTTAAAAAAGCGACAATCAAGATGGTGATCAGTTGAAATCGTTCAATTCATCATGTTGAATAGAGATTAGCCTCTGACGCTCAAAAATGAGTTGACGTAATTTTTCAGCATTTTGCTTGTTTTCTCCTTCCGTCCAGTGATGCGGATGAGCTAACCGCGATTCGAGCTCAGCTATGTGGTTTTTAAGATTGCGCGCTTGGCCCTCGGAGCCTGAGACCATGCACAGTATGACTCTTTTTTGAATGGGATGGTGTTGCGAATCGTGTGAGAGGCAAAGGTGCTCAGTTCATAATGTGTTTGTCACAGAGTTGGGGAGCTTCGTCTGAGCAAAATCACAACTCAATAATCGTTGACTGCATGTTCCAGTCAGGGCGAATCAGTTTTGATGTTGTTTTGTGATCCAAATCAGCTGCAATAACGAAGTTGAAGCTTAGGCGTCTGGAAAGAAGGCCATGGTTGAGTCATGAGCATGAGCCTTGAACGAGTCGTCGCGCGCGGTACAGCACGCAGCCTGATTAATGGTTCGTCCGCACCGAGCTACGAGATGGTGATCAGTCTCTACAAACTGTTGATGCTTGAAGGTGATGCCGTTTTGGCTGCAGGTTTGTTGGACTTGGTCGCTTCCATGGATCTTTCTGAGGTTGAAAACAGCACCCACGTCTAGTTTCAATGGTTTCCACTGGTCGACTGAGGCTTTCATACGCCTGTTCAGAGATACAGTTCGCCCACGCTTATCTCACCTGCTACCGACTGAGTCTTATTGTGAGATCAATGCTTTTGTGAGGTGCTGCAATGGTCGTTCTTGCATGGGCTACCGCGATGTCGGTGATCCCCTCACTTCCAGGTGCGGATCTTGGATTGTTTCGGCAGTTGAACCAGGAGCTTGGGGCGTTATGTCAGGCTCCGCCTTCGCAGGCTGTGAAGGTTTGTCGTTTGCATGCTCGACTCGTTCGTCGTTAGCAAAATGTTTTTTAAGAATTCTTCCCATCGTCTTTTATTGTCTGCCACTCGGTATTTCAGTGAGACGTACGAGAGATAAACGACGGATCCGAGTTGCTGTTAAAGGGTTACGTTAGAAATTATTGTTAATTTGTGGGTCGAGCAACCATTCTCGCCATTCCTGCGTAAGCGCGTAGCTTTCCTCGAATTGCTCCAGATCATCGAGCTTAAGTATTTGCTTCCAGACGTCTCTTGTGAGTTGTTGTCTAAGCGCTATCTGCGAGGTTGTTCTTTTCATGTTGCGTGAAGCAAAGTGTAAAAATTAAATTCATTTTTATACGATTGAAAGAGATGCCTTTCATCTTTCCTGCTGGGTTGGATTTTTATGGGTTAACTTTTTTGGAATTAATTTCGCTTTGCATGATCTGCATGAGGCGTTCCGGCGATTTGTATTGTCTAGGAAGTGAGTGATGTAATTTTTCTAGCCGTTCCCAGCACACTGTCCTTCTAAGTCGCTCTGGCTTTTGACCATCTCGAAGTAGAAGCTTCATCGCTTTGCAATACAAAGGATACTTCGCTTCAAGTTCCCCGATTGTCAGTGTTGCTGATTGCATGCTTTAAACCTTTCATTTGTGTACTGTCTCCCAAACCTTGGATTGTCTCTCCTCCCAAAAGGGGACAGTTGACTTTCCCCTTCAGGGGATGAACGTATTTATCCTACATTGCTGTGATACCCACTGGTTTCTGGCTGGGGTTATTACAACTATCGTGCCCCTTTTTTTGAGGCCCTCATCGCTGTTTGAGCCACCTCATTGATCTAGGCACTTTTCAATCCCCTTAAATATGCCCTGCTTGTACGGACCAAAATCCTGCCGGAGGGACGAGTTTTTCAAGTATATATACTCAACATTTTTGGTCGCTTGATGTTTTGTTGTTCCTGCTGTTCCATCCTGTTTTCTCTATGACAACTAACAACGTCATCTCCATAACAGTCACAGTTGTTGTAAGGATGGTTGCTCGGCGTATTGAGACCCCATGGACCTCACGCCATACCTTCATGATCCACCGTCATCAGGTTTTGATGATGCACTGCTGTCTGTAGCTGTCAACGGCAAAATTGCATTGGCGATGCGAGGTCGTTTTTTTCTACGTTGCTTTTGTAAGAGTTTTAGTGAAAAATCTCATATTGGCTGCGCGGTAACGGATCAAGATCGATGTTTGGAGTACTTGCGTTCTGATGAGTTTGAATTGTTGATTTGTACAGATCAACTTGAGCGTGGAAATGGTTATGAACTTGTGAGGAGAGCCAAGGAACAACATTCAAATCTCAAGGTTGTTGTTCTTGCTTTGAACGATGAGATCCCAGTTGAATACGACAACGCTCCATGGCTCGAAGCTGTTGTTGCTGAAGCAGACATTGTTGAAGACCAAAAACCCCTCGAAGCCGCTGTCTTGGCTGTGATGGGGCACCATTCCTATCGCAGTCCATCGTTGCGTGGCAGGGAATTGCCCTATCTCAGTTGCCCGCGTCTTACCCCACGTGAGTATGAAGTTTTGGATCGCCTCGCCCGTGGCATGACTGATAAGGAAATTGCAGAGGCTTTGGTGGTTAGTGAGCAAACATCAAGGACTTACACCAAGCGTTTGCTCAAAACTCTTGAGGTGAATAACCGTGTGCAGGCTGTTTTGAAGGGAATGCGATGCGGCATGGTTCAGCTGTAATCGTTCATCGATGGATGAATGACAAACTGAATTCTTCAGGCTTTCCTTTGTGATCCCAGTTCCCGATGGGATTTGTCGTGTCAATTTTGGATGAAACGTGCGTTCGTTCTCTTCCATTGTTGTCTCATTCTTAGCCGCAAGCGAAGACGTCGCCTCCCTTTGGGCTCATCGATCTGCTCTCGACTTGACGTCTCCATCGCAGCCCCCAAAGCTGGTTTTGCTCTCTGCATTGCTTTGTTGATGTCCGCTCACCCTCACCAGAACATGTGCTTACTGCCAAAGCTTGTGGCGATGTGTGAAAATGGTGGTATCCCTTTTGGATTAATTTTTTGACGATTTTCATTGGTAATCTCTCCTGGGACGCAGAGAGAGAAGACCTCATCCACTTGTTCAGCCAGTACGGAGAAGTCAGCAAGTGCTCGATGCCCCTCGACCGTGAGACCGGTCGTAAGCGTGGTTTTGCCTTCGTTGACCTTGGTAATGCTGAGGAAGAAAAAAAAGCCATCGACGATCTCCAGGATGTCGAATTGATGGGACGCGCCATCTCCGTGCGTGTAGCTGAGCCGCGTCGCTGATCAGCGCAGGCCAAAGAACTGCGTTTGGGTTCTTGACTCTGAAATCTGTTCTTGCTTTTCAGAGCATTTCCCATACGCAGCTTCTGCGAAATTCATGTCATCGATTGATGGCGCCATTTATTTTGTGTAATCTCGGCTGCTCCTGAGCACGGTCGATGGATCTTGCAAAATAAAATTTTTCCATGCAGCTCGTACCTTCGTTTTGCGTTGAAGAAATACCCCATAAGGGGGTATTGGGATGATGTTTTGTTTGTCTTAATGGTTGTTGCCCGCCAGTTCGGCGATGTCAAGCATCACCTTCACCAACCAACCGTCTCTTGCTGAGTTGCAGCAGACACACGACGTTTACGTCAAAGCTCTCCGATTGCTTGTCGCTGATGGTGTCAAGGAGTCTGAAGCTCGCAAAAGTGTCTGTTGGAAAAGACTGTCGAGTTTGCACAACGCCCTGCCTAACGTCTATGGCACTCCCCAGTCAATGTTTTTAGCGCTACAAAGGCGTTGAAGTGACGTGTACCGAAGCCGTTCAGCCAAAAATTTTTAAATTGGTTGATTGATTATCGAAAAAGTTGTTCATAGTGGTGTTGTATAAATCATATGCTGCTTGTAAGAACAACTCGAGTATTTTGCTGGTTATTTAGCCTGTATTGATGCCTATCGATTACCTGATTCGTTGATAACTCAAATTTTATGCAGTTATTAATTGACGACACCGCAGGCCACACGCGCTCCTCCGCCTCCTAATGCTGGTGTATCGCTGTAGGTGTCACCCCCTGCATGAACGATTAAGGCGTGGCCCTTGAGATCGTTGGTTATCAGGCGAGGTGCAACGACGCTTGTTTTCGTTGATGCATCGGCATCAACGATTAATTTGCTGAGATCGCCTCGATGTCCGCTTGCAAAGGGACCAAGGTGCGTTCCGCTGTTGTCTGGATCCCAATGACCCCCTGCTGCTAGCCCGGCCACTGATTCTCCCTCTGAGTTGAGAGCTGCTTCACAACTTGGATTGCTGTGAAGATGAAAGCCATGGTCTCCAGTGGTCAGGTTGACTAAGTCAGGAAAAATAACAAGTCCTTGGTCGCTATCTTTCGCCGTGACTGATCCGATCACGTCCCCAACGCCCTCGGCACTGATGCTCCGCATCGTGATTTGAATTGGTTCCGCGTTGGCCATCGGTGCAGCGATGAGCCAACAGATCAAACATAAAATGGTGAGGAATGGCTGCATGGGGGGTTGGGCCAGGCGAATTCATTGTGGCGTCATCATCCAGATTCTGTTGTGTTGCCTCGACTATCGAAATGCCCACTGCATGGGAGAAAGCCTGATCCTGTTGATTTTTCTCACCTTGGCGGGCGCTCGGCAGCTGATTGAGTTGATGATCTGGGAGGATGCAGCTCAGATTGGCGTCCTTGATGCCCCCTTGTGCCATTCATGATGTGGGAATACACCCAATTGCGCTTTGTTCCAAGGGGTAAGTCTTGGACGGGTGAAATTGAGGAGCTATGGCTTGATGATCAACAACTGATTTCTAGAAGCCAACCTCAACGAGATGTCAGTTTGATTGGTCTCATGAATGAACTTGGGCAGCAGGGTTGGGAACTCGTGGCTTATGCCCAGCCATTTACGGGCTATCACGGTGGGTGCTACACATTTAAACGACAGAAGTAAACGTGTTTCTTCTTGTATTTGTCCTTTCTAAACCAACGTTATTGATCTATTAAACGCCGTTTTCTAGAAATTATCGACGGTTATGAGTGTTTTTGGCTTTTGCAGACCAACGGATGTCCAATCACCATTTCAATAAAAAGCTCGAGCGTGAGTTTGAAATGGCCAAAGACCAGGGCCGTTGGCTTAGCGATGATGAACAGAAAGTTCTTGATCAACGTAAGGAGATTCGCTCCAAATTAATTGTCCTTACTGGGGTTTGTTGTCTGTTGCCCCCTCTTTGGCCTTTCGCCTTTGGTTTAACACTTTACCTCCTTTTCCCGAAAACAATCTCCCGAGTTGGAGTTGTTGCAACTGTTTTTTTTCTCCTAAGTTCTTTGGTTGCAATGGGAATTCTTATCTTCTTGCTCTTGGGGCTGTTTAATACTTTCTTTTAGAGCGGTTTCGTTTTAACCAAGCTTTCGTGGATCGGATGAGATTGAAGTCGCCTCGCTTGAAATGCCCGATAGTAAACCGTTATCCATCGATGGGGAGCCAGACCGTTTGGCCAAGCAGTGTTCAAGCCCCTGTTTCGAACGGATAAAGCGCACATGACCCAACTCACATCACCGGTTGATGCGCAGTGTCTGGATCCTCTTCAATAGGCGTCCCTCAACGGGGCATCAATTTCGTTAAGTTGTGTGAAAGGCGGTTGCTTTCCTATGGCTGGTTCCTTCGGAGTTGTTGGCTGTGGTTACGTAGGAGCGGCTGCAGCTCAACATTTCGCCCAAATTGGCTTTGAAGTAACAGGGACAACAACATCGCCCTCGCGACTGCAAGAGCTCTGTTCGATCGTTGATCACCCTCGGATCTATCGGGCAGGAGCTCCTCACTCGGACACGAGCTTTTTGGATTCGCTCGATGGTCTCTTGGTTGCCATTGCACCCACGTCCGTGAGCATGGAAGAAGACCAATACCGCTCTGTTTATGGAGCTGGCGTTTCTGCGTTGGTTGAGGCCATTAAATCAAGGCAATCGTCCCGCCCTCTTCATGTGTCCTACTTGAGTAGTGCTGGTGTGTATGGCAATCAAGGGGGAGAGGTTTGTGATGAGTCAACCCCTGTGGACCGTTCCAATAGTGCCAACGCACTATTGGCTGATGCTGAAAGTGCTGTCCTCAGCTTGAACGACTTCGGCACGTCTTCCTGCGTGTTGCGATTGGGTGGTATCTATGGTCCCAATAAAGACATTGCGTCTTTCATCCGAAGCGCTTCTGGACAAATGGTTCCCAAAAATGGGAGTCATATCAACGCATGGGTTCATCTTCATGACATCGTTCATGGCATTAATTTTGCGTTCGATCAACGGCTGCAAGGTCTTTACAACTTGGTTGATGATCTACAGGTCTCCCGTAGAGATCTCTCGAACATGCTTTGTGATGAACATGGCTTAGCTCCGGTGATTTGGGACAATCACGACAGACCCGATTCGCGTATTTTTAATGCTCGCGTTAGCAATGGGAAGTTGAAGGGTTTGGGTTTCAATCCCTCTGTTTGCTCCATGCTGGACCCAGTTGCCGCTGTTTAGACCATTGAACCGGCCCAATTTTTGACGCAACGATTGACCTGTTGGTTCATTGTCGTTGGCTTGGCGGTTTTAACGCACTGCATGTCGACGACGCGAATTCGCGTTCGTTACCGGTTGGTGCCGTTCACCAACCCGCCTTCAGCACCAGATGTGCTCCCACCCAACAGAGATCAAACAGACGTTTTTTTAATTTGAGCCCCGTACAGCCGGGGGCATTTTCTTGCTTTGTATCATTACAAACATTTTACTTGCGTCAGTTGAGGCCTAATGGACTCAATCGGAATTCGGCGGCTGTGGATTTGGTGACCACCCCTGGTGATGTTTTAGGTCTTTACCGACTTCAAGCCCAGACAATTCATGGAGTGCTTTGGTTGCAAACGCACTTTCCTGCCTCTGAATGGGATGCGTTGTTGCATGATCAAGCTTGTTTTAGTGGTGATTGCCTCGACAACTTGTTGGCCGATGCTCTGAAAGCTGGTTTGTTGGTGAACCAGCCCGTCGCCGCATAGTCAGATCAAGAGCTAATTGTTCGTGATTTAACACTTCTTATATTGTGTTTTGAACACCAAGATTTTGCAGTTATAGACATGGATTTCGGCTTATTTCCTTTGAATCCTTCCCTTAATTCTTTTGGTTTGTAAACCCACGTTGCTGAAAGCCACGTTCATCGGGTTTGGTTGATTAGAACGAATGAGTTCCGCTGTGGAATTCTATGACGGAAGATTTTTGTATCGAGTTCGCCTCTTCATTGGCGATCATGTTGATTGAGTTGAATGCGGAATTAGAAGATTTTGCTGAGCAGATCGATCAATCCCCCTTGATTGAGCTTGAAGGTGTTGTCTAATCGGTTTCCATCTTGACCGGATTATTTGAGTCTCTGCGCCTTTGAGAGAGGTCTGTTTGGTGAGCTACTGATCTTAGTTTTTAGCGTTCTGCATATTTAAGTGCTTTCAAACCCATCGCCATATGGGTTCGAAAACTTCCAAGGGCCATCAGTTGCTTGGGTGACCTTGTGGTCCCTAGGGAATCACCCCTTTTTTCGATCCAATGAATCAATTCCTTGGTCTGGTCTGCCCAGGCACTCAACGCTGCACGGATTAACTCGTCTTCATCGATTCCAGGCCAGGCCAATGATTGATCGTCAATGGCAGCCTGCAGAAGGTCCTTGAGCTGGTCGTAGCTCAGGGCATCTGGAAAAGAGGGGTCGGTTTCGATAATTAAGGAAATCTGAAGACCTTCTTAGACCGTAGTCCTGGGCCTGGCCTTTTTGCCACCCCCTATTCGTCAGGGTCGACGTTGAGGCCGCGAATGTTCAGGGCAACACGTCGGGCCAAAAGCAAGGCTGGGTAAAGAATTTTTGATCTGGCGTCATCGCGGAACACCCCTTGGAGGAGTCCTAAAAGTTGATCACTTGGCTCCATACGGCGACACAATTCGGCAATCGCTTCACTGCCGTGCCATATCTTCTTGCCTTCAATTAGGACAGCTCCCTTGGCCAGGGGAAAACCCTGTTCTCTGAGTTGTTGCCTTTGGATGTGGTCGGCTCGACCATCAACGATTAGAAGTCCATGCACTCCACTACTTAATTCGCTCCGTGCCGCGAAATTGCTGCAAAACGGACAGCCGCCGTCGTAGAGGAGGGTGAGGGTCATTAATGAATTCTGCCGTGCGTTTACTTGTGGTGGTGGGCTTACTTCTTTTGATCAACCTTGCTGGGGCCACAACGGCCATGGCGTCTTGGCAGTGTGAGGGGGATTTGCTCACAGTTGAACGAATTTCAGGAGCTGTGGATCCCCGTGGCTTGGTTCAGGAGATGCCCAATCAACTGGAAGGAACCCTCCCTGGGGATGGGATTCTGCTCCGTTGGCGAGCGTTAACTCTGCAGCTGCCTCGCACCAATAACGCCGGAACGCCGAGCTATACAGATGGACGATGGTGGTGGCGTGAAGAGGATTCCCAGCATCCGGAATTTTTTGAACGGCGAGGTGAAATCAAGCGTTATGCCTGCGATCCTGCCTGACGCACCTTTTTGACCGTTTGTCCTGCTTCGATCGCGGTGACAATGCCAAGGATGCTTAAGCCGAGCAGACCGATCAGTTGTGTTTTTGGATCCATCTCGATGGTGTTCCCCTGGCTGAACAGGGCGCCTGCGGTCAGCCAAGCCCCGTTTGCGACCGCTGTGATCCAGTAAGCACGCCAGCGCCGTTGGTACAGGTAGCCAGTGCCAAGACCAGGCACAAAATTCAGCGCAACGGCCACCCACGCCGATGAAGCCGCCAAAATCTGTTCACGCGTCGGCGTTTTTGGATTCAACGAAGTCACTTACAACACCATGACGAATTGGATCGTATCGCTAATTTGCTTAGTCCTTACGGCGTCATCGTGCCTCGGACTGCTCATCCTTTGGGTTGGTTTAAAGCGCGTGTTTCAGGAGGCCCCACAGCTCAATCCATCTATTCCGTCCCTTCCAGTCGATGCTGAGGTTGTTGATGGTGAGGGCATCAGCCTCACCGTTGTGATTCCTGCGTTCAATGAATCGCTGAATATCAAACGCAGCCTTGGGAGTGTTTTTCAGTCGTTGCCTCCCTGTGGGAATTGGCACGTGGTGGTTGTCGACGACATGTCGACAGATTCAACGGTGGATATGGCTCAGGAGTGCGCCAAACAAATGGATCAGCTGAACCGATTCACCTTGATTCAGGCCGGTCCTCGTCCTGCTGATGAACGGTGGGTTGGTAAAAATTGGGCCTGCTCAAAAGCGATGGAACAGTTGAAGAGCTCTTGGGTTCTCTTCATCGATGCCGATGTGGAGTTACGGCCCACAGCCCTGCGTCGTGCCCTTGTTCAAGCCATTCATGAACGTGCTGATTTATTCAGCGTGGCTCCCCGCCTCGTCTGCACATGTCTTGCTGAATGGATGGTGCAGCCGATCATGGCCAGTTTGTTGGGTCTTGGATTCCCGATTGTTGAAGCCAACGATCCCAGCTCGGATGTTGCGTTTGCGGCTGGTCCGTTCATGTTGTTTCGCCGTTCTGCCTACGACGCCATTGGTGGTCATGCAGCCTTGGCAGGGGAGGTCGTGGAAGATCTTGCGTTAGCCCGAACGATCAAAACGTCAGGTTTTCGTCTTCGTTATGTCTTGGGGCTGGATGCTGTTGATCTTCAGATGTACCCAAATCTCTCTGCTCTTTGGGAGGGATGGACAAAAAATTGGTTTCTTGGCCTGGATCGCAACATCCCAAAGGCTTTAGCGGCTGGCGGAGTGGTGATGCTGATGTTTGCTTCTCCATGGATTCTGTTGCCCACCTGCGCTGTTTTAGCGGTGGTGTTATTGGGGCCAACGGTGATGATCGTTGCGTCGGCTCTGCTGGCAGCGATGGCTCTCGTTCTTCAAATCGTTCTTCGTTTTTGGATTCAAGATCGTTTTGGAGTGCCGATGAGGTTCTGGTGGCTGATGGGAGCTGGCGGGCTTTTGGTCGGTGCGATAGCTCCTGTTTCTGTGTGGAGAAGCATCACCGGACGTGGCTGGACTTGGAAGGGCAGATCGCTTGCCTGAACTAGCGCTTGTTCGGTTTTTTGCGTTGTCGTCGATTTGACTTTCGCGTTCCTCCGTAGCGATATCCAAGGTCTTGAGCCACTGAGGACCAGCAACTGGGGCAGACAAACAACCAACCTTTTTGTTTGTCACTCGTCACGCGGAAGTGAGTCTCGCCAGAGCAACGACAAACATCGCACTGGTGTCCTTGGTTTTCCACAGTTTTATGCCGATCTCCTCCGGCTGTTGGACCAGGATTGATGATCAAAGATAAGGCTCATGGGTCCCAAAAAAACACAACATGAGGCAAACGGCGCTGCACAGACTTGGCATTGTCCAGCTTTTAGAGATCACCCAATCCTGTTGCTGTCACTCAACTGTGACCAAAGATACAGACTTTGAATCTGGCTCGAGATGCTGATTTTTTTGATGTGTCACCGTGCCTCTTTTATCGGCTGCGGAGATCCCCGATGCCCCTGCGGGAGGCGAATGTTTTGCTTTGTGGAAAACCTGTGCAAAAGCACTGCCGTAATAGGGATTTAGTGATTTTTACTCACCACTCTCGTCGTTCTTTCGGTGCCTGGTGGAGGCCATAGCTTTTACCCAATCCACCAAAGCCAGGGGACCCCTTGTGGCTGCCTGTTCACCTATTCATCGGGTTGTGCACACATCTGACGAATCGGTTGTTCGAATAAGACCAAAGCCTGCATCACTCTGCATTCTGTGATTCAGACGAAAGCGATGGCTCCAAATTTGTAGGAGCCAAAACCCTGTTGCGAAAGCCACCGACGACGCCCACCGTCGATGGCCCCCTAACTCATTGCGTCTCCAATGCTCTGAGCTAAATCCACTCTGAGCAGCCCTCCGACCCGCTTCAGATCACAAACAACAGGCCGACGCATCGAATGAGACCAGAACCTCGATCACCAGCCATGAACGAATGGTTCGATGGCTCAAGCCAAGTCGTACGCCTGGAGAACTTGGAGGCGGATACCACCGAGTTTTACCCAAGCATTCACTGCTTCCTGCTTGGTTTTGTAAGGAGCCCAATCGTCTTCTCGGATTCGCCTCTCAATGTGGGAAGCAACTCTTTTGGCTACCGCCACATCGCTTTTAACGCTGATTTGAACTGACTTTCCATTGATCTGAAGATCCATCAACTAACCACCAACTGATCGATGGCTCCGAAAAAGAAGTCGTCCACTTGCAACTCGAGCATCTTCTGGTGGATGGCCACCACAATTAAACCCTGCACGCATTCTTTCTCCAAGTTTTTTCGGATCGACAGCTATTCGCTCATTTCAGCCGATGCAGCATCCATGGCGTGGGTCTGAGCGAAAGTTGTGACTGACAAGCGCACGCGTCGAGCATTTGTTTTTTAACAACAGCCCCAAACCCAACGGGGAAAACGAGCAAACGTTGTTCACACCTAAAAAGAAACCGAGTCCGAGGCGGCTACTCTCCCGTTATTGAGCTCTGAATATTCATAGCGATAAAACCTGGCGCTAGATCCAATGCCAAATACTTCTGCAGCGATCAGTAGATCCTCTCTATTGCAGGGCTTTTGAGGCTGCAAGAGCGGCCATCTCATGGGCGGTACGTCCGGGCTCAATGGAGTCTGGTTGATTCTCGAAATGGGCAAGCCAGCTCCGGTAGGCCTCTTGTTGGGATTGCTGTACCGAATGGTCTGCATCAGTAAAAAAGATCCCAACGTCCTCTTGGACGCCTTGGCTTGTTGCTAGCGCGCTCTCGACCTTGCTCAAACGCTGTTCAATTGCGGACAAGCGTTTGAGCAGATCTCCCTTTTGATTCGTGCTGTTGAGTGCCCGTCGTAGCGATTTGGACGGCTTGAGTTTGATGTGGTGCTTTTTTCCCATGATGAAAGTTGTTCCTCTGCCATGGTGGATTGGCTTAGCGGAGGTTTGCCATGGAAGGATTCCCCCCAGTGACTCCCATGACGGCCTTAATCGTGGATGACGATGGTCGTTTGACCTATGTGGGTGCCGATGGCTGTCGACGCGTGATCGTTGGGGACTCTGATCTGCTCCAACGCCTGCAACAGCTCCGCAAACTGCGGGGCGATGAGATGGAGGGGGGGTGCGGAATTTGAACTTGACGGACTAGTACAAGTGCACTAGAACAAGTGTATTAGTCGCTCCAGTGACATGTCGACCAGTTCTCCCTATGCGCCCTTTCAAGCTGATGCTTGGATGCGGCAGTCTCTGATTCGTCCTCGGAAGGTTTTTGCTGCTTCGGTCGCCTCGCAAAGTGTGCGCTCAAGAGGTGTGCCCCGCCATCGCCCTTCGCAAGTCGTGCAAGGAGAACTTTTTCTGTTTCCTGTTGTGCTTCCTTGCTGAAGAGTCTGCAACGAACGTTTGCAGACTGGTGCGAATGCCCTTGGATCTGCCAATGTGATCCATGGTTTTTCGCTGTCCCTCCATGCTGCTCTTCGCATCCCAGACGGCTCAGGGTGGTCCTTCTGTCATCCTCCCTGCTCTGTTAATCACAGGATTACTAATTGGCGCATCTCAACTGTTTGTTCCCAAAGGTGGTGATCAGGATTGATTTCTAAGGAGTCTTGTTTGGTTGAAGCTCCTTCTGAGGAGTGAGCGTTGACAAAATCGAGGCTCCAAATTTATTGGGATTGAAGCTGCTTCGTTTCGGAGTTTGTCCTAACCGGACAATCACTGTTTTGAAGCTGGGTACGACAAGGATGAGCTGTCCTTCATATCCTTCCGCTGAGTAACTGTTTCTTGGTAAGTCCGGCCTGCGGCGTTTAGAGCTCAGCCACCAATGAGCTCCGTATCTTTTTTTTGATCCTTTGGATGCAGTTACAGCATGCTGAACCCAGCTTTTAGGAATTATTTGTTGATCATTCCATGCCCCTTGATTAAGATATAGCAAGCCAAATCGAGCCCAGTCTCTGGCGCTAGCCCATCCAAGAGATGACGCTACGAAATTTCCTGACGCGTCTGTTTCTAGGTAAGCCGATTTCATTCCTATCGGTTTAAATAGTTCTTCGTAGGGATAGCTCCAGTAAATGGGATCATTGTTAATCGCTAAACGTAATCCTCGGCTAATAATGTTAGTTGTTCCTGATGAATACGACCAATCTCGCCCCATTCTTCCAGTTATTGGTTGTCCAGTCGCGAATGTTGCTGTGTTGGCTTCTTGAGTGAGCATTTGCACTACGTCTGAATCCAAGCTTCGTGTGCGTTCGTCAAAGTTCAAGCCGCTATTCATCCTTAAGAGATGATCCAATGTGATTTTTTGGCGCGCATCGTAGTCGTTGCTCCATTCCGGCAACGACAAGGGTGCATTAAGCCGCAATTGACCATTTTTAACGGCAATTCCAATCAGCGCATGGGTGATGCTTTTGGTCATCGACCAACCGATTAATGGCATAACCGGTGTGATGCCAGGCGCATAGCGCTCAGCAATGACCCAACCGTCTTGCACCACAACAATCGCGCGGGTTCGTTTTGGTGCCGAAGGTTGCGAGTCGTGGAAGGCCTCGCTGATGGCTGCTTCTAATTCTTTTCGGTTAATCCTGGGAGGTGTGTCTGATGCGTCGGGTGAAATTTTCCAGGGTGTTGGTATTGCTTTTGCTTTTGAAACTTGACTTCTTGTTTGATTGGGTAGTTTGACAACTTCGCTGTTGGTAATCGCTTGACTACAACCAAGATTTCCCTGCCGAACAGCTTTGCCTCGCACAAGTCCAAGGAAAGCCCAAGCGTGAACGACTCCACGAGTTGCATCGATTTGGGTTTGGATCAGGCCTTGCGCAAGGGCTAGTTCTTCTCTTTTGAGCCTGTTTTCATCCATTCCGGCCATCAAAACGCCAGAGCAGAGCATCTTTGCGCTGTAAGCCGTACCTGCCCGGGCCAAGTTGAACGTTTTGTGGGCGTAAGGCAGGGTCAAGCCCGCAGCAGCCAAAACAACGAAGAAGCCTCCAAGAGTTCTCCCGTGCATCGTTTGACCAAACAACCGTGGCAACATCGCCTCCGCACAAAAAAGGCGGGAGTTACCTCCCGCCTTCATCATCGTCTTGATCTAGATCTAGTAGACGCCGTAGCTCACTCCGCGGTAACGAAGATTGCGTCCGCCAGTGGCTTCTTGTTGTTGCCCAATTGCTTCGTAGGCAATGCCCCGATACCGCAATTGTGATTTGTTGGATCGGACTAATGGTGTGTGCTGGTTGTCGGTGTAATCAGCATTCCGAAAAGCACGGACCATTGCGGAACGTGCAAGGTCAACGGCCCGACTTTTCACGGCGCGGGCTTTGATCAGTTGAAGCGTGTTCATAAAACACTCCTTCATTGCCCACGCCCCCGTTGCTTGGCATGGGTCTGACTGCAGCTTCGATTGGAAGCTCAACGTGGACCAAGAATACCACTTCTGTATCAACTGCTACTGAACTTAATCTTTCATGACGTGCTCCGTTGGTCAGGCCTTCAGGTGGCTTTGAGAGGAGATCGGTTGCATGAAACCACGTTGTTGCGTTGTCCAGCTTCAGGGATCCGTCTGATCGATCACATCGCAGACCATCGACCGCTGTTAAAACGATCTCATCCGAAGTCTCAGCCCCATGCAGCACTACCTCATTGTCTGGAACTTCCCAACAGTGAAGGGGTCTTGGGAAGCCTGCCCTTCATTTGCTGGATACATCAATTCGGGAGGGCCCGGCGATCACTTCGAAGGTTTTGAACTGAAATACCGCGTTTGTGATCCAATCGGTGGAAAAGGAATGGCGATTGCGGTGGCTGCAGACATCGGCAAAGTGTGGGCCCATCTCGCACCTTGGATCGAAGGCTTTGGTATCCATTTCGATGTCACCCCGGTTGTGTCCGATGCAGAGTTCGCTGCCATGTGGCCTGGCGTGCAGGCATCTGCAGCGTCTGCCTGATCGTCTGAATAACATCCATTGGTTCACTGTTGAAGTCTGATGGCAACGATTGGAGACCAATCATGATTTTGAAGACAGTTGGAATTGCTTTTTCTGTGCTGTTGTGTTCAAGCCATGCTTTGGCAACACCACAGCCCATGATTGAGGAGCTTTTTACCGCAAGTCGAACTCCTGGCGGCCAGGTTGTTTCGTATCCAGAAGGCACCCCCGAAATGCGGGTGTATCGGATCACGATTCCTGTTGGTGCCAAAATTCCCTTGCACATTCATCCATCACCCGTGGTGGTTGTCGTTGAGAAGGGGCGTCTCAGCAACGTTCGCATCATTGATGGTGTTGAAGTCTCTGAAACCCTTGAGTCAGGTGAGGGTTTTCTGGAGGGCCATCCAGCAGAACCGCACTACGTCATCAATAGAGGTAAGAGGCCGGTTGTGAGCTTGGTCACCTTTGCGAGTGTCGAAGGCATGCCGAATCAAATTCAATTGAGGCCTTAGCCTTGGAGGAATCAGGGTTGTCTGGATAAGTTGTCGGATTATTCGCAGTTGATTAAAAGACAAGTACTGAACGTACTTGACTCGTTATTTCGATAATGATTAACATGGCGCTTCTCATTCACCAGTGCTCATCTAGCTTCTTATTGATAAAAGATTACTAAACCAAGTATGCAATAGTCTTTGGTGATCTGGATTGTATTAAAGTTAGAAATGATCAATACTGTGGTTTAATGATTCCTCCGGAGTTCTGTATATTTGAACTGATAGATCGATGTTTGCATGAATTAGCAATGTTAAATCGTTGTGAGATTCATAATGTCTGCTTATTTATGAATTCCCCGTCGTTACGCCGATTGGTAGCGAATGAGCCTGTTGCATTTTCTTGAGCTGTATATAACCAAGGAATGGAGACACCAACCTGGCTTTTTACAGTCGAGCTTGTCTATTCGGTTGTTGCCGTGATGGGCTTTGTCCAGCTTGCTGGTGTGTTATCTCGTCGCTCTAGGCGTGCCAAGTTTCGTAGGCGTAAGTCCTAATCGTTGACGCTAAGACGTTTGAATCCGTTTCTTTGGCGACGCTACAGAAAGATCTAATTCTCAATCATCAACTTTTAATTTCAACTTTTTTCTAAACACTCTTCTGATCAGGCGAGTATCCGGTATGCAGAAGCAGTAGCGATGCTAGAAATTGCCTGAAGAATTTGTAGATCTCTTGTTCTATTAAATGACCATTTGCCAAAGTATGGGTGATTATACTAAATCAACTTTATTGATTCATACTTACCATAATTCTTCTTCGCACTCTGTTTTTATCGTCAGATTTGAGGTTGCGTAAGCTACGCAGAGTAATGAATAGCCTTGCTCGATTTGATCATCATCCAAAAAGCTTTGATCGGATTGATCGACTGTACCTTCTAATATTTTTCCAACACATGAGCTACAAGCCCCAGCCCTGCATGAATATGCCATATCGAATCCCGCTTGTTCTGCAGCATCAAGGATATATTCATCATCCTGACATTCAAATATTTGCAATCCCTTTGGTGTGTGCATTGTGATCTTAAAAGCAGACATCATTAACTACAATCCACGTAATTATTGTTGCGCAATAATGATCTTGTGATAAGTATGCTACTCATTGCACGGTATTTTTATACGACTCTGAGTCGTATTCTTAATATTTAGCCGCCAAGACTAAGTGTATCGTTTGATGTATTATCTTGCTCTTTATTGGCGCTAGCTTGTATGAATTGGCCAGGCTTTCGGCTGGATCAAATTAATGTGTAAATAGATTAGAATTAGTTTTGACCATTTCAAATCCCATTTCGCATCACTTAGGTCCAATAAAGGGCTGGAGATACAAAAGACTGCACATAGCAGTCGCCTTGAGAAAGCAAGGCTGGTCATATACGAAAATAGCAGATTATTTATTTATGACACCCAAAACAATTATGCGAGATATAAAATGTCTTGCTATCCAGGCGCATTGCAGTAAAAAATACAAGTTTCACTCAAGGCTTGAGGCATGACTGAAACTCTGCCAAACACTTTTTAACTACAAAGAGTGATTCTCAAGTAATTGGGCGGTCAATCCGATCAATTCATATCCGTTATCTCACACGGTAATGACGTTGCACAAAGGAGGATGTAAAGAAATTCATCTGCAATTAAATGTATTTCTCAAGTCGACGCAATACAAACTAACTATTACTATTGGGAGTGCAGTGTTAATAGCTAAATGCAGTGACTTCCTAAAAAAAAGCGACCCAATTGATTGGGTCGCATACGATGAAAGATTGCAGATTGATTAGCTTGTTAAGCTTTCTTCAAATCAAAACCTAAATCAGGTTACTTCGAAGAGTGCGCTTTGAGTATCAGCCAGTGCTTTTCAGAGGAAACGCCTAGAAGTAGTTGTTCATGGCCTGAATCGATGCCCAAAGATAGTGACCAACCGTGTTGGCTCCCACCCCAAGTGCTGCGATGAAAGATCCAAAGAAAAAGAGTCGGTAATAGCCAGCACTGTTATCTGGTGCCCAAACGTCGGGATCCTGCATGTATTTACCCAAGTCCGATCTGATGCAGGATGCTTTGGCCAGTCAGCAGCTCAGTACCGAGGCCAATGATGAAACCCATCATTGCCAGACGGCCATTCCATTGTTCGGCAAAAGAGGAGAAACCAAATTTTGCGTCATCCATGATTTAGAAGCATTTTCAACAATGTAACGGATTATGTCGTATGCCTGCGATCTGCTGTGATATCCGATACCAAGAGGTTGAAAAATCTAATATTCACGGCACATGCTTTAGATCGCTAAAAATCATTGATCAGCTGGCATGAGACGTTAGATGCTTTTGTTCTACTCGGGTGTCCACAGCAACGAATACCAGGCAATCATCTCCCACCTGTATTTAATCTGTATCCGCGAGCTTTAAGCACATATGTAACGCTTGTTGCGAGCGTTTATCACTCTTACTAAGCCTGTGATCGACCATTGTTAAATGGTCGTTCTTAGACGGGATCGACAGGTCGCGAACACATCTCCCCCTGCTGGTGAATGTAGGGGTGGATGGGCCTGCAACGATGCAGATAGCTTTACAACAAACTTGATAACTCATTAATTTATAGGACAAATAGTTAATGATTTTGTGCTTTGGCTTGTATCTAAGTAAATTATAAATTTAATTTCTAATTCTAGGAAGCTGCTCCTTGTAAAGCAAACCTCAATTTTTATTTCTGCTGAATTCTGTGTGTTCTGATCTGTTGATACATTTGTAATGCTTAGGTTCAATAAATACCAATACTAGAAAAGAACCCCTTGCTGATAATAATTAGAACACAGATCGCCGTAAAGGCAATCAAATTTGCATTTACTAATCTGAAAACAATCGGACTTCGTTTGGCTTTGCGTCGATCTTCAATGCTTTGCTCTAGATTTTCCCAATATCCATAGACAACTACTTTTTGTGGGCTGAGATTCTTGTCAAATGAAATCGAATTATATCCATTTTTATCAATTTGACATTGTTGAAAATTGATCTTTTCTATCTCATTTAAAAATGTACCTGCAATCCAGGATGCATGCATTCTAATTCCTATCAAAACCCATATTGCAGCCGAGAATCCGATAATGACGTTTAGAAAGTCCATAAATTAAATATTTTTAAAATACTAGTTCCTTTGTCATTCAAAATCAGAATCTATGCTATTTATTTATTTGTCAAATGACACACTATTTCGCTCAATATCTACATCAAGTGCAATCAGAAGATACGCGTTTTTTGCTATCAAAACCGAGGCTGGAAAAGCGATATTTTGCAAGTGGTTTATTTATTCATTGAATAATCTCAAAGTAGGAATCAAGTAATTAATAAAACCAATTGCAAAAAGCAATGTAATTAGCCTAACCGCATCAGTATTGATCAGTAATTCTCAAACTGAACTCAAATCTAATTGGTTCTTTTTTTAAGGCTTAGATTCCGGTAAAGCTGTTATTTCATCTTTAGTATTTATCTTTGACTCAGCAGTCACTGGAGTATCTAAAGACTTCTTATTGTTAATGATCTTTTTCATAGTTGTGTTTTTTCTATAGTTGCAGATTGTGACTTTGCTCCGCCCTTTTTAGACTCTGATTCCTTTTCTGAATCGATACTATATTTAGATTTAGAAGTTTCTATTGTAGGATCAGCTTTTTTAGGCTGTGCAGCTTTTTTAGGTTTGAACTTCGAAGCGTCTAAATTCTTTTCTCCAAAAGTTTTGAAGCCTAGAAATATAAGACCTGCTGTAACAGGAATAGATGTGATTCCGCCTATAGCGATTTCGAAGCCGGTAAGTGCCATTGTTCTTTGTTGGATCATGGCAATTTACCATCTAGTATCGTTTCCAATGACAGAATTATATCGTCAAACATTTTGTATAAAATAACCAGTCTAACTGTATATATAGGCATTGTATCTTCTCGATCCTTCCTAAAAATTTTCCCACTTTGCCAGTTGTTTTAGTATAAAATAAGACTTTTCTATGTTCGCAACAGAAAGTGTAAGTGATATATATTCGCCTTTTATGATAAATATTGTCAGTCTCTCTCGCCTGGATGCGTAATCATAGGATATAGGTTGATGTGTAATTGTATGAAAAATCTTTCATCAAGTAAAAGATTAGATTTCGACTATTTAACTCAGAATTCTCGCGTAGAAACAATCTATCCTTTCAGTATTGATTCTCGAAGAGAGATATCTGAGAATTCATCTGCTGAACTAATTGAAAAATGTTATCGACAAATATTTTTTCATTCAATGAATTCCGACCGTGATCTCTTCCTTGAGTCGCAGTTTAAAAGCGGCAGTATTGAAATAAGAGATTTCATTAGAGGATTACTGCTATCAGATCGTTTTTATCGAGGTTATGTTGCCTGCAATAATAACGAACGACTTGTTGAACAGGTGATCGGTCGGGTTTTGGGGAGACCTATTTATAGCATTCGTGAAAGACTGTCTTGGTCTATTTTAATTGCAGATCGGGGATTTACTTATTTCGTAGATACCATTTTAGAGAGCAATGAGTACATGCAGAGATTTGGATACGATGAAGTGCCGAGACAAGTCAATAGAATTCTGCCTGGCAAAGAAATAGGAGAGATGCCTATCTATCAGAGATTACCAAGGTATGGCGAGAGTTGGAGAAATCGTTTAATTAAAGATAACATGATGATGTCTATTGATTCTTTTAATGTTGCTAATAGGCCACGTACCAAAATTGATGATTTGATTTATAAAGAGCCAAAGGGACGAGCATTACTAATCTGGCGAATATCACTAACCGTTGGCATTGTTTCAAGCGTCATAATTGTACTGTCCATCTTTAATGCTATGTTTAATTCTTAACGAGGAAACTATAGCAATTAAAATCTTGATTTCCCAAGATAACCGCCAAGACAAAATTGGAATTAAAAAAAATTAATCATCTAATCAAGATCCTACGCCAAGCAACACTAAAGCTACAGAGGATAAACTTGAAGACCATTGAATTGATTATTATTCATTTTCTAAAATAAGTAATAATCAATTATGTACGAAAATATGCATAGTGGGTATTATTTATCTTGGCGGGATAGCATGGTGATTAGCGATAAAAATCCTCCCTTTTTAGTGGAGTTTTCCTGTCATTATTGCGGATATAGAAGAATATTGTGCCAGCCACAACAGCGAGTGGTATTGCTGTCAGCAACATCAGTAAAATTGCCGTGTAATCTTGGTACATGATGATCCTAATTTGTTAAAGTTTAATCCTTGGAAATTTTTATTCGTAGCCATTGATTCATTTGAGCAGCCGAAAAGACTCGCTCTTTTAATTTTATTGTCTCAAGGTAGATAGCATTTGACGATTGGTTAGGTTTCATTATGAATGTAAGGCCATGAATGAGTGCATACATTTACGTTGTGATCTTTAATGAATAGTTCACATAATGATTCCTTGGATTGATTTATGTTCGAAAGTCATGTGTTATGGATTTATCTTAGGTATCATATTCTCCTTAATTGTTGATTATGAAATTGAGTAGCAGTTGAGGCTGTCCTTCACAGACTCGCTTTAGCTCTAGCAACACGACGGCCATCGAGAAAGGCTTCTAGGTCATGTTTCGCATTTCTCCAAGTTTTGAGACGTTCTAACGTTTGCTGTTCCATCCAATTTGCCTCTCCAGCAATCACACGAGCATAAAGTGCCCGCTCTGTTTTTGTTTCGAATCGAATCGTTCCACTGTCAAGTGGCTCATTAATGAAGTAATCCCAGTTCGGTTCAACCATCATGTTGAAAAGCTTCCTTCTCCATTTAACAAACTCTGGTGATTGGAGACTGTTGTATTACAAATGAGTCAGTGTTTTATATTTTACTGCTCAGCAGAAATTATTTTGCTGTACTGAATGCTGTCTAAATTTGAATCATATCTTCCCCATGAAGGAACCTCAAAATTGCTCTATCTGTAGCTACGGATAAGGTTTATCACTTTCGATTGGTGATACTGGTAAATCATCTCGGAGTCGTTGTTGGACTTTAGAATTCTTCTGGTTTTTGCTCCCATTTTTTTAGCCCTGGGCTGGGCTGGGTACAACATTGGCCGAGCCGCTCTAGGCCAAATTCAGCTAGCCATTCGCCAGTACAAGCAAAATACTTCAGACTGAAAAGAATACAATGAATTGGAAAGCATTTCTATTTTCGACTGCATACATTGTCATGTGTGTTGGTGTGTTGATTCTCGCTCGGCATGAATCTACGATTCAACCCGTTGGGCTCCTCATCGTAGCAATGGTCTTTACACCGCTCATCATTTCAATTGTTGGAGGACTTCGTCTAGACTCTTTGCCACTGATCAAGGCAAAAGAATCAAAGCTGGATTAGTGGTCATATTAGTCATTGTTCATTTTTAATCATATTGTCGAGCGTTTCTTCATCGACAAGTCTTGGTCTTAGCATTCGGTTTTTTTCTACAATAAAAAGCTCCTCTAGGTAACTAGAGGAGCTTTTGTCTTGCGAAAGCGCACACTAAATCTTGTATGGATTTTAGCTTACTTTGGCAGTATCCATTGTTTCTAATGCTTGAGATACACTTTTAAAGTTGAATCCCATACTGCGTAGTGCATGCCAAAAATGGCCTTGAAGGAAGAAGAATGCCAGATAGAAATGCGTATTGGCCAACCAGGCTCTTGCGGTGTGTCCATCGTTTAAGACTGCAGAAGTATCACTGAAGTATGGGGAGAATGCGAAATTGAGTTTCAAAGCCTCTCCATAAAACTCAACCGGATAGATCAGAGTGTTCTGTGCACACCAGATACTGGTCACAAATCCCATCAGTGCTATCCCTGCCAGTGAATAAGACAGGATTGCTTCACCGGAATAAATCAAAATCTTTTTGAATGGCCCAAATGGGCTTGAAATAATATGCCAAACCCCACCAATAGTGAGGATGAAAGCCAGAACGGCATGTCCTCCCATCACGTCCTCAAGGCTACTAATCGAGAGAAAATTCGTCTGATAGCCCCAGACCATGCCTAGATCAATGTTGGGCTCAACTTGGCGAACGGCACCGATTGCAGTGTCATAGATGCCATGGTGTTTGGCCCATTCAACAAATGCAATAACACCCAATCCAAGAAAGATCAGATGATGGCCAAGGATAAATGTGAGTTTCTTGGCGTCGTCCCATTCAAAGTGAAAGTTTTGTGCTCGTCCCTCTGCGACGGATAAGTCTTTCGGGGCTCTGAGCGTATGCCAAATACCTGCTGCTCCCAACACCGCGGAAGAGACCAAATGAAAGGCTGCAATTGCAATGTATGGCTCTGTATTGGCAATTGTTGCACTCGCGTCGAGGCCTAATCCTAAAGACGCCATATGAGGTAAAAGGATTAATCCTTGGTCTCCCATAGGCAATGCACTGTTGTAACGAGCCAACTCAAAGAGAGTGAATGCACCGGCCCAAAACATGATGAGGCCAGCATGGGCGGCATGCGCCGCAATAAACGAGCCAGATCGTTTGGCTACTCCTGAATTTCCTGCCCACCAGTCATAGCTGACTGATGAATTCCCATAGGATTGCATGTAAACAAACCATTGTGCTTCCACAGAGTACGAATTAGTAACCATTTAATTGACGGCTGTTTACACTACTTTTCCTCCCTGAATCATTGGTTCAGCATTTTTCGACAATTGATACATGTCGTGGCATCGAGTTTCACATTGGTTTTTTATCCTTTCTTTCGCTCTTTATCTGTAGGTGCTTTTTGGTACGTCTTGATATATCTATTCTTACAATTAACTTTGTTTTTTTATGCTGGTGAAGTCTTAGTTGTTTTCTTCATTGTTCCGTCCTTGCAGCTTGTTCGAGGTATTTCCTTGTTCCATTCACCACCAATCTCTTTTATGCTTCATGGTTTGCTGCTGGTATTCCTTTTATGCACTCATTTCGAGGTAGGTTGATTTTTAATTAACTATTAAATCCCGTCTCCCATTCCTTGAACAAAGCCCGTGCTTCTTTGGTCTTTGAGATGGAGGATAGGTGAGCAATTCGACAGCGCCACCATACTCCGTAGTTATCATATGCAAATTCTAAAAATGTAGGTTCATTCCATTTCTCGGGAAACGACTGCATGATTTTTAGTTTTTTCATTTCTACATTAGTTATCCATCTGCTCTTCGTTGCTGGCATTTGGTACTATTTATTTGCCATATATCACTATCTTGGTATCCAAATAACTCTTTTGCTTGTGATTTAATATTTTGCGTGATGTTTCTGGTTGCATCGCTTTCTTGCGACAATGATTCTTGTCGAGTTGTCAATGTCTTTATAATCTGGATTTCTATTGTTTCGGAGTTCTGCCCAAAACTGTGTGAAAAAGGCTCAAGCTTGAGTGGCTTCATTGCGGCTGAGGTTATTAATTGTTTTAGTCGTCAACAGTGATGTACCTCTTATTTCATGATCCTTAATGAGTCGATCAAATTGTCTGTTCAATCTTTGATACCCCCAGTTTAATCTCCGTTAAGAATGCCTTTCTGCGTCGCGGGCTTCCCTTGAGTTGCTGGCCCACTTTTTGGCGTTTTTTGGTCGTGATTTCTGCTTTAACCCGCTTGGCTGAGTAGAACGGAAAGAGGGCGGCAACTTTTGTTCGACTATTCCGCAATGAATGGCCTGATTGTTCGGGGGAACGCTGATAATTTGCCACCGCTCGTTTGTATTTGTGGCGGTTCGGCAACCGGTAAGACTCATTTTGCGAATGGTCTGGTGCGTCATCTTGAATCTCTTGGGCTTACGGCCCTTCCCTTGCACTGCGACAACTACTACCGAAGTCGGTACAAGCCTGATCCGATCGCTGGGTTTGACACCATCAATGCGATTGATACAGAGGCTCTTCTGGCCGATCTTCAAGCGGCAAGGAAGCGAACGCTCACCCGCTTACGTCGTTACGACATGGCCTCGCGCGTGGTCGATTACAAGCCCATTGATGAAAGTTTCCTCTCCGCTGGTTATGACCTGATTGTTGTGGAGGGTGCCTACGGACCTCAAGCCATCCTTCCTCGAATTTTGATCGATGTAGTGGTGTATCTCGAAACACCACTTTGGCGTCGTATTTGGCGACGACTTCGCCGTGATGTTCGTGAGCGTGGGCGTTCTCCGATCTCTGTGCTCCACCAAACGTTTTGGCAAATGCTTCCTGGGGAACGCCGCTTCATCGTTCCACTACGACAGCAGGCCCATGTTGTGGTGCGTGATCCTGTTAAAGGTTGCCGTGCGGTTTTGGCGCGGATCACCGGTCACGGCTAACAACGAGTCAGGTGGTTTTGATTATGGCCTCGTACACGATCAGCATCGAAGGTGGTAGTAGCTTCGATTGCGAAGACGACGTCTACATTCTCGATGCCGCTGATGCGGCGGGTGTCGACTTGCCATCCTCCTGTCGAGCCGGTGCCTGTTCAACGTGCGCTGGAAAAATTCTCACCGGGTCTGTCGACCAATCCGATCAAAGTTTTTTGGATGACGATCAGATGGGTCAGGGCTATGCCCTGTTGTGCGTGAGTTATCCAACGGCAAATTGCACCATTCAGTCGGATAGCCAAAACGACTTCAACTAATCACGCTTTCTGCGTGATTACTGCTTTTCGTCGCTTGGGGAAGAGTTCTTTGCAGAGAGGGCAAATCGTTCCATTACATCCCCGTGCTGAGCAGTACTCCCTGCCGTAAAAAATGATTTGCAGGTGAAGTCGATTCCAGTGGCTTTTGGGAAAGAGTCGTTTGAGGTCTTGTTCTGTGGTGGAAACGGACGAACCATTGCTCAACCCCCAGCGTTGGGCAAGGCGGTGGATGTGAGTATCGACGGGAAAGGCAGGGACACCAAAGGCCTGGGACATCACAACGCTCGCCGTTTTGTGCCCCACTCCTGGGAGTGCTTCGAGGGCCCTGAAGCTGTTGGGAACAGCCCCGTCATGCTCACTGATTAACAGTTCAGAGAGCCGGCGAACGTGTTTGGCCTTCGTTTTTGCCAAACCGAGTTGACGGATGAAGCTCAAAATTTCTGTTTCATCGAGAGCTGCCATCGCCTGTGGCGTTGGCCCTGCAGCAAAGAGTGCTGGTGTGACTTCATTCACCTTTTTGTCTGTGCACTGAGCACTCAGGAGAACTGCGATCAGAAGGGTGAACGGATCGGAGTGGTCTAGGGGGATGGGTGTTTCGGGGTAGTGCTGATTAAGTCGCTCCAAAACAAGCTGAGCCCGCTCTGCTTTGCGCAAGACAGTCCTGCATCACAAATGGCAACTTAGGCAGCCTGTGGCGTGGTGTGTTGGCACGATATCAACACAATATAGTATTAATTTTGAAACAATATTGTGTTTGCATGTGTTCGCTCCTGGTTGCGATGCCTCCGTTGCAGCCATGTGGCAGACATAGTGGGTCGTATGGCGATTCGTCTGATCTCAAGGGCTGCAGCTGTTGTGCTGGGTGTGGGTGTCATCGTTGCGGGTTGTGCTGATCGTTCCCGTGTATCTCGGGAAGATTCACGGCCACGGGTTCTCACCACATTCACCGTGCTCGCTGATTTGGCGCGCAATGTGGCTGGCGATCGCCTTCAGGTGCATTCGATTGTTAAGGAGGGAGCGGAAATTCATGGATATCAGCCCACGCCCAGTGATATCGAGCGGTCTGTTGGTGCAGATCTTTTAGTTGAGAATGGGTTGGGCCTCGAACTTTGGGCACGTCGTTTTACGGCTGCAGCAGGAGACATCCCCACCGTCACCTTGTCGGAAGGGATGGAGCCTCTTCTGATCCGCGAAGACGCTTATGCCGGAAAGCCCAACCCCCATGCCTGGATGTCGCCGAAGCGGGCTATGGACTATGTCGATCGTCTTCGGGAGGCCTTCACCAATTTGGACCCGGATGGTGCGGAGGACTACGCCAATAACGCTGACGCCTACAACAAAAAACTTCAAGCCTTAGATGGTGAATTGCGTGAAGTTCTTGCCACCATCCCACCACAACATCGAGTGTTGGTGAGCTGTGAAGGTGCTTTCACTTATCTCGCGACGGATTACGGACTCGAGGAAGCATTCCTATGGCCTGTTAATGCCGAAAGTGAGATCACTCCGAAACGAATGGCTCGATTGATCAATACCGTGCGTGAGCGTGCAGTCCCTGCGGTGTTCTGCGAAAGCACCGTTAGTGATAAGGCTCAACGAGAAGTCGCGGCCGCAGCTAATTCTCGGTTTGGGGGGACGTTTTTTGTGGATTCACTTTCGAAGCCTGATGGCCCGGCGCCCACCCTCTTGGAATTGCAGCGTCACAATGTGAAACTGATCCTTGATGGTTTAACAGACAGGGGGGAAGACGGTTGATGCGCATCGACGCCGATCAACTCTGTGTTGACTACAACGGCACGGTGGCGCTGTATGACGCCAGTCTCCATTTGCCCGCTGGTTGTATATGTGGTCTTGTCGGGATGAATGGGGCTGGTAAGTCCACCTTGTTTAAGGCCCTAACAGGCTTCGTCCGACCTTCTCGGGGCTTGATTCGCATCAATGGCCGCAGTGTCAAAGAAGCCCAGCGTGAGCAAGCCGTTGCCTACGTCCCACAGAGCGAGGGAATCGATTGTCAGTTTCCTGTCTCGGTTTGGGATGTGGTGATGATGGGTCGCTATGGCGCGATGAATTTCCTCAGGATTCCACGTGGGTCCGATCGTGTAGCCGTTCGACATGCCCTGGAACGAGTTGAGTTGTTGGAACTGCGCAACCGACCGATCGGCACCCTTTCCGGTGGTCAACGCAAGCGTGCATTTTTGGCTCGTGCCATTGCGCAGAGAGCAGATGTTCTTTTGTTGGATGAGCCTTTTAATGGAGTAGATGTAAGAACTGAGAAATTAATGGCCCAGTTATTTATTCAGTTTCGTGAAGAAGGTCGTACGATTTTGATTTCCACCCACGACCTCAGTCATGTGCGTGATTTCTGTGATTCAGTTGTCTTGATTAATAAAACTGTTCTTGCCTATGGTGAAACGTCTGAAGTCTTTACTCCTGAGAATCTTGCTATGACCTTCGGAGGATTTCCTCCCAATTTGTTAACGGGTCATAGTTCTCCGGGTGATTCTGTCGAACCCTTGAATTAACCGTCAAGCCGATCATTTCCTTGTTGATTCATATTCGTTAATCAAAGATTCTGTTCGGACTTGCTTTGGGAAGCGATGCTCAATCACCATTCATCAAGTGGTTGAGCGATTGTTGTAGGTCAGCCATGAATTGTTGTACGGCTTGGCGACGGTTGTGGCGATAGGACGGCAACCGCGGCAGGACTGCCATGGGTTCCCCCAAGCTCAATTCCACCCGTTGAGGCCCTAAGGACGGAGCGCTCTTCCATGGGCGATCCTCAATCCAACCAATCGTTTCTTCCACCAACAGAAGCATTTCTGCTAATCGGTCGAAATTAGCTTCATCGCTAATGGATTGGCCGGTCACGCAAATGAAGTGCTCCACCAGCCGCATGCGACTGAGTTGGAGGTCTGCTTCTCTGGCCTCCCAGTCGGCAATGCTGCGTTCAAGGGGGGGCAGTTGCTCAAGACCCTCGCGATAGATCCGATCCCAAGCCGCCTGTTCGATGCGTCGACAGCGCTCCTGCAACGTGCCCGCAGCTTTTAAACCGAAATGGGATTCGGCTTTGGATAATCCATGCAAGCGGTAGCTCGTGATGCGATTGACCAATGGCTGGTCTGGTTCATGCTGCAGCCGCTCCAAGTGTTCAAGGGTGTTGATCAGGGCGTCACCGATCCGCAGAAATCGCTGACGATGCACTTGGTGGGGGTCATCCCATGCCTCATTCAGTGGTTCTCCCTGAACCCCAAGATGGCGTTCAAGAGCCTGAAGACGAGCATCAAGAGCGGACCAGTTCTGCTGCCTCCAGCTGTAGATCAGGCTGACGGGGAGCACCTGAAGGTTGTGGGTCTGCCCACTTTTTTCGAGATCCTCGGCCGCCCAAAAGGCCAGTTGTGCAACCCCCGGTTCTAGGGGGGCCATTTCACTCGAGAGATTGTTGGTGGCGCCTTCAGGGGCAATCACGAGGGGGTAGCGACCCTGGGCTAGGACCTGACGCGCTTCGGCCAGAGCGGGACGGTCGAGTCGTCCTCTGTGAATGGCAATCCCGCCACAACGTTGCAGGAGCCAGCCAATCAAGGGTCCTGCCCAAATTGGAATCCCACGGTCGTACAAAAAACGAAGTTCCACAGGGCGAGCCAGTGGACTGTTGCGTTGGCGAGCTGTGTTGGCTGCCCGGTTCCAAAAAAGATCAGCCAGCACGAGTGGATCCCGAGTGCTGGGATGCCGAAAGGCGATCAAGAGGGTGGTTTCACCGGCTTGGTGCGCTTGAAATGCTTTGGCTAAGCCTTCGGCTGCATTCCCATTGCGGACCTCTAACCCTTGGACGCGAAAGACCAGAGGTAAAAGTCGACGGACAAGGCTCTGGACCGGACGACTGGACCGGGTGGGCAATCGTCTTAAGGCAGGACGAGCGAATTGGGTTGAGACGCGGGGCATCGTGCCTGCGGGTGACACGCCCATACTGATTCCATGAACCTTCTCTTGGAACCCCTGAGTCACGCCTTCATGGTGCGTGCACTGTTGGTGAGTGCTCTGGTTGGTGGGGTTTGTGGGTTGCTGTCCTGCTACATGACGCTCAAAGGCTGGGCGCTGATGGGCGACGCGGTATCCCATGCGGTGTTACCCGGTGTTGTGGTGGCCTATGCCCTTGGTCTGCCGTTTTCGCTTGGAGCGTTTGTGTTTGGGGTGGGTTCAGTCGCTGCCATTGGCTTTGTGAAGCAGAAGTCGCGCGTGAAGGAAGACACCGTGATCGGTTTGGTCTTCACCGGTTTTTTTGCCCTCGGTTTGGTGTTGGTGTCGAAAACGCGGAGCAATATTGATCTCACGCACATCCTGTTTGGAAATGTGCTCGGTATTAATGCGGCCGACATCATTCAAACCTTGCTGATTTCGCTCTTGGTTTTGGTGACGTTGTTGGTGTTTCGTCGGGATTTGATGCTGTTCTGCTTTGACCCCACCCATGCACGCTCGATTGGCATCAATACAGGGGTTTTGCATTACATGCTGCTCGGACTGTTGTCCCTCGCGGCTGTTGCAGGATTGCAAACCGTTGGAATCATTCTTGTGGTGGCCATGTTGGTCACTCCTGGTGCCACGGCTTACCTCTTGACCGATCGCTTTGATCGGATGACGTTGCTAGCAGTCACTAGCAGTGTCTTGTCGAGCTTGTTGGGGGTTTTCGTGAGCTATTGGACCGACAGCTCAACGGCTGGATGCATCGTGTTGGTGCAAACCGCCCAATTCCTCTTTGCTTTCTTGTTTGCTCCCCGGCATGGAGTGTTGCGGCGTTATGCAGTGATGCCGTCCCTCAGTGGTGACACCAACGATGAAGAGCGGCTTCGCTGATCCCTTAATCAGTGGAATCCATCTGGTGTGGGGACAAAGACATGCTGACGTTGGGGCTAAGCCATCTCCTCATCTGTTTCATCGTCGTCGTACACATCGTTAAACCTGGCTACGCCTGCTTCTCGGAAGAGAAATTCCTTGGCGTGACGGAGACGTTTCGACCCCTCATCGGCCCAGGCTTCGCGATAGTCGCTGTCATGGTCCATCCGATGTGCTTCCTTGTATGGATACATCCATCAAATAATGACCGCTGACAAGGAGCTGCTGAAGGAAGTGGCGTTGGAGCTTTGGAACACCACGAAGAAACTCCGTCCCGGGTTACCAAAAGCCCCTAGAGCTCAGCTCGTTCTAAAGGCCCTTTTGACCCTCGGAGATATCAGCGACCAGCTACAGGCCGCCATGATTCTTGGGGTGATCGAAGCTCAGGAGCCTGATGATGAGCCGATTGAAACGAAGGAGAGCGAAGAGACCGTCGAAGACAAGACCGCTGAGCTTGAAGAATCACGCTCAACTCCGCGTGTCGTTCGGAAGCGTTCAGGCGCCAGCTAGCCAGTTCAGGCGGCTGCTGTGCCTCGATTACGTCCCAGAGGTTCAATCCAATCGCTCAAAACGTGTTGATGGTGCGTCTGAGCGTTTGCTGTGTCGGAGTTGGCGATTCGGCAGCCCAAATTCACCTCTCCGTCGTCCATCAGACGACCAAGACGGATGGCAGCGGCTTCTTCAGCGCGGCTGAATAAATCTTGATGGGATGCAAGCCAACCCACTTCAGCCTCTGTGATCACACCGGTCGTTAAGGATTCGAGAACAACTTCTCCGACGGTCATGGGATGGATGTAACGAATTTGTTACATCCTGGCGCGTGGCTCAGGCCGCCGTGGAAACGCTCCCGAAAAAGGCTTGATTAAGCCGGCAAAACCTGTCGAAATCCATCGGCTTCCAGCACGGTTAATGGCGTGTCGTACAGAGCGCTCAGTTTCCTGGCTGTGAGCATTGCAGCGGGCGTTCCGTCTCCAACAATGCGACCTTTTTGAAGGAAGAGAACTCGCTGCATCTCCGGAATAATCGTGTCGATTCTGTGCGTGACTTGCATCAGGGTGGTGCCACGACGGCAGAGATCGCTCAGGGTATGCATCAGTTGGTGGCATCCCTTCAAATCCAATGCCCGGCTCGGTTCGTCCAGAACAAGAACGTCGGGTTCATGCACCAAGGCTCTCGCCATGAGCAGCCGACGCCGTTGGCCATCTGAAAGTTGGCCATAGGGCTGATCAGAAATCGCCTGAAGATCGAGCTGTTGCAGCACCTGTTCTGCTCGGATGCGTTGAATTGAAGTTGGATTTTGGTCGTGTCCTAAGCGTGTCGACCCAAAAAATCCAGCAAGAACAAGATCTAAGGCGGAGATCGATCCTGGGATGCGTTCCTCCATCGGAGTACTGACGACTCCAAGGCGTTGTCGCAATTGCCAAAGATTCACCGTCGAACGTCCGAACAGGTGCAGGTAGGCCTGGTCTTGAACAATTGGATGGAGCGAACGATCAATCAGTTTCACCAAACAACTCTTTCCGGCACCATTCGGGCCCAAAACAGTGGTCGACTCACCTAGCCGCAAGTCAAGGTTGATGTCGTGGAGCACAGGTGCTCCACCGAGCCAAGCTTCTCCATGACGGATCTCGAGCCAGGTGTTGGAGCCCAAATCAATCAATCAGCAAACGTTGAATCACTTGGTCGAGCCCCGGTGCAATGGGTCGGACTTCGCTGCGTCGATCACTCCAGACGCTTCCTTGACGAAGCTCCTGCTTGGACGTGAGCTTGAGGTCTTGTCCCTCTAGCAGCGTTAACTGTTCCACGGGCACGCTCAGCTCACCACGAAACACGTGGGCTATCCGAGGTCCATTTTGACTTGTGAACCAGTGCTCCAGGGGGAAGGCTGGTTTCCAATTGATTTCTTCGAGCAATTCACGATGCACGGCTTCAGAAGGCGTTTCATCAGCATCAAGATGGCCTCCAAACAGTCCCCAATGGCCTGGATAGAGAATCGATTCCAGGTCATCTCTGAGTTGTAGGAGCAATGCTCCGTTTCGTTCGAGAACGGCCAAAGCGACCTCGCGTTTCATTCGCTTCCTATCGAACGTTGGTTCCAAAGAGCTAAACCACCACCACGACCGCGAGCAATCAACAAACCCTGGCTTGGATCGAGATGAATCAGGGCAAAAAAGGGCTGGCGTTGCAACGACGGTGTGTCGATCGCTTTGCTGAACCAGACCTTTTTACCAATTTTTAGCTGGACGCGATTAAAGCTGAAAAACAGCAGTGGGCGATTTCCCTTGAGCTGAGCTGAGCCCTGAAAACTGAGCTGCAATCCGGAAACTTGAACTCGGTTCTCGATTTGAATGTGTTCGGGTTCAGGAGAGTCGTTTTCAGACGAGACAGTCAGAATTAAACACGCATTTAAGGCCCGAAGACAAACGTCCGTTCCCGGTGTTGAGGGGTCGCCCGAACGATTCCAGGTGGTTTGCAGGTGCCAGCATCCATTGAGATGATCTGCTTGGATACCACTGCCCTGGCGTCGAGCCTCGCGCTCGAGATTCAACAGTGAAGTTCTGTCGGGACTCGGTGCTGTTGTGATCATTGTGCGAAGCAATGCAGCCATCTTTCCGGAACGAAACCATGCAACCGGAACGCAGCCGAAAAGATGTATTGACTGGCTTCATCCTGAGAGGTTTCAGGATTGGAGCCAGCACGATTGCCATCCTCGAACTCTTGCGCAGTGATTGGACGAGTGCTGGCCTAGCCAGTTTGGCTTGGTTGATTTTTGTACAAGTTGAGAAGCGGCGAAACGCCCTCAAACCTCCGTCCTAAGAATCGAATCAATGCAATTGGGGTGAGCCCGAATGTAGGCATTGAATTCCATAGCCAACATGCGTGCTTCGAAAGCGTCGCTGGCATAGAAGCAAGATTCAAGTTTTTCGCCGTCTGATGTTTTATGCCGAACGGTGTAGGGGTTGCGGCCCTGATTCGAATTGGCCATGAAAGATGCCCCGTATGACTTCACCGTGGCATTTGGTGTGTACTTGGCGCCATAGCCATTGATTCATGTTTGCGTTTCAACGTTTCATGAAGTTATGGAACATGCCGATCAATGAGCAAAAAAATGATGGCTCAAGCGTTGAATGCAGGTTTTACTGGCGAACTAAAAAATCCACAATCAGATCACCATCGTCATTACGTGTGATGCGGAAATCAAACTCTTCCACCTTGCCTGTCCAAATTCCTTCGTCTGGATCGGCTTGATCACCTTTGATGGACTGAACGATGTGGCCGTAAAGCTCTTGAAAGACGTGAGCTGCCACCTTGGCTGCCATAACCTCATCCATGTCGTCTAACTCATGGGCAGCAACGCTGCAGCCCTCAAGCATTTCTGAATCGAGGACATTTCCCTTGCCGATATCTTCAACGAGGAAGAGCAGATCTGAATGGTCCATAAGCGGTTTAATCCTCAATTGAGTGTGTCAACACAAATCCCTGTTGTCAGCATCGCTGCATCTCAGAAAAAGAAAAAATCTAGATTTCGCTTGGTACACGTCGGCAGGATAAAATTGTCGGGAATACAAACGCGAGCGATCGGGCGAAGAAGCCAGTACTGAAAATGTGTTGATAGCTATTGTTTCAATAAAGAAGATATGAAAATCCATGAGCAGCAATTGCCGAGCCCATTAAGAACGGTTTGTCCCAGCTGAGGGGATGTTGGTCTTGCCCGATGTTGTTTGATGTATATGCGATGGTCCTTTTACCAGTTGAAAGTGATAAATATTTTTGTATGAATCAATAAATTGATAAATTTTTAATGTATTCGAAGTGTGTGGCAAATAATCGATCAATAAAGTCGTAGGGTTGTCTCATTTGAAATGGGTTATGCCGCATCCAACGGCTTCGATTATTGCCCAAGCCTCAACTGAGCAGTTAAAGGAATATTTGCTTGGCTTTACGGAAGAGGCTGCCATTCTGGCGGTCCGAGAATTGGTGAACCGTGGCGAACCCGCTGATCAAATCATTCAGGAGCTTGAGCATCAGCTTCAACCGAGCCTTGATAATGGAATGCCGATGCGTTCATGCCAGGCTTTGATCGCTGCACTGAAGTCTGAGTTCATTAAATAAGAGCTTTATACATTGTTGGTTCAACCATTGAACTTTATGCCTGTCTGGTTTTGAGCTATTTGTTGTGTTCTCGCCAGATCAGACTAGGCTAAAAGACCCGAAATTGAATGATGAATCCAGCTTCTATTCGACGATTTATATTGACTTTAATGACCGGTTACCTAGCTATATTTGGCGTAAGGCAGCTCCCTTATGAATTTGATAACGAATGGTTTGTTCTTATTCCAGTGCTTCTCGTCGTCTATGTTCTAACAACTTGGATTGATGGTCAGATATTTGGTGATAATGAAACTCAACTTTCGATACCTAAGAAGAAAAATCTAAGTCAAAATAAATCCGAAAAGAAAGGTTTTGGGGATGCTTAGTGATGTTTCTAGTTGATGTTCTAGACCCTTTTAAGACTGTCCAGAATGGTTCTTGATCTCTGTATATGGATTGCGAACTGGTTTCCAGTTTCCTTTGTAGTGCGGGTATAAAAAAGTCCAGTCTTCATCAACACGAATCCCATGTGCTTTGAGTAGGCGTTTAGATGAATCCGATGTGGTGAAACCAATAGCAAATTTTTTCCTCTTCCCACAGGTATGAGCGATTGCATCAAGAACTTCTGTTCGTCCTTTTTTATCTTCAAGAACAGCCCGCTTCCACTGCCCATAAGCTTTATCACCGTGGCTAGTAATGATGGCTTCACGAATTTGTTTGGGCCCAGTTTTGTAAAAGTCACCAACTAAAACCGAAAGACCCCATCGGGGATAGGTTTCTTCAATCCCTTCATTGTCTTCTAGCTCAAGGGACCCACACCAGAATCCGCTCATCCAACATAGTTGGGCACCATTTTTATATTTCTGTGCAAATAATCCCTTACCAGGTCTTCGAAGCAATAATTCAAGTTTAGCCGGAGCACGAACAACTTCAGTGCTCTTTTCGAGGAAACTATCGCGAGTACTTCCCTCTCTACCTTTCTCCTCTAAATGAGTTTTTAATTCTTCGATGGTTGGTTCGTGGAAGTGAGGTGGTTTATTAAAGTTTTGTTTGGTTAGCTTCCAGGATGTACCGTCTCCTCGTGTTGGCTCGTCAATGAAATTGGCCATGGGCGAGTCAACTCCTCTGTTTCTGGTTCCTGTGTAGGAACATCGTACAAGGTTATTCATTACTAGTCTGCTTGAAGTGGTATCAATATGCGTTATGTTCTAGTCGTGTATTTCAAGAGTTGACTGTCTGAAAATATTGGTTGGTTGGCTCTATTTTGGTTCTGTTGGGAAGAGTTTCCAATCACCTGTTGGAATATTTGGGGTTTGTTTCATGTTTTTTGGTTCTTTAAACAGTACGCGCCATTCAGGTACCCGACAAGGCACAAAGTCCGGGCTTTCAATTCGTATTCCACCAAGAACCGATGGGGCCCCGTAAAAGCCAGCTTTCCAGGAGCCGTCTTGTTTCAACGGATCGCCTTTGAACCAAACCCAACAGCGTTCATTCGCGCAGGTTGTGGATTTTGGCGCAGCCATCTTGAAAATTCGTTATTTCGTAGTTGTACTTGCCTACTTTACCAATAGCCCCCATCTGGGGAGTAGAGATCATAGATTCTAAATTTTGAGGCCTCCTATTTCTATGGAGGATGTCGTGAGAATACGATTTCTTGAGAGAAAAAAGATCAGATCATGTGGTTACTTTTCCACCCATTGAATTGGATATTGAGTCAGCTTATTGATTTCAAGGGTGGTCTTGTCTGATGGGTTGAATTGTGTTCGATGGCCAATGGTAAATTCCTTGAACATTTTTTTAGCAGTCTTTTCCCATAATTTTAAGAGCATCGGAGGTTCTAATTCTAATAAGATATTATCGACCGATTGAGTGATTGCAATATCCCATACGGTTCGTATTTAGTGAGAGATATCTACTCCTCGTCTGCATGTCCTTGGTTGTTGGCCTCTGCTGAGGTTTCAAAGCACGCCGTTTCCACTGTCGGAGGTTTTGCTTGAGAGGGCAATGCGCCTTAACACCGATGGCAAAGGAGCCGTACTGGGCAAAAGTATGGGCATCGAAATCGGAGGAGCCCATGACGGCCGAAACTCCACCTGAGCAAGCACTAGAAGCACGCTGACTTTTCTGGCCCCTGCTCCAACTTTCAACCCATCCGTGAACCGTTCGTCTGGCGCGACAAAGCAGAGCGTCAACCCAGTCGAGTTTCCTCCGCATCGTTGAGGTGCCCTTGAAGGAAACGAGGTTTCACACCTGGTAGCAATGGCCCCAGGGTTTGCCACCAAGCCAGTCGCTTCGCTCTTCTACTTTTATGTGTTGACCAACGACCTGATCTCTGCTTTTTGGAAGAGGAAGCAGTGGTGTCGGAAGCGAGGAATACGAGAAATCCCCCCATCTCTGTCGTCGGTGGGCTGATTTCTCAGCCAAGCTGTTGTACAGGTGAACGATGAACAAACGAGCGAGATAGGCCGTCTCTTCCATCCGGGAGGGGCGGCCTCCCCTTTGTTCAAGCTTCATCGTTATTCCAAGTCTTCTTTGAAAGCGTTACCCGTTCAACGATGATCAAAAAAAAAGCCCCGTCGGGGCTTTTGATCTGAATCAGTTGATGTAAGAAATACCGCTCTGAACGATATTCGTTTGTTCAAACTGACGCGTTGGCGCTTGATGGGCGGTGGTGTTAACACCGCGATAAGCGGTTTGGCGTAAATGTGCCATTTGAGCCTCATTGAGGCGATGCTTGCGCTTTTGAATGCGCTGAGCAAGGGCGAGAGGTGACATACATGTCTCCACAGCGACCAGGACCCCGTTGCGTGACCTGGCTCTAACTGCAACCGACGGCTGTCGGTTCAACGTGAGTCAATCATACAGAATTTAAATCCCAGATGGTTGCCAACGTTTTGGCGATTTGAAACCGACTTGTCCATCAATGTCGTCTTTGCTTGGTCAAAGTCAATTGAGTGCTGTGAGCTACAGAGTCCAGTCTGGAAGACGGATTTCGGGTCTTTTTACTAAGGCGAAAATTGTTCCAGCGTTGCCACGACAGATCCGTAAAGCATCATCCAGAACGGTGATATCAAGCCAAGCTGGGAAACTTTGCTCGATGGAGCGCAACAGCTGAAGTTTGCGTCCTGCAATGGTTGGTCCAGCCCAACCACCGCGTTTGAAGCTCACATTCACCCGTTGTTGACTAATAACGCTGATGTTTGCATCAACCTGGATGCCTGCAAGCTGTCCAAATGGACCACCCAATTGAAGAATGTTGCGTCCACGGCCTTGGTTGGGGTCGAGGATTTGTAGGTTGAGAAGCCCTGGTGATTGTTTCAACCATGGTTGACTCGAGCTACTCCATCGCAGCTCCCATGTTCCGGTCAACTCATTGAGTTGATTGGAGAGGTCGGCAGGATGTTCCGTTTCAAGTTGCTGGACAAGCTCGAAAATCTTCTCTGAACTTGGGTGGTCTCGCAGCAAATCGATCAAGCTGCTTCGTGTCTGTGTCAGCGTCTCTCAACCAGTCAGGTCTCTCATGTTGGCGTGTCGATCAATCGTTCTGTGTTGCTTGAGTGGGCTTGTCGCTCTGATCTCCTGCCCTGTTCGTGCCAACTGGCAGCCCGAGCCTGAACCCCTCGTGTGGAGCCGGTTGCGTAAGACGCATCTCCCTGGTGAGGGTTGGACGTTTGTCGATGCCATGTCGAGTCCAAAGCTGCAGGCGGCCGAATACTTGCGGTCACCGCGTGCCGCAATCACCGATTCGAGTGGCGTCGTTGTTGATATTGAAGCTGGTCTGTTGCTCCGACGTTCAGATCAGTCGGAGTGGACAGCCAAGGTGATTCCGATGCGAGTTGTCTGTGATGCAGGGCGGATGGATCGCCTGGATTCGAGCGGGAAATGGAGTGCATATCCCAGTCGACCGGATACGCCCGTTAAGGTCGCCTGGATGTGCTCGCTCCCATGACCCGTCAAGCCTTCAAGTATGAGACGCCAGAACGGTTCGGCGAATCCTTAACCACAGCTCGTCCGTGGAATCGTTCAGCCCTTGCCGAGGTTGAGCTTCTCAATGGGCGGGCGGCAATGCTGGGTTTCATGGCTGCAATTCTTGTTGAACGAGTAACGGGATATGGAATTGTTGGACAGCTCACTGGAGTTGTCCGCTGGTACCTCGACCTCGGTTGATCGATGACAGTTGTTCGGGTACTTGAAGAGTCTCAGCGGTTCAAACTTGATCGCAGTGATGATGCTCTTTTTTATAATGAACCGCGTTTTGTTCATCATTTAGACGCCCCTTTTAGAGAGCGTCTAACAACTCTTTATCGGCAGAAGCTCCCTCCCTGTGCCGTGGTTCTCGACCTGATGAGCAGTTGGGTCAGCCACCTTCCGGATGATGTGATCTATGACGAAGTCATTGGACATGGATTAAACGAAGAGGAGCTCAACGCCAACCCACGGCTCGATAGGAATTGGGTTCAAAACTTAAATAGAGATCAAATTCTACCGTTAGTAGATTCAAGTATTGATGCAACATTAATGGTGGCTGGATGGCAATATTTACAGCAGCCTGAGGCCATTGCTGCCGAGCTTCTGCGGATCACGCGGCCAATGGGTCAGGTGATTGTCGCTTTCTCCAACCGGATGTTTTTCACTAAGGCACCTCAAGTTTGGACTGATGGTGACAACGGTGACCATCTCACTTATGTGTCTTCTGTGTTGAAGGCCCAAGGTTGGATGAATCCTGAAATTATTGCTGAAGACACCCGATCGGATGGAGTGATGGGGCTGTTTGGTGGCAAAGGTGATCCATTTTTCGCGGTTATTGCAACGAAATCCAGGTAGTCGGCTTTTTGACCCCTCTGATGGGTTTTTTAGGCTGTGCATGCCAATGATTCGCTGGCATTGAGTTGTCGAGATATCATCAATCATTAATAATATGATTACCACTTCCAGAACTTTGTTGTCTTCCAAAAAGTCAAAAATCAAATCTAAATCTCAACCCAAAGATTTGAATCCCACTTCTCAATACTCCTCGCTAAGGCTCCAAATCGATCGAAACACATCCGAGAAGATTGCTGCTTTGCGCTATGACGCGCAACAACGTGGAGAAGATAATTTCAGTCTTTCTGCTGTTGTTGAAGATGCAATTGAAATGTATTGTGAATGTATTTTCGAGGGGCGAGAGATTCCAACTCCAGTTCAGTATTCAAATTTTCTAAAATCGATTTAATTATCTTGAAAGGGGGCTAATTGTACTGTGGGAATTACGATTCACCTTCTCCTAACTCGAGATTGAATTCGTCAGTCAATCTGTTGGAATCCATCGTATCTGTTGGTTGAAATCCTGGTGCATTATCGTCGGACTTTGGTTCGTATGTGGCGCACGCTCCAAGTCCTAGACAGAGAATAACTACGATGAGTAAAGATAATTTTGACCATTGGATTGATGTTTGAGAAGATTCCTGCGATCGTGGCTTACTCATGTTGGTGTATATCACTAGAACATTGAGCCTACCGATCTGCTGGCTGAGTGCTCAAAATTTGGCTGATTGCCATGGGATCTAGTGCTAGTTAGGATTAAACAATGAATTATGAAATCTATTCAGCGGCTCTTCGTATTCTGGAACTAGTGAATAGCGATTCACAGCTGTGCTCACAAGCTACAGAGTATGGTGACTGGTATGGCAATCTTTTAGAGCATGTCTGTGATTTTGAAGCCGAGAATCTTGAGATGTGCTTGCTTTTAAGAAATCTGCGCAAGCAGATGTCTGATCGCTCTTAGTTGATGTGTGCAATTCACGTTGGCTGATAGGTGTGGTGTGGCTTTGAGACGATGGTTCGAAAGATTCGAATTTAATTCTTGAATGGATTTTGCGTTTTTAAAACCCATGCGATAAAAGCCCAGGTCATGATCAGAAATAACTCCATCTTTCTCTTCTAATCAATCGAACGACTTGTCTGAATAGCACTTGGTGTACGGAGAACCGCATTCTCATCGCTCGTTGGGTGCCCATGCTTATCGTCTTCGGGCGGGTTCCACGGCGAATCACCAAGTGCTGATTGGCTTCAAGCTCATTAGAGTTTTGGTTATTGATCGATGTCAGGGATGATCGAAACCATCGACAACGTCTTAAATCAGCTTGTTTTATCAGGTGGAGTCAAAATTGACTGGATCGAAGGTGAAGATCGCAAATGCCCCAATGGAAGCTGGTGGGTTGACGATCCCGTAGACCATCAGTTGTTTGACGATCAGCTGCAGCCAACAGCCATGATTCAAATGCAACACCTTGCCATGGTGGTCGAACTCAGCGAGACATCAGATGCCCACCTCCATCTGTTGTTTGATCCCGAAACGCGGCGCATTGAAGCTGCTGAAGTGTCAGACCCGTCAACTGGCGGCACGTTGCTCACCCTCCTATTTTGGCCAGGCCTTGCATCGGCTCGAAAATTAGCCATTGCCACCATGACCCACTGGTTAGAAGCCATTGACGATGGTTGGCTCGACTCCCCGAGCGCGCTTGACAAACCCCATTAGCGATTCATGGTTTTGCTAGCTGACGAAGAGTGGGGCTTCGTTTCATTGAACCGCGGAAGACGAGATTACATTCTTTATCATTTCACCCTTTTTTGAGCTCACGGAACCTCTTATCCGTTAGCGATCATGAATCAATGAAGGATGAAATCAAACTCAGCATCGCTTTTTTGGCCCTGAACGCAGGGGTCATCGCTTTAGTCGTTTCGGGGTACGTCAAAGGTGGAATGAACTTTGGCTCTGTCATCGACTTTATTCTTCGCTGATTTTTTGTATTTAAATCAATTCTGGATGCTTTGGATCTCCCTTGAATGGACCATTGACCCAGCTTGTAATCCATCCGCCGTAAAATTCTCCTGGCTGGGGAACAACCTTTTCTCCCTCTAAATAACATCCGTCGACACATCTTGGGTAGACGCTAATCCAGTCTCTTAAGGATGAATATTTATTAGACGGTTTGGCGTAACTCCAGCCAGCTTTTTGTCGAATGCTCTCTCCATTGGATCTTGTCAGATCCCAGTATGTCGCAAGCCCTTTCCACTCACAAAATGATGGTCGCCCTGAGGTCTGATGCAAAGTGCCTTTCGTGAATGCTGAAGGTTTGATATAGATGCTTGGCGGATGATAAGTCTCACAAACTCTGATATATTCACAATCTCTAGCGATGATTTCGTCTTGAATATAAATCTCTAATGCACCTGAGATGAGTTCAATTCTTGGTGGCCTTGGATACTCAGCAACGTACTCGTTCATGATGCTAGTGATCTCGTTGTTGAAAATCAATTTTAGGCCTTTTAGGATAGGTGGTTTCTTTCGCTCTTGTTTTCCGACTCCAATGATACATATTTGTTTGGATCGTTTTATCCTTGTCTGTATTGAAGTTTTATCGCAGGGAATTTGAAAGTATTTATACTTAAGTATTCCAGGTTTTGGTTAAGTTACAGGTTTTTTATCGATGATTTTGAAGGATGGGATGGACTCCTTTGATTTATTTGGCAATGTGCATGTACAAGTGCGCTGCCAGTCCATGTCGTTCACACTTCCTGGTCTTCTTCCGTGGCATTTTCGAATTGTGCTAATCGGTCAGCATGTGGTGTTAGAAGCATTATCTGAGAGTCAGCATTTCAGTACGATTCTCGAGCCCACTAGCAGCCGTATTCGCCGGGGATATGAATTAATTCAATCACCACAATGTGCATTAATTCATGATTCTCGGGCTGGATGCCATTAAAAATCACAGTTGGATTCAATTATTTTTGCTTGGTTGTTCCTTCACACTTTAAAAATTTGACAAACCCAGCCTATGGCTTGGGCTGCATTGCATCGTTCTGCTACCTCTAGGTGAGGTTATGACCATTCCGCGGCGATGCCCTTGGCACTGCTTTGACCCACTCTGGTTTCTGCCCGACTCAGCAGTTTCCGACAATTGATGAAGACAGCTTGGTGGCCATTGCATTTGTCTTATCTGTGAGGCGCTCAGGCATTGTGAGGGGACATTGCAGTCTCATCAGTCGGTGACCAACAAACGTGTGATTAGCAGCGACAGTGGAGCGGGTGGGTTTGGCGCTGCAACCACCAAGCGGTCCAAAGCCTCAAAAGCGAGGCGTAAGCCGCGTAAATCGAACCATCGGAGGGAGCAGTGCCCGCTGGGTCGCGATCCCGACATTGATGCCATCAAGGCTCGTCAGAGTCTTGGTTTGCCGTTGACAGGTCGCTTAAGTGTGGCGGTGGTTAAACAAGCTCATAAATCGCTTGCTGTTCAACATCATCCCGATAAAGGCGGTGATCCCGAGATGATGACGCGCTTCAATCATGCCCGTGATGTACTGCTTGAGCCCGTTATGGACAGTATCGCTGCTGAATAGTCCTCGCTCACTACTTGGGTGACCGACCAAGTACTAACCAACAAATCAAAAGGACTCCTCCCAGGCTCATGACCGTATAGATCCAGTCGGCATAGGGGGTCCAAAATATTCCAGGGTATAAATGATTCACCGATCCCAAACCAATATGAGGACTGCCAACAGAGCACCAAATACCAAAAATGGTGTTGCGATGGTCAAAATCGATTGAGTGTCCATCGACGATATACGGTTATGAAAATTTTCTTCGAAATCACCCTCCGTTGTCAATTATTTGATATCGATTGATATATAATAGGCTTTAATCCAGGCCTTATATAGTCTGTTAGAGTTGTAAGTTGTCTTATTTCTATTGTCCTAGAGAGTTTGTCGCTCAGAATGGAATTTGTACTGTGCCTGTTTGATTGCTCTGTTACCGCAGAATATTTGCTTTGAAAAAACCAAAACCTAGGCCAAACGAATTTTTTTTGTCACGATGAAGTGTGATCGAGATGTCAAAATCTAGTAATCCGAATTCATGGATCTCATTGCTTGTAATGCCATGGGAGTTCTCGTTTTCAAACTGTTCAATAATCTTTTCTTTGTTTGTCTCAAGATTCCCTACAATCTGCTTTAATACATAATCTCGCCAGGCATTGATCGATTCTTGACTAATTGATTCAGTGTTCATGCTTGAGGCTAGAGTTTAAGATTTAGAGGGAAATATTATAGCTTAAGTTTACGTATGGGAGATAATATTGATAATAGCCTCGATGAACGATGACTGCCGGTGATCTCCTCTATATATAGAGATTGCGGCTTGGTTGACGGTTTCGTTGATAATAAATAGATCTTTGATACTAGTTTGATATTGGTTTTTGTAAGTGTGCGAAAGATGATGCCCGTGTTGTGGGCGGGCATGATTTGTGAGTGTTGTTCCATCGAATTGTGTCCAGATGTGACCGTCGATGGATAGCTCACGATCCGGCGCAGTCTGTTCCTAGATCAGCCAGTAGCCGGTCCAGTCTGGTGTCTCGGATACTGAGACCTCTGTTGTGCTGGGTGTTAATTGGATATGCCAGCGCCCATTGCCATTTATCGGTAAGAGATCATCAATAAGCGGATTTCCATTGATTTTGTGGAGATCGTCCTTGTGGATTTGAGTCATGCCCTTAAGCCAGCGTTTCTTGGCTGTGGCCTTTGCTGATTGAGCTGTTGATGCAACAACAATGCCAAATTCATGTTGCTCGGCCATGGATTGGCTTGAATATCCTCCAAGATTCACAAACCATAGGCGATATTCATCAGTAGGTTCATTCACGGTTGGTGAATGAACCACAGCTACGGACATTCCATCTACATGCAGAATTTTCCGGTAGCTATCAATATGGAGCCCTTTTTTGTCACCAAACCATTCACTCTTCAGTGTCTTAATTGTATCCTGAATTGATTCCCCCACCACCCACCTGACGTCATGGAGTTCGATATTGCAGCCCTTCATTCTCCCCCCCAACACCACAAGATATAAATGGACGGCCATGGAGGAAGATTAAAAGACTTTGATCCTTGGTTACACTATCTGATAATCTGAGTCACTAACGTTATGAGTTTTTCTCTTAAGATTCTTTGTGCAGAGCATCCTTTTGCATGCGCATGATTCGTTCGAGCACAGTCTCGTTTGACATGCGTGAATTGAGGCGCTCGACCAACAATGGAAAGGCTAGTGGTCCAGGGCGTGGTGTTTGGACATGCAGCCATTCTTGTTCAGCGGCCCGAGTAAGTGCATGTTCCAATCTGCTGAGCTCTAGTTGATCGTGCATCACTTCTTGATAAGCCTGTTGAAGTAATCGATTGCTTGGTTCATGTCTATTAAATACATCAAATAAAAGAGACGCACTAATTTGAAGTTGGCCGGTGCTTTTGGTTGATCCTGGAAAGCCACGATTCATTAGACCTGCGATTTGTGCAATGGCCCGAAAACGTCGTCGTTGCAGTTCTGAAAGGTTGAGTGCATTCTGTAAATCATTCTCGAGATTTTCTTTATTAAGTAGGAGCTCGGAATATTCTTCAACAATCTCTGCCATTGGGTAGCTCCTTGGTGCTAATAATTCAAATCCATAATCATTAACAGATACTGTAATTGTGCCGCGATTCAGCTTTGTGAGTCTTGATGCCCACAGAAATCCGATTCCCTCGTGAACAAATCGACCTTCAAATGGATATGCGAATAGATGGCTCCCCTCGCGTGTTTGACAGGTTTCGATTAACAGCTGATTCGTTTTTGGTAGAACAGATAAATCCTGCTGTCGATCAAATAATGGTTTTAATGCTTTTAATTCCGGTGTGTCTAGATCTTCTCGTCTGGCTCGATCTATTTCTTGTCGTAGGTGATGTGTCAGCAGGTCGGATAGTGCCATTTGACCTCCTGCCCATGCTGGTACTGTACGACTTTTTTTCGTGCTGACTTTGACGTAGGCTGTCATCTCTCTGAGTCGAATAAACTCGAGTTGTCGTCCCGAAAAAAAGAACACATCTTTGGGTTTTAGCTGGCTAATAAATGTTTCTTCAACATGGCCTAATACAGCTCCTCGAATGAATCGGACTGTGATCGATGGTGCTGCTGTAATCGTACCAATATTGAATCGATGCAGTCTGGCGATCATTTTTTCGCGGATATGATATTTCTTGCTTTCCTTATTCCATTCAAGCTTTTTGTATCTCGGGTATGCACCTAGGCATTCACCACCCTCTTTGAGAAATATGAGACACCAATCCCAGTCTTCCTGGCTCAGATGTTCATAGCATGCACTCGTTTTTACTGCTTTTAGGGTTTGTTCTGCGTTGAACCCTGGCCCACAAGCAAGGCTTGTAAGGTGTTGGAGTAATACATCAAGTGGAGCATTTGGTGGTTTTCGCTGCTCGACTAATCCTTCTTCTAAGCCTCGTCGAACTGCGCTTAGTTCTAGAAGCTCCAGTGCATTGGTTGGCATAAATAATACTTTAGAGGTCCCTCCTGGGATATGGGATGATCGACCTGCTCGCTGTAAAAGACGAGCTAAATTCTTTGGACTACCAATTTGTACAACCTGTTCTACTGGCTGAAAATCCACACCTAAATCTAGAGAACTGGTGCACACCACCCAACGAATATCTCCTGCTTTTACAGCTGATTCAATGGATTCTCGTTCTCCACGATCGATTGCACTGTGATGTAAAGCGAGTGCCCCTTCCATTTCAGGACAGGCGAAACGAAGACATTGATGCCAACGTTCTGATTGATTTCTTGTGTTAGTGAACAGCAGTGTGCTGATGTTCGGATTGAGAACAGCTACAAGCTCTTCATACATTCGTAGGCCGAGGTGACCCGCCCAAGGGAAGCCATCAATCTTTTCTGGAAATATGCTGTGGATATAAGTGGTCCTTGCCGGTGCGCCCCCAACCATTATGGGTTTGCCCTTCGTGCCCAGTGCGTGCAGTGCGGCCTGGTTCAAATTTCCAATCGTGGCACTGATCGCCCAGGTTTGTAGGCCTGGACGTTGTTGGCGAAGCCATGAAAGGCATAGCTCTGTTTGGCTACCACGCTTACTTCCCATCAATTCATGCCATTCATCCAAGATCACGGTGTCGAGGTTATTGAACAGCTCCTCTGCCTTCGGATTACTGAGCAATAGAGTTAGTGATTCTGGAGTGGTAACTAATATTTCCGGTGGTGATTTAAGTTGTTTCGTGCGTTCACTACTTTTGCTGTCTCCGTTACGGATGCCGACGCGCAATGGCCAATTCATCACTTCTATTGGATCTCGTATTGCTAGGGCTAGATCCCGACTCAGCGCTCGAAGTGGGGTGAGATATAGCAATCGTATCCCTTTACGATCTGCGGTATCTGTCAGCATTCGGGCGATGGGGCCCATCACTGCTGCATAGGTTTTTCCAGACCCTGTTGGTACTTGGATAAGGCCACTTTTGCCTTCTAAATATGCTTCCCAAGTTTTTCTCTGAAATGGAAGTGGCGTCCATCCCTGATGATAAAACCATTTATGAATTGGTTGTAGTTGATCGGTTGAATCCACTTCATGCGAACGTCCTGGCATTGTTAAGCCTCTCTCTGGTCGTTCATCAACTGTTTTGCATCGCTTAAGCAGTTTCCTTCTTGGGCAGTCTTATCCTTTCGCCAGCGCAAAATTCTCGGAAATCGTACGGCTACTCCAGCTTTGTGCCGTTTTGATGGGTGAATTCCTTCAAACCCCAGTTCAAAGACTTGCTCGGGCCGAACAGATCGCGTCGGGCCAAATCGTTGCAGTGTGTTCTTTCTGATCCAACGATCGAGCTCAAGGATTTCCGCGTTGTCAAGTCCGGAGTAAGCCTTTGCGAAGGTGACTAGTTCAGGTGTTTCTGAATTGTTCCAAAGGCCAAATGTGTAGTCGGTAAATAAATTCGCGCGCCGACCACGTCCTGCCTGCGCGTAGAGAAGAACGGCATCTAGGTTCATGGGATCAAGCTTGTATTTCCACCAGCTACCGCGTTTTCGACCAGCCAAATATGGGGATGTGCGTTGCTTGAGCATCAATCCCTCAGCATGTTTTTTTCTTGCTTCCTGTCGTTGCCGATCGAGCTCGTCCCATGTTTTTAGTGGCCAGTGCTGGCTTTGTTGTAATCGCCAGTGCTCTGGATGTTTCAGCGTCCTGATCACTTCAAGTAGCTTTTGCTGCCGTTGTGAAATTGGCTCTTGTCGGATGTCTTGTCCTTTGTGCTCTAACAGGTCGTAAGCGATAAAACGCACTGGGCATTCCCGTTTCAAAATGTTGCCCACCTGTTTTCGACCCAGGCGGCGTTGTAATTGGTCGAAACCTAGTGGTATTGAATCCTCTTCCTTCCAACAGATCACTTCTCCATCGAGAACGGTGCCATCCGGTAGAGCCTCCCCAATCGAGATAAGTTCCGGAAAACTATCGTTCACGAGTTCCTCTCCCCGACTCCACAGAAATGTGCCATGTCCTCGGTGAATTAATTGCCCACGAATGCCATCCCATTTCCATTCGACAAGCCAGTCATCAGGCTTGCTGTCTTGAAGTCGATGGAGATCGATGGGGCTAGCCAGAAAGAAAGGATACGGAGTGCCTTTCGATCGTTGTTCATCGTCGTTAGCAGGAAGGATGAGTTGTTGAAAATTGTCAGCCGTTGGCTCAAAGCCGCCCATTAACCGTTGGACAACCAGTTCGATGTCGAGATCAAAGGCCTCAGCAATTGCTCGACTGATCAACCCCGTTGATACACCGACCCGAAATCCTCCCGTGATCAGTTTATTAACCACAAAGTGTTGGTCGTTTGGCACTCTCTGCCATAGATCGAGAACAGCGTTTGCTTCGTTGTCGTCTTTGAAACCGCTAATCGTTGGAAGAAGGGTGTCCATCCACCAGTGCAGCGGTTGATCGACTGGAAGTGTCGGGAGATTTGATTCCACAAGGCCGATTTTGGTGCTCACGGCTGGCCAAAGCAGGGTGATTGTTTCGGCTGAATCGCCAACTTGACCGTGACACTCGGCAACTAGCCACTCTGGAATGCCACCCCGTTGCTCAAGGATCGTGCGAAGCCTTCGGCCAGTGATGAGCCGGCGTCTTCGTTTCCCCAACAGAAGAACAAGAGCCCAGGCGGCATCGGCTGCTGGTACAGAACGGAAATGTTCAACAAGCAAACCAACTTTGGCCCGTGTTCCTGTGACTTGGTCGAGCTGTTGGAATAGGGCCTGAAAGGCCTGCATGGGCTGTACAGCGCTTTCAATATCTTGTCGACCGACGCCGACTTCCGTGGGGATTCTGATCGAGACGTTTTGTGATCAACCAGTGCTGATTGCCAAGGTCTGTGTTCATCTAGTGATCACATATCTCGGTGGATAAATGGCACTTCTTTGGGAGAACCTGGCCCAGCAACTCTCAAGCGTTCGTGCATCAATGCCGATAGCTTCTCCTGACCTGACGATTGGAACTCAAGGCTCTGGCGATGATCCAAGCAACCGCCGTCGGCGTCTTGAAGCAGCACTCAAAGCAATTCAAGACAGCGGCAACACGATGATGATTGAATCGCTGAAGGCTGCGATTGAAGGCCGAGAAGCCAATTTGAACTTCCCCCCTCTGCCAACAGGAATTGGTCAGGGCGGCAACTGAATCCAGAAGTCTCAGTCTTGTTCACCTTCAAACAATGTCTCGAGCGGTTCGGCAGCAATCCCTTCGCATTCACGTAGGTATCTGGCGAGTACGTCACTTTGTCCATGGGTGACGTACACCTGTTTGGCTCCTGACTCCCGGACGGTTTGAATCAGACCTGGCCAGTCGGCGTGATCGCTGAGCACAAACCCCCGTTCATATCCACGTCGTTGCCGCGCGCCCCGCACAGTCATCCATCCTGAAGCAAAACCAGTTTGCGGTGCCTTGAAACGACGCATCCAACTGGAACGATGTGCAGATGGGGGGGCTAGAACCAATCGGCCATTCAGAGAATCTTTGCGTGGGTAGTCACTGACGGGCCGGCTCGGCGTCATCGGAACTTGAGCCTCGCGATAGTGCCGAGTGATGGTTTCCACCGCACCATGCAAAAGCACCTCTTCTTCGACACCGATTGCTTTTAATTCAGCCAGTAGACGTTGTGCTTTCCCAAAGGCGTAACAGAACAACAATGTGGGCCGGCTCCGATCAGCCTGCCACCAATCTCGAATTGATTTTGCGACTTCGGCTCCGCTGCTCCAGCGATAAATGGGCAACCCAAATGTGGCTTCTGTAATCAACACATCACAGGCGACGGTCTCAAACGGAGCGCAGCTGGGATCGTGGTCGCGCTTGTAGTCGCCACTCACGACCCAGACATTTCCATCCGACTCCAGTCGGATCTGCGCTGACCCAAGCACATGCCCTGCACTGTGGAAGGACACCTTGCATTGACCGAGCCAAAACTCTTTCCCGTAACGAACCGCGTGCAGATTGATGCTCTGGCCAAGACGCTGCCGCAAGACCGCTTCGCTTGAGTCAACAGCCCAATATTCGCCACATCCTGGTCTGGCATGGTCGGCATGGGCATGGGTAATCAAGGCTCTCGGAACCGGCCTCCATGGATCCACCCAGGCATCAGCAGCCCGGCAGTACAGGCCTGATTCGGTGCGTTCTATCAAGCCCAGTCCTCATCGCTGCATGGATTCTGCAAGTCACTAACGTGAAGCTGCGCATTTGATGTACGCCCAATGAAGCTTTTACTTGCTGCCCTGTCCGTTTGCGCTCTAAGCGTCCCCACTTCCGTTCTCGCCCAGAAAAAAATTCCTAAGGCAGCTGGGCATAACCAGTGCCCGATGGGGTATGTAAACACTTTAGGTACAACCTGTGTATCTCCGATTAACTACGAGATGCAGCCCACCAATGGTGAAGCTTGTGAATCAGGTTGGATGAATGTTGGCGCTGGTTATTGCCGTAAAAAATGATTAAATCGCTTTAGCGACTCATCTCCAGCATTTTTTTCATTGGAAGGAGAGCCTTCATTCTTAGGTTCTCCTCCATTTCAATGGCTGGTTCCAATGTGCTCAAACAGTCGTGTAGTTTTTGAAGTGTATTAAGGCGCATGTACGGGCAGGCATTGCAGCTGCATCCATCCAGGCCTGGTACTTCTAAAAGTGTCTTGTGTGGAACGCGTTGTTGCATCTGGTGAATGATGCCTGGCTCAGTTAAAACAATGAATGTTTGGGTAGCACTGATTTCGGTGTAATTCAGCAACTTGCTTGTTGAACCGATGAAGTTAGCGAGATCAAGGAGATTCTCCTGACACTCTGGGTGAGCAATCACTTCAGCGGTGGGATGTTCGAGTTTTAGTTGAAGTACTGCTTCTTCGCTAAACGTTTCATGAACAATGCAACGACCAGGCCAGAGGGTGAGATCACGACCACTTTGGCGTTGTACCCACCGCCCTAAGTTTTGATCAGGAGCAAAAAGGATGGGTTGATCTTCAGGCAATTGCTTGACCAGATCTACGGCATTACTGCTCGTGCAAATCAGATCGCTTTGCGCTTTTACTGCGGCGGTGCAATTGATGTAGCTCACGACAAAATGATCCGGATGTTGCTGACGAAATGCAGCGAAAGCGTCTGCTGGACAGTCATCAGCTAATGAGCAACCTGCATCAAGATCAGGAATAACAACTGTCTTCTCTGGGCTGAGAATTTTTGCTGTCTCCGCCATGAAGTGCACACCACAGAACACGATCACGTCTGCAGAGGTGTTGGCGGCTTTTCTTGATAACTCCAAGGAGTCGCCGATGAAATCGGCAATATCTTGGATGTCTGGGGACTGGTAATAGTGCGCAAGCACCACAGCATTCCGCTGTTGTTTGAGCAGCTCGATCGCCGCGACCAGGGCGTTGTCAACGCTCATTGGGACCCGGACGCGTCAGGATGGACCCCAGCCTAGGCAAGAGCTCTGAAAGATCTGCGCATTGCGATTGCCGGAGATCTTCACGGCGCTTGGAGCGACGCTGACGAACTGCTGTTGGAGCGGCTTCAACCCGACGCTGTTTTGTTCGTCGGTGACCTCAGCGATGGTGATCTGCGTTTGACACGTCGCATTGCCTCACTTCCTTATCGAGTGGCGGTCATCTTTGGGAATCACGACAGGGGATCTGACAAAACCGGTGGACTCCTGCGTCAGCAATTGGTTCTTCTGGGGGACCGTCACTGTGCTTGGGGTGTCCGTCGCTGGGAGGACCTTCCCTTAACAGTTGTTGGTGCACGGCCGTTCAGCGCCGGAGGTGGATTTCATCTCTCGAAGGCCGTGGAGGCCGTGTATGGCCCAGTCACCTTGGATCAGTCGGTGGATCGAATCTTGGCTGCTGCTGCCTCCGTTCCTTCCGAGGAACCTCTCTTGGTCTTGGCCCACTGCGGGCCTACAGGTTTGGGGTCTGATCCAGATAGCCCTTGCGGACGGGATTGGAAGAGTCCTGCCATCGATTGGGGAGATCAGGATTTATCGATTGCCCTGGATCGGATTGCTGTGACACGCCCCCCTGATCTTGTGGTGTTTGGTCATATGCACCATGCTCTTAAGCGAGGCTCGGGCTATCGACAAAGTCTTCTGCAAGATCGACGTGGCACGGCTTATCTGAATGCGGCCTGTGTGCCTCGCAGCGGTCTGGATGTCCAAGGACGAACATTGATTCATTTGTCCTGGGCTGAATTCAGTGGGTCGTCTCTGACCCATCTGAGTCATCGTTGGTACACGCCTGATGGTGGGCTTAGTCACCAAGAGTCGCTTCCCCTCGACAAACCTATGCAGTGCTGATTTACGTCTGTAGCAGCAGTCATGGGTTTGGACATGCGGCAAGGGATGCAGCCGTTTTGCAGCAATTGCGCTTGCGAAGGCCGGACTGGACGTTGGTGATGAGCTCCATGGTGGAACCTCGTTTTTTGCGGCTTCTATTAGGAGACGACAGCATCACCATTCGCGCCTGCCGTTGGGATGTCGGCATGGTTCAAGCCGATGCTCTCGGTGTTGATCGCAGCCAAACATTGGCGGCACTCAGCGCCTTGGAGACCGCACTTCCAGATCAGCTCATGGGGGAAGTGGAGTGGCTTCGTACTCAGGCCGACTCGGTTTTGATTTTCGGCGACATCCCACCAGCTGCTGCTGAGTTGGCAGATCGTGTCGATGCTCCCCTTGTGTGGATGAGCAATTTCGGCTGGGACGATATTTACCGCCCTTTAGGGGGGCGGTTTGAGCGCTGGGCCGATGCAGCCTTGGCTCAATACAAACGAGGACAGCTGCTGTTGCGGTGCCCCTTTGATTTGTCGATGAATTGGGGATTGCAGGAACTGGCCCTGGGTTTGGTCTGCACCCGTCCTCGGCCGCTTCCGTCTGATTGGGAGCGCGCCATACGTTCGCTCGATCAATCGCTGGTTTTGGTGGGATTCGGTGGTTTGGGCCTCCAGCTCGATCCCGAACTGTTTCTTCGTTGGCCACGCCATCACTTTTTAATGGCCTCTCCAGCGCAGGCCGTACAAGCGCTCGCTCTCCAACAAGTTCCAAATCTCACCCTTCTTCCAGGCTCCGTGCGGCCGATCGATGCCTTTCCGTTGTGCTCTCGACAGTTGGGTAAGCCTGGCTTCAGCACCTTCTGTGAGGCGTTGGATCAGGGAGTTGGCCTCCATGTGGTGGAGCGTCGTGATTTTGCGGAGGCGGCGGCTTTAATGACCGGTCTTCGACGGCATGGCGACCATCGAGTTCTGACAAGAGATCAGTTGGAACGTGGAGACTGGCAATTGAATCTCTCGCTCAACGCGCCGGAATCTGGCCCTTTGCCGCACGACGGTGCTCAACGCGCTGCAGAAGCTTTGATCGCGCTGGCAGAAGCTCGATAATATTTTTTACCCAAAAAATATTGTCTCCGTTGCTGCACTTTGGCTGGGTCACTTTTGTTTCAGCCACTCACTTTGTACGTTTTCATACATAGGTTCGATTAATCGACTGGCATATCTACCTATTGCATCCGATGATTTGTTCGACAAAGTCAGCCGGAAAGTTCCCCACTGTCGGGTTCTTTTGAGGTCTAGTCAATTACTGATGCGTTTTTTATGCATCGTTTGACCTTTATCCTTTGACACTTTTTTGTGGCTCTCTCAGGTGTGATTTGTCGCCACGGACTCGTATTGGCTGCGATGTCTGGAGTATTGGCCACATCTCTTCCGAGTGCTCCCGCCAGAGCGAGCTTTTTGCCCCCTGCGACGAGATCGCAGTTAGTGCATTTGCCTGATGTTCAGCCAACCCGAGCGATTCCTTACGTCATAACCCCCGAGCGTCGAGCGATGCTCAATACCATCCGTTTTGCTGAAGGCACGTGGAAGGGTGGCTTTGATGTGGGCTATCGAGTGATGTTTGGTGGTGGCTTGATGAGCTCCCTCAACCGGCATCCCAATCGGGTGATCTATAGCTCCCGCTATGCCAGTGCTGCTGCAGGGGCTTACCAATTCATGCCATTTACCTGGGATTTGGTTCGGCGAAGCTTGGGTGTGACCGGCTTCGGACCAGAGGTGCAGGATCAAGGAGCGCTGTTCTTGATTCAGCGTCGCAAGGCCCTCGGTCTCACAGACACAGGCAATCTTTCCCCGTATCTTGCAGCCAAATTGGCGCCGGAGTGGGCTTCATTCCCCACGCTTGCGGGTCGGAGTTTTTACGGGCAGCCCGTAAAAAAATACGATCGCCTTCTCTCGTTTTACAACGTCAATCTTGTGGAGTTACGGCGGATCCGCGACGAGCGTCGCCTTGAACTTTCTCAGGCGGCTAAGCCAGCCGTTTGCACAGGCTCTCGAATTGCCTGTGCAACGCAGCTCTGACCTTCGATTACTCGTCAGTTTCACTTTGAAGGCGTCGTCCCATCGTGACTTGGGCAATGAAGTAAGCGGCGACTCCCCCAGCTAAGAACCCAAACGTGTTTCGAATGAGTGGCAACCATTCCGAGGTGCGTGTGATCACTGGTGCAATGCCGAAGATGCCAAACAACATTCCCCACAGCGGTGAGAGCAGCAGTAGCCAGGCCCAAGCGACCGTTTCTCCTTCCTTACGCGGATAGGCGGCAAAACCTGCAATCAACCCTCCTAAAACCGATGTGGTGAGCGTCCAAAGCCACTGTTCCAAGGGCAAGCCAGGAACGACCTGACATCCGCCGCGATCCAAGCAGATTTCGACGGCGCCCAATGCATCCAATACGGCGCCATCTTCACCGTGATCTTTGACGTAATACTGATTGCCGAATCTGGTCTGTAGTTCGACCCAATAGGTTCTCGGCATCATTGCGAAGTACGCATCGCCGACGTTGAAGTTGAGCAGATTGCCTCCTCTGGGGTCTGCTACAAGCAACAGGCTTCGTTCGTCGAGTCCCCAGAATTCTCGGATCGCTAATCCTGGTGTTCGTTCGTACTGGGTGAGAACCCGCAATTTCCATCCTGTTCGTTCTTCCACCTCTCCAAGTGATTCCTCCAACCGTTCTCGTTGGGTTTCGCTGAAAACCCTTGCGAGATCGATCACCGGCGTGGGGTGGTCGGGAAGGAGTTCAGGGTTGTCGTAAGCCAGCGCAGGTGATGCTGCCCCCCAAAGGCCGATGACCATGGCCAAAAGGGCGCCCCACAGGATTCGAATGCGATGTGTTCCCATGGACCTGCTGAATTGACGGGCATTCTCTCCAATGGAATCGATGTCTGCGGCTTGCCCGTCATGGCTAGCAATGCATCTGAAACAGCTCGGCGGTGTGACCTCGTTCCGCCAGTACATGGATCTTGCGCTCAATGATCCCAATCACGGCTTTTATGGCTCTGGTCGCGCCCAAATATCCCGCGATGGCGATTTCGTAACGTCGACCGCCCTCGGGACTGATTTTGCCGGGCTCCTGGCCACCCAAGTGGAGCGATGGCTTGCTGAATTACCCGCAGATCTTCCAACACTTTCACTGATTGAGATCGGCCCTGGAGAAGGCGATCTACTGGCTGATTTGGTGGATGCTCTAACGGACTTATCACCCCAAATCTTGCACCGCCTCGAATTGGTTCTTGTCGAGGCCAATCCAGGAATGAAGCAACGGCAACAAGCACGCTTGCAACACCTCACCAACATTCCGATGCGTTGGTGTTCGCTAGACGAGCTCTTGGCTGCGCCGTTGCGGGGCTTGGTGTTGGCCCATGAATTGTTGGATGCACTTCCCGTTGATCGACTGACCTTCGACGACGGAGTGATGTGGCAACAACTGGTGGAGCTTGATGACGATGGTGCACTGGTGTTTTCAAAGGGGCACGTGCCGCCCCAGCTCGCAGCCGAAATTGAGCGGGTCTGCAAACGCTGTGAACTGGTTTTGCCACCGCCGGATGCTGAGCCGGGCTGGACGACGGAATGGCATAGCGGTTCATCGAATTGGTTCAAGCAGCTGAGTCAGGCCTTGGATCAAGGTGTGCTTCTGGTGGTGGACTACGCCTTAGAAATGCATCGTTATTACTCCGCTCGTCGTTCGGATGGCACGTTGATGGCGGTTCAGGCCCAACGGGCAGGTCTTTCTCCTCTCGATAAGCCTGGTTCGCAGGATTTGACCGCACACATCTGTATTGAAACCGTCGAAGATGCCGCCGTTCAAGCGGGATGGACCTGTATGGGGCAACTCAGGCAGGGCGAAGCTCTGCTCGCTCTCGGGCTCGCGGAACGTTTGTATGGCTTGCAATCGCTTCCGCCAGGAGACTTGCCTCAAGCCCTGCAACGACGAGAGGCAATGCTGCGGTTGGTGGATCCATCAGGACTCGGGGATTTTCGCTGGTTGTTGTTCGGCAAGGGGGTGAATCCAGCCAGCTTCAAGTTGCCAAGTGCTCCAGACAGTGCGTGATCTCGTCGCGGCTGATGTCGTTTTGAATCTCGACCGAACCGATCTCTGTCGGGATCACAAACCGAAGCTGACCGTCCCGGACTTTTTTGTCGCCTTGAAGTGTGTGCAACACAGCCTCCAGATTGAGTTCGGGCCAAGTTGTGGGTAAGCCTGCTTTGGCAATCAGCTGTTTTTGACGCTCTGCATCGCCCCGTGACCAGTTGCCCCGTTGGACGGCTAGCTCCCCAACAGCAACCATTCCGAGAGCAACAGCTTCGCCATGTAGCCAAGTTCCATAACCACACAGCGCCTCGACCACATGGCCAAAGGTATGGCCGTAGTTCAGGACGGCGCGGAGGCCTCCCTCCCGTTCGTCAGCCGCCACGATGCTGGCCTTGGCTGCCGCTGATCGTTGCAGGATCGATTCGAGTGTTGTTCGCCCTAATCCATTGGGGCTACTTGGATCTTTGCATGATTCAAGTTCTAGGAACAGGTCGGTATCCCCGAGAATTCCATACTTGATCACTTCGGCCATCCCAGCTCGGAATTCTCGAATTGGGAGGGTGTCCAAGGTTGTTGGATCGATCAAGACCAGATGCGGCTGATGAAAAGCGCCGATCAGATTTTTGCCGCCAGGGTGATTCACCCCTGTCTTCCCTCCGATGGAGGCATCCACCATCGCCAACAATGTTGTTGGAACTTGAACGACGCCGACACCTCGCAACCACGTTGCTGCGGCAAATCCGGTCATGTCTCCCACGACCCCACCGCCAAGGGCCAACAGCATCGAACTCCGTTCCAACTTGAACGCAAATGCTGCGTCGTGGATTTGCGAAACGGTGCGTAAGTGTTTTTGCTCTTCGCCCGCTTCGATCACGAGCAATTCAACGTTGAATCCCTTCTCTTTCAAGCTGTTGAGGCAGGCTTCGCCGTAGGGACCGGCAACGTCTGCGTTACTGACCACAAGGATTTTTTTTCCTGGCTTTGCCCCGAGTCGATGGAGTTCATCGCCCACTATTCCCAAGACACCGTCCCCTATGACGATGTCGTAGGGGTTGCGCTCGAGGGCGACGTTGATGCGGTGAGCGTGAATCGTCGTCGTCATGGAACTAGGGGAGCCCATCTACTCTCGCAGCAGAGAACCAAGCGTCGTGCGTAACAGTCTGACGGCATGGGCGTTTTTGTTGCCGGCACTCTTTTTAATCAGCCTGTCGGTTTTGATTCCAGCTCTGATGGCCTTGGTGATGAGTTTCACCGCCACTGGATTGGACGTCAGTGAGCCGCTTCGCTTTATTGGCTTCGCCAATTTTCAACGGCTTCTGGCTGATCCGATGGCGCGACAAGTCATGTTCACCACCTTTTTGTATCTGATTGGTGTCGTGCCACCGATTGTCTTGGGTGCACTGGCTTTGGCGGTGTTGGTGAATCAGAAGCTGCCTGGGCAGACGTTGTTGCGCGGCGCGTTCTACACCCCAGTTTTGGTGTCGATCGTTGTGGCAGCAATTGCCTTTCGTTGGCTCTATGCCGAAAACGGTCTGATCAATGGATGGTTTGCTGCTGTTTTTGGAGACACGTTCTCGCCCATTGGTTTTCTAACGGTTCCCCATCTGGCTCTTCCCGCCGTGATGCTCGTCACCCTGTGGAAGGGCTTGGGGTACTACATGGTGATTTTTTTGGCGGGTCTTCAGGGCATTCCAAAAGAGCTGTATGAAGCTGCCGAGCTCGATGGCAGTGAGGGTTGGCGTCAGCACCTAGATATCACGCTTCCCCTGATGCGCCCCTACGTCACCCTCGTCGCTGTGGTGTCGTCGATCGCTGCAACGAAGGTGTTTGAGGAAGTGTTTCTGATGACGCAAGGTGGGCCGGCTGATGCCACGCGAACCATCGTTTATTACGTCTACGACCAGGCTTTTTCTGAATTGGAAATCAGTTACGCCTGCACCTTGGGTTTGGCTCTCTTTTTCATGGTGATGTTGTTAACTCTGGTGCGGTTGGTGCTGGCAGGCGACCGATCCCTCATCTAAGGGTGCATTTCCCCAGTGGAGTGGCAAGCTTCCAAATGAGCAGTGCTGAGCCAGGGATGTCCTCTTCGGACACGATGATCGGTGTAGTGGGTGGCGGTCAGCTGGCGAGAATGCTGGTGCAAGCTGCTTCTGCGCGTTCGATACCGATCGCAGTCCAAACCATCTCCGCGAGTGACCCTGCTGCTGAGGCTGCGGCCCGCGTTGTGGAAGCTGATCCCCGTGATGTAGCAGGAACGCGCGAGTTGGTGGAGGGTTGCGAAGGCATCACTTTCGAAAATGAGTGGGTCAATATCGACGCGTTGATTCCCCTCGAACAGCAGGGCGTTCGCTTTCGTCCCTCTCTGGCGTCTCTTGCTCCACTGGTCGACAAGTTGTCTCAGCGAAAGTTGTTGGACGACTTAGCGATACCCAGTCCACCTTGGTGTCCCCTAAGCCTGATTTCTCCAGCGCAACCATCTCTACCTCCGGGATGGAATTTTCCGGTGATGGCGAAAGCGGCCCGCGGTGGATACGACGGAAAGGGAACGATTGTTCTGAAAAATATTGATGCTCTGGCTCAGTTGCTCCGATCCGTCGATATTTCCGATTGGCTTTTAGAAACGTGGGTGCATTACGAGCGTGAGCTGGCCCTTGTGGTGAGCCGAGATTCCCAGGGTCGTCTTCGGAGCTTCCCACTGGTGGAAACGCACCAACATGATCAAGTTTGCAACTGGGTTTTGGCACCAGCAGGAGTGGACCAGGATGTTGAAGCTCTCGCTTACAACGTTGCTGCTTCCTTGCTCACCAAATTGAATTACGTGGGTGTGTTGGCCCTTGAATTCTTTTATGGACCTGCCGGTTTACAGGTGAATGAGATTGCGCCTCGTACCCACAACTCTGGTCATTTCTCAATCGAAGCTTGTACCAGCAGCCAGTTTGATCAACAAGTGTGCATTGCAGCGGGTCTTCCCGTACCTACGCCAGAACTGAGGAGTGATGGCGCATTGATGGTGAATCTTTTGGGCCTTAATCCAACCCAAGCTGCCCCGCTCGAGCAGAGATTGACTGCGCTTCGTGAAATCCCCAATGCACATCTTCATTGGTATGGAAAATCACCTGAAACCCCAGGCCGCAAACTCGGCCACATCACTGTGTTGTTGAACGCCAGTGATGCAGAACATCGTGATCGGCAAGCGAAGGACGTTTTGACTGTTGTGCGAGGAATATGGCCCGAGTTTCCCTCAGTTCAGGACTAAACTTGTCCATGAACTGCTGTGTTGGTGAAGGCCTTTTCTAGTGCTCTGATCTGACTCTCTTTCGACTTGGGGAGGCTGTCGTGACGGTGACGTAAACCGGCCTTGTAGCCGGAAACGAAGCCCCACTTTGACTCCCCTTCTGGTTAACTCCAGGTCGACCACAATCGGTCACACGGCATGGTGGTTCACCCTCATAACTTGAACGCTTGATGCGTCGGCGTTTGCTCTTAGGGCCGATGGCGCTCCAGCGCACTTTGCAGTTGCGACGGTTCAAGATTGGTCACGATGAACACTTCTTGGACGCTGCTTCCTTTGCGAGCTACAAGCTTGTAACCTCCGCGGATTGTTGTAGACACTCGCAACTGAAGGGACTGACTTCGGCCCCTGACGCGATTGATGACGGCTGGGGTGATGGTTTGGATTCCTTTTTCGCCAGCAAGAGATTTCAGCCAAGGAATCAGGCCCTCGACATAGGTGCTGTGGGTGATGACGACCCGTCCCAAACCTGAATCAAAACCCAATGACTGGTGAAAGTTAGCGGGAATGGCTATGCCAAAGAGAGGTGTTCTCGGTCGTGATGCTGAAATCCGTCGATGCTGTGCACATCGCTGTTCATGGACCTCTGACCGAGGCCTGCGGCCCAAGGACACGAATGCTGACGGCGGAAGTTCACGGTCCTGAGGTTCGGGGCCTCGCGCTCTGTCCAGGGCGTGTCGTTCGGTATGTGTTCGATGCACGCAACGAACACTTCAAAACCGTGGATCTTCTCAGGCTCGCAACGTCGAGCCGTAAGCCTGCGGCGTGACTTAACAGCGATCTAAGGGAGCCATGGTGAGTCCCTCCGTTTGCAGTTGTAAGTGATAGAGCTCAGCCTGCTCAAGCGGGCCACGCCACACCTCGGCTGACCCTTGACCATCAATGCGATGGGCCAGCCCCCAGGCCTTCTCTTCATCCATACCGGGGATGATCTTTCGAAGACAATCCACCACGTGCTGAAACGTGTTGACGTCGTCGTCGAGAACGATGACTTTGGCTTCCGGATAGCGCTGAGTGGTTTTCTGCCGCTCCAGAAGCGTCGAAGAAGAAGGGCTGGAGCTGGTCATGACAGTAATTTTCAATGGTGCCGGAGCAAACGCAAACCTAGGTAGGATTTTTGAAACAGAGCTGTATTCAGTGTTATTCACCGTTGCCTGGGCATCTCTTGCCGCCATGTTCAGCTTCTCGATTGCGATGGTGGTTTGGGGTCGTAACGGTGACGGCACACTGAAATTCTGATCGCACGGTGCTTTCAGATTCACCGTTGTTAAGCCAATCCTTAGCAATAGCAGCAACGTTTTTGCTGGTTTTTGTCAGTGTTTCAGTGATTTATCTCTCCGCCGTTGAATGGCGGGATCGCCGTCGCAGGCAAGTCCCTTCTCGCTCTAGCCGTTGACGTTGATGGTCCCCCGTAGTTTTCGGGACCATCCGATTACAGCGTCTCTTATTGCTCTGTCGATCGCTGCGTCTGCAGCGGGATTCTTTGCATCGGGGCGTTGGCTGTCGCCCAGATTTTCCGATCAAGGAAGCCTGCTTTTTTTTCTAAGGGAATCGCGCTTAATCCAGAGTTTCAACGTGGATTCCGCGCAGTCTCCCCCAGATGTTTGGCAGCGACGCCTTGGTGCGACCGCTGCAAATCAACGATGGCAGTCATCGGTCGGACATCGCTGGTGGATGGTGTGGCTCCAAGATGGAGCACCGTTGATGGTGCTCCATCGAACAAAGGCCAGTGAGCCTTCAAGGGTTTCATCGTTGTTCCCAGATGTCGAACTCTTCTTCGCAGACGAGCTTCATCGAAAAAGCTTTTTCTCCAAACGTCCTTCTAGATCTCTAACGCCCTCCGGCCTTGAAAAAGAGTGCATTGATCAGCTGATCAGATCCCCTGCAGTTGCTTGGAATCCCTCGGGTTTATCCGCTATCGCAGGACCTCTTGCCTTTGCGTTGAATAGCGGTTCCCATGGCTGCCTAAAGCTCACGTTGGATCAAGGTCGACTGTTGCTCCTCGATGGATCGATCTCGTCAAGACCCCTGTCTTCAGCTCCACCGTCCTTAAGGCGTCCCCCTGGCATTGAATCCGCGTTTCAGACGTTCGTTGGTGACTCGCCGACGAACAATCGGCTTGCTCTTCATTGGCAAGGAGCTTCAACAAAGCCGCTCTTCTCCTCACTTCTTCAACGCCGATTGATTTCGGATGTAATTGAAAAAACCTACGGCCTCGCTCCAGATTTTCAGGCTGCATGGTCACGAGCGCCCATGGATTTACAGGCTCAACTCAAGAATGATGGTGGATTTAAGGCATCACTTCAGCTCACCTTGGCGTTCCATGCTCAACAAGCTGAAACCCTTCAATCGGGGTTGGCGTCCGTGGCCTCAAATCTTGAACAGCGAGGTTTTAGGCCTCAGGTGAGTCCGTCAGCTGCTGAAACGGACAATGGTCAATCAACCGCTGTGATCTGGAAAGGGGCAAACCAGAACGTTTTGGGACGTTGGTCCGTGGAGTCGCCCAGGCCAGATCAGATCTCGCTTCGACTATCCCTGGGTGGTCCGCTAGACACTGGTCTTCCACCTTTGAAACTGAAGCCCAAGTCGGGATTAAGCATTCGCTTTGATGCCAAGCAGCTGCGCGAAATGGGTTGGTTGAAGGCAACATGGCCTTTCTTGGTGCAACAAGCAGGCCAAGGCGAGCTTCTGATCAAGCCGATGCTGGGCAGCAGATCTGGCCAAGCAGACACCTGGTACTGGATCAAAGGTCAGCTTTCGCTGCGTTGAGCCTGTTCTGCCTGACGACGCTCTTTCTTACGACGTTCTGCTGCGATCGTTTCCTGGACGAGCTCGATAGCTGCGGACATGCGCTCACTGTTGGACGCAAACAGGCTGAGATCCTTTTCGACTCTCTCTGCAGGGAAGTTGAGGGCCGTCGAAAGCTCTTTACAGCGTTTGCGTAAATCAGCTTCATCTGGTTGATCAGCATCACCCTTGGCTTCCTCAAAGAGCCGGAGGACGCCAATGGCCATCAGCCTTGAGTAGTGACTTCCTTCACCAAGCTTTTGCCCAGCTAGGTGAGAGTCCATCGCGTCGACGGATTCAGTTTTGGCGGCATCAATGCAGCGTTTGGATTCTTTCCGAAAGGTGTTGGCGTCGTACCCGTTGCTGCTGCAGAGGGCGTCAAGAAGGCCGGTGATGTGCTCTTCAGGGCGATATCCCGCGGAGAACGTGTCGAAAACCGTGCACAAGCCCACAGCGAAAAGTGGGGTGGTCTTAAAGCTGCTCTGATGGCTCAGAAGGTGCAGCTCCACAAGCAATTCATCGGCCAGTCGCCGGTAGAGCGGTGCAATGACATGTGGGAAGGCCTGGTGAAACGCCCGCTTGCTGTCTGCGATGGTCTGACGTTCGCCCAACGGTCGCTTCCCGAATGAATGGCGAAACCCTAGCGTCGAAGCCGTCGCCGTTAGGATTATTGGGTTCGCTAATGGCCAAATGATCCCCATCGTGATCGAGGAGTCCGGCCGGGGGGAAAGGGCCTTTGACATTTACTCGCGACTCCTTCGCGAGCGAATTATTTTTTTGGGTGAAGCCGTCACGAGTGATTCGGCCAATCGCATCGTTGCTCAGATGCTGTTCCTCGAGGCAGAGGATCCCGAGAAAGACATTTATCTGTACATCAATTCCCCCGGTGGATCCGTTTACGACGGATTGGGAATTTTTGACACCATGCAACACATCAAACCTGATGTGCAAACGGTTTGTGTTGGTCTTGCCGCAAGTATGGGGGCCTTCCTGCTTTGTGCAGGCACCAAAGGGAAGCGCAGCAGCCTTCAGCACTCCAGGATCATGATTCACCAGCCGCTGGGTGGAGCGAGCGGACAAGCCAGTGACATTCGGATTCAGGCTGATGAAATCCTCTACTTAAAGGATCGCCTGAATACAGAGTTGTCTGACCGCACCGGTCAGCCCCTCGACCGCATTCAGGAAGATACTGACCGTGATTTCTTCATGTCCCCCGGTGAAGCCGTGAGTTACGGATTGATTGATTCCGTGATCGACAAACGTCCTGTACAAGCTGTGGCTTGAAAAATGGCTTGAGAAACACCCCACGTCCCTCCAAAATTTGTCCTGTTTGTCAGCGACCCTTCGAATGGCGAAAAGCATGGAAAAAATGTTGGGACGATGTGGTGTATTGCTCAGAGCGATGTAGACGTCGAAAAAATACAATCAAATCAATGGGTGGTTAGTAATATATTGATGCAGCAAACACAAAAATGGTTAGCCCGATCACATTGTTGATCGGGCTTTTATGTGGTTTCAATTTTAGTCAATAGTATCTGCTCTAGATATTTTTGATTGTCTTGATTGTCTCGAGTTTGTCATTGTTTATAAGGTATCGGGATGATTGCCCGTCAGGTGCTTGCCCGACCGTTCCTTTGGAGACGACATGATTTTCCATTAAAATTCCCCAGCTATTTCGCAACAGCTGGGGGAAGTAATGGATGGAAAATAATTCCTGGGAATCAGTTCAGAATTGGCACTGTGCGGTCCTTTTCAGGGACTGAAGTGAATTCAGCAACGATTGATTTGAATTCGTCGCCATCCATTGTCTCTTTCTCAATCAATATTTCAACCAATTGGTCCATTGCTTCTCGGTTGGCTGCAACGAGGGCAACAGTTTCTTCATAACAGCGCTTAACCATGCTGCGAACTTGTGTATCCACCTGTTGAGAAATCGATTCGGAAATTTCACTGCGAGACATCAAATCTCTACCAAGGAAGACTTCCTGACCACCGCCCTCAAGGGCAACAGGTCCAAGATCACTCATGCCAAGCCGCGTCACCATATTGCGGGCCATCGAGGCGACCTGTTGGATGTCGCTACCGGCACCGGTGGTGATTTCCTGGGAACCAAACACCACGTCTTCGGCAGCACGACCACCCAGGGCACCCATGATGCGTGCCTTGAGCTGGGCGCGGGTCACTAGGGTTTGCTCTTCGTCCGGAGAGAACCAGGTCAGGCCTTGGGCTTGGCCGCGGGGCACAAGGGTGACTTTTTGGACAGGGTCATGGGCTTTGACCAGAGTTCCGATAAGTGCATGACCCACTTCGTGATAAGCAATTAGCCGCTTGCTGCGTCCATCGGTGAGAGGACGACCTTCCATGCCAGCGATGATGCGGTCAACAGCATCATCAATTTCACTCAGACCAATTGATTCCTTTCTGCGGCGTGCCGTCAAGATTGCCGCCTCGTTCATCAAGTTGGCGAGATCTGCACCCGTGAAACCAGGAGTACGTCGAGCAATACTTTCAAGTGATAGTTCACCATCGAGTTTCTTATTTTTAGAGTGGACAGCAAGAATGGCAAGGCGACCTTTGATATCTGGTGCATCAACAGTGACTTGACGATCAAATCGACCTGGACGCAATAACGCCGAATCAAGAACATCAGGACGGTTTGTTGCCGCGATAATGATGATTCCATTATTTCCTTCGAAACCATCCATTTCTGTGAGGAGTTGGTTGAGAGTTTGTTCTCTCTCGTCGTTGCCACCGCCGACACCAGCGCCGCGTTGACGACCAACGGCATCAATCTCATCAATAAAAATCAAGCAAGGACTGTTTTCTTTGGCCTTTTTGAACAGATCGCGCACACGGCTGGCACCAACGCCAACAAACATTTCAACAAACTCAGAACCCGACAGGGCAAAGAACGGAACTCCAGCTTCTCCGGCAATGGCTTTGGCTAACAACGTTTTGCCAGTACCTGGAGGTCCGACAAGTAGGAGTCCCCGAGGGATTTGAGCTCCGACAGATGTGAAGCGTTCAGGCTGCTTCAGGAACGTGACAACCTCTTCGAGTTCTTGCTTGGCTTCTGTGACGCCAGCAACGTCGTCGAACATCACGCCGGTCTCGGCTTCCATCATGAACTTGGCCTTGCTCTTGCCAAATTGCATGGCCTGACCAGGGCCGCCGGGCATGTTGCTATTGCGGCGAGCCAAAAAGATCAGGGATCCGATCAGCAGCAATGGGAACAACAAATTGCCCAAAAGACCCAGCGCTGGCGGAGTGCTCTTGGGGGGGTGCACATCAAAGCTGATGCCTTCTTCCTTCAAGGTGTTGATCAACTCAGGGGCTAAACCTGGGAGATCGACGCGTAAACGCTGGACGCGGTTATCTAAATCTGGATCGACAGCTTCAACTACGGCATTACGACCACCGTCGTAGATATCAACAGCCGTGATGCGACCTGCTTCCACGTAATCCAGGAAACGGCCGTAGCTCATCCTCGCGACAGCGGCGTTACGCGGAGCAACCGTGGGGCTGTTGCCACCACCGTTGTTTTGGCTCATGCCATTCATCCCGCCGTTGCTAAGGACCTGCCAGCCGATCAGCAGCACAACGCCAATCGGCAAAAGCCATAGGGCAAGGAGGCGCCAGCGCTGATTCATGAGCCTGATTAAGAATGATTGAGTGTAAAGGGAATTAGTGGATTCCCGAGGGCGTCCCTAAAGGCTTCTCAGCGCAACGATTGGATCGAGGCGAGCTGCCCGTCGTGCAGGAACAACACCAAAAAACAAACCAATCGATCCCGATAGGCCAACTGTGATCAGAACCATGCCTGTGCCAATGCTCGCTGGGAGAGGGGTTACAGCTGCCACTAAACCAACGGCACCAAGACCGACGGCTGTTCCGATCACTCCACCAAGGCTGGAAAGAACCAACGACTCCACCAAAAATTGTTGGAGCACATCGCTGCTCCGAGCCCCAAGCGCTTTGCGTAAGCCGATTTCCTCGGTGCGTTCACTCACCGACACCAACATGATGTTCATGATGCCGATGCCTCCTACGAGCAGGGAAATCCCACCGATGGAGGCGAGCATCAACGTCAGTCCACCAGTAATGGTTCCGACAATCGTTAAGGCATCTTTTTGAGATCGAACAGCAAAGTCGTCGTCTCGAAGGATTCGATGGCGTTGACGCAAGAGATTCGTGATTTGAAATTTGGCAGCCCCGGTGCTTTTGTCGTTTTTGGCTTCAACGCTGATAAAACTCAAGCTGATGCCGTAGGTGGGATCCCGGCCGGTGAGGCGATTCACCATCGTGCTCAACGGGATGTAAGCGTTTTCGTCTTGATTGCTCCCGAATACGGCACCCTTGGGTGCCATTACTCCGATCACTTCAAACGCCTGGCTGCCAATTCGAACCTGTTGGCCGATGGCATCGCCGGTTGGAAAGAGCTTCGTCCTTAGGTCTGGACCAAGGGCCACCACAGCTCTCGCGGCTTGCTCGTCTTGGCTGTTGACAAACCGTCCGCTCGCGATTTCGAAGCTACGAACGGGTACAAAATCTGCGGTTACTCCTGAGATCGAACTGGTGGCACTTCGGGCGCCCGCTTGAACCACTTGGCTGCTTGTGATCTGTGGAGCGACGCGTTTGACGCTTGGCACCTGTTCTGCAATCGCTGTTGCGTCTTCCAGAACCAAGGTTTTAGGAAAAGCGACACCGCGCCGTCGGGTGTCGTTATTCCCAGGAACGACAAATAAAACGTTGGCCCCGAGGTTGCTGAGCTGCTCTTCGGCGAGCCCTTGAGCCCCTCGACCCACTCCCACCAGCGTGATGACAGACGCGTTGCCAATCACGATGCCCACCATCGTGAGCAAGCTGCGTAGGCGATTCGTCCGCAGCGTCGTCAACGCCATCCGAACGGTTTCCGTTGACTTCATCCGACGGACCATCGCTTATTGGGCCCTAGAAGAAACTGCAGTCGTCGGCCGAGGTCACGACACCGACCTTCACCAAATCGGTGGAACCCGAGACCCCGGAATGGGTTCCTGCCGTTTGGACCACCAAATCTCCTTCTTTCAAGAGCTTGAGGTCTTTGGCTTTTCGCATGGCGGTAATAAAAGTTGCTGTTGTATCAGGCTCTTCTGGCACAACAAGGGGTGTCACACCCCAAACGAGTTGCAATCGACACGCTACGGATTTATCGGGGGTGACCGCAAGAATCGGTGCTGCCGGCCTGAATTTGCTCACGTTGTGGGCCGTTGCTCCAGTTTTGGTGAGGGGAATGATGGCGGCCGCGTTGAGCTGACTGGCAATGGTGCTAACAGCACCGCTTAAGGCATTGGGGATCGTGGACGGGAGGTGGCTGTCAATCGACCGCTCTGGGTAATCCTTTTCGATTCGCCGGGCAATGGTGGCCATGGTCTGCACCGCTTCAACAGGGAAATCGCCAACCGCCGTTTCGTTGGAGAGCATGACCGCATCGGTGCCATCGAGGATCGCGTTAGCAACGTCGCTCACCTCAGCCCGCGTTGGCCGAGGACTCGATGCCATGGAATCGAGCATCTGCGTTGCGGTGATGATCGGAATCCCAAGACTGTTGGCCTTGCGAATCAGCTCTTTCTGCAAGAGGGGAACTTCTTCTGCGGGCATCTCAACGCCGAGATCGCCTCGGGCCACCATCACCCCATCACAGAGGGGAAGAATCGCATCGATCTGATCGATGGCTTCAAATTTTTCGATCTTGGCCACGACTGGGGTTTCGTGGCCGTGTTGGCGAATGAGACCACGAATTTCTTCCATGTCGGATGGGTTGCGCACGAAGCTCAGGGCAACCCAATCCACCCCTTGGCTCAACCCGAAAGCGAGATCTTCTTTGTCCTTATCCGTTAACGCGCGAACCGATAACTGAACATCGGGGAAATTGACCCCCTTGTTGTTGGAGAGAACCCCTCCCACCGTGACGCTGCAATGGAGTGTTTGCTGCGATTGATCGACGCTTTCGACCTTCATCTCCACTCGCCCGTCATCCAAAAGAATGCGGCTTCCAGCGGTGACTTCATCCGCCAGTTTTGGGTAGGTGACAGTAGCGATGCTCTGATCGCAACTCACAGGCCTGGACGTGAGCGTAAAAGGATCGCCGTTGGCCAAGGTGATGGGTCCATCGGCAAAACGACCCAGTCGAATCTTTGGACCTTGGAGATCTTGGAGGATTCCGATGGTTTGCCCAAGCTCCTCGGATACTTGGCGAATGGTTTTGATTCGTTCGGCGTGATCGGCGTGATCGCCGTGGGAAAAGTTCAGACGAAACGTTGTGGCCCCAGCCCTGACAAGCTCTTTGATCTGGTCCGGGCTTTCTGTGGCAGGACCGATCGTGGCCACGATTTTGGTTCGGCGGTTCAAATCGAACTGGCCCATATCGAGGCTGGAAATCCTTGCGGAAACTACCATCCGGGGCGATTCGACCACACCTTGATGGATCTGAACGCGTATCAATCAGCGGCTCGTCAAACCGCCAGCTATCCCGATGTGGGCCGGAATCCCATCTATCCAACCCTTGGTCTGACTGGGGAGGCTGGAGAAGTGGCCGACAAAGTGAAGAAGGTCTTGCGGGATCAAGACGGGGTATTTGACGAATCAGCCCGTGAGGCGATCAAGCTTGAACTGGGTGACGTGCTTTGGTACATCGCGCAACTCTCCATGGAACTGGGCTATGACCTTGAGGATGTTGCTGCAGCGAATCTCGCAAAATTGTCCAGTCGTGCGGCCCGTGGTCGCATCTCTGGCAGCGGCGACCAACGCTGATTTGAATTTGATGCTGCGCCGATCGATTCGTTACTTCGTTGTTCTGGCCTGTGTGTTCACGTTGGCAATGCCGGCGATGGCGGCTGAACTTCAGCTAACCGGAGTTCACCTCGACACTTGCAATGAACAGGAGGGCGGCCAACCCGACTTCAAGCGTCCAATGGGTGCAAGTTGTTATGTGCTTCGTGGGGATGTTGAAAACCCCGGTCGCAAAGCGATCATCGACACCGATGTATTCGCCAGAATTTTGGATGCCAGTGGTGAACCGGTTCTCCAAAATCGAACTCGGGTTGGTTCCATTGGAGATGTTGAGCCTGGATCCCAACCCTTTGCCTTGAGGCTCACCGTTCCTGCAGGTACTCCCGGCCCGTTTGTAGTGAAAAACGCCAAAGCTCGTGGTTTTTCAGCTCCTGTGAGAACACGAGTCGCCGATGACGAAGATGATCTCCTCCCCCTTGAACGCCAAGTGGCTGTTAATTGAACCGAGCCACCTCTACCAGCTGCTGCCCGACATGAAAAATGCGCTGATCGATTGGTTCACCAAGCTTTGAAGCAGATTCAGGGCAAGAAATGCCAATAGGGCTGATAGATCAATCCCACCCAAGGGGGGAATCAGTCCTCGGAATGCATTGAGGTAGGGATCGGTAATGGCGCTAACGCTGCTTAAAACAGGATTGCTCCAGTCCAAATTTGGGAACCAGCTCAGAAGAACCCTGACGATTAGTACGAGGGAATAAATCTGCAAGGTCTGCGCTAGCACCTGCAGCAACGAGACGGGGAGCATTTCCATGACGTGACCTGATCTACGACAACTTTATGCAGCCTCCGCCAGATCGGTTGCACCTAAGTCAGGAAGTACGGAGAAGGTGCGGTGGAATTTCTCCGTCAGAGTGATCCAATACGACCGGCCATCATTTTGTCGACGCCGCTCGATGAACTCTTGTGCCAGCAGTTCCTTGATGTGGTCATAGGCCCCAGATCCCCGCAGGTCGACCAGATCTGATTGAAGAATTCGCTTCTTTAAAGCAATCGTGGCGAGAGTCCGAAGCGTTGCCGTCGAGAGATTCACGGGCAAAAGGTCCTTCACCAAATCGCCAAGCCCCGCACGCAATTGAAGACCAAACCGACCGTTCTGATGAACGATTTCAAGTGCCGACTCTCGTTGGGCGTACGAGGTTGTCAGAGCAATAAGCGCCTCTTCAACCTCTTTTCGCTCCACCTGGGAAAGCTCAGCGAGTTCGCCCACGCTTACTGGACGACCCTTGAGATAAAGAATCGCCTCCAAACGAGTGGTTAGGGACGGGGACGTCATCTCAAGCTCTACCCCTTAATTCACTCAACGTACCGCTTAGTTCCTCACAGGAACAGGCTGTAAGCAGGGTTCTTACTTTCTTCCCAAAAGGCATAACCCAACGCACTTAGAAAGCTGGTCCAACCGTCCATTTCAGTCTTAGGAATCAAAACGCCCACCACGATTCGGCCGGTGTCGGCGCCGTGGTTTCGATAGTGAAAAATGCTGATGCTCCAACTGGGATGAAGCGACGTCACAAAATTCATCAGCGCACCGGGTCGTTCTGGAAACTCGAAGCGATAAAGCAATTCGCTGCAGTCCCCCGCGCAGGCCTCGCGAGCTGATTTCGGTAGTCGTCCACCCACCATGTGTCGCAAATGAACTTTCGCAAACTCGTTGTCGCTCAAATCAAGGCAGGGGAACCCGTTGTTGGACAGATGCTCGACGAGGGCGAAGCGGTCTTGCTGATTGTTGACCTGAACTCCAATGAAGATTTGGGCGCGCACTCCCTCCGTCATTCGATAACTGAATTCGGTGAGGCTGCGGTCGCTTAAACATCGACACAACGCACGAAGACTTCCTGTCGACTCGGGGATTTCCACGGCAAACATCGCTTCTCGCTCCTCACCGAGCTCAGCCCGCTCTGCGATGAAGCGCAATCGTTCGAAATTCATGTTGGCCCCGCAGGCCACCCCAACAAGACGCTTCCCTTCGAGGTTTCGATCAGCCACATCCTGTTTCAAACCAGCGATCGCAAGCGCTCCAGCTGGTTCAAGGATTGATCGTGTGTCCTCAAAGACGTCTTTGATGGCGGCACAAATGGCATCGGTGTCCACGGTCACCATGCGATCCACATAGCGACGAGCCAGATCAAAGGTGTGCTCACCAACCTTTCGAACGGCGACGCCATCGGCAAATAAACCCACTTTCTCCAACTCCACGCGATGTCCGCACCGCAGGGATTGGGTCATCGCATCGGCATCAATGGGTTCGACTCCGATCACTTCTGTTTCTGGCCAAAGCTGCTTCACGTAGGCCGAAATTCCGGCGATCAATCCCCCTCCACCAACGGCGACGTAAATCGCATCCGGTGGTTCTTTGCTTTGTCGCATGATTTCCATGCCAATCGTGCCTTGACCAGCGATGACCTCTGGGTCGTCGAAGGGGTGGATGTAGGTCAATCCTTCAGCTTCACAACGCTTTTGCGCTTCCGCCGAGCATTCGTCGTAGGTCTCGCCGTGCAAAACCACTTCGCCGCCTAAGGCACGGACGGCGCGGATTTTGACTTCGGGAGTTGTTTTGGGCATCACAATCACCGACCTGCAACCCAAACGGCGCGCACTGAGAGCCACTCCTTGGGCGTGGTTGCCTGCACTGGATGCGATCACGCCGCGTTGAAGATCCTCAACGGGGAGTTGCACCATGCGGTTGTAGGCGCCTCGAAGCTTGAACGAAAACACCGGCTGTAGGTCTTCTCGTTTCAACCAAATCTGATTGTTGAGCCGCTGGCTGAGGTTGGGAGCTGGATCAAGAGGGGTTTCCCTGGCCACGTCGTAAACACGTGCTCGGAGGATCTTTTGCAGGTAATCGGTCATCTCTCCATTCTTTCAACCTCTGGGTGCCCCTTTTGAAGGGAGGGAACCCGTAGATTGATCAATCAGGAGCGGGTTGTGCATGCATCTCGGAGATCTCAAGCATCCGAACGAATTGCACGGCCTCAGTCTTGCTGAGCTCGAAGATGTCGCTCGTCAGATTAGGGAACGCCATCTCGACGTGGTTTCAACGAGTGGTGGACACCTTGGACCGGGGCTTGGTGTCGTTGAACTCACCATTGCTCTGTATCAAACCCTCGATCTCGATCGGGACAAAGTGTGTTGGGACGTGGGGCACCAGGCCTATCCCCACAAGTTGCTCACTGGTCGCTTCAATTCCTTTGACTCCCTCCGGCAGCAACGCGGTGTAGCTGGTTATTTGAAGCGTTCTGAGAGCCGTTTTGATCACTTCGGTGCAGGCCATGCCAGCACGTCGATTTCTGCAGCACTGGGGATGGCGTTGGGCCGTGATAACCGCGGTGAAAATTTCAAATGTGTTGCGGTTATTGGGGATGGTGCCCTGACGGGGGGCATGGCCCTTGAAGCGATTAACCACGCCGGCCACCTTCCAAATACGCCCCTCTTGGTGGTGTTGAACGACAACGACATGTCGATCTCCCCGCCGGTGGGTGCTCTGTCGAGCGTTCTCAACCGGGCAAGACTCAGTCCTCCGATGCAATTCCTTTCCGGAAGTGTCGAGGAGAGTGTGCGTCACCTGCCTTTCATGGGTGGAGAGCTTCCTGCCGAGCTCAACCGCTTGAAGGGAAGCATGCGCCGCCTAGCGGTCCCAAAAGTTGGTGCTGTTTTTGAGGAGCTCGGCTTTACCTACATGGGGCCGATCGATGGACACGACATCGGCGAGATGACTCGCACCTTCCAAGCGGCCCATCGAGATGGTGGACCTGTTTTGGTTCATGTTGTTACGAAGAAAGGCAAGGGTTATCCCTATGCCGAGGCTGATCAAGTCGGCTACCACGCCCAGTCGGCCTTCGACTTGAGCACCGGCAAGGCCATTCCATCATCCAAGCCCAAGCCTCCTAGCTACAGCAAGGTGTTTGGCCAAACCTTGATCAAGCTCTGTGAGCAAAACAGTCGCGTTGTTGGGATCACCGCAGCGATGGCAACTGGCACCGGTCTCGATCTTCTTCAAAAGGCTGTTCCTAATCAATACGTTGACGTTGGAATTGCTGAGCAGCATGCGGTCACGCTGGCTGCTGGTATGGCCTGCGAAGGTTTACGCCCTGTTGTGGCGATTTACAGCACCTTCCTCCAGCGGGCTTACGACCAGCTGATTCATGACGTTGGCATTCAAAATCTGCCGGTGATGTTCGTTCTCGATCGGGCTGGCATCGTGGGCGCTGATGGTCCAACGCATCAGGGTCAGTACGACATCAGCTATTTGCGGGCTGTTCCCAATTTCACCGTGATGGCTCCGAAGGATGAGGCGGAGTTGCAGCAGATGATGGTCACCTGTCTCCAGCATGACGGCCCCACCGCGCTTCGAATTCCCCGTGGGTCTGGAGAAGGGGTCCTACTCATGGAAGAAGGCTGGGAAGCTCTTCCAATTGGCCGAGGCGAATTGCTGCGAGAGGGCAATGATTTGGTGATCGTTGCCTACGGATCGATGGTGGCTCCCGCCATGGAGACGGCTGCTTTGTTGGAGGCTTCTGGCTTGTCCGCCTCCGTGATCAATGCGCGTTTCTTAAGACCTCTCGACCAGGCCCTGATTCATCCTTTGGCCCGTCGGGTTCCCCGTGTCGTCACCATGGAAGAAGGAACCTTGTCGGGTGGTTTTGGTGCCGCAGTGTTGGAGTCCTTGAACGATCACGACATCAATGTTCCTGTTTTAAGGATCGGTATTCCTGATCAACTGGTGGACCATGCAACGCCACAGCAAAGCAAAGAAGCGTTGGGCCTGACTCCCAACCAAATGAGTTTGAAAATTCAGCAGCGCTTTGGTTTGGGCTCGGACGATGCAGCGAAATCCTCTCCGTTTCAAGCTGTTCAAGCTTGAGCCCTCTCCCATTGCGGGATGACCTTTCTCATCGCAGGCGCTGGCCCAGCGGGAGCTCGCCTGGCCACTGCTTTATCTGAAGCAGGGAAGGAGGTGGTCCTCGTCGACCGTCTGACTAACCCGCATCGGAATTCTTTTTCGAGTGCTGCCTTGTCTTGTGCTGAGGCTTCACGGCTCAATCTTCCTCAGTCAGCCTGGTCTGCGACCTGGAGCGGTTGGCAATTACTCGATCCCAGCGGACATGAGCATCAGTGGTGGGATGCCGATCCCCTTGGGGTGGTGTTGGATTTTGGTCGGCTGCGTTCAGCGATGTGGTCCCGTGCGCGCGCTGCCGGGGCGGAGGTCGTCAGTGGCTGCACTGTTCGGATTGAGGCGCTCCACAGCGATGGTGCCCACGTTCTTCTTCAACACGGTGACGGCCGTTGTCAGCACCGATCTGTGAAATGGGTCATTGACGCCACAGGTGCATCGCGTTGTCTGTTGCGAGAAGCGTCGGTGCCTCCGCCATCGACGCTTGATCCGTTGCTGGAGGGCGTTGGTGTGGAGTGGCTCATACAGGCAGATGATCGAGTTGCGTCCCGTTGGCTCGACCGCATCAGCTTTTTCCTCGGCACGCGCTGGATTCCCCATGGGTATGGATGGGTTTTTCCGATGGAAAACAATCGCCTCAAGGTGGGGGTTTGTTGTTTGGCACCAGTACAGATCAAGGGCTCTAGAAGCGATCTTTTGGCTCGACTTCAGGCATTGCTGCGCAACTGCAAACTTGAAGGGTGTTCCGTGTTGGATCGCCATGGCGGCGTGGTTTCCAGCTCAATAGCCAGGCGCGAATCGCTTGGTTCTGGCGCCCTATTGGCCGTAGGGGATGCTGCAAGTACAGCCAATCTCCTGGGAGGTGAGGGGATTCGTCATGCGATCGACAGTGCGGATCTTCTCGCTGAAACGCTTCTAAATGCCGAGGGTCTGAACCAAGTGGGTCTGAATCAAGTAGGTCTGAATCAAGTAGGTGCTGATCACGCCGATGTCGTCCGTCAAACCTATGAGAAGGCGCTTCATCAGTGGTTTGGCTGGCGCTGGCGTGCTGCGGGAAAATTGGCCCAACGCACCTGGTGGGGATTGGACTCTTCTTCTGCAGATCGACGAGTCGAACGGATCATTAACGGATTGTCCCGAACCTCGTCAGCTCGAGACCTATCCAATCTTTTATTCCACTACCGCTTTGAACGGTATGGACTTCGACTTTTACGCTATTTGATCTGAATTGGGAGACCAATATGTCTCCCCGATTCATTGAGGAAAAAACCTCAGAGCACGCCTCTAGCGGCCAAACCCTGGATTGCACCAATGCCAATGATGTGCCCAAGGCTTGTTGTGCCAAGGAGGGCTGCGTGGCTCATTCCGCCAAAGAACGAGGCATTTGGAAGTTGAGCACCAACGTTGGGGTACTTAATCGTGGCTTTACCAATGCCAATGGCGATGACGTTGCACACAATCATCACCAGAGCAACTTTCGGAGACCAGGTGAGAGTGGCAGGGGTGATTGCGAAGAGGTGGGTCAGCAACATTCGGGCCAATGTTCGATGCCCCATCATCTGAGCAGAACGACTCCAGAATCACGAGTCTTAAGAGTTGTTCACCCTTTTTTGTCGGTCTTGGACAAGTCCAACCACTAAAACCGTGTTGGCCAGAGTGAGAAAAGCCTCAGCTCCGCCGTGAAGCGCATCAATGTCTACAAGCTCTGCATCACAACATCGCAGCGCCACAATGGCCGCCACGATCGTGACACCGACGAACAGCAGGGTGAGCTGAAAGCCTCGTTGTGCCAAGACGGGTAACGCTTCGCTTTTGCGGAGCCAGTACAAAAAGCCGAGATAGGGAATCAGGGATAACGCGAACAGAGGAGCTGGATCGAACTCCATGGTTTAAGCCGTTTTTGGGGGTAAAAGTTTCCAGGCTGCAAAGGCCAGCGTGCAATTGCCGATCAATGTGAACCACGCTTGCAACGTCACCAAACCTCTTAGAGATTCAGCGTTATCGAACAAATGCCACGTACAAGCAGCCATGGCACTGACCAGGGCTGGAAGCATGGCAAGTGCCATTCCGTTCAGTCCACGACGCTGCATCAACACAATCGCTAGCGACCATTCGATGACTGATGCGACGTGGATCCACCAGGTTCCGAGAGACAAAGAGTGCATGGGTTCACTTTAGAAATCCGAAGCGACGGATAATGAGGGCAACGTTCGGGAAGACGCCGATGCCCCGATCTGGACCGGCTTCGTTATTGCTTTGTGGGTATTACGGCGAACACAACCTGGGGGATGACGCCCTTCTTCAGGTTCTTTTGCAGGGTCTGCCATGTTCTGCCCCATTGATGATCACCGCCCACGATCAAGCAGAGGTGCAGGGAATAGCGCCTGAGGCACGCATCATCAATCGTCGATCGCTCCGTTCCAGCTTGATCGCTGTGTTGCATGCGGATGTTCTGATCCTTGGGGGCGGCAGTCTTTTACAAGACAGCACCAGTTTTCGAAGCCTGATTTATTACTTGCTGCTCATCACGCTCGCGCGGTTGCGTCGTCGCCGCGTTGTGCTTTGGGGGCAAGGCTTAGGCCCATTACGCCGATCCATGAGTCGCTGGCTTGTGCGTTGTGCGCTCCCGTTTTGTACGGCCGCGAGTTGGAGGGATCAAGCCTCGCTTCGGCTGGCTCAATCCTGGGCACCGAACCTACCGATGTGCATGGCTGCCGACCCGGTGTGGCAGATGCAAACAAAACCCTGGGTTGGAGGAGGGAACATCGTGCTCAGTTGGCGACCGACTGATCTGTTGGATGCTCCCCGTTGGCAACGTCTTCTTCAAGCGCTGGATTCAGTGGCAGCAAGCCTTGATGTGTCTGTGTGTTGGATGGCTTTTCATCAGCATCAAGATGGCCCTTTGCTCGACGATCTTGTAGAGCAAAAGCTTGTGCCCGCAAAACTGTTGGCTCGAAGTAAAACCGTGATTCCACGCTCGTTGGACCAAGTTTTTGAACTGGTCTCCACAGCGCGGCTGGTGCTGCCGATGCGACTTCACGCACTGATTTTGGCCAGGCTTGTTGGTTGTCCGATGGCAGCATTGAGCTATGACCCAAAAGTGGATGCTGCTGCAGCAATGGCGCAGGTTCCCTGTGCTCGGCTGAATGCTTTGCCATCCACTGAGCAACTGTCTGCTGAGTGGATGGCTGAAGTTGATCAGGAAGCTGATCGGGCGGTGATTCAACGGATTCAGTCCGAAGCTTCAGCGCATGGGGAACTTCTCAGGCGTTGGATTTAATCCAAACGCTGTTGGTTAATCATCAATCCGTTGGCCAGTTTGATCATCGAAAAGGTGCTCAGACGTTTTGAGCCAACTCACGTGGGGATTCTCTCCAATCTGTTGGTCGCCAGGGCAAACCAAACGGAGCTGGCCTCGTGCGCAACGAATCAAGAGCATTTGACTCGCTCCATGCCATTCACGGCTCTCGACTTCGCAAGGGATTCCATTGGGATCGAAGCGAAGATCCTCTGGACGGATGCCCAACGTCTGACCTTGACCAGCGCTGAGCATGTTCATCTGGGGACGCCCGATGAATTGAGCCACAAAGCTGGTGGCGGGGTGGTGATACAACTCCCTGGGAGTGCCGATTTGTTCAATTCGTCCGTGGCGCATGACCGCAATTCGGTCGGCCAATGCCATGGCCTCTTGTTGGTCATGGGTGACATACACCACAGGTTGCGACCCGCCAAGCATCAAGCGTTTTAGTTCAGGCCTCAGTTCTTCGCGCAACTGGGCATCAAGGTTGCTCATGGGCTCATCTAGCAAGTACACCAGGGGATCACGGAGAAGTGCGCGAGCTAAGGCGACGCGTTGCCGCTGCCCCCCGGATAATTGCGCTGGCCTTTGATGAGCCTGATGGCTGAGTTGCAGAACTTCCAAAATCGTTGTGATGCGCTGATCACGCGCTGCTCCATGGCTGCCGCGCATCCGCAGGCCGAGCTCTAAATTTTCCCGAACACTGAGGTGGGGAAATAGGGCATAGCTCTGAAACACCATGCCGACCCTGCGGTCTTCCGCGGGGACGTTGTTCATCTCAGTGCCATCGATGCTGATCGAGCCGCTTTCCGGCTGATCAAGCCCGGCAATCAAGCGAAGAGCTGTGCTTTTGCCACAACCACTTGGTCCCAACAACGCGACGCATTCACCATCGCCAACGTTGAGATCGAGATTGTGGAGAATCGTTCGGCCGCCAAATTTTTTGGTGATCGCTTTGAGGCTGAGTGTCATCCCTTAATCGCTCCATTGGTGAGTCCACTCACGATTTGGCGCTGGAACAACAACACAAGCAACAAAAGTGGAATCGCTCCAATCACTGTGGCAGCCGCATAGGCCCCATAAGGAATGGAGTAAATCGATGACCCTGCGATCCGTGCCATCGCGACTGGAAGCGTGAGTAAATCACTGCGGCTGAGCCAGGTGAGTGCAATCGGGTATTCATTCCATGCGAAGAGAAAAACCAGGATCGCTGTGCTGGCGGAGGCCGGCGCGATCAGCGGCAACATCACCCATCGCAGTCTTTGCCCCAGGGTGAGGCCCTCAAGCCTGGCTGCATCATCAAGATCTTTGGGTAAACCTTCGAAGGCTGCTGTGAGCAAAAGAAGCGCGAGGGGCATGGCCAGCGCGCTGTACGGAAGAGCAAGAGCAAACAGGCTGTTGCCCAGATGAAAGTTGCGCGCCAATTCAAGAAGGGCCAAAAACAGCAACACATAAGGGAAAAGAGCAGCCGCGATCACGCCACTTCTGATGCTTCGCCGCCATCGCCGCGGAAGTTGGGCCAAAACGTAGGCCGCTGGCACAGCCAAAACCAGGGTTAGAACTGTTGAAGCACCAGCCACCACGGTGCTATTCAACAAATATCGCCAGAAGGGTGGATCGCTGGATAAGAGTTCGCGGTAATGAATCAACGTCCAGCGGTTCTGGAAGGGAATGGCTCCATTAACGAGGGCTTCCGAACTTGTAAAAGAGCTGATGAGTTGCCAAATCATCGGGGCCAGAGACCAGATCAGCAGCAACGTCACCAAGACGGCATGTCGACTGCTCACCCATGAACGTTTGCTGCTCATGGCTGCATCGCCCTCAGGGCGCCCGTCATCCGCAGCAGCAGTGCACCGAGCAAAATCAAAGCAGTCAGTAGTAAGAATCCACCGACCATGACGGTGGCGCTGTATCCAAAATCAAGAAAGCGCATCCCGTTCAGATAGGCATATAGAGCAAGGCTTTCCGTGCTTCCTGCTGGGCCTCCCCCGGTGAGCACTTGGATTAAATCGAAGACACCAAACGCCTGGGCCATTCTGAAAAGAAGGCTGAGCAGGATGTATGGCATTAACAGAGGAATGGTGACGCGCCTCAGGGCCTGGAATGCTGAGCCGCCTTCGAGACGAAAGGCGGCATACAGATCCTCTGGAATCGTTTGGAGACCGGCCAAGAGAATCAGCGTGATGAAGGGGGTTGTTTTCCAAACATCAGCAAGCACCGTCACGATCCAAGTCATGGCGGGGGTTGAAAGGAGATTGAGTGGCCCAAAACCAGCGGCTTCCGCTACTTGCTCGATGGGTCCATAGGGCGTGTTGAAAATCCAACGCCAGCCCAAGGCCATCATTGTTGTCGGAAGTGCCCAGGGCAAAAGCGAAAGAGCTCTTACGGCGCTGCGTCCTCGCCAGCGCTGGTCGAGGAGGAGAGCAATGGCGAGGGCCAGGATCAACTCCAGGCCAACGGAGACGATGGCAAATCTTGTGGTTTGACCTGCATCAAGCCAAAAGCGAGAGTCCGTGAGAAGACGCAACCAATTGGCACCCCCGTTGGGGACAGGTACTAAGCCTGTGAGGACGGAGTCGGCATGAAAACTCAGCCAGGCGTACCGAAGCATTGGCCAGCCAAAAACGACAGCCATTAACAACAACGCCGGGAAGGCAAGCAACACCGTCATGCTTCTGCCCCTGTCGCTTTAAGCAGCATGTCGCTTTTGGTTTGAACTCTGTTCATGGCAGCGGCTGAGGCGGCAGTTGCCGTGCCGACATCGCGATTGGTCTTCTCTGGTTCGGCAGTTAGCAGGCCATTCAGTTGGCGTTGAAGAAGATCACTGAGCTGGGCATAAAGCGGTGATGGTGGCCTTGAAACGGAGTACTCCAAAGCCTTCGCGATTTCAGGAAGGGCCGACGACACCGCGATGAGCTCTGGATCCCTAAACAAGCTTTTGCTGGTGGGGGTGTAGCCCTGGTTGAGGAACCGTTCACGCTGCGCAGCTTCAGAGGTGAGATATCGAATCGCTTCAACAGCGGCCTCTTGATGCGGTGACTGTTTGAGCAAGCTCAAACCCCAGCTGCCAACGGTGGCGGCAGGACTTTGATCGGGTTCCGCAACCATCAGTGCAATTCCAACGTTTCCCCGCACGTTGCTTTCGGGTTTTTGGAGCTCTGCCCAGGCATAGGGCCAGTTGCGCATGAATGCTGCATCCCCGGCTTTAAATGCCTGCAGCGATTCTGATTCCGAATAATTGATTACCGCTTTTGGACTGGCTCCAGTTGTGATCAGTGATTGCATCCAGGCGGCTGCACGAGCTGCCGACGTTGCGTCGAGTTCGAGTTGACCGGTGGCTGGGTTAAGCCACTGGCCTCCGAAGCCATGGAGCACTTCAACGAAGTTGCAACTCAATCCTTCGTATTGCCTTCCTTGCCAGACATAGCCATTGGTGACGCGCTTGGTTTGGACCAAATTGATGGCGATGTCGGACAGTTGCTCTGGAGTGGAGGGAGGCGAGTCCATCAGGTCGGTCCGCCAATACAAAACGCCAACATCAGCGCCAAGGGGCCATCGATAGAGCTGACCTTTGTGGTGATTGCCAAGGCGAGCGCCCAAGATCAATTGATCAAGAGCGGCTTGATCGAACCAGGGATCAAGGGGTTCGAGCCAACCTGCTTCGGCATATTTCGGCAGCCAGGTGACATCCATCAACAGGGCATCAAAGGGGGTGTCCCCCAGCAACAAACTGCTAATTGCGAGATCAGAAATCGACTCGGTTTCCAGGGGTCCACGGATGACCTCAAGGTGAATTGATCCGCGGTGCTCACGATTGAAGGCTTCGACCATTTGAGTACTTGCATCCGCATAGGGCGCAGGCATCAAAATTGAGACGGGTACAGGCTGTTTCTGGCCTGACCATGCCAGACAAGCCAGAACAAACAGCAGACCGATCAAGCCGCTGGCAATCCGGAAGCCTCGTCTCATTCGGGCGTCGTTGACGGCGGCTCGAAACCAGAAAGTTGTTCTTCAGCCCAGTCCTTCACGGTGTAATTCTCGACCGCAGTGCACATGCGCGTCATGCGATCGCGTTGTGCATCTGAATCCATGAACAGAGCCTTTTCAATGGCTTCATCCATCCGTTTGTTGGAATACGGGTTTGTGAGAACAGCGCCGTCGAGTACCACAGACGCTCCCGTGAATTCGGAAAGAACAAGAACTCCTCCACGGTTGCGTCGTGCTGCGGCGTATTCCTTAGCAACAAGATTGAGGCCGTCCCGTAAAGGGGTAATCCAACAAACATCGGCTTGACAGAACCAAGCCACCATTTCGTCGTAGGGAATTCTTCGCGTTGAAAAACGAATTGGAACCCAATCTATTTTGCTAAAACGACCATTAATTCGTCCTGCTATCTCTTCTATTGTGCGCTGAGTATCTTCGTAGATCTTCATCCCACTTGCTGCTGCAACGCAAGCCAACATCAGAACCACTTCGCCATGAAGGTCTTCACGACGTTCCAACAGCCTTTCAAAGGTAAGAAGAAGTGCTTCGTTGCCCTTGGTGTAGTCAACGCGACTGGCGGAGAGAATTAACTTGCGTCCTTTTTTTGTGTCTTGAACAATTAGTTCACCATGACTTTCAACAGAAGCACTCCAGCTGAGTTCTTGAATCACATCCGGTGAGGTGCCAACGGGTGAACTCAACAACTGAATGCGACGACCGTTGTGCTCCAGGTAACTCGTAACAGTCCCTTCAGAAAGTGCTGTCCCTACTGGAATGAACTTCGAATCAACCGGAACCTTTGGACCACGTTTTGCTCCCACGAGGGTGCTCGCTGCACGGGCAAAATTCTCGGTGTAACGCGGAATATGAAACCCGACAACATCGCAACAGAGCAAACTTTCTAAGATCTGTTCACGCCAGGGGAGAATCGCAAAAACATCATTGCTTGGGAATGGCGTGTGATGGAAAAAGGCTACTTTTAGATCAGGTCGACTACTTCTTATGTATCCAGGTACGAGCCAAAGGTTGTAATCGTGAACCCAAACAGTTGCTCCCTCTGCAGCTTCTTTGCAAGCGGCTTCAGCAAAACGACGATTAACTTCCTCAAAGATTCCCCAATCAGCATTGTTAACATTAAAATGCGTTGGAAAGGTATGAAGTATTGGCCAAAAACATTCCTTGGAAGTGATGTGATAAAAACTAGATATTTGATTGTCTTCTAAGGGAATCCTGCACAAAGTGAATGGCGCAGGATTCGTCATTTCAATACTTTCGTCCTCTGCATTGTCAACAGAATCAACGCGTCTCCAAGCAATCCATGTTCCATCTTCCTTGTTTCTAAATAAATTTCTAAGGGTTGGTATTATCCCGTTCGGACTTTTTTGATCGACCCAAGTTCTATTGCCTTCGCTATCTATTGATTCGTCAAAAGGTGTTCGGTGATAAAGGATTACGAAAGAACTACTGCCAATGCTCATTGATTATTTCTTGAATTAGTTTCACTACCCTTCATGATGGCCCTGGATTTGTCAAACAGAAGTCTTGTTTTGCAGATTCGTTAGAAAATCAAGGACTTCCTGGGCGTGGCCACTAGGACGCACGGCTACCCACCGTTGCTGCAGAACCCCATCAGGATCAATCAAAAACGTGTGTCGCAAAGAATAGGGAGCCATCCATGAGCCATAAGCCTTGCTGACTGTTCCGTCCGGATCCGACAGGAGGGGGAAACTAAGGCCTTCGCTTTCACAGAAGGACTCGTGATCATCCACGCTGTCGGCGCTGATCCCCACCACTTCTGCGTTTGCCGCTAAATAATCGGAGTGAAGAGTCTCGAATCCACGCGCTTCGATTGTGCAGCCGCCGGTGAAGTCTCTGGGGTAAAAATAAACAGCAACCCAACGGCCCTTGAAATCCTGTAGAGACCAGTTGCTCTGGTCGGGTTGTGAACGGCTGGAACCGGGCAAGCTGAAAGCTGGAGCTGTGTTGCCTGTTTCCAAAACAACACCCCCAAGAGCGGATGCTCTTGAGGGTTTAAGAGACCAAGCTGTAAGCAGTAGGCCGGTTTGAATCAGAAGTTCTCGCCGGTGCACGATCTACAGGGTCAGAGTTTGGCCAGGTTAATGCCCAAAGACTTGGCATAGGGACCCAATCCCTTTTTTTGAATCGTCTTCAAAGCACGGGTGGTGACGCGCAATTTGATCCAACGATTCCCTTCAGCCCACCAAAGGCGACGTTGCTGCAGATTGGCTTGCTGCAACTTCTTGGTGCGGATGTGGGAATGGCTCACGGCCATGCCGTTGTTGGCGCGAGTACCTGTGAGCTGACACACCCGAGACATGTATTTGTCCTACTGATTGAGTTGGTTGGATCTGTACAAACAGCTCCGGCCCCAATCTTACCAAAAGGTCCGTGACTAAAGGCCTCGTTGCATCAGGGTTCCCATCAGTTCAGCGCTTCGGGTTTGAAAGCCAGCAAGTTCGTTGGGCTCGAGTCCGCCCACGCCAAGACGTGCCATGTCATAAAGATGACGGGCGAGGTTTTCCGACAGGCTGAGGGTTGGAGAGCTCTCGCTGTTGCCCACCAAAACACTGCCCGATTGCAACTTGAGCAACCCTTCCACCAAAGGGTGTCGCCGATTCACCAGCAACACGTGATGATCGGGCAATCCAGGTAGCCGTTGTTCCATTAATGCGCCCATATCGTTGAGGCGGCGCATTTGCTCGGGAAGCAAAATCATCGCCGGTGGTGCTCCTTCCGCCTTAAGCGCTTGCACCTGCACGGTCACCTTCTCGTTGTTGAGCGCGTCTTTGATCAAGCTGCGCAGCCGTTCTGAGTCGGTGGTTCCGTCTTGATCAGCCAATTCAGGGTCTTCTTCCTTGAGGCTTTCATCCAGCTCTGCATCCACACGTTGGAACTTGAGTTCCTCATGGCGGTATTCCAGCCATGGGATGAACTGTGTATCAATCACCGTTTCGAGTTTCAGCACCTCTGCTCCCTGCGCTGTCCAAAGATTGAGTGCCCCTGCTTGGGAAACATCGTCTGTGCTGTAAAGAATTCGTTTGCTGTGTTCTTCGCTCAACCGGCTTCGGTATCCCTCCAGTGTGGTGAACGATTTGCCATTGGCTTCGATGGGGTCATCTCCGTCCTGCTCATTTGCATTCGTCGTTGTTCCGAATAGAATCAATTCAGACACTTGATCGGCAAACTTTTCATCTTCCATTGCACCGATTTTTACAAATGGTGCGAGCGAATCCCAGGCTTCGGCGTAAGCTTTGGGATCATCTTTTTTGAGTGACCGCAAGCGATCAGAAACTTTCTTGGCGACAAAATTTCCGATCGAGCGAACCCGCCGATCCGTTTGCAAGGCACTTCTGCTCACATTGAGAGGGATATCCGGAGAATCAATCACTCCCCTTAGCGGCAGAAGGTAGCGAGGTACGACCTCTTTGATTGAATCGCTAACAAACACTTGGTTGCAGTACAACTTGATTTCTCCCTTCTCCCAATCAGCCCGTCCTGTCTGTTTGGGAAAGAATAAAATACCTTGCAAATTATATGGGTAGTCGGTATTTAGATGTACCCAAAGGAGCGGATCGCCTTGGAATGGATACAGATAGTTATAAAGATCGATGTAATCTTGATCACTTAAATCTCTAGAGCTCTTCCGCCAAGGGGCTTCCATTTTGTTGATTGTTTCACCCTCCAGTTGCACTGGAACCGACATAAAGTCGCAGTAGGTGTTGATCAAGGTGCGAATCCTTGCGGGCTCAAGATATTCCATCTCTTCTTCCATGAGATGGAGAACAACATCGGTTCCAGGCTCGCTACGTTCACCCCCCGTTAAGTTGAAATTGGGCGACCCATCGCAGCTCCAACAAACAGGCTCCTGATCGGGTTTAGCCGACTGCGTGATCAACTCGACGCGGTCAGCCACCATGAAGCTTGAGTAAAAGCCAAGGCCGAAGTGGCCGATGATCGCGTCGTCCTCTTGCTTGTATTTCTCTAAAAAATCCTCAGCGCTGGAGAAGGCCACCTGGTTGATGTAGCGCTTCACCTCATCGGCGGTCATGCCGATGCCGTTGTCAGAAATGGTGAGGGTTTTGGCTTCGCGATCCACGTGAATCTTGATGGCTCCATCGTCTCCCTCTGAACAATCGCCAGCCATGGCAGCCATTCTTCGCTTGCTGATGGCATCAACACCATTGCTGACAAGTTCCCTGAGAAATACCTCATGGCCGGAGTAAACGGCCTTTTTAATGATCGGGAAGATGTTTTCGGTGTGGATCTGAATTTGACCCTGTTCGTCCAACACCGCCATGACAACAACGTGAAAACCTGACCATAGAGATGGGTGCTGTCCTAACTCAACGACGGTTGTAGGGGGGGTCTCCGAACCATCACCGGCTTGCCTAGAGCAACCTCATGCAAACTTGTGTTTTGGCTGATTGGCCGTGACATTGCAGGGTTGGCGGATTACGACCTTGGTGACTTGTCTCATTGTCGTTGGCTTGGTGATCAACTTTGGGCTGGCGGGGTGGAATGCACCGGCGATCACCCATGCGATCGATGCCACGGGGCGGAGTTCCCTCATCCTTTTTGCGATTGCTTTTACGGCCTCCAGCGTTGTAAGTGTTTGGCCGTCTTCTCTCTCTCGTTGGTCGCTGCGAAATCGGCGTTGGATCGGTCTCAGTTTCGCTTCATCCCATTTCATCCATCTCGGTCTGATCATCTCGATGACCGTTTTCTTTCCGGATCCATTTGTGCGTGATCAGTCCATGGCTCAGTGGGTGTTTGGTGGACTTGCCTATGGGTTTGTGTTGTTAATGGCACTTACCTCAACCGATCAGGCTCAGCGTTGGATGGGGATGAAGACCTGGAAACGTCTTCACTTTGTTGGAAGCCATTGGATCTGGACGCTCTTCTTGCTCACTTATTTGAAACATGTGAAGCAAGGCCCCATGTGGTTTTATCTGCCCTTCTTGGTGTTCACCTTGGCGTTGATTCCAATTCGATATGCGAAACACACACCTCCAAAAGCTCCCATCGGAGCATCGATGTGAGCGGCTCTCAGCCGGCTTTTTGAAGATCTGGCCGCTCTTCGGCCAGGATCGCGCCTTCAACGGGGCACACCTGTAGGCAGATCCCGCAATCGATACAGGTGTCGAAATTGATCACGTAAAAATCGGTGCCCTTGCTGTTTTTACCGCTGCCTTGGTCGATACAGGCCACTGGGCATGCATCAACGCAATCGGCGATGCCTTCGCACACCTCAGAAACGATGGTGTGGGCCATGGCAAAACAATCTCCGTTGGCTGAACTTTAAAGATCCACCCAGTCGAGCTGTAGGTCCCCGCGAGCCTGCGCAAGAGCCTGGGCTTCATCCATGGATCGGATCGGCTGCAGCTCGAGGACAGCACTGTGTCCTTTCGCATGCCATTGCTGCTGGTGATCGAGGGCCGTTTCCAAGTTTGAATTCGAGGAGTAGGCCACCAACACGTCCGTCGTGTCTGCTTTTGCCGATTCATCCTCCACTAGGAGCTCTCGAATCGGATCGATCGCCAAGCTGAAGCCCGCGCCAAATGCTTGGTTTTCAGGTGCTCCACACCGTTGAACCAGCTCGTCGTAACGACCGCCACGGGCAAGCACCACGGGTGCCGAACGGCCGTTGCAGACCAGCTGAAAGACCAACCCGGTGTACAGCTCAAATTGGGGTTGAAAGGTGGGGTCGAGTTGAAGAGCGATGTCTTGCTCAAGGGCTGTTTTGCTGAGGAGCGAGCAAAGGCGATCGAGATCCTCAAAGACGGGTTGTTGGCCAAACAAGTGTCGTAGCTGCTGGAGCACGTCTTTTGGCGTTCCACGACACTCCATCAGTGACAGCAGTGTTTTGCGTTCGTTGGGCAACAACTCCATCGTTTCGACGGCTAGACGGTCGAAATGGACCAGAGCCCAACGCACCGCATCCCGTTTTGGACCCTCGTATGGAGAAAGGATCAATTCCATGAGTTGGGTATGTCCCAACAGCAGTCGAGGTTGCGTCGATGGGCCCAGCTTCAAAGAGGCGATAGATGCCATCAACAGGCTGAGCAATTCCATCTCCGCCTCGATGGCGGCGACTCCAAATAGCTCCACTCCGCTCTGGAGGTTTTCTTCAATGCACTGACCACCCTCGTCTGCGGCCCTGGATCGAAACACGGTGCCTGATGCCCACAAACGCATGGGGCGTGGTCGTGTTGCCAGTCGCGTGCAGGCGGCTCGAGCAATCGATGCCGTCATTTCTGGTCGTAACCCCAATGGGTCGTCAGCGACAAGACGCACAATGTCGCGACTGGCGATGGCACCCCCCGCCATCAAAGTTTTCATCCGTTCCACACGGGGCGGAGAAACCTCGTCATAACCCCAAAGTCGAAACACACGAGCGAGTCGCTCCGTGATGTTCCGATTGGTTTCCACCTGGTGCGGATTCAGATCCCTTGCGCCAGCGGCTGGTTGCAGCGCCATTGTCGGAGTACTCGCCTCGTGATCAGGATCCCATGGCCGTGACCTCGGGCGCCCCGAAAGCTGATCCTTCCAAGGGCGTCACCTGGGCAAGTACATCGAGAATGGCTGGATGCAGCTGTGGTCCAGCGGCGACAACGCGTCCCGAGTTCAGCTGAAATGCCTCGCCTTGATATCCACTGATATGCCCTCCAGCGATATCCACCAAGGCGACACCCGCAGCAAGATCCCATGGAGATAAACCACGTTCCCAATAGCCGTCTTGACGCCCTGCGGCGACGAAGGCCAGGTCGACTGCCGCGGCACCACCTCGTCGAACTCCCCGGGTGCGATGGGTCAACCAGCAAAACTCTGCGTAGTTGTTGTCCAAGCGGGTGTGTCGGTCGTAGGCGAATCCAGTCACGAGCAGTGAATCCTCGAGTTGTTGACAGCTGCTCACGGTGATCGCCTGTTCGTTGCAGAACGCCCCTATCCCGGGTGCTCCCCAATACACCTCTCCAAGAAAAGGAACCGCAATGGCTCCAAGCACTGGTGTTTGACGAAACGTGAGACCAATGGAAGTGGCGAAGAATGGATAGCCATGGGCAAAATTCGTTGTCCCATCAAGCGGATCAACGCACCAACGCAGGCCGTCCTGTTCACCTGCTGCACCACTCTCTTCAGCTAAGACTGCGATATCTGGCGTTGCAGCTGCCAAACAATCCAACACAACCTTTTCTGCGGCGACATCGGCGTTCGTGACGAGATCACCGACGCGACCTTTGCTTTTTATGGAGGCCAGGCGTCCGTAGTGGCGCATCAACTCAGCTCCTCCGAGTTCAGCGGCTTCGCGAGCGATTTCAACCAGTCGTGTGAGTTCAGTCGTGGTTAAACCGGCCTCCGCTGCGGCCGTTGCCGTGAGTTGTTGGGCCATGGATTCACTCTTCTTCGATGGGGAGACCGGGACTGACTTTGCCTCGGCCGAAGTGTTGTCCAAATTGCAGTTCGTAAACCTCGTCTTCGTCTTGGGTCTCGGCTTCGAGAGGACCAATGGCTCTGGCGACGCACAACAGTCCGTATCCCTTTCGGCGTAGCTCATGGGACAAGCCCATGGCTTCCTTTTGATCTAGCTGGCCGCTTTGGACGCGGACAGCACAGCTCGTACAGCATCCATTTCGACAGGAAAAAGGAAGCGGATCCCCCTGCTCTTCAAAGCTCTGCAGGATGTAGTCGCCTTCTGCAACCTCGTGGGTGATGGTGCGGTTCTCTTGCCGCCAGTGAATGGTGATCTGGTGGCTAGGGCTCATGCCATCCATCTGGAAACGCCCTGCTACATTGGCATCTGCCCCATAAAAGCCGGTGGAGAGCTGGCCGAGTGGTCGAAGGCGCAGCACTGGAAATGCTGTATAGGGGCAACTCTATCGAGGGTTCGAATCCCTCGCTCTCCGTCACATAACACCCAAACCCCTTGCTTTGCAGGGGTTTTTTTATTGGAATTTCTAAAAAAAAGGGGGGAGATGTTCTTCTATGCGACTTTTAAAGACTTAAGGACTAATTTGCAGAGACTTCGTTGCTTAAGCTCATACAAGCAAGTCACGTTTTTGCCTAAATTCAAAAGTAGTTATGATCTTAAGAGTAAGATATGAGGCTTCAATGATCGAGCTTTGGATCCTGATTTAATGTCTCAATTCGAAGACGTTAGCTTGTACAGGACTGCTTCTCAGGGCATCTGATTGAGTATTTCTGGGGATTTTGGTGGTCATTGATCCAGTGGAATGGATGGATGCATCTCCGTTGGTGAATCACTTATGGGTCGCGCGCTACTGAGTGAATCATGCATGACAGGAAATGGTATATATACTTAGGCATTAATACGTAAAGTATTAATTGTGCTGGTTTACATGCATTGCCAGCATGATCTCAAACTCTTAATAGCCTGAAGATATGAATGGGTGCTTGATGACTTCCACTAACTCGTCAGACTTTTCATCCTTTGATTCTGTGTATACATCAGATGCTCATGATGAATATTTACTGGAGGTGTGGTTAAAGTCGCGGCTATTTTTTCTTCGACTTGCACATCCGGTTGATGATGTAGTTGCACTCATGGAAGAATTTGAGACAGGCGCTGCTCTCAAATCCGACTCATGGAAATAGAATGTATTTAGGCCAATGGTGGTTGATTGGAAAGTGCGAGACTACGTCAACTAAATTTTTTAGAGCCTCCTTGTTCTTACGTCGGGATCGTTGAAATCATTCGATTTTGCGTTGAAGCATCACTATCTCACCGTAGAAAATTGCCATTGCACCGACGGCAGCAGCTGAAATCGCAAAAACAGTGAGAATCATTCAATAACCCTTGATTGCGATGGTCTAAAGGGGTTATGCCCATTGGGCGTTATGGAGAACCGCCCTCCTATGGGCGGGTTAGTGCATGTCGGCTCGGGCGACTCTTGGTTTCTAGCCAGCAAGGCCGAGCGATCATGTATGTTAATGAATGTAAAGCAACGTGTACGAATATGAATGGCTGGTTCGCAGCGCTCTACTTCCTCTTCTTCGCAGTGATAGCAGGAGGTGCTTTTGCAATGATGTGGGGAAACATTCGCTACACCAGCTGGGATAAGCCAGCCAAGCGCCACCCCGAAGCACCCCAACCAGGCGAGGAAGTTCTCTACGCCAATCTCAGTCGTGAAAAGCTTGAGGAGCTTTATCAAAAATGATGAAATCTATTCTCTCTCTGATGTTTGCTGCACTGATGTGGGTTCAAGTTCCTCAATGGGATGCGGATTGGAGCAAGTGTGCCGTTGATGTTCCCGACACTGCCTGCCATTGGTACATCACTGCTCCAGATTCCACGATGGGTGAAGGCTTTAGTTGGGAAAACTCTCCTTGGTTCTCTGTTGAAGGCTTGAGAGATATTGGTGAACTAAGCAACACAGTTGAGTCTTTGCAAGCAACCTGAGCTTGTTTTCAATTGGTTTGAAGCTTAGAATTGCTGGGCTAATGTGTAAATCACTGATACTTTTGATTTAAGGAATATACAATCTTGGTATTCTAAATTGCTTTTTGAGCGCGCCATTGCCACAGCTTACATGATTTGGCTTTACAGATTTCTTGAAAAATAGAACACTCTTGTACGATATAAAATTAGCCACCTCGAGCCATATTTTTTATTGTTACCAGCTAAGACTTTAGCCTTGCTTTCCTAAGCTTTATAAATTGAAGCTAGCCAAATCGTCCAGACACATAGTCTTGTGTGGCTTGCTGTTGGGGAGAATTAAAAATAGATTGAGTATCATTGAATTCCACTAAATAACCAACTTTCCCGGATCGATTCTCGACTGTTTCTGCATTAAAAAAGGCCGTTTCATCACTCACCCGAACGGCCTGTTGCATATTGTGAGTCACAATTACAATGGTGAAGCTCTTCTTGAGCTCATGCATTGTTTCTTCGATCTTCAATGTAGAAATTGGGTCTAAGGCAGAGCAGGGTTCATCCATCAATATTACCTCCGGTTGGGTGGCAATCGTACGGGCAATACATAACCGTTGTTGTTGTCCACCAGATAAGGAGCAACCGCTGTCTTTTAGCTTGTCTTTGCATTCATCCCAAACAGCGGCCTGACGGAGAGAACGCTCCACCAATTCATCCATATTTCCTGTATATCCGTTGATACGGGCGCCGAACGCAACATTTTCATAGATGCTTTTTGGGAATGGGTTGGGTTGTTGAAACACCATTCCAATGCGTCGCCTAACTTCGACTGGGTCGACAGCAGCGTCGTATAAATCAACACCGTCAAAAAGTACGCGTCCTTTCAACGTGCAACCTTCGATTAAATCATTCATGCGATTAATCGATCGTAAAAGTGTTGATTTTCCACATCCTGAAGGCCCAATAAAAGCCGTTACTTTGCCGGTTGATATTTCACAAAAAACATCTTTAACTGCAGCAGATTTGCCATAGCTAATGGTCACGTTCTGCATTGAAACTGCAATATTTTCAGCGGTGCTCTGTTGTTTGTCTGCGGATTCCTTAGTCATGGCGCCCTGTGCTGAGTAAAAGGTAAAGGGAGTCGGCGAGGTCTCTGGATAAGTGCTGACACCGTGTCACCTTGATGCGAATCGTCCAAGCCAGCGAGCGAATAAATTGAGAGACAAAATTAGTGCTACAAGGACAAAAGATGCTGCCCAAGCTAATTCATTTTGAACCTCAAGGGGCATGATGGAAAAATTATAAATTAAGACTGATAATGTGGCAATCGACGAGAACAACCCATCCACTGATAAGAGGTTGGCCCAGTATGAAGAAAATAATGCAGTGAAGATTAGTGGGGCCGTTTCACCTGCTGCCCGTGCAACCGCTAGTACGACGCCTGTAGCAATGGGCGTGAAGGCCGTGGGCACCGTGATGCGCGTAATCGTGATGAATCGAGAGGCGCCGACGCCTAACGCTCCACGACGAAGGTCATCTGGTACCAATTTTAATCCCTCATCAGTTGTCTTAATGATGGTTGGAATCATTAAGATTGAAAGTGCTAGGCCACCAGCAACAGCACTGTAGGAATTTCCAAATAACAATTTAGTTGTTACTAATGTTCCATAGATAAATACACCAGCGATGATTGATGGTACTCCGGCAAGTACATTGGTGCCGAAACGAATGAATTGCGCAAACCAGTCTGATCTTGAATATTCTGCTAAATAAATTCCTCCACCTACCCCCACCGGAATTGCAAATAAAGCTGCAATTAAGGTAACTACCAATGTGCCGATAATTGCATTCCCGATTCCGCCTCCCTCTAGTCCTGGTGGTGGAGGTAATTGCGTAAAGAGGTCGATGCTGATTTTTGAAGCACCCTTAATCAATACGTAGCCCAATACAAGAATTAAGGGCAGAACAGCAATGGCTGAAAAAAGTCCAGCTAGCCCTGTCATCAATCGGTTGCCCAGATTACGTGTGATATTTGGTTTGTAGCTGAGCTCAGATTTTCTAGTGATTAAGCCAGAGTTATTCTTTTTCATATTAATACTTAAGGCTAAGCCTTTTAACAAGAAGCTGCGCGAAGATATTGACTGCAAGCGTCATAATAATGAGCACGAAAGCGGCATACATTAGTGAGGAAACCTGCGATCCATCAGCTTCGCCAAATTGGTTCGCCAGCATTGCGGAAATCGTATTGCCAGGTGCCAACAAGGAAAAGCTGAAGTTGTTTGAGTTTCCAATAATCATCGTTACTGCCATGGTCTCTCCCATTGCCCTTCCAAGGGCAAGCATCACCCCACCAACAATTCCAGAGATTGCTGCAGGTAAGGTCACGTTGATGATGGCGCCCCAACGTGTCGTGCCAATTCCATATGCAGCCTGAGTTAATTGTTGAGGAACTTGCTGGAGTGAATCACGTGTAATTGCTGTAATGATCGGTAGGATCATCACCACCAAGATTAAAACTGCTGGTAATGTGCCCGGTCCCATCGGTGAAGAGCTAAAGAGAGGAAACCATCCGAAATAGTTGTAAAGAAGTTCCAGCCCTGGCCGAATGAAAGGCTCCATCACAAAGATGGCCCATAAGCCGAGAACAACCGATGGAATTGCTGCCAATAACTCCACCATCAAGCCGATAAAGTTTCTTAGTTTTTCTGGAATAATGTTTTCTGTGATGAATATTGCCGTTCCAATACCCAATGGAACAGCGATGAAAAGTGACAAAATGGAGGTCACCAAGGTGCCGTAAATCGCGGCTCCAGCTCCGTATTCATCATCGACGGGGTTCCAATTGGATGTAATCAAGAATTCCCATCCGTACCGAAGCATGGACGGCAGCCCCCCCTGAAAAACCACGATCAGAATCGCGACCAAGATCAGGGCCACGACCGACGCCAGACTGAGCGCCAGGGTCTTAAAACCTGAGTCCACCAGCTTTTCGGACTGCGGTCGCTTGCGGAGTCGGTACCGATTGTCCATGGGGCTGGACATTCTCCGGGAGATCACACCGCTACAAAGTATGGGGGACATCGGTCCTGGATTCCTTGTGATGCCGAACACCCATCCATGCCCATGGGTTAGGGGCTTATTCGGAACCGGCCGTTAGCCTGGGGTCCCACTGATTGCGGGTATGGGTCGGATCGTCGGAATCGATCTAGGGACCACCAATTCGGTAGTCGCCGTTTTGGAGGCCGGGCGCCCCCATGTCATTGCCAATGCTGAAGGTGGGCGGACTACGCCATCCGTTGTCGGTTACAGCAAGGATCAAGAACTTTTAGTCGGTCAACTTGCCAGACGACAACTGGTGTTGAGCCCACGCAATACATTTTCCAATCTCAAGCGTTTTGTCGGCCGCGATTGGGACGAGTTGGACGACAGCAGTCTTTCTGTTCCCTACACCGTTCGGGCAAATGACCGTGGTCAGGTGCGCGTGCCCTGCCCTGTGACCGAGAGGGAATATGCACCGGAGGAGTTGGTCGCAAGCATCATTCGAAAGTTGGTCGACGATGCGTCGACTTACTTAGGTGAAACCGTTGAAGCCGCAGTGGTGACGGTTCCGGCCTATTTCAACGATGCGCAACGGCAGGCAACCCGTGATGCTGGTCGATTGGCTGGTATCTCCGTTGAGCGAATTCTGAATGAACCCACAGCCGCAGCCTTGGCTTACGGCTTTGATCGCAGTGCCGTCCGCCGGGTGCTCGTTTTCGATCTTGGTGGTGGCACCTTCGATGTGTCGTTGCTTCGGATTGCCAATGGTGTTTTTGATGTCAAATCAACAAATGGAGATACCCAGCTCGGTGGCAACGATTTCGACCAGCGCATCGTTGATTGGCTGGCAGATGCCTTTTTAAAAGAACACTCCATTGATCTGCGTCGCGACCGGCAGGCTTTGCAACGGCTCACCGAGGCTGCAGAAAAGGCAAAGCAAGAGCTTTCTGGCGTTTTAACGACTCCCATCTCTTTGCCGTTTATCGCGACGGGGACTGAGGGGCCACTTCATATCGAAACCAACCTGGACCGTCCAACATTTGAAGGCCTTTGTCCGGACCTCCTCGACCGGTTGCTGAATCCGGTTCAGGCTGCTTTGCGCGATTCCGGTTGGGCACCGGATGACATTGACGATGTGGTGCTTGTGGGGGGTGGTACCCGGATGCCGATGGTTCAACAACTGGTTCGGACCCTTGTTCCGATTGACCCTTGCCAGTCGGTCAACCCCGATGAAGTGGTGGCCATTGGTGCCGCGGTCCAGGCCGGGATCCTCACGGGGGAACTGCGAGATCTGCTGCTGAACGATGTGACACCGCTCTCCCTTGGTCTGGAAACGGTGGGCGGTTTGATGAAGGTTTTGATTCCACGCAATACCCCCATCCCCGTGCGCCAATCTGATGTATTCAGTACTTCGGAAGCGAATCAATCGTCCGTTGAAATTCATATCTGGCAAGGTGAGCGCCAGATGGCATCTGACAACAAGTCGTTAGGACGCTTCCGCCTCTCCGGAATTCCTCCAGCACCGCGTGGCGTTCCCCAGGTGCAAGTTGCTTTTGATATCGATGCCAATGGTTTGCTCCAGGTCAGTGCGACTGACCGGACTACGGGCCGCAAACAATCCGTGTCGATCCAAGGTGGATCGAATCTCAACGAAGAGGAGGTAACGGCTCTCCTGGCTGAGGCTGAGGCCAGAGCTGATGAAGATCGCCGCAAACGCAATCAAATCGAGCGGCGCAATCGAGCCCAAACCCTCCTCTCCCAGGCTGAGCGCCGATTGCGTGATGCGGCGCTGGAACTTGGCCCCTATGGAGCAGAACGTCAACAACGTTCGGTGGAAATGGCCATCCGTGATGTGCAGGACTGTTTGGCTGCGGACGACCTTCAAGAGATTGACCTCAGCGTGAGTGGATTGGAGGAGGCAATGTTTGGTTTGAATCGACGCCTCTCGGCAGAACGTCAATCCGATGGAAGTCCGCTTCAGGGCATCCGCAGCACCCTCGGTTCGCTGAAGGATGAGTTGTTTTCAGATGATTGGGATGACGACCCTTGGGGTGCTCCTAGTCGCCCGCCCGATCGCAGCCGTGGTTTGAACCGGCGTGATGCATCCGCTTGGGACGATGACATCTACCGCTAATCCTGATTATTGGTCCCTGCTTGGGATCCGTCCCGATAGTGATGCTGCGCAGCTCAAACGAGCCTTCCGTCGGGAAGCCCGTCGTTGGCATCCGGATCTCAATGGAAATGATCCCGTTGCCGAAGAGCGATTCAAGCTCGTGAATGAGGCATATGCGGTTCTCAATGACCCACGACGACGGGATGCATGGCAGCGGGGTACGGGTGTTGTAGAGGCCGATGATGACCCGTTCACAACAGGTTTTCCTGATTTTGAGGATTACCTCGATGTGATTTTTGGAAGGCGAGAACGTCGTGAAGACGCTGCTCCTGAACCTGCATCTGAACCAGAGGTCATGCCTTGGCAGACAGGTGACAGCCACGTGTCCTCAGAGCGGCCCGTGGCAGCACCCGCACCACCACCGCCTGTTCTGGCCGTTGAAGATCTTGAATCTGTTGTGGAGCTCACCCCAGACCAGGCTCTACTGGGTACCCAGGTGGAACTCACCCTTGGCGATGGAACGCTGATTCAGCTCGATACACCACCCTTTGCCGGAGATGGTTGGCGTTTGCGTCTTGAAGGTGTGGCTCCAGGGGGGCGTGATCATTTTTTACAGCTTCGCGTCATCACTGAAGACGGTCTGCGTGTTGATGGTTTGCGGGTGCACTACAAATTGGAACTCTTTCCCCCAGATGCGGCCCTGGGCTGTGCCGTTGATGTGCCCACCCTGGATGGGCCTGTCACCTTGCAGGTTCCCCCAGGCTCGTCGAGTGGTCGTCTGTTACGTCTGCGGGGTCGGGGACTCTCAATGGAAGATCAACTAGGGGATCAACTGGTTGAAGTGGTGGTGGTGATCCCTTCCGACTTAGGTGAAGACGAACGTGCTTTGTATCGACGTTTGCAGGAGCTAGCGCTCGAATCTGAGATCCAGTGAGGTAATTCGCACCTCTGAGGATGCATGCATTCGTGGGTCGGTGAGAGACTCCGATCCAGATCGGCTTGTTGGTTCAGGGATGCGCGTTCACGTGCTTTTGTTTGACGCTGGCACGGACAGCGAAGGGATTCATTCGCTTGAGATCGCTGGACGCACCGTGGTGTTGTTGTTTGAAAACCCAGAGGATGCCGAGCGATATGCAGGCTTGCTTGAGGCCCAGGATTTTCCTGTCCCAACCGTTGAGGGCTTGGATCGTGAGGACGTTGAATTGTTCTGTCGCGATGCTGGGTACGAGGCACGCCTGATCGAAGCGGGTTTTGTGCCTGGCACCGATGAAGAGCGTTTGTTCATGGCTCCCCCTGAATCCAACCGTGATGTCAGCCAATGGAAGGAAGATCAACTTGCGGCGGAAGAGACACCCCCCAATTCCGATGCATCTCTCGACGCGGAATCAAACCCTGAACTCGATGCGTTGAGACAACGTCTCGAAGGACTTCTTTAAAGCGATGGCTGGCTTTGATCCGACGCTTCAGCCCTCCGATGACCGCGGTCATCTCCTAACGGAGCAATCCAATCCCCGTAGTCGCCGATTGGATCAATTGGCGACGAATGATCTTGTGAATTTGTTTGTTGAGGAAGATCGACGTCCTCAAGAAGCGGTAGCGGAGGCATCTGAGGCAATAGCCGCCGCTGTGGATGCCATCTCAAAGCGCCTTTCCAGCGGTGGTCGGTTGTTTTATCTGGGGGCCGGGACCTCTGGCCGCCTTGGAGTTTTGGATGCCGCTGAGTGCCCGCCGACGTTTTGTAGTGATCCCGAACTTGTTCAAGGGGTGTTGGCTGGAGGAACCCCAGCCCTATTGCGTAGTTCAGAAGGTCTTGAGGATCTGGAACAGGCCGGTCGTGATGATCTGGATCGGCATGGATTCCGGCAGGGGGATTGTTTGGTGGGCATCGCGGCTGGAGGAACGACCCCCTATGTGCGTGGTGGTTTGTCCTACGCCTGCTCAATCGGAGCGCTTGCGATTGCGATGGCCTGTGTCCCCAAGGATCAAGCCCCTTTGCCCTGCGATATCGATATCCGTCTGTTGACCGGACCAGAGTTATTAACGGGATCGACGCGACTCAAAGCCGGCACTGCCACAAAAATGGCTCTCAATATTTTGTCCACCACCGTGATGGTCCGTCTCGGAAAGGTCTACGGCAATCGCATGGTGGATGTGGCAGCCAGCAATAGCAAATTGGTAGACCGTTCTCTCCGCATCCTCCGAGATCTCATTGGCGTCGAACGGGAGGAGGGTTTGGCCCTGTTGGCGTTGTCGGATGGTTCCGTCAAGCTGGCTCTTCTGATGAAGGCCGCGAACCTCTCAAAAGACCAGGCTCGAAGTGTTTTAGAGCGGCACGATCAACAGCTGCGCCCGTCGCTGGAGACCTGCGGCGCAACGTTGGCTCAACTTTGAGACCATGCTCCCCAGTAGGGCGCTGTAAAAAGATCAAGCTTTCGACGGGTCTCTTGGGGCACAACCTCTTTTGAAGTCACCAGTGCATTCGCTAGAGCCGTATGGGCGGGTGATGCTGGTCGCTCAGCGCTGATCCGTTGCATCAGCGTTCGAAGGATCGGTTCGGTGGCCATGGCATTGGCCCTCAGATTCCCCATCACCATCTCCACGGTGACGGCGTCATGGTCCTGATGCCAGCAATCAAAATCGGTCACCATGCTCAGGGAGGCATAGGCCAATTCGGCTTCTCGAGCTAACCGCGCTTCGGTGTGATTAGTCATGCCAATCACGGAACACCCCCAACTCCGGTAGAGCTCGCTCTCCGCACGGGTGGAAAAGGCTGGGCCCTCCATGCATAGATATGTGCCACCTCGATGTAAGGCCTGCCCTATGGGCAAGGACGCCTCGGCGGCTTCCGACACGAGCTTGCTGAGACGGGAACAAAAGGGATAGGCCAGGCTCACATGGGCCACACATCCTTCCCCGAAAAACGTCGGTGGACGTTGCTGAGTGCGGTCGATGAATTGATCGGGAACCACCATGTCCCTTGGTCGTATTGAGGCTTGTAGGGACCCAACAGCAGAGACGGATATCAACCAACGCACACCTAGTGAACGCATCGCCCAAAGATTTGCCCTGTAGGGCACTTCGCGGGGCAAAAATTGATGATGGCGTCCATGGCGCGCCAGAAAAACGGTGTCAACGCCCTCTAGTCGTCCAACGCGGAGTCGATCGGATGGAAGGCCAAAAGGCGTCTCAACGGCAAGCTCTTGTTCATCTTCGAGACCGGCGATCGCATACAGACCACTACCGCCAATGACTCCCACACGTGCGTTGGACAGATCTGGATTTTGGTGTTCCATTGCAATCCTTTCGCCGCCGACATCTTGCCTTGTTTCTAAACTGTCGGTTTGCTCGCGCCACCATGACCAAGGCCCTGATGGACACCGAAGCAGGCCAGATTGAGCTCGAGCTTTTCGAAGCTGATGCGCCAAAAACAGTCGCTAACTTCGTCAAATTGGCAAAAGACGGTTTCTACGACGGCCTCGCTTTTCACCGTGTGATTCCTGGATTCATGGCACAAGGTGGGTGCCCTAACAGTCGTGAAGGGTCGAAGGGAATGGCGGGCACCGGCGGCCCTGGCTATCAGATCGACTGTGAGATCAACTCGAAAAAGCACCAGGCTGGAACCCTTGCGATGGCCCACGCCGGTCGCAACACTGGAGGCTCACAGTTCTACATCTGCTACGAGGGACAGCCACACCTCGATGGTGTTCATACCGTTTTTGGTCTCACCGGAAATATGGACGTCGTTCTCAAGCTGAACAACGGCGCACGCATTAACAAAGTCACGATCCAAGACAGCTGATCGCCTGCCTGGCGTCATTGTTGTCCTTGACGCCAAAACAACAACACCGGGCTGGTCTGGATCAGGCCAGCCCTCTGATCCGACTCCAATTCTGAGAGGTCTCGATCGAGGCGTTCCAATGTTTGGGGTGGGTGAAGTGCCATCCGCTCGCTGGGAACGCGCATGAGGCCCAAGGCCTTCGTGCTCGATACCTTCGCCAACGCTTGGATTAACTGGTATGGATCCTGATCACCAGGCTTGATTTTCCAAACGAATTGCGGTCTGTCCCAAAGGGCGAGCAGCCTTGGTTCATGGAGCGCATCCATTTGAAATCCATGTTCGTGCGCCACTGACTCGACCTGTCGACGCACCTGTGGCCAGGTGTCAGGTTGCCCGTGAACCGCCATGGCCAACACGGTGCAAGGCGTATCTGCCTCAAGTAAGTGGCCAAGTTTGTCTCGCTTGGCAGCGAGATAATCGGCATTGTGGTCTCCTGCATCCATCACAAGGGGGACGCGTTCTTCCACCTGCAGTCCGTATCCACCCAATCCAGCAATTTTGCGTGGATTGTTGGTGAGTAGGCGCAACCTGTGGATTCCAAGGTCGGACAAAATTTGTGCTCCAACCCCGTAATTGCGCAGGTCGGCGGGAAAACCCAATCGCTCATTCGCTTCAACGGTGTCCAGTCCACCGTCCTGAAGGCTGTAGGCCCTCAGTTTGTTGATCAAGCCGATGCCGCGTCCCTCCTGTCGCAGATAAACCACGACGCCTTCTCCCTCGGCTTCGATCTGGCGAAGCGCCGCCTCGAGTTGGGGACGACAGTCGCAGCGCAGTGATCCGAAAGCATCACCGGTGAGGCATTCCGAGTGCATTCGCACCAGAACCGGTTCTTTCAAAGACGCTGGATCTCCTTTCACCAGGGCAACGTGTTCCGAACCATCGAGATCATTTTTGTAGCCGATCGCTTGAAATGCGCCGAACTGACTGGGGAGTTCGGCGTGCGCTAGCCGCTTGACGAAACGCTCGTTTTCAAGTCTGTAGCGAATCAGATCGGCAATGCTGATGAGTTTTAAGCCCCATTGGTCGGCATAGGCCCTGAGCTCTGGCAGCCGTGCCATGGAGCCGTCGGTGTTCTGAATTTCACAAATGACACCAGCTGGGCTCAGGCCAGCCAACAGGGATAAATCAACAGCCGACTCCGTATGACCTGCACGCTTTAGGACGCCCCCGGAGCGTGCACGGAGGGGGAAGATATGGCCTGGACGGCGGAGATCTGCAGGGCGTGTTGACGGGTTGAGAGCAACTTGAATGGTGCGAGCCCGATCGTCCGCTGAAATTCCAGTGGTGACGCCATGTTCAATACCAGCGTCGATGCTGACGGTGAAGGCTGTTTGATTGGCATCCGTATTGCGATCCACCATGAGTGGAAGGTCCAGTTCATCGAGCCGGTCTCCCTCCATAGCGAGACAGATCAATCCTCTGGCTTCCGTTGCCATGAAGTTGATCGCTTCTGGGGTGGCGAACTGGGCAGCACAAATTAGATCTCCTTCATTTTCACGTTGCTCGTCGTCCACGACGACCACGCAGGCTCCATTGCGAATGGCCACGAGTGCGTCCGCAATGCTGTCGAATTGAATCGGGTCGTCGGAAGAAGCGGGGGAGCTGGGGTTCAGGAGCCTGGAAAATCGGAACTGGCCCCCATTATTGATCTCTGTACGATCGATCGTTCAGTGAGCTCCCCGATGCCAAGCAGCACTCCGTCAACGATGGCTGAAATGGCGGCAACGTCTGGGGGGCGTGTCGCCGTCATTGGAGCCTCTGGATATGGCGGTCTTCAGACCATCCGCTTATTGCAGGGACACCCGTCTCTTTCCGTGACGTATCTGGGAGGTGAACGCAGTGCAGGGCGTCGTTGGAGTTCCATCTGCTCCTTTTTGCCACTGCCAGACGATCCCTACGTTGAATCCGTCGATCCAGTCCGAATCGCTGAGGTGGCGGACTACGCCGTTCTGAGCCTTCCCAATGGTCTTGCTTGTCAGTTAGCGCCGCAATTACTCGATCGCGGCGTTCGCGTTGTCGACCTGTCTGCAGACTTCCGATATCGCTCCTTAGATCAGTGGCTCGAGGTGTACGCCCAGGAAGCCAGCAACCTCAATCGGACCGATGCTGAACTTTGTCGTGAAGCGGTTTATGGGCTTCCGGAATGGAACGGACCAGCCATCGCTGAAGCCAAGCTTGTGGCGGCACCTGGCTGTTTCCCAACGGCAAGTTTGTTGCCGCTTCTTCCATTCCTCAAGCAGGGGTTAATCGATACCGACCGAATCATCATTGATGCCAAAACCGGGACCTCCGGTGGTGGGAGGGTTCCCAAAGAAGCCATGTTGCTGGCGGAAGCTTCCGAGTCGATTGCTCCCTACGGGGTGATTGGTCATCGCCACACGTCCGAGATTGAGCAAATGGCTCAAGACGTCGCCGGCCAAACCATCCAGCTTCAATTCACACCCCATCTGGTTCCGATGGTCCGTGGTCTTCTTTCAACGGTGTATGCCCGCTTAAGGGATCCAGGGCTAACAGCGGAAGATTGCACAACGGTGATCAACGCGGTGTACCGGCACCATCCCTGTGTCACCGTCCTTCCAGTTGGCACCTATCCCGCTACAAAATGGGTGCGGCATACGAATCGAGCGCTTCTTTCCGTTCAAGTTGACAATCGGACAGGGCAATTGGTGTTGATGAGTGCGATCGATAATTTGATCAAAGGGCAGGCGGGCCAAGGGGTGCAGTGTCTCAATCTGATGGCGGGCTTGGCGCCGGATACCGGTCTGCCTTTGCAACCTTTTTATCCTTGACGCCAGCGGTGAGCGTTTTGCTGCAAGGTTGCTGGCAGCAAAATGTGTTCTTGTTTCTGCACGCGTTCTGCGAGCGAAGCGTGGTTATCGCTGGAGAGCACTGGAACCGCTGCTTGAGAAAGGATCGGTCCAGCATCAAGGTCGGCGGTAACGATATGCACGGTGCAGCCACTAATAGATACCCCCGCGTGAAGGGCTTGTCCCACAGCATCAAGTCCACGGAAACTTGGTAGGAGTGACGGATGGATGTTCACCAGTTGTTCCGGAAAGGCATTCACCAAAACATCGGTCACGATCCGCATCCACCCGGCCATCACCACAACGTCCACTCGATGGGATTGAAAGAGGCCAACCAACTGTCGATCGAGGGCTTCTCGATTCGGGAAGTCACGATGATCCACCACTTCGACATGGATTCCGAAGCGATCAGCCCGCTGATGGGCGCCACAGTTTTTGTTGTTAACCACCAAAAGTGGAATGTCTGCCCCAAGTCGACCGGACTGAACGGCCTGGACGATGGCCTCGAAATTGCTGCCATTGCCGGAGGCCATCACTCCGATCCTTAGCGGGGGGATCAAGGAGGGCACTCCATCTGAATACGGATGTAAAAGGGCCTGGTCAGCCGGATTTTGCTGGCTAGGGTCAGTCAAAGCAGGTGATTGGTCAATGTCCCATCTCTCCATCCTGCCCACCGTTTACACGCGGCTCGATTATTTGGCTCGTGCCTTGGCCCAAGAGGGCTTCAAGGTTCAGTTCGGTGGGTGCCTTGATGATGTCGGTTCAGCCCCAGTGCCCGCAGACCTTGTGGCCTATTGCGGTGACTGCCGTCCCCTGGGTTGGTCACGTCAGGCCGATGGAAGTATTTGTCTTTGTGGCGACCTTCAACGCATCAGTTCGCACACTGGACTGGAAGCACGACTTCAGCGGGTGGCGCGTCGCTATGCCCTGCTGTTTGCCATCGATCAGATCACGATCGAGAGTGATCGCTTAACAACATCCGCTATTTCTCTCCTGCAGGACTGATGTGAGCGATTCGGTTCGGATTCGACTCGACTTAACCCAACCTTCTAGTCAGACGGTTTTGGTCCACATGGAGTGGACGCCCCAGTGGAATCGCCAAATTCTTCAGTTACCCGTTTGGACGCCAGGGTCCTACACCGTTCGAGATCACGCTCAACACCTTCACAGTCTTCGGCTGAGCAATGGTTCAACGGCTCAAAAGGTTCGTCGTTTGTCCCCGAGTCGTTGGGTGTGCGAGCTAACAACGCTTGAACCGCTCACTCTGACCTACGCGATTGAATCCCGGGACCTCACGGTGCGGACTGGCTTGTTGGACCCGGATTTTGCTTCCCTCAGTCTGGCTTCAGTGGCGATGGAGATCGAGGGCTTTCGTTGGATGCCCCATCACTTGGAGGTGTCAGCTCCTTCGCACTGGCAAGTGCATCTCCCCCTCGAATCGTCAGTTCTTGGTTGGCTTGCCAAGGATTTCGATGCCCTGATCGATACCCCGTTGCATGCCGGTCCGTTTGCGGTCAAACCGTTCACCGTTCATGGACATCGGCATGAACTTCTCTTAATTGGCGCTCCACCTTCGGGTTGGCCGGAGAGCTTCATGTCGGACATCGAGCGCGTTTGCCAGGCCACTTGCGATCTGATGGGGACGCCTCCCCCCGCCGGGGATCGCTACCAACTGGTTCTTCAACTTCTCGAAAAGGGTTACGGCGGTTTGGAGCACGACCACAGTGCCGTTCTGCAATTCAATTGGTCAGCCCTCGCCAGCAAAAAGGGATACCGGCAGTTGCTTCAGCTGATTGGCCATGAGTACCTGCACCAGTGGAATGTTCGGCGGCTTCGTCCCGTCGAGTTGCGCCCCTACGACTACTCACAACCAGTGATCTGCGAGGGGTTGTGGTTCGCTGAGGGCATCACGAGCTACTACGACCTCTTTCTTCCACTGAGGGCTGGATGTACAGATCAGTCCATGCTTTTGGAGGACTTCGGAGAGGAGCTGTCCAGTGTGCTGATGTCGCCTGGACGGTCGATTCAATCCCTAGCGATGAGTGCAGAAGAGGCCTGGGTGAAGCTGTACAAGGCCACACCAGCATCACGCGACACCCAAATCAGCTATTACCGCCTTGGGGCCGCGGTGGCTTTTTGTCTGGACGTCCGCCTACGAAGTTTCGGCACATCCCTTCCCGTGTTGCTTCGCCATCTGTGGAGCTCATTGGGCGAACACCATCGTGGGTTTTGCAGAGACGACCTCCACCAGTGGCTTGCATCAGTGGACAACGGACTACCCGCAGAACTGGACCACTGGCTTGATGACACAAACGCGGTTCCGCTGGAGAAATCTGCTGAGCTCATCGGTCTGCGCTTGGAGGCCGTTCCACAAAAGGCCCCCCATCATGGTTTGACCCTGAAAGCTTCAGCCGGCGATCTGGTGGTTCAGCGGGTCATGAAGAACAGCCCAGGCATGAAGGCCGATTTGGTTGTTGGAGACGAAATCTTGGCGATCAATGGTTTCCGTGTCCGTTGCATCGACTCCGTTGCTGATCTCATGCGTAACTCCTCTGAAGTTCAAGTGTCTTTTGTGCGTCGGGGCTTGATGAAGGAAACATTCCTGCAGCCTGAATCCGCCATTGAGACTTGGCGATTGGAAGTCGATCCTCAGGCGTCTTCTGATCAGCTGGCTTTACGAGAGCAATGGTTCAAAATTTTCTGAACCGTTGCCGAGAGCAACCTTTTTCGTTTTTGCGACGTCATCAAAAAACTGCTCTATCGGCAGTTGCCATCGGCTCAGTCGGTTTGGTCGGTCTGGGTTGGCTGCTGATTGATGGCCGGATGCTCTCGTTTGCTGGTGATCGCCCTTCGCTGTTGGAATTACTTGATCAGGTGGCTGAAGACAAGGGGGCTAGGAGCAAGCCATCTCCGCTTGGATCTGTTCCTGTCGCTCCCCTCTCCCGCTCGTGGCGTTCGCCGTTGGCTCGCCAATGTTCGAGCATCGACAAAGGCATTCGATCCCGCCTGCTCTCTCTCCAAAAGCGTTCGGGATCGTGGCGCACATTTGTGCCCATCGATCCAACCAACTTTGGCAAGCGTTTTACCGAAGACGCTTTTGGGCGACGCCTCGATGGCTCTCCACGGGTGATTGTGTTGCATGAAACCGTGTATTCCGTGAGTTCTGCGGTGAACACCTTTCAAACGCCGCACCCCATAGATGAAGACCAAGTGAGTTATCACACCCTTATCAGCCGCGATGGTCGTGTGCTCGATTTGGTGGACCCACTCATGCGCGCCTATGGAGCTGGTTATTCAGCCTTTCTTGGGGAATGGGCCATCACGAACAAACGGCTCAAAGGATCGGTCAATAATTTCGCTCTCCATCTGAGCCTTGAAACGCCATCCAATGGAGCCAACGGTCGTTCTGGCCATAGCGGCTATTCGTCTGAGCAATACGACGCCTTGGCCCTGGTGTTAGCCGGGTGGATGGATGCGTTCAATCTCCCACCAACGTCAGTGACAACCCACCGTCACGTGGACATTGGCGGTGAACGAGCCGATCCGCGCAGTTTCGATTGGTCGGCCCTCCAGGTTCGACTTGCTGCAATGGGCGATCTCTGTGTTCCGTGAGCTGGATCGTCAGTCTCACCGCCCCTAAATGAAATGTGCCCGAGCCGGAGCTCGCCGCGAATAGATCAGCCCATGCAATTCAGGATCCTGCATGTAACGCAAAACCCTTGCTGGGTAGTCGAGTTTGCCGTTGTGTAGATAGCTCAGGGTTGCAATTGCTTTGGCGTCTAAGTAGGAACGGCTTGCTTGAAGCACGCCATTGGGCGAGAGGCCTATTTCGCGCTTCAGCCGTTGAAGTTTTCCTGCCAAAAGCTGAACGTTTTGTTCTGGATTCAACAACTGATCCCGTGCCCAAGCAATTTCTTCCGCTGTGGGTTGTGGGGGCAGTTTCTTTTGATGAATCAGCTCACTAATGCCGATTTGAGCAGGACCATGGGTTCTAACCAAGCCCGAATGGGCAATAAACGGCAAACCCTCCCCAGGTTTGGAATGTTGTATCTCATCGAACAAAATCGCCGTCACCAACATCGGATTCACGCGATGCCGTGCCGATTCGCGAAGAATGGCCGGCTTGAGTGCTTGGAGGCGATCAAGGGTGCGCAACCGTAGGGGCTGCAGTTGATCCATTCCATCGGTGAAGAGCTGGGCCAGTGGTGTCTGGGGGCCGTGAACTCCGAATCTCCGTTGGAGGATTTGCAATTCTTCAACGCTGAAATCGGCAGGATTGGGATGCCCATCCAACGTCGATTGCACTTGGCCTTGTTGCATGTCGATGCCTGGCGTTGTGCGCAGGAATCCCAGTCCGATAACAACGGCGGCAAAGGCTCCTGCAGCGATAAAGCGCAGACGATCAGGCATTGAGGAGTCGAGCCAAATGCGAAGGAACTCGGATGAAACTACCCGGGGTGTCCAAGAAAGTGCGCATTTCGTCAGATCCTGGATAGCTTCAGCAGATATCAGCAGCAACTCCCCCGTGAGCTTTCCGGATTTCAGCGCTAGCGACGCTCAGATTCAATGGCAGCGGTTTTGTGATCTGCTCTGGTATCACGACGATCTTGGGTTGTGGCTAGACGTGAGCCGAATGCACCTCAATGCTTCTGAGCTTGAGGCGTTGCAACCAGCCATGGATCGTGCCTTCACCGCCATGCATGAGCTGGAGGCGGGCGCCATTGCCAATCCCGATGAAGAACGACAAGTCGGGCATTACTGGCTGCGGAATCCCCAACTGGCTCCGTCTGATGACCTACGGACCCATATCGCCCGCGAAGTCGATGACATCGAGGCTTTTGGTCGTGGCGTCGTTCATGGTGAGATCAAGGCACCCAGCGGAGTTCCGTTTACGGATGTGTTGTGGATTGGGATCGGAGGCAGTGGCCTTGGCCCGGCCTTGATGATTCGCGCGCTCAAGAACAACAACCAGGGGCTCCCCTTTCATTTCCTCGACAATGTTGATCCCAACGGGATGAGCAACGTTCTTGGCGGTCTGGCGGGTCGCTTCAAGACCACCTTGGTGGTGACGGTGAGTAAGTCCGGCGGAACTCCCGAGCCTCATATCGGCATGGAGCAAGCCCGCTTAAAGCTGGAGGCCGCCGGAGGTAAATGGGCTGGCCAAGCGGTTGCGATCACGATGTTGAACAGCCGGCTTGATCAACAGGCTCAACAGGAAGCCTGGCTCAAACGCTTCGACATGTTCGATTGGGTGGGTGGTCGCACAAGCATCACCAGTGCCGTTGGCTTGCTTCCTGGGGCACTGATTGGCTGCGATATCAGAGATTTCTTGGCAGGTGCGGCTCAGATGGATGAAGCCACGCGAGTGGCTGATTCCCGTCGGAATCCGGCTGCGCTGATGGCAGCGTCTTGGTACGTGGCAGGAGAAGGGAAAGGTCGTCGAGACATGGTGGTTCTCCCCTATCGCGATCGCCTGGAGGTTTTTAGTCGTTATCTCCAGCAACTTGTGATGGAGTCCCTCGGAAAGCGCCTTGATCGGGATGGCAATGTTGTTCATCAAGGTATTGCTGTTTACGGCAATAAAGGCTCGACCGATCAACATGCTTACGTTCAACAATTACGTGATGGCGTTGATAACTTCTTCGCTACATTTATTGAAGAGCTTGAAGACAGTGAAGACATTCCAGTCATCAAAAACGAGCGTCCGGGTGATTTTCTCGATGGCTTTTTGCAGGGCACACGTTCAGCGCTGACGGAAGGTGGACGTCAAAACATGACGATCACAATGCGGTGCTTCGATGAACGACGTCTGGGGGCTCTTGTTGCTTTGTTTGAGCGTGCAGTTGGACTTTATGGCGAGTTGGTGAATGTGAATGCTTACCACCAGCCTGGTGTCGAAGCTGGTAAGAAGGCCGCAGCCGCCATTCTCGATTTGCAGCAACGTGTTGAGGAGGTTCTACAGGATGGAGTGCCTCGCACCGTGTCTGAGATTCGGCAAGTCCTCGACGACGGTAGTGATGAATCTATTTTTTGGATTATGCGGCATCTCACTGGTAACAAGCGCCAGTACAACGCACAGGGTGACTGGTCGAGTCCAGCCGGTATGCGTTTCAGTAAGGATTAAAGGTTGTCTTACTAGAAGAACAATTTGTAATCCTTGGTTTGTAAGTTTTGATTGTTTGTAGTAGTTCTGGCTTTCATTTTGTGACCTGCTAGATGAATCAGGGCACAAGATTGACAAGTTTCCCAGGGACTACAATGACTCGCTTCGGGGTTGCTCCTTCAAGCCATTTGTTGGCCACATCGCTGGACAGTGCCATGGACTCCAGAGTCGCTTTGTCTGCATCAGCTGGCGCTTGGATGCTTCCACGAACTTTGCCCTTCACTTGAATCACGATGGAAATGGTGTCTTGGATTAATGCGCTGGGATCCACCGAGGGCCAGCTCTGTTGATGCACGCTGCCATCCCCACCGAGACGACTCCAGAACTCTTCTGCAATGTGCGGTGCAAACGGAGCTAGCAATCGAATCAGTCCAGATAATGCTTCCTGGAGGATTGGAGGACGAAGACGATCAGGTCCGGATGATGTGATCGTGTTCGACAACTTCATTAACTCGGAAATTGCTGTATTCAGCTGAATTTCACCGTTTAGATCATCACTCACTGCATCGATCGCTAAGTGAAGGGCTCGACGAACATCGGCTTCCTGATCCGTTAAATCTGCTGGACATCCAGTTGAATTTAGATCGGTCAGCGTTGACGAAGCATTTTCAACCAAACGCCAGAGTCGCTGCAGAAATCTGAATTGCCCCTCAACATCAGCGTCATCCCACTCGAGATCTTTCTCGGGGGGTGCCTTGAACAAGATGAACATGCGTGCGGTATCGGCGCCATATCGATCAATGACTGCTGCTGGATCAACGCCGTTGTATTTCGACTTCGACATTTTTTCAAACAACACCTCGAGTTTGTCGCCAGTGGTCGGATCGAGTGGATCGTTGGGATCACTTACATCAGCTGTTGCGATGTATTTGCCAGTGATCGGATTGCGATAAGTAATGGCCTGCACCATCCCCTGGGTTAGTAGACGCTCGAAGGGCTCGTCGATATCAATTAGGCCACGATCTCGGAGTGCCTTGGTGAAAAATCTCGAATACAGCAGATGGAGAATGGCATGTTCAATGCCTCCCACGTATTGCTTCACCGGTAACCAACGTCTAACCGCCTCCTTGCTGAAGGGTTGATCAGTGTTGTGGGGATCAGCAAAACGCAGGAAATACCAGGACGAACACATAAAGGTGTCCATGGTGTCGGTTTCACGCTTGGCGGCACCACCACAGCAAGGGCACGACACGTTGACCCAATCGCTCTGCTGGCTCAAGGGTGATCCGCCTTTTCCAGAAAGATCAATGCCTCGCGGCAATTCCACTGGCAAATCGTCCCGTGGAACGGGTACAACTCCGCAGGTTGGGCAATGAATTACGGGGATTGGGCAGCCCCAATACCGCTGCCTTGAAATCAACCAGTCACGCAGTCTGTAGGTCACTTTGCTCGTGGCCCATCCGGCCGTCTCTCCATGGGATGTGATGGATCCTTTGCCCTGGTTTGAGGGCTGGCCATCAAACACTCCGGAGTTGATCAACGTTCCTGCCTCTGTCCACGCCTTTCCTGCATCGATCGCTTCTTTGGCACCCTCGGCATCGATCACCTGACGGATCGGTAATGCATTGGCCTTTGCAAATTGGATGTCCCGTTGGTCGTGCGCCGGTACGCCCATCACCGCACCAGTTCCGTAGTCGGCTAGGACGTAATCGGCGATCCAGACCGGTAGTTGTTCGCCAGTGAGTGGATTGGTGACGCAGGCTCCAGTGGCAACCCCTTGCTTGGGCCTTTCGTCACTGGTGCGTTCAATCGTGCTGAGGCGAGCCACTTGTTTTCGAAACTGATCAACGGAAGCCAGGTGCTCTTCCGTTGTGAGCCCGTCTACCAATTGGTGTTCTGGGGCCAACACCACATAACTTGCCCCCGACAAGGTGTCGGGTCGGGTGGTGAACACCGTGATGGATTGTTGACTCGAGCCAGTCACTTGGAATGTGATTTCAGCCCCTTCTGAGCGCCCAATCCAGTTGGCTTGCATGGTGCGGACCCGTTCAGGCCAACCCTTCAGCTTGTCGAGGTCGTTCAGCAGGGCTTCGGCGTAATCGGTAATTCGGAGGAACCATTGGTTGAGTTGGCGTTGTTCGACCAGTGCTCCGGATCGCCAGGAACGTCCATCGGCATCCACCTGCTCATTCGCTAGCACCGTCTGATCAACCGGATCCCAGTTCACCGTTGCATTTTTTCTGTACGCCAGTCCGCCTTCGAGTAATTCGAGAAACAGCCACTGGGTCCAGCGGTAGTAATCGCTGTGGCACGTGGCTTGTTCGCGATCCCAATCGATGGACAGTCCGAGCCGATCCAGTTGATTTCGCATTTGGTCGATATTTCGATCCGTCCACTCCCCGGGGTCAATATTGCGTTCGATGGCAGCATTTTCTGCGGGCAATCCGAAGGCGTCCCAGCCCATGGGATGCAAAACGGAATCCCCGCGCATCCGCTGAACACGCGCGATGACATCAGTAATCACGTAGTTCCGCACGTGCCCCATGTGCAGGCTTCCTGATGGGTACGGAAACATCGAAAGGGCAAAGAAGCCCGGTTTGCTGGACTCGGTTTCTGTGGTGTCTAACCCTTGGTCTTTCCATCGGGCTCTCCAGCGCTGCTCAAGGGCCGAGGGGTCGTATCGGTTCTCCTGCGGGCTGTTGTTAGCTGAAGCTGAAGAAGAGGCAGCGTTCACGGGACCCGCATGTGGCTTGGCTGCGATCGTGCCATACACCTGTTGATCAATCGATGGATCGAATCAAGGTGATGTGCCGGCGAGCGATCAAAACAGGACGTGTAGAGCCGAGACGTTCAAGGGCCAGAAACTCAGGGTCTTGCCAAATCAGTCGGCCCTCGATGCGCTCCTGATCAAGAACAGCGATGCTGACTGCGAGGCCTTCGCGGATCCAGTTCTGCAGCATCCGCACACCCGGAAGACTTGGATCAAGGGGCGTGGTCTCCATAAAATTCAGAACACACGTAGGGGGAGCATGCTGCAGTTCAGCAAATATCAGGGTCTTGGCAACGACTTCCTGATTCTTGAGGGTCGTCAGGGTCAGCTGGATTTTGCTGTTGCAGAGCCAGACCCCAACTGGGTTCGTCGAATTTGTGATCGACGCTTTGGTGTGGGTGGTGACGGTGTGATTTTGGCTCTCCCGCCTCAGGCCGATGGTGATCTGCGGATGCGGATTTTTAATGCAGATGGCACGGAAGCTGAGATGTGTGGCAATGGCATTCGCTGCCTTGCCCGATATCTGGCTGACACGGATGGAGAGGCTCCAGGTTGCCGATGGGCGATTGAGACCCCAGCTGGAATGATTCGCCCTGAGTTGATGACGAATGGACAGTTGCGGGTGGATATGGGCGCGCCGTTTTTGGAGTCTGCGTCGATCCCCACCACCCTTGAACCTTTGGCTGGGCTACCAAGAGGGGCGCTCGAGATCGATGGAGTTCCTCTCAATGTTGCATCCGTCGGAATGGGCAATCCCCATGTGGTGGTTCCGGTCGAAGACCTAAGCCGAATTCCCTTTGAGGTGTGGGGGGCTGCCTTGGAAGTGCACCCCGTTTTTCCCGCCAAGACCAATGTTCATTTCCTCAAGGTCCATGCCCGTGACCGATTGGAAATACGTGTTTGGGAACGGGGGGCTGGCCCGACCCTCGCCTGTGGCACGGGTGCCTGCGCCACGCTGGTTGCAGCTGTTCTTCTCGACCTTGCTGACGAGCAGGCCGAAGTGATGCTTCCTGGAGGACCTCTGCTGATTTCTTGGCCTGGGCGTAGTGGATCTGTCTTGATGACTGGGCCCGCTGAAGCCGTGTTCGATGGGGTAATCACGCCGGAATTGGTGCCCGCCCCATCTCCTTCGGAATCGATGGTTCAAGTTCCCGACGTAAACACTCCTGTCGAGACCCCATCTCCTGCTTCGCTGGAGGATGAGGCGGCAGCACTGGCCAAGGTGCAAGCGTTTCTCAACGACACGTCATTGGACTCGATGTTGAACCTGGCCAGCGATTCTTTAGAGCAGCGCACACGCTCCCGCTTTGAACGTGGTGGAAGCTGAGATCTATTTGGATGCGGCTGCAACCACTCCGCCTCGGTCGGATGTGATTGAGGCCATTGTTGAGGCGCAGCGAAAGGCTTGGGGGAACCCCAGCAGTTTGCACAACACAGGTGTGAAGGCTGCTGAGTTGCTGGAGCGGTTGCGCTGGGAGCTCGCGCAACGTTTCGCGGTGGTGCCAGATCAGCTGATTTTTACCTCAGGCGCCACAGAGTCCGTCCATCTCGCCATTGTTGGTTCAGCGGCGAAGCTCACTCCCGGTCGAATCGTGGTGTCTGGGGTGGAACATCCGGCAGTTTTGGCCGCTGCAAATCAATTGAAAAACAAGGGCTGGACTGTTGCGTTCTGGCCTGTTGATGCGCTGGGTCTGATTCGTTTGGAGTGCCTGGAGGAGCTATTGGCCGAACCGACTCGCATGGTTTCGCTGATTGCTGCCCAGAGCGAGGTCGGTGCACTTCAGCCAACGGACGTGGTGGGACAGGCGTGCCGTGCCCGTGGCATCACGTTCCACAGCGATGCGACACAGCTGATTCCACAGGGCTGTCCTGAGTTCAATCATTTTCAGTCCGACTTGGTCAGCCTGTCGGCCCATAAGTTCCAAGGCCCTCGTGGGATTGGCCTTCTAATCCGACGTTCGAACCTTTCGTTGTCTCCGGTTCAAGGGGGAGGTGGGCAAGAGTTTGGCTTGCGCTCGGGAACGGAAGCCTTACCTCTGATTGCTGGGATGGCTCAGGCCCTATCCGTACTCCCTGCGTATCACCTGAGTGGCGATACGGTCCCACCAGGCTCTGGAGCTGATGTTCGGCGACAACGGGATGACCTACTCCAAGAGCTGTTAGAGATACAGGGTTTGTCGTTGTTGGGCCCGAATGTCACGCAGCGATCGCCAAATCACATCGCTGTTCTGGTCGGGTCTGCAGGGGGGCAGCCCCTTTCTGCGCGGGCGATGGTTCGAGAGTTGGCCCGTCGTGGCGTGGCTTGCAGTAGTGGAAGTGCTTGTCGTTCAGGACAGCGACAAGACAGTTCTGTCTTGACCGCAATGAATGTCCCTGAACCTTGGCGTCAGTCGGGTTTGCGCTTCACCCTCGGTCCTTGGTTGGATGACAAGGCTTTGAAACAAGTTCCTGAACGTGTGTTGGACGCTCAGCGCGCGCTCTCCTGAGATGCTTTTGTCATGACATCGTCCGAAGACACAACAAGCTCCCTGCCAGCTGATTTGTTGATGGCAGAAGCACAACTTCAGAATGCAGTGATAGCAGCACTCGCCTCGGGTGCTGCGCGTCGATGGTCGGCCAATCTCCGCTTCGAAAATTTGCGGGTTCTTCCTGTTGCACTCAGGCTTGCCCGCGCCCTGTTGGCGAAGGATTGTCCAGTTTTAGTTGTGTGGCCGGATGCGGGTGCTGCGGCCTTAGCGCGGCGCGATGCGGACGACCTCAGCGCCGTCACGATGGATTTCAATCAACTGAAGCGGAAGGAGTCGAGTACTCCTGATACCCGAGTTCTGTTGGCGATTGGTCCACAGCCTTCTGATTACGACGATTTTGAGGCGGTGTGTGATGGCCATGCCGGCCCGGTGGTGATGCTCAACGGCCGCTTGGAAGATGCCGCCGTGGGGATTGGCAGCGTGGCCCGGGAGCGACGAAAGGGTTTTGTTGCCACTTGGCTGCAGGCGTATTGGCTTCAACCGCTGGAGGGAGGCGCCCTACTCAGGTCTTATCCGGAGAACTGGCAGTTGTTTCGCTTGGATCCGGACGGATATCGCCCACTGTCGTCGTTCGAGACGCGACCAGATCCTGAAACGATTTCTGCTGTTTTGGCCGGTGAGGATCCAGATGGCTTGAAGCAGCAGCTCAAAAGCGTCGATCGCTTTCTCGATGGTCTACAAAATTGATCGGAATTCAGCTTGATTGCTGCTCCGACTGTCTATAGGGTTCGTGTCCCCGTGGGGATCTATGACTCGCCTCAATTGGCTTCGCAACCTGTCGCCTATCGATGGTGTAGCGGCAGTCATTGCATGCCTGGCTCTCGTCGGTGTGGTGTGGTCGCCAAAGCTGAATCAAGCCATCGCCAAGGCCTCAGGGGCGATGCAACCGGTTGGGGTGAGTGTGGATGTCCGGCAACTGCAATTGGCTCAGCCCGAGCTCTTGCTTCAGTCGATTCGTGAAGAAGGCCGAGTGAATATCGTCATTCGCAATCAACCGGCGGGACGTGTTGAACTCGTGGATGTGGTGAATGTCACCCAGCCGTTGATGGCTGTGCAACCAGACGGCCGAATTGTTGAAGCAGACATTGCCAATCAGTCCCAAGGGCTTCATGTTCGTTTTGTGTTGAAGGCCGACGCTGAAGCTGCTGCGTCAGGTGTTGTCTTTGGCGGCACCAAGCTCAAAATTGGCGTGCCGGTGGATCTGCAAGGACGGCTTTACAGCTTCCGTGGCGTGGTCAGCGGGATCACCCTTCCGTGATGCGACGCTTCACGGCCCTGGTTTTGTTGTCTTCGCTCAACGTCACTGGAGCTGTTGCCCAGCCGTTGTTAGCGCCTCCGCCCGTTCAACAACGTCAAGGTCGTGCTCTGCTTGGAATGGGACCGCTCTGCCCAGCCCTCCAAAGATCAGTGGAGGCTTCAGTGGGATCCGAAAGTCGGGCCTGGAGCATCAGTGTGCTCGACGACCGCGGTCAAGCTCTGGCTGATCTCAATGGAGGACTCGCGCGGATTCCAGCTTCAAACCAAAAGCTGGTCAGCACTGCTTTTGCCCTTGATCGTCTTGGTCCGGACTTTCGTTTACGCACCGAGCTTCTTCGCCATCCCAATGGCACCTTGGAGCTGGTCGGCGAAGGGGATCCCGATTTGAGCGTCGCTGAGGTGCAACGCATCGCGATGGTTGCCCTCGGTCAGGGTGGCTCCCGTCGACCATCGGTCTCAACGCAGCCGGTCAAGTTGGTCGTTCGCGAGGAACCTCGTCAGCGTTGGTGGCCCAGCGATTGGCATCCTGCCGATCGTTCTTATGCCTACGGGGCACCCATCACCCGGTTAGCGCTCACCAGTAACGCGCTTTACATGGCCGTGATGAACCCTGCAGCTCGATTGCAGCAGGTTCTGGATTTGGCGATTCGCCGCCAGGGGGGGCAAGTCCAGCTTGAGTTGCAGGATCACGACAGTGTCGAAGACAGTTTTGTTGAAGAAAGTTTTGTTGAGGAAAGTGTTGATGAGAAAAGTGTTGTTTTGCATCGCGAAGAGTCGGCTCCCATGCATGCCTTGCTCAGCCTGGCCAACACCGAAAGTCATAACTTCACGGCAGAAGTATTGATGCGGGAAGCAGCGAACAGCTGGGATCTTGGACAGGCTTCATTGATCACAACCCGTTGGCTTCAAGCCCAGGGTGTTCCGATGGGTGGCGTTCGCATCCGTGATGGGAGTGGGTTGTCCCGTGGCAATCGTCTGACCACTCGAGCCATTTCAACCCTGCTTTGGCGCATGGCACAGCATCCATTGGGTAGCTACTACCAAGCCTCGATGGCGATCGCAGGTCAACGAGGAACGCTCAGAAAACGATTTGGAAGCACAACGCTTTATGGACGTTTTTGGGGAAAAACAGGAACGTTGTCTGGGGTGAGATCGATCTCAGGGGTTCTTGAAACCAAGCATGGCCCCCGTTACGTGAGCATGATCTCGAACGGCGGTTCCGCCCCCTTCGCCGTGATGGGGGATGTGCTGTTAGCGAGTCAGCGGATTAGCCGTTGCCCTTCATGGAACGGAATCGAGAGGATGAACGGCGTCCGCGATTGATCGGTGCAGCGGCTTGAGCTGGATTCGACTGCTTGGATCCCAAGTCCGAACGAATTGATTGGATTTTGACCAATTCCTGGCGGCCACCAATGACGATCTGAGCCATATCTTTGAGTCGTGCTTCCAACTCTCCCAGGGTTTGTTCGGCATAACGGTTAGCGCCGTCTTGCACTCCAGCAGCTTCTTGACGGCTGCGATGAATCAGCGCTTCACACTGCTGTTGAGTTTGCTGCCGAAATTGCAGTGCATCGTTGTGGATGCGCTCGGCTTCATCACGACCTTCCTTTTGAAGACGCAATCCTTCATTGCGAATGGCTTCTAAATCTTTCTGCGCTTGAGCTCGATTGATGTCGTGTTGTTCCGCGGCCTGACGGCGTAATTCAACAACTTCCTGCTCTAGTTCTTGACGACGCTGCAGGGCCTCCTGTTCGAGCTGCTGCCGGCGGGCGGCATAGATCTGCTCCTGTTCAGCGATTTTGGCTTGAACCTCCTGCTCAAAACGGGCCCCTTGCTGGCGAGTTGTTTGAAGAAGCTGTTCGCACTGTTGACGGGTTTGATCGCGGAGGTCATTCACCTGACGCTCAGCCTCTTGCCGAATCGCTGCACTATTGACGAGCTGCTCCCGTTGATGTTGCGCCTGTTGAACGATTTCTTCGGCTTGCTGCCGCGCCGTATTGATGAAGTCATCCCGGCGTTCAATCAGTTTTCCAGCCCTCTCAATTTCCTTTGGAAGAGCTTCCCGTACGGCATCAAGAACCTCGACGGCATCCCCTTCGTTCACCAGTCGCCCACCAGTAAACGGGAGACGACTGCCTTCCAGTACGACCTCCTCGAGCTGATCAAGCTGATCGAGAACGGTGAGCCGCACGTCGTCCATCTCAGTGGGGTAAGAAAGCTGAATTAAAGAGCCTGTTGAGGTCGAGCGCCACCTCTTTGGGCACCATGTGGTCAATCGCGCCACCGAATCGCGCCACCTCTTTGACGACTGAACTGCTCAGGAAACTGTGTTGGGTGGACGTTGCCATAAAAACCGTCTCCAGAGTGTCGTCGAGGGAGCGGTTGGTATGCGCCAGTTGAAGTTCGTATTCAAAGTCGCTCATGGCCCGTAATCCCCGCAAAATCAGATCAGCGCTGTGCTCTTTGGCGCAGTTCACGGTGAGTCCATCGAAGCTGACCACTTCAACACCCTGGAGATGGGCCGTCGAAGAGCGGATTTGCCTGATCCGCTCTTCGACACTGAAGGCCGGTTTTTTACTTGGATTGCCCAGAACGGCAACGATCACGTCACCGAAAAGGACCGCAGCCCGTTCGATCAGGTCCATATGACCATTGGTGAGGGGGTCAAAGCTGCCGGGATAGAGCGCCCGCATTGGCACAGTTGACGGTGATCGAATCCTATGCAGCTGATCGCTGCCTAGATTTTTAAGAAAGCTTGGGTGCCATGAGCCTCGATACCGACGCCAAGAAAGTTCTGCTTCGCAAAATCCCCCATGGACTGTTTATTTGTGGCGTGCGGGATGGTGATGATGTGAATGGTTTTACAGCCAGTTGGGTCACCCAGGGTTCATTTGAGCCGCCTTTGGTCGTCATGGGTGTTCGGGCCGATAGCAGTAGCCACGCCATCATTGAGGCCACCAAACGCTTCTCGCTCAACGTCTTAAGGGCCGACCAAAAGGATTTGGCTGCGGTGTTCTTTAAGCCTCAGAAAGGCTTGGGCGGTCGTTTTGAAGCTGCACCTTTCACCGAAGGGGAACTCGGACTTCCGTTGCTGGACGATGCTGTTGGCGGCGTTGAATGTGAACTGGTTGGCTCGCTCAAGCACGGTGATCACACCGTTTTCGTGGGTGCGGTGAAGTCGGCCCGTTTGATTGCAGACGGTGAGGCCCTCAATTTGGCTTCAACGGGGTGGAACTACGGCGGCTGATCAACCCTTGGCTGACTCGATCTCAGGGACGCCTCTCCTCACTCAGCCGGAGCGTTTGGAACGACGCTTAAAAGATATTCCTGCTGAACCCGGTTGTTACCTCATGCGTGATGGTGATGACCGGATTTTGTATGTCGGCAAATCGAAAACATTGCGCAGTCGAGTGCGTAGTTATTTTCGTAGCCGTCACGATCTGTCGCCGCGCATTCGGCTGATGACTCGGCAGGTCTGTGAGATTGAATTCATCGTTACAGATAGCGAGGCAGAGGCTCTTGCCCTTGAATCTAATCTCATAAAAAATCATCAGCCTCATTTTAATGTATTACTAAAGGACGACAAAAAATATCCTTATTTATGCATTACTTGGAGTGAATCTTATCCGCGTATCTTTATTACTCGACGTCGACGTTTTAGGAGCCCATTAGATCGCTTCTATGGACCTTATGTTGATGTAGGACTGCTGCGCCGCACGCTTTTTCTTGTTAAGCGTGTCTTCCCATTGCGTCAAAGACCAAGGCCGTTGCATCAGGATCGTACTTGCTTGAATTACAGCATTGGCCGCTGCCCTGGGGTCTGTCAGGAAAAAATTAGCTCCGACGATTATCACCAAACTTTGCGCAAAGTGGCGATGGTATTTCAAGGTCGAAGTGATGAATTGCAGAACCTCTTGCAGGAACAAATGCATAAATATGCTGATCGTACGGATTACGAATCAGCGGCCCGTGTACGCGATCAACTTCAGGGGCTAGATCAACTCACAGCTGATCAGAAGATGAGCCTCCCCGACTCATCGGTCAGTCGTGATGTCCTTGCGTTGGCCTGTGATGAGCGGCTCGCTGCAGTTCAGTTGTTTCAGATGCGCGCCGGAAAACTTGTCGGACGGCTTGGCTACACAGCCGATGCGGCTGGTCTTTCTCCTGGACTGATCTTGCAACGCGTCATTGAGGAGCATTACAGCCAAGTCGATGCGGTGGAAGTTCCACCCCAGCTCCTTGTTCAGCACCCACTACCTCAACAATCATTGCTGGAGGAATGGCTCACTGAGCAACGTGAACGCAAAGTTCAAATTCATTGCCCCCAGCGCCGCCAAAAAGCCGACTTAATTGAACTGGTTCAGCGCAATGCTGAATTTGAGTTGCTTCGGGCCAAGCAAGGTCAAGAGCAACAAGCCTTGTCCACAGAAGACTTGGCTCAACTTCTTGACCTCCCACTTCCTCCTCGGAGAATTGAGGGATACGACATCAGCCATATCCAAGGCAGTGATGCTGTGGCCTCCCAGGTGGTGTTTATCGATGGTTTGCCGGCGAAACAGCATTACCGCAAATACAAAATCCAGAGCAGCAGCATCCGTGCAGGGCACAGCGATGACTTCATGGCCATGGCAGAAATTATGCGAAGGCGGTTTCGCCGCTGGGCACGAGCAAAAGCTGATGGGCTCGATCTGGGAGCTTTGCGTCAAAAGGGAGGTAGTGCCCTTCAAACGGATGGTCTGAACGATTGGCCCGATCTCGTGATGATTGATGGCGGCAAGGGTCAGCTTTCAGCTGTCATGGAGGCTCTCCGAGAACTGAATCTCCATGACGATTTAAATGTTTGCTCCCTCGCAAAGCAGAGGGAAGAGGTGTTCCTTCCTGGGGAAAGTCAACCGCTTGAGAGTGAAGCTGATCAGTTGGGAGTTGCGTTGCTTCGTCGACTCCGGGATGAGGCCCACCGTTTTGCCGTGAGTTTTCATCGGCAACAGCGAGGCGAACGGATGAAACGCTCTCGCTTGTCGGATATTCCTGGTTTGGGCGCGAAGCGTGTCAGGGATTTGTTGTCGCATTTTCATTCGATCGATGCCATTCAACTGGCCTCGGTCGACACACTCTCAAAAGCGCCTGGTGTTGGTCCAGTCCTTGCTCAGGATATTTTCAACTTCTTCCATCCCACCGACGAGAACGACGGTTTGCCCTCCTCTCAACTAGAAGGAGAACAACTGGAGCACTCCGCATGATTCGACTGTTGTGCTGCTGTGTTGCGCTCTGGCTTTGCTGGACTCCCCCCGCTTTGGCTTCTCCAGGGCTCTGCACTGGTCCAGTTTGTGCTGAGGGGATCACGCGAAGCGCCAAGAACCACTGGCAGTTGGTTCTCAAGATCAGTGACCAACAAGGTCACCGCGAAAAAGTCACCATGAATTGCAAAGCTGGAATGCTGAGTCCCCTTGATGGGCAGGTCGATCGTGCCTACGCCACATCCCTTGGACGGCGAGCTTGTCGATTGGCGGGAGAAGACGGATAACTGTGGAGATCACTCTTGTTTATCCGCATCAGCTGTTTGCGGAGCACCCAGCCATTCAATCCGGTCGTTGCGTAGCGCTGATCGAGGACCCGCTTTTTTTTGGAACCGATCCTTCGTGGCCGATCAAGGTTCATTGCCAACGGTTGTTGCTGCATCGTTTGTCGATGGCGGCCTATGCCGATGACCTCCGGAATAAGGGTTATTCAGTGCAGGTTCAGCGTCATGACAGTGCTGTTGATACGAATGGTCATCTAGGGCTTCTTCACGCTGCTGGTTATCGACGGTTTCACGTAGCGGATCCTGTTGATCACCTTCTGGAAAAACGTTTGAAAGCATTCATAGATGAAAATAATTGTCATCTAGAGGTCGTAGATACGCCTCTTCTTCTTACACCTCAGCTGGTTAGTGAGAAACATTTTGGCAACGGGAAAAAACCGTTAATGGCCAAATTTTATGAGATGCAGCGCAAACGGTTAAATATTTTGGTCGATGCTGATGGTGCACCCCATGGAGGGCAGTGGAGTTTTGATGCCGATAACCGTAAGAAATTGCCCAAGGGAATCACCGTTCCCCTTGAACCGGCGTCTCCTCAACAGATTGATGTTGCCTCGATATTGAAGCAGCTGAAACACGAACAGTTACCTCTTCTTGGAAATGGAGATCAATTCAATTATCCAGTTAATCATCAACAGGCTGCTCTTTGGTTGGATCAATTTCTGGATGATCGATTCAAGGATTTTGGAGCCTATGAAGATGCCATTAGTCGATACCACCGAGTGATGTGGCATGGAGTTTTGACACCCATGCTGAATATTGGCTTATTGACACCGCGTCAGATCCTCGACCGTACCTTGGAGTACTCTAAGAAAAATGATATTCCTCTGAATTCTTTAGAAGGATTTATTCGACAAATTATTGGTTGGCGAGAATTTATGGCCGTGATGTATCGCCGTCACGGGGTGGAAATGCGTAACAGTAATTTTTGGGAGTTTGAAGATCGCCCCATCCCTGATGCGTTCTATACAGGCAATACAGGATTGCCTCCAATTGATGACGCCATAAAGCACGCCTTGCAAACTGGTTATTGCCATCATATTGAGCGATTAATGCTCGTTGGAAACATAATGCAGCTTTGTGGTTTTCATCCGAATCGTGTTTATGTGTGGTTTATGGAGTTATTTGTTGATGCTTATGACTGGGTCATGGTTCCAAATGTTTATGGGATGAGTCAATTTGCGGATGGCGGTATTTTCACGACGAAACCCTATGTATCTGGGTCTAATTATGTCCGTAAAATGTCAGATTATCCCAAAGGCCCATGGTGTGAGATTTGGGATGGATTATTTTGGAGTTTCATCAAGAAACACGAGACATTTTTTCGAAGTCAATATCGATTAGCGATGATGACTCGTAATTTGGATCGGATGGCACCCGAAACGCTTGCCGCTCATCAGCATCGGGCCAACGATTTTCTTGAAGGATTGAACTGAGCACTTGCGTATGGTCGCTGGAGTGCGGTTGCGCCAATGACGCTTCCTCCTGAGGCTTACCTCTGGTTCAAAACACTCCACATCGTTGGTGTGGTGGTGTGGTTTGCAGGATTGTTCTATTTGGTTCGCCTGTTCATCTATCACGTTGAAACGGCAGAGCTAGAACCCTCTCTGCAACAGCCGTTTCGAGATCAGTACACGCTGATGGAAAAACGTCTGGCCAACATCATCACCACCCCTGGGATGGTCGTTGCAGTGACGATGGCCATTGGACTGCTGGTGGCCCAGCCGAGTTGGCTCCAGCAGACGTGGATGCACGCCAAGCTTGCCTTTGTGGCGGCCCTTTTGGGATATCACTTTTTCTGTTATCGCCTGATGGGACAGCTGCACGCCGGCAGCTGTCAATGGTCTGGAAAGCAGTTGCGTGCTCTGAATGAGCTCCCCACATTGCTGTTGGTGATTGTTGTGATGTTGGTGGTCTTTAAATCTCAGTTCCCAACGGGTGCTGCGACTTGGTTCATCGTTGCATTGGTGGTGTTTATGGCCGGTTCAATCCAGTTTTATGCCCGTTGGAGACGTCTGCGGGCTGAGGCAGCATCGGAGCTGTGAAATGAGTCACCCACTGCGCGAGGTGCTGGCTCAAGTGGCCTCTGATAGTTGTCCTGGCTCGTTCAATTTTCATTGCCACACCGTTTGTAGTGACGGAAGCCTCGAACCCGTTGGGTTGGTTCAACAGGCCACCAATTTGGGCTTAACCCATTTGGCTGTCACGGATCACCACAGCTCCCACGCCCATGCACCCATGCAGGCTTGGTTGGACCAGCGTCGATCCTTGGGCGAACGCGTGCCAACTCTTTGGAGTGGCATGGAGATCAGTTCACTGCTCAAGGGTTGCCTGGTTCATGTGCTGGCTCTTGGTTTTGAGCTCAATCACGACGCTTTAAAGCCCTACAACCACGGTGATTCCGTGGTTGGTGAGGCCCTGCGTGCTGAAGCTGTGGTGAATGCCATTCATCAGGCTGGTGGGCTAGCAGTTCTCGCCCATCCGGCTCGCTATCGACTGAGCCATGGGGTTTTGATTGAGGAAGCTGCACGACTTGGCTTTGATGGAGGCGAAGCGTGGTACGACTACGACATGAACCCGGCCTGGGCACCTAGCCCGTTGATCTGTGATTCCATCGACCGTCAGCTGGCCAACCTTGGCCTTTTGCGTACGTGTGGCACAGATAGTCATGGAATCGACCTCTGTGGCCGCTAAGTTCGACACACCACAGCTCTAGTCGGCATGGGCTTATTTGATCGTCTCCTGAAAAAAGATTCGCAGGACGCGGACTCCACGCTCAAGCCGCGTAAGCCCGCCAAGGACAAACCCGAGGAGTTTTTCCTTGATGCCGACTCATCGTCGTCGCTTGGCGATGTGAATTACATGCGCGAGTCGAAAACGATTCGTCGCACCTTCCCCGGCACGATCGACAGCCCTGGGACGAAGGAACAGATCATGGAAGTGGCCGCGGAAACCGAAAAACTCGAGAAACGAAGTGAGGGTCTTGGTGGTGAAGTGAAAGTCGAGAAGAGCATCGACCTCACCGCTGGCATTCCAAAACCGGTGAAGAAAACCTTTGCTGAACAGGTCAGCACGAAGGAAATGGATAAGCGCCTTAAGGGAAGTGCGATTACCGGTGTGAACACTCCAGCACCGGCTAATGCCAGCCCTGTGGGTCGTAAGGAAGAGCTGAAGCAAGTTGAAAAACCAGTGGCGAAAGTCGGTCAATCCGCCGAATCTCAAAAGCCAGGCTCAATTGATCCCTTCAGACAGATGGTTCGGGACTTGAACAAGTAGTTAATCCACCACGTTCAATCTGGGCCTCGCTACTGGAAATGAGGCCTTTCAATAACTGAATCTGCTGGTCGGCTGCTCCTTGCCAAAGTCCACGATTGGAAGCTTCGAGCAACCGTTCGGCCATATCGCGCAGCACCCAAGGGTTGCGACGTTCAAGGAATTCAACGATCTCTGGAGTGTTGAGCCATTGATCGCATAAGGCGCCATAACACCAGTCCGGCACACGATCTGTCGCTGCGTCATAGGCAAACAAATAATCAAGGCTTGCGCCCATCTCAAAGGCGCCTTTGTAGCCGTGCTGCTGCATTCCTTCAATCCAACGAGGATTGAGCAAACGGCTCCGCATAACTTTGTCGAGCTCACGCTCCAATCGGTGGAGCCGCGGCCTCTCGCGCCTCGAATGGTCGCCAAACCACAGCTCCGGGCGTTTCCCTGAACTCGCTTCTATCGCAGCGCTTAAACCCCCATGAAACTGGTAGTAGTCATCGGAATCCAGTAGGTCGTGCTCTCGATTGTCCTGGTTGTGCAACACCACCTGAACCCGTCCCAATGCTGATTCGAGCCCCGTTCGATCTTGGGATGGCTCCGATGATCCGCCGTAGCGCCATTGACTCCATTGCAGAAAAGCCTCACCCAAATCTGCACGGGAGTCCCATGCACCACTGTCGATCAGGGCTTGGAGTCCAGCCCCATAGGCCCCTGGCGCAGAGCCATAGATCCGTCCCTGGGGACCCTCTTGTTGGGTGAGTGCCGCGAGTGGGTTTTGATCGCTGGGTTCGTCGAGGGCTGCCACCATCACCATGGCCTGGTCCACCCACATCAGCAGCTGAGGAAAGGCGTCACGGAAGAGCCCTGAAATCCGTAAGACAACATCCACCCGTGGACGTCCCAGCAGTCGCAGAGGAATCACTTCTAAGTCCACCAACCGACGTGTTGGTCCATCCCATACCGGCCGGACACCAATCAGGGCCAGGAGCTGTGCAATGTCTTCTCCTCCATTTCGCATGGTGGCGGTGCCCCACACAGAGAGGGCAAGGTGTCTCAGACAGTCCCCTTCCTCCTGGAGGTGTAACTCCAGCAGTTGTTCCGCAGACCTTCGGCCGAGGTCCCATGCCGCTTCCGTTGGCAATCCTCTGAGATCAACCGAGTAAAAATTTCTGCCTGTGGGGAGAACGTCGGGCCGACCACGACTTGGAGCGCCTGAAGGCCCTGCTGGAATGCGACCCCCAGAGATGCCGTCGCAAAACGCCCTTTTTTCAGATGGCGCGCACTGAATCAATCGGGGCCAGAGATCTTGTGTGATTGCAGCCAAGGTCCCGTCGTCTTCCGTTGGTGACTGGATCCAGTCACGGAAGGGCTTCACCAAATCGGATCCATCGCCGTTACTCACAAGTGCCGAGACGACACCAAAGGCTTGGTCTTCCAACCATGCAACGCCATCCCCCACCCGTTGGCGACGCTCACACCCAAGTTGTTCGAGCAGTTGTTGATCCTTTTGATCCAACGGCTCGCCGTCCTCCTGCCCCCAAGGATCCAACGCCAAACCCACTTGACTCGCCATGGCTTGGGTGAGTCCTGGTCGTCCATGGGCCGGCGGTCGAGCCAAGGCTAGGAGCAGTTCCAATTCAGCCCGTTCGGACGGTCGCTGACCAAATCGATGCAGCCCCGTACGGATTTGAGCTTCCTTCAGTTCACAGAGATAGGTTTCCGCCGAATCCAAACATTCATTGATCAAGCTCGGATCACGTTTGAGATCGTCCTTGGTGGGAACCCCAGGCCAATTCAGTTCTTGCAACGTCACCAGAACGGCACGTTCAAGGGATTGACTGCGTTCGGCGCCGAGTTGACGTGCTTCAACGAGTTCGTCGAGCAGACCCTCTAACCGTTGCAATGGACCGTGTAATCCAGCACGCCCTAAGGGAGGCGTGAGGTGATCCAACACAACGGCATGCCCCCGTCGTTTCGCTTGTGAGCCCTCACCAGGATCATTCACGATGAATGGATAGAGATGGGGCAGAGCCCCCAGCGCGAGATGGGGACCACAACTGCTGCTTAGTCCAACCCCCTTACCTGGCAACCACTCCGCGCTGCCATGTTTACCCACGTGCACCATCACATGGGTCTGGTGAATCCTGTTGAGCCAGAGATACTGCGCCAGATAACGATGGGGGGGCGGTAAATCTGGGGAGTGGAGATCAGCGATTTGATCGGGGTCATAGCCACGATCTGGCTGAATCAACACCACAACATGGCCGTAGCGAAGACCGTGGATCGCAAAGCCATGGTTTCGATCGAGATCACAGGCATCACAGGGCTGACCCCAGCGCTGCTCGATTTTGGCTCGTGCGTCAGAGGGCACGCCGGCCCACCACTGTTCGTACACGTCCAAAGCCAAGTAATCCAGGGCTGGTCTGTGGAGCCCTTCAGGTGAATTGGTTCTGCCCTGCAGCAAGAATTGCATTAGCGCATCGCCATCGGAGGGCAGGGTCCCTGGGCCGAGGTTGTGGCCGGACTGCTTCAGCCAGTGCAACATTGCGACGCAACTCGCAGGCGTGTCTAGGCCGACACCATTGGCGACGCGTCCGTCTCTAACGGGGTAATTGGCCAGCACCATCCCCACTCGACGGTCGCTGTTTTTGGTCTGCCGAAGTCTGATCCAGCGTTGGCTGTGATCGATCAGCCAATCAATCCCTTCAAGATCAGGAACCTGGCTGGGTACAGCCGCCCCCATCTCGGGAGCCGTCATTTGCTGCTCGCGAAAGGCACACGGACGCGTGGTTAGCCGGCCATCCAACTCCGGCATCACCACCTGCAAAGACAAATCGAGTGGATCAAGTCCGCGGCTGCTGTTCCGCCAGCTTTCGCGACTTCGACTACTGCTCAGCATTTGCAAGACGGGAACGTTGATTTGTTCCCACAACGGACTACCGAGACCCGCCTCTGCCGTCTTGACGGACGCAAACGAGGTCCCTGCAACCACCAGCTCCACCTGTTGGCTTTGAAGAAGATCGATCACCCCCGCTTGCACCCCTGGATCACGAAGGCTGCTCACCCAAAGCAACCTGGGACAAAGACCGCGTTCACGGCAGGCCAGGCAGAGAGCTTCCGCTAGTGAAACGTCTCCTGCTTGAAGTTGAGCGCGATACAACACAACACCGATCCGGGGGCCTGCGTCATCCCGCCAATCCCATGGCGCGGGATCTGGCATCGGCAAAAGTTGCAGATTCGTTGGGTCGGGTTGTTGCTCCTGCAAGAGCAGTTCAAGTGCTCTGAGCACTTGGCCAAGATTGTCGACTCCTCCTTCGCGCAGTAGTTCGGCAAGACGATCCGCTAGGGCGAGGGAAATGGATCCCAATCCGTGAAGCTCGTTGTTTTGATCGTCGGTTCCCGCGAGGATCACGAGGTGGCGCCCTGCACCGCCGTCCTTCCAGCGTTGGAGCTGCTCGAGGCCATAGCTCCAGTGCCCCCGGCCACCGAGCAAACGCACCAGGACCAACTTGGCTTGATTCGCGGTGCTAGTGAGGTAGTGGTCGAGTTGGGCGGGATGGGACAAACAGTCCAGAGATAATCCGCGAATTTGGTTTCGCCAGTGCTCACCTCCAGCTGAAGCCAGATAGGCAGCCAAGGTGCTTAGGTCAGTGGCGGCACTGGAAAGAAACAACACATCCGCCGCTGGCTGTTCCACCAGAACCACGTCCTCGGGGGGGTCAACACCTGGACAGCTGGCTAATCGATGCATCGTTCCATTGTCCTGGTGAGCGGTGGTGAGAAGATTTCAAGAATCAGGTCGTCTTTGCGATGCATCAGTTCCTGCCATATGCCTGGTTCCAGAACCAATGCGTCCCCTTTGAGGAAGCCAAGATCTCTATCGCTACCCATGCGTTGCACTACGGCACAGGTGCCTTTGGCGGCATGCGAGCGATTCCCGATCCTCAACAAGCAGGCACGATGCTGCTTTTCCGTGCTGATCGTCATGCCCGTCGATTGAGTCAGAGCGCCCGCTTGTTGCTGACGGATTTGAGCGAAGAAACAATTTTGTCGTCTCTGACGGCCATGTTCCGGGCCAATCAACCGGATCAGCCGATCTATCTCAGACCTTTTGTGTATACGAGTGATCTGGGCATTGCTCCCCGGCTGCACGACATTGAAACCGACTTCTTGATTTATGGATTAGCTCTCGGCGATTACCTCTCCCCAGATGGGGTGAGTTGTCGCATCAGCAGCTGGACGCGCCAAGAGGATCGTTCCTTGCCCTTGAGAGGAAAAATCAGTGGGGCTTACATCACCAGTTCCTTGGCCAAAACGGAGGCGGTACAGAGCGGTTTTGACGAAGCGTTGCTTCTCAATAGTCGCGGCAAAATTAGTGAAGCCAGCGGCATGAACCTTTTTCTTGTCCGGGATGGTGCATTGATTACTCCTGGTGTCGACCAGGACATCCTTGAAGGAATTACGCGGGCGAGTGTGATCGAACTGGCAAAAGCCATGGGTATTCCCGTGGTGGAGCGTGCAGTCGACAAGACCGAGCTGTTCATCGCCGATGAAGTGTTTTTGACGGGTACCGCTGCGAAGATCACGCCGATCCGCCAGATCGAGTCGACCGTTCTTCGACAAAATCGGCCGATCATGCAAAGTCTGAAGAGCAAATTGGTGGCCATTACAGAGGGCCGCGACCCTGCCTATGAGCACTGGGTTACACGGATCGCTCTCAACTGATGTTCGGAGAGAGAGTTTCTTAGAATCATTGGATTCAAGGATGACCTCATGGTGGTGACACAAGCAAAAGCTCCTGTCACTGCCTCCCGCTTTCTCGATTACATCCACGGCCCAACCCGTCCGGTTTTGGTGTTTGACGGAGCAACAGGAACCAGCCTTCAGGATCAAGGCCTAACAGCAGAAGACTTTGGCGGCCTCGACTTGGAGGGTTGCAACGAGAACTTAGTGATTACTCGCCCAGATGCTGTTCAGGCGGTGCATCGGCAATTTTTAGACGTGGGCTGCGACGTGATCGAAACCGACACGTTTGGGGCAGCCTCCATCGTTCTTGCTGAATACGGTCTTGAAGATCAGGCCTTTGAACTCAACCGTCGTGCTGCGCAGCTGGCCCGCGACGTTGCTGATGAGTACAGCACGCCGGAAAAACCACGATTCGTGGCCGGATCCATGGGGCCAACAACCAAGTTGCCAACACTCGGCCACATCGAATTCGACACGATGCGTGATGGCTTCCGTGAGCAGGCGGAAGGACTTATTGCTGGAAACGTCGATCTGATCATTGTCGAGACCTGTCAGGACGTATTGCAAATCAAAGCTGCTTTGCAGGGTATTGAGGCCGCCTTTGAGTCCTGTGGCGAACGGCGTCCACTCATGGTGTCCGTCACCATGGAGACGACAGGAACCATGTTGGTGGGCTCTGATATTGCCGCTGTGGTGGCAATTTTAGAACCGTTTCCCATTGACATTTTGGGACTTAATTGTGCAACGGGTCCTGAGCAAATGAAGGAGCATATCCGCTACCTCTCGGAGAATTCTCCTTTCATTGTGAGCTGCATACCCAATGCAGGTCTTCCCGAAAATGTCGGTGGAGTTGCCCACTACAGACTCACGCCCACCGAATTGAAGATGCAAATGATGCACTTCGTTGAAGACCTTGGAGTGCAAGTCATTGGAGGTTGTTGCGGTACAACTCCAGCTCACATCGGCTCCTTGGTGGAGTTGGCCCTTGAACTCAAGCCTGCGGAGCGACTATCTCGATCTAAAGATCAGAAGGATGATGTTCGCCCAAGTTTTGATTATGAACCTTCGGCAGCCTCTATTTATGGTGTTACTCCTTACCATCAAGACAATTCGTTTTTAATTATTGGTGAGCGCTTGAATGCAAGCGGGAGTCGCAAAGTTCGCGAGCTCCTGGCTGAGGAAGATTGGGACGGCCTTGTGGGTGTTGCCCGTGGCCAGGTCAAAGAAAATGCCCATGTTCTCGATGTGAATGTGGATTATGTGGGCCGTGATGGCGAAAAAGATATGAATAATTTGGTGAGTCGTCTGGTCACCAATGTGAATCTTCCTTTGATGCTTGATTCCACTGAATGGCAGAAAATGGAAGCTGGCTTAAAAGTTGCCGGTGGTAAATGCATTCTCAACTCCACCAACTACGAAGATGGCAACGAACGTTTTTTCAAGGTTCTAGAGCTAGCCCGCCGTTATGGCGCTGGAGTTGTTGTGGGAACCATCGATGAAGATGGCATGGCGAGAACTGCCGAAAAGAAATTTGCGATTGCTCAGCGCGCCTATCGCGACGCATTGGAATTTGGGATACCCGCCCGTGAGATTTTCTATGACCCTTTAGCGCTTCCAATTTCGACGGGCATTGAGGAAGATCGATTAAACGCCAAGGCAACAGTTGATTCAATTCGGATGATCCGGGAGGGCCTTCCCGGAGTCCATGTTGTTCTAGGGGTGAGCAATGTGAGTTTCGGACTATCTCCTGCTGCACGGATTAATCTCAATTCTGTGTTTCTACACGACTGCTGCGAAGCAGGAATGGATGCTGCCATTGTTAGCCCTGCCAAGATTCTTCCCTTGGTCAAAATCAGTGATGAACACCAACAAGTCTGTCGCGATTTAATCAACGATAATCGTCGTTTTGAAGACAAAATTTGTGTTTACGATCCTCTCACTGAACTGACAAAATTATTCGAGGGCGTCTCCGCCAAAGAAGCTCGTGCTTCGGGCCCTTCGCTGTCCGATCTTCCGATTGAGAAGCGTTTAAAGCAGCACATTATTGATGGCGAACGGATTGGATTGGAGCCTGCTCTGGACCAGGCCATGAATGACTATGCCCCCCTTCACATCATCAACACTTTTTTGTTGGATGGAATGAAGGTGGTGGGCGAATTGTTTGGTAGCGGTCAGATGCAGCTTCCATTTGTTCTTCAGAGTGCTGAAACAATGAAATCTGCAGTGGCGCATCTTGAGCCTCATATGGAAACTTTAGAGGGTGAAAGTACAAGTAAAGGAAAATTCTTGATTGCTACAGTTAAAGGGGACGTTCACGATATTGGTAAGAACCTTGTCGATATTATTCTTACGAATAATGGTTATGAAGTTGTCAACCTTGGAATCAAGCAAAGCTGCGATGCCATCGTTGATGCGCAAAAAGAGCATCAGGCAGATTGTCTTGCCATGAGTGGTTTGTTGGTGAAATCAACTGCGTTCATGAAAGACAATTTATCGGCTTTCAATGAAGCAGGTATTGATGTTCCTGTGATTCTTGGCGGCGCTGCTCTAACACCCCGTTTCGTACAAAAGGATTGTCGTGATGTTTACAACGGAAAAGTGATTTATGGGCGAGATGCATTTGCGGACTTGAGATTTATGGATGCGTTGATGGATGCCAAAAAGAAAGATAATTGGAGCAATTTGTCTGGATTTTTGGCGGATGCCCCAGAGGGTGTCGGACTTGATGAGGCGACGCCTAACGACTCCGATCAGGCCTCCGCTCCGGCGGAGGCTTCTGAACCAGAGCAGCCACAAAGCCAACAGCCGGTTTCAACGGAACGTTCCAGCGCCGTGCCACCAGAGCCAATTCCTGTGGCTCCATTCCTTGGTTCAGCGGTTTTAACCGAAGCGGATTTGGATCTCCAAGAGGTGTTCACCTATCTCGACCGCAACGCTCTCTTTGCGGGCCAGTGGCAGTTCCGTAAGACCAAGGATCAGAGTCGAGACGACTACGACGCGATGCTCGCTGAAAAAGCTGAGCCCGTGCTGCAGCTTTGGATCGATCGCTGCCTGAATGAATCTCTCCTCGCTCCTGGAGCTGTTTATGGCTATTTCCCTGTGGGTCGGGATGGGAATGCTCTGAGAGTGTTCTCAGCCGATAAAACAACGGAACTCGGACGCTTTGATCTGCCACGCCAACGGTCCGGGAATCGCTATTGCATCGCTGATTTCTTTTCTGATGTGTCGGCTGATGGGGCACCCACCGATGTATTGCCAATGCAGGCGGTCACCATGGGCGAAAAGGCCAGCATCGTGGCTCAGGAGCTGTTTAAAGGCGACCAATACAGCGATTACCTCTACTTCCATGGTCTGGCGGTCCAGATGGCCGAGGCGCTGGCTGAGTGGGTTCACGCACGGATTCGCCAGGAACTGGGCTTTGCTGATCCGACTGGCATGCCTTTGCGTGATGTCTTGGCACAGCGATATCGAGGTAGTCGCTATTCCTTCGGATACCCAGCGTGTCCAAATGTCGCCGACTCTCGTCAGCAACTCCTCTGGCTGGATGCCGATCGCATTTGTCTCACGATGGATGCCAGCGACCAGTTGTCGCCAGAACAAAGCACGACAGCTCTGATTGCTCTCCACAGCAAAGCTCGCTACTTCAGTGCGTGAGTCCTGCGTTCTCCCATAGCCTTAAGCGCTGTAGGAGAACTAACCATGGCGATTGCAGGACCGGATGGCGTGGATGCAGCCATCAAGGCTGGAGTGGATTTGGACGGGAGTCCGATCCCAGAGGCGATGCTCAGTTTGTACGGCGAGGTGATGGACCTTGAGGGTCAACGGGCCAGGAGCGGAGTTTTGAAGTCGATGCGGAACCGAATCGTGAAGACAGGTGCCAAGCACTTCGATCAAGCAACGCTGAATGAACGACTTGTTTCCGCCGGCTGGGATGGCTTGAGGGATAAAGAAATCGCCTTCTTTTACAGCTAACTCAATTCAACCCATGGAGACGTTGGCAGGCCTTCAGTCTTGGCAGAACTTCTCCATGGTTTCGATCACTTCCTGCTGAAAGGAATCCAAGGCATTGGATTCACTCAGGTCAATTCCCTCTCCCGCAGCATTCTGCGCAAGATCTTGGAAATGGAACGCACCCTCCCCATTGGCTAGGAACTCGATCGCCGAGCTTTCTCCGCTCTCGCGAAAGGCATCGCAGAGCGCCAAAAAAGCGGCGTCTTCAGTGAACTCCCAATCCATCGAGTGGACATAACTGAAAGACCTTTAACGCCTGCCCCCAGGGGTTCGTCAACCACTTGAGGCCAAAATGTGCCACTCCGTCGTCAGACACCCCCCCTATTTTTCCCCCGATGTCCACTAACAGCCCTGTGGGTCCAGTGACTTTCAATGTTCTTGGTGAGCCTTTGTTGATTTGCGGATGTGAACCAAAAACTGGCTGGTATCGCAACGGCTTTTGCGAAACAGATCCATCCGACCACGGTCAACACAGCATCTGTTGCGTGATGACGGAAGCCTTTCTCCGTTACAGCAAAGCTTTGGGGAATGACCTCTCAACCCCCGTCCCTGCGTTTCAATTCCCCGGACTTCAACCTGGAGATCATTGGTGCGTCTGCGCCCCCCGCTGGAAGCAGGCATACGACGACGGAGTGGCACCTTTGGTTCGTCTGGAGGCCACGGAAGACACCGCGTTGTCTGTGGTGAGCCTGGAGCAGCTCAAGCAGCATGCTCACCAGTCGATCGACTGACCATCCCAGGCTAAAAATGCCCCGCTTTGCTCTGGGGTCTGCTTGAGCAGCAGCGCAACGAGTTGCTCCGCAGCCCTCTGTGGACTGAAAAGTTGTTCTGTTGGTACGAAGGATTGAAATGGTTTGGAGAGATCGGTGTCCGTCGTCCCAGGGTGAAGAAGCGTCACCGTGGCCATTGGCCATCGCCTAGCCCACTCGATGCTCAAGCAGCGCAACAGTTGATTCTGAGCCGCTTTTGCGGCTCGATACGCATACCAACCGCCGCTCCGGTTATCTCCAATACTTCCCACCCGTGCACTCAGGCTCGCGAAATGAAACGGTTGGTCTCGGCGTAAAAGCGGCTCGATCGCTTGAGCCAAAAGCACAGGGGCAATGGAATTGATCGAGAACTGTTCCAGGAGCTGACGACGCTCCACTTGTTTGAGACGTTTCTCTGGCTGCAAGTGCGGACCATGCAAACGTCCACTGCAGTTGATCACCAATCGGAGCGGTTTGTTCCTCGTCGAGAGTTCCTCACTGAGATGATTCAGGTCGTGGTCTGACTCCAAATCCAATAGCAAGTCATAGCCGTGTTGCTCCCCACGGCCCGCCGTCAGAACAGAGAGTTCGGGACATTGCTTCTTCAGCTCAGAGGCCATGGCCCTGCCGATGCCCCCTGCCCCACAAACAAGAGCAAGTCCACTCCATGCTTCCGGATTCTGAGGATGCATGTCCGCCGTATGTGCTTCTTGTCGTCTAAAGGATTTCGGGGATGATTGACGGGCGTTAAAACTGGTTCTTGGTGCGAGCAGTAGGGATCCTGCGATGGAGCGCCATGGGCTTGCTGGGTTCTGGAGTGATCTGTGGAACCTTGTTGGCTCTCGATCGCTTCGACGCGGATGCAAGATCCCGCGACACCGTGCAGCTCCTCGAGTTACTTGATGCCGCTCCAGTGCCTGGAGGACACACCAGGTCAATGTTCCCTCCTCAGAAGCCATTAGGCCTTCCTCCAAGCTCGTTCAAAGCATCAGAGTTGGTTTGCTGAGTCGCAGCCCAATTCAATCCCTTCGAGCCTCTCCAACAACAACGTGCCGACGCGCAGATGGTTCTTTCATTGCGGTGAATCAACTTCTCGGGGACTCCACTGAATCCTCAGACTCCTTTCGGTGTTGCAAGGGGGGAGTGATGGACATCAATGGTTATTCGTATGAGGGGTCGATTGAATTGGTGCGAAGCAATAACGCTTGGTTGGCAGTTAACGACTTGAGCCTGGAAAACTATGTGGCCTCGGTGGTGGGCGCTGAAATGCCGAGTCGTTGGCATGGAGAAGCGCTTAAGGCACAAGCGGTGGCGGCTCGCTCCTATGCCGTTACGCATCTGGTTCGTCCTGCATCAAAGACCTATCACCTCGGAGACACCACGCGATGGCAGGTGTTTTCAGGAACATCGAGCCTGAGTGAGCAATCCACCCGTGCAACCGATGAAACCCGGGGAATGGTGTTGAGCTATCGAGGGGGGCTTGTTGAAAGTTTGTATGCCTCCACCCAAGCGATCAGCGAGGAGGCCCATCGGCATCTCGGCGCGAGCATGAGCCAACACGGAGCGCAGCGCCTAGCGACGCAAGGCCTTCGTTTTGATGAGATTCTTGGGAAGTACTACCAAGGAGCGTCTCTCGCTCAACTTCGGCGTGATGGGTCGTGATCAGTTGTGGGAACGAGCTTTGTTGTGTACGGAACGCGCCTTGCAGTCTGGAGCCCTCGTTCCATTGGCTACAACGCTTGAGAACCTTCCTGGCGAAGACGCAACGACCTTTGAGCTTCGACACCTCGCCGGAGCGACGCCAAAACATCTTCGAGAGGCAGGGCCCAAGCCGAATCCCTTTCGACCATGGGATCAACGCCTGGAGGTCGATCAGATCGGAGATAACCACGTAGTGATTCTGAACAAGTTTCCTGTTCAGATCGGTCATATGTTGTTAATTACCCGTGATTGGGCACCTCAGAATGGATGGCTCAATGCATCAGATTGGTCTGCACTCATCTCGGTAGATCAGAGCACAACAGGGCTTTGGTTCTTTAATAGCAACCCCAAGGCTGGTGCCAGTCAACCTCATCGCCACCTGCAATTGTTGCCAAGACATGATGGGGAACGAGCCTGCCCAAGAGATGATTGGTTTTCTCAATTTTGTCCCAATAACAAAGATCAAAATCCTCTCCGAAAATTCATTCGTGTTGAACATTTAATTGAATTCAATCCATCTGTATTGCAGGCAACCTACCAACGACTTTGTGAAAGCTTGAGTCTTGGCACTCCAAACAATGATCCATTGCCCATCTTCGCTTACAACCTTTTATTGACTCGATCTTGGATGGCTGTGATTCGTCGAAGTCGTGAAGGGGTTCATGGATTTAGTGTGAATGCCTTGGGTTTCGCAGGATGCTTGTTAAGTACAGATGGTTCAAACTTGTCTTGGTTGAAGAAAGCAGGCCCTGATGAACTTCTCCGCGCTGTCATTGGTCCAGAGGATTAAAACGTTAAATCGGTGGAACCACGGATGCGATAAGTCCTGATTGATGTATTGCTGGTAAGAGAGGTCAATGTTTATCCTCTGGATTGATGCATGCCTAAAGTTCAGCAACAACAACGAAATCATCGGATTCAAAAGTATCTTTCACTGGTCCATCCGATCGCGAGGCGATACTCCTATCAAAGCGGATGTTATTGCGATGATTTGACGCAAGTTGGTTATTTAGGATTAATCCAAGCATCGCAACGCTTTAAACTAACGCATGGGAACTCATTTCCTGCCTTTGCTAAACCACATATTCGTGGTGCTATTCTCCACTATCTCAGGGACCATGTGAGTTTAGTTCGTTTACCACGTGGTGTTGAAGAACGAGCAATAAAAATAAGGGGCCATAATGAACGAACCCTCAACAATATTGATCAATTAATACTGCAAAACTATAAGTTCAATTCAAATTGGAAAGAGCTCAACGAAGATTGTGTAGGCGGTACGTGCAATGGATCAGATGATATGGAATTTAAGGAGCAAAATCGAAAAATAGAATTGGCTATGAAAAAGCTCGCCAAGAATGAACAAATCATCATTCAATTGGTCATCTTTGAAGGCAACAGTTTGAGGAAGGCTGGGAAAATTATCGACGTCTCCGCGATGACTGTGCAACGTCGACTCAAGCGAGCACGCGCTCAACTGCGAGACCTTTTAACTACGGATTAGTCAGGTTGATTCGAAGTTCTATTCATCTGCTGTTCCAACGTGTCAATCGCCGCATTCAAGGCGGAAAGTTGACGCTCAACGCCATCGCGCCACATCGAAAGCATGGCGTGCTTGCGTTGCTGATGCTGACGCTTCATTCCTGCCATGTCTGTGGAAGGGGTGCAGCAGAATGGAGGGAGCATTGAAATGTAAGAGCTAACCAAGCTTGACTGATTTTTTTCCCTGATGTGACCCTTGCTGAGGATTGGCGGTCGTGGATCTTGGCACTACGGTGGGAAATGAATGCAGACCTGCGCAGGTGCAGCCGCAAAGCAATCGAATGCGGCAACAGTGCTCATGAGTCGCATACAAGTCTCATTATTGGTCTTAGCTTGCGTCTCGATTGGAGCAGTTGAGCTAGCTTCTTCTCGCCGTGGGCATGCCTACGTTGCGATCCTGGCTGGCCAACGGGCGCGTCCCCTGAATGGCGACTTCAACAACGTTCCTGTTCTTCACTCCAATCAGCCCGAAATCGTCACGGGCCCAGGAATTTTGGTGAATACGGCACCGGGTGCTGCGATCGCTTCGGAAAATAATCGTCCATTGAACAATGCTACCTACACATTTAATGGAGAATTTGGTGTTCACATGCACCACAAATACTATCCAAGTGATGTATCAAAATTGGGGGGAAGTCGTTCCCGCGGACTGTTGACATTGGCTCTTATTGCTGCCAATCCAGGCCAAAAATCTGTGACCTTAAGATTTAAGCGAGGTTCGGTTAAAAATAGCTTTGAAGCTCCATACCATAGTAATAAATTAATGGGGGTTAAACCCCTTGGGAAACGTCCTTGGAATACGGGTCCGGGTGATGCCACCGCTGTTCAACTTTTACGAAATGAATTAGACCGAAAAGTCCCAGATTCTGTGACAATTCCCGCAGGTGGTCGGATTGTCGTCGTACGCACCATTTTGCCTGCTCGTGGCATTGCCAATGGCTTGTTGCAGGGTCAAAGCGATGGTTCATTCACCATGGCAGTTGTGGCTTCAGAGCAAACAAGCTCAGACCAAGATCTATTTACTGTATTGGATCGTGGTCGCCTGGCACCTGGTCGAATATATCTAAATCGAATTCGCGAAATCCAGTTGGGAAGGGTTTTCTCACGAGTAGCAGGGGTTGCACTAGGTGATGAATATCGCGCCTCAATCAATCACGACCTGTCCCAAGGAGCCTTACATGTCCCGCTGACGAGTACTTCAAGACATCATTTTGGAACACGAGATATTCAGGTTAATCCACTGGCTGTTCGGATGATTGATTCCGCTCTGAATAATATTGGAACCTATGGTGTTCGTTATAGTGTTACATTAAATCTTGTTGGCAATGGTAATTATCAACTAGTCATGAGCCATCCGGTTGTTTCTGGTAAACAACCTTTTACCGCGTTTCGTGGCTCGATGCAGATTGAACAAAAAAATACAATGCAGGAGATCCATGTGGGCTTGCGTTCTGGAGAAAGTTTGGCACTGACAGATATCAATCTTTTGGAGGATCAGAACACACCAGTCAAAGTCACACTCGTGTATCCAGCCGATGCCACACCTGGTCATCTCTTGAGTGTCGTGCCGGTGGATCAGTTAGCTGTTTTGCGTCGACGACAACTTCAGCAGCGAACGGCTCAACAGAACATCACCATCAAAAAAACAACCGCTGTTGCTCCAAAAACACCGCCTCCTCTTCCCGAAATTCAGCAGAAGGTTCCGATTAAACCTGTCTTAAGTCTGCAGCCATCCATCATGGTTCCAAAGTCTTCATCTCCCCCAACGAACGATCCTCGTTACACAGATGCAAACCGATCCCAGCAACAGTGGTTACGTCAGCTCCAGGGTCGATAGTCTTTCGGCAGCAAGGTTGAACTGGTGAGCGCCGAGGAGTCCAACCATCAGCAAAAAATTACCGTCACCCTGTCGAAACGGTTGGTGACGCTGATTGATCAACTCAAGCGTGAGTATGGCGTTCGCTCGAGGGGCCTCGTTCTGGAGTCAGTTCTCGAACAATTGATTCAGCCGGAGGATCAGTCGGATCTGTTGGATCCAACGTCCCCTGACACCGCTGTGGTCTCCCCTGAGGTGCCACCCCCAGAGGCAAGCAGTTTGGTGCTGATCCGCGCCACGGAAGCGGATACAACGTTTGATGAGCCTGAACCTCAGCTGCAACAACAAAGTTCTGTTGGTATTGATTTGCCAGGGTTCGTGAGCCGTCGAACGACGCAACTTCGCGACACGCTCGCCCAGCGTTCTGACAACGATCCATCGGACAAATCCGCGTCGGGCGATCCTCTGCTGTCTTCGGTGTCTCACGCTGATTTAATCGCTGCCACCGAAGCCGTTGATGAACATTGGCGTTCCCTTTATGGACAACCGCCTGGCGACACCGTTGTGGAAGCATCGATGCTTTGGCTGGCACGGGATGTTTGGTCGACGACAGATGCCAGTGATGGCAGACCATTTACATGGTCTGCTGCAAATTCCTCAATGAGGGAACTCTGTTCTGACTGGGAGCAAGGTGATCCTTCGCTCGGGCGCGTGATGGTGGTGGCTGGAACCCTGGAAGATCCTTTTGCAACGGCTTCTTTGGCCGACCGCATGCCGACGTTGATACGGCGATTTGTGAATCGCTTTCGTCGCAGCCGTCAGGTCACGTCCTTTGAAACACTTGAGTCCACCATGACCGTGCATGGTGCACTCAAGCTTTTGGGTTTATCGACTACCGCTGGAGCGAGTGTGACGTTGGCCTCCATTCGAGAGGCATTTAAGGCACGTGCACGCGATGTTCATCCTGATGCTGGAGGGTCTACCGATGCCATGCGTCGACTCAATGAGGCCTATCGACTGCTTCGAGAGTTGTACCGCAATCGCTAATCACTCGTCACGCCTGAGTCTCACCACTGGTCTTATTATGCGAAGCAAGTAAGACTGCTGACTCTTTTTCGCATTTTTGCTGATGTCTTGCATGGAACCGACTTGTTTCGCATAGCTCAGGCAAGTCGCGCTTTAAGACTCAAATTGCGTCCAATTCAAGATTAATGAGTAGATTTCAATATCGATTTTTTTGGAATTTTTATTTGTTGCGGACATGCATTCCTCATTGGCTCCAGGTGGCTGAAACGAACTCCGATCGTTTCAATTGGTTTGTTGAACAGTCAATGCTCCCGTCCATGGCCTGTCCACTGCAGAGCTATTCCGCAACAGGTCTGTCATAGCAATCATTGTTGATGGGGCGTACCTGCTGTAGACACAGGTACGCTTGATTTCCGGGTGATCGGTATCAGCACCCTGTCCCGCTAAAACGGCTAAAAATCTTGTCGAGCTTTAGTGTGTCTCATCGCAAGACCTGCCTTGCGACGCACTCGCGACTAGAGAGACATTGGCCAACTCACGACTATCTACTGCTTCTCATTTGAAAAGCGCAATGAGACCTGTGATGAGTCTCAGGTAAGGCAGACGCGATTAAATCTGCAATAAAAAACCGGGCCATTTCAGCCCGGTTTCTTCTTGGGTGACCTTGATGTTGTCGGGTCAAGTGGATGTCTGCATCCCCTGGATCAAAAAGTCGAAATAAGGGGAGGAGAGTTTGGCTTGTTGGTCGGAGAGCAAAGCCAGCGAAGCATCTTTCATCGTTTTCATCGCTTCGACCATGCCAGGCATTGGAACTCCAAGGCTGTTGTACATCTCCCGTGCCCCAACCAATCCAATGTCTTGAATCATCTCCGTGCTTCCCGCGAGAACGCCATAGGTCACAAGCCGTAGGTACCAGCTGTAATCACGAAGGCATTGAGCGCGTTGCCGCTGGCCGTAGGAATTCCCACCAGGGGCTACATATTCTGGCTTTCGACTAAAAAGTTGTTTCGCCGATTCGTCGACAATCTTCTTTTCGTTATCGGTCAAGACTTTGACGACCGAAACGCGCATCGCGCCTTGATCAAGAAATTCCACCATCGAACGGAGTTCGCCGCTGGTGGGGTACCGCAGATCATCATCGGCTTGAAGGATGAGATCCCGGACAACGCTCATGGAACTTGGCAGGCTTCATGGAGTTTAGTGGTCTTAAGTGAGGCTCCACGCCATTGCGGCCTCTGGTGTTACGCCTTTGCAATGGCTGGAGTTCAAGCATGGATGACCAAACGGTTGGAAACGAGCCCGCGCCAAGGCCTGGCTTGACGATCAACGTTGAATGTTCTGATCTCGATCGCAATGGAAAAGGCATTGCTCGATGGAACGGCTGGGTCGTTGTTATCGATGATTTATTGCCTGGCGAAAAGGCACAGGTGCAACTGCAGCAGCGTCAACGCTCACGCTGGCTAGCTCGACGGGGCGAGCTGCTTCAACCATCGGACGACCGTCGCCGACCACCCTGCATCCTTGCCGCGGACTGTGGTGGCTGCACCCTTCAATCCCTCAATGAATCCGCCCAAAACAGTTGGAAGGTTTCATCACTGCAGCAGACCATGCAACGTATCGGAGGGATTGATGACACACCACTGCCGCTCTTAGCGGATGAAAGCCGCGGCTTGGGCTACCGCAACCGTGCCCTGATTCCCTTAAATCGCGAAGGTGATGGCCGTTTACGTGCCGGGTATTACCGCCCGCGAAGCCACCGAATCGTCAATTTGAATCACTGTCCCGTTCTTGACCCTCGGCTCGATCAACTCATCGAACCCATTAAGCAGGATTTGGATTCAACGGGGTGGGCTGCTGACCATGATCTGATTCACGCCAAAGGTTTGCGTCATCTTGGTCTGCGTCTGGGGCACCACAGTGGAGAAGTGTTGATCACCTTGATCAGCTCCCATGATCGCTACCCCGGCTTATTGGAACTGGCCGAAGAGTGGATGGATCGTTGGCACATGGTGAAGGGTGTTTGCCTCAATCTCCAACCCAAGCCCAATAATTTGGTTCTAGGAGCTCAAACCTTCCTTGTTGCGGGCTCGGACACGATCGCGGAGGAGTTTTGTGGAATCCATCTTCAACTCAGTAGCACTACCTTTTTTCAGATCAACACCCCTCAGGCAGAGCGCATCGTTCATGTGCTTTGCGACTGGTTGAAAACCGAACTTGGTGAAGGCACTGTCGTCGATGCTTACTGCGGTATCGGCACCATCAGCCTTCCTCTTGCCGCCCAGGGGTTTGAGGTAATTGGCTTAGAACTTCATCAGGGGTCTGTCGACCAAGCTCTCCTGAATGCCATGCGAAATAACCTGTCAAAAGGGTGTCGTTTTCGGGCTGGAGACGTTGTGGATCTTTTGGAATCTGCCTTGTTTGGGGCAGATGCCTTGGTGCTTGATCCACCTAGACGTGGGCTTGATGCTCGCGTCATTCAAACCATTCTCGACAACCCACCCAAGCGTTTGGCCTACCTCAGTTGTGATCCTGCAACCCAGGCAAGAGACTTGAAATTGTTGATGCAGCCGGCTGGCCCTTATCGATTAAAGAAGCATCAACCCATTGATTTTTTCCCCCAAACCACCCACTTGGAGTCCCTCGCTCTGCTGGAACGCGTTAACTCCGAAGTTCGGCTTTGAATTGCTTCGACAGAGCTGCTCTGACTTTGTCGTGCACTGGCTGAATTTTGTCGTCTGTAAGGGTTTCATTTTGGCTGCGGTATCGCAATCGAAATGCTTGTGAAACCTTCTGATCCCCGAGTTGATCGCCTTCGAAACGGTCGATCAATTCGACGTGTTCCAGCAGAGGCTTCCCCGCTTTTCGGATGGCCTGAATCAGATCAGCTGCATTGCTGTTTCGATCGACGACAACAGCTAAATCTCTTTCGCTAGCGGGCACGGTGGGAAAGGATTTGTAGATCGGTGTCCAACGGTTGGTTCGGGTTGTTGCATCCAATAAACGCTCTAAATCCAGTTCAAATAAGTAGGTGGATTCCGGCAGGGATAGGTCATCGGCGAGGGCCGGATGCAGCTGGCCAAAACAACCGAGTGGTCGTCCTTCCATCACCAATGTTGCGGCTCTGCCTGGGTGCAGTCGCGCATCATCGGCAAGGGGGCGATCACTAAGTTCAAGATGCAGGGCTTCCATCACTCGCGAGAGAACACCGCGAGCCTCGTAATAGTTGGGTGCCTGGTATTTCCCACTGGTGCTCCAACGTTCCAGCCGACGGTCGCCACAGATCACTCCGGAGATAATCCCCGATTGCACAACCGACTCAGGAGTTCCGCTGTAGGTGTTCCCAACTTCAAAAATCGAACAACCAGCCATGGAGGCTTTGAGGTTGCGGACGCAAATTTGAAGATGTTCCTCCCACAGATTGGTACGTAAGTGGCTGGTTTCGGCCAAGAGCGGGTTACTGATCGCGATCCGAGCATCCCCATCGGAGCTACCAACCAAGGACAAGGTGGTGATTTCCTGGAGTCCGGTTGAGCAGAACAGCCGTCTTAATCGACGTTCAGCCTGTTGGCGAGATGTGAGTGAGCCAGGGGAAACGGGGTCAGGGAGGTGCGATCCAAACTTGTCAAAGCCAACAAGACGCGCCACTTCTTCGATTAAGTCGACTTCTCGATGCAGGTCTTGGCGGCGAGACGGTGGTGTCATGACTGCCCACCCCTCGTCTGTCGACTCCAGCTCACATCCAAGGGCGGTTAAGCACTGTTCGATGGTGTGATCGGCCAAATCCACCGGACCTGAATCGGTATCAATCGGCCCTAAAAGTTGATGCAGGGCGTCTCGACGTAATTGAAGTGGAACAGGCGTTCTAGGCCCCTCTCCACCCACCCAGCGTCCGTTCACACGGCAGGCAAATTGATCACTGAGTAATTCAATGGCTCGTTGAGAACAGGCCAAGGTGACTTCCGGTGGCAATCCCTTCTCAAAACGGCTGCTGGCATCCGTTCGTAATCCCACAGCCCTCGACGACTGGCGGACTCGGATGGGTGAAAACATGGCGGATTCCAACCAGATTTTCGTCGTGGAGTCGCTTACAGCGCTATCCCGGCTTCCCATCACACCTGCAATCGCAATGGCACGGTCATGGCAAGTAACGACCTGGACTCGGGGATCAAGGCAGAGAGACTGATCGTCGAGACCGATGAAGGTTTCTTGATCCTTTGCTGGCCGAACAGCGAAACTGGCAGCATCCACAGGCTTACCGGTAAGGGATTCCAGGGCTTCCGCATCGAAGGCGTGCAATGGTTGTCCCTGTTCGAGCATCACCAAATTGGTGATGTCCACAACGGCATTCACGGCATTAATTCCGGCACGGTTGAGCCGTTGCTGAATCCAAGGCGGTGATTCTTGCCCCCCTTGCACCCCCTCAACACAAGCGACGGCGTAATAACTGCCATCCAGTTCTGCTTGGAGCGGTTCTTGCTCCGGTGTGTGATTCAGCAATGGCAGAGACAGTTCAGCGTTTGTAAGGGCTGCCACTTCCCTAGCAATCCCCACCATCGACAATCCATCGGGGCGATTGGCGGTGATGGCTAACTCCAACACCGCGTCGTCTAAACCAAAAAGGGCAGCCACAGGTGTGCCAACCGCGGGGATCTCTTTGGTGGTGTCCTCAAGAATGGCGATTCCCGACGATTCGGCGGTTAGCCCCAATTCCGAAAGGGAACAAATCATTCCATTGCTGGCCACTCCCCGAAGTTCGCCAGCCTTGATCGTGAGATCCACAGCCGGCAATACGGCACCAACCGTGGCGACGGGAACATGGATCCCTGCCCGCACATTGGCGGCGCCACAGACAATTTGAACAGACTCCTTCGCGCCAATATCGACGGTACAAACACTGAGTTTGTCGGCATTGGGATGCTTGTCCCGGGTCAGAACATGGCCGACCACGACCCCCTGTGAGCGGGCACTGAGATCGTCGATGTTTTCCACCTCAAACCCTGCCATGGACAGGCGTTCGGCAAGGTCGTCTACCGAGTCATCCACCTGGACCAGATCTTTCAGCCAGGACAAGGACACCAGCATCGGAAGTCGACCGAATAGCTGGCGATCTTAGGAACAGCCGCTTCGCGAAAACGAGAAGGCAACAAGGTAAGATCTTTGTTTGTCATTCACTTCGCACCTGCGGTGCAACGTCCTTTATGGCTAAAAACAAGGGCGTCCGGATTGTGGTCACTCTCGAGTGCACAGAATGCCGGTCCGCTTCCGCTAGCGAAAAACGTTCACCAGGCGTTTCCCGCTACACGACCGAGAAGAACCGACGGAACACCACCGAGCGGCTGGAGATCATGAAGTTCTGTCCACAACTCAACAAAATGACTCTCCACAAAGAGATCAAGTGAGTCTGCAGACCTTCCAACCTTTCAACCGTTTTTAATTCATGTCGAGCTCCTTTTTCAAGAAGCGTCTTTCTCCGATTAAGCCAGGCGATCCCATCGATTACAAAGATGTGGACCTGCTCAAGAAATTCATTACAGAGAGGGGAAAAATCCTTCCCCGTCGTCTGACTGGCTTGACTGCAAAGCAGCAGCGCGATCTTACAAATGCAGTTAAACGAGCACGGATTGTTGCCCTGCTGCCCTTCGTTAATCCCGAGGGTTGATCCGTTTAGAAACGCAGCAACGTGGTGAAAGCCTCAGTTAAATCCAACGACATCGTTGCTGTTGTTTTAAAGGGTGTCCCCCTGATCGGCCGTCTTCTGTCTCTCAAGGGCAGCAAGGCGGTTGTTTCATTTGGGGGCCAACGCCGGGATCAGGACCTCCCCCTTCGAGAGCTTGTCGCTGTCGATCATGTTTCGGACCAACCTCTTCCAACGCCAGAAGAGGTATCGGAGGTGATGCCCGACAGCAAAACAGCAGCAGAGGCTTGGTGGATTTTGGCTGCTGATGCTGAGTCAATGCAGCAGAACCAAACTCTCACCGAGTTGACGGATCTCCTGAGAGCCAACGTTGATACTCCTGATATCGCAGCCACCTGGTCGTGGTTGCATGGCGATCAACCCTGGTTCCGCTGGCGACGGGATCAATCCATTTCAGTGGTGCCCCTAGACGAGATTCAACGCCAAAGGAAGCTTCAAAAACAACTTCGCCTCGCCGAAGAACACAGTCGGCGACAGATCGCAGTTCTTGCTCCCTCAACTCCACTCACTGCAGAGCAGTTAGAGAAGCTTGATTCTGAGTGGACTGAGCGATTGGATCGCTTGGTCGATCGTGCTCGTGATGATGCATCCAACTTGAAGGACGATCCGGATGTGGCCCTTTGGGCGAAAGAATTTTCACGAACTCTTGATCAGGGCTCCCTTCGGCAGTGGTGCATCCAGCGCGGGCTACTGGATCCGCATCAGCCCCGTGCTCTGCAAAGCAGTGTGTGGTCCAAAAAGTTTGCGATTGAGCTTGAGGACGAGGCCCAACAACTGATTTTGTCTGCGGCGCATCCGCAACCCGGAGACGACGACCGTCTTGATCTGTGTCATCTGGCGACTTACACCCTCGACGATGCCGGGACCCGCGAGATTGATGACGGTATTTCCCTCGACGATCAGAACGGTGAAGTTTGGATTTGGGTTCATATCGCTGATCCAGCACGCCTGATCCCCCCTGGTAGCCCCTTAGATCAAGAGGCCCGACGTCGGGCCACCAGCTTGTACCTTGCCGATGGCGTGCTTCCGATGCTTCCCCTCAGCCTTGCCGCAGGCCCCCTAAGTCTTCGTGCCGGGGAACGCACAGCGGCAGTGAGTGTTGCTGTGCGGTTGGACAGTGCTGGAGCGATCGCTGATCGTCGTATTGCGAGAAGTTGGGTGCGGCCGCGCTATGGCCTCACCTATGCGGATGGCGACGAGCTCATCGAATTAGCTCCTCCTGGTGACGAAACACTGGCGGATTTATCCCGGTTGATGCAGCTGCGAAGTCGATGGCGTCGTCAACAAGGGGCTCTGATGTTTGATCGAATGGAAGGACGCTTTCGGCGGCAAGAAGGTGAGTTATCCCTTCAGTTGGTCGAACCCAGCCCTGCTCGTTTGATGGTGAGTGAAGCGATGCTGTTGATGGGAGCAGTTGTTGCCGATTTTGGTTGTCAAAATACGTTGCCTTTGCCATTCCGTAGTCAGCCCCCAGCTGAACTTCCGTCGCAGGCTGAACTCGACCAATTGCCCGAAGGGCCAGCCCGCGATGCTGCGATCAAGCGATGTCTCAGTCGTGGGGTGCAGGGAACCCAACCCATGGCTCACTTCAGCCTTGGACTTGCTGCCTATGTGCAAGCAACTTCTCCGATTCGTCGTTATGCCGACCTGGCCTCCCACCGTCAAATCATTGCTCAGCTTGAGGGATCTACCCCGTTAAGTGAGCCTGAGGTGGGTGAATTAATCGACGATCTAGACGATCCACTCCGTCAGTCGATTCAAATCAGCCGTGAAGACCAGCGCCATTGGCAACAGGTGTGGTTTGCTCAACATCGAGATCAACGTTGGGATGCCGAGTTTCTTCGTTGGCTACGACCCCAAGACGGCTTAGCGCTTGTCCATCTTGCTGATCTAGCCATGGATGTTGTTGGTCGCGTGGATCAAGCCAATCCGAATCCAGGCGATCGGATGACGCTGACGGTGAAGCTGGCGGATCCAGACCGGGGCGAATTGCAGCTTCAGCTGACTTAATCAATCACCCCAATCAAACGAAGCCAGGGCCCCCAGGGATTTCGAACAACGCGAACACGAATCATCCCTGTGGAGCGATCTTGTTGAAGGAGCCATTGGTTGATGGCAGGCTCCAGCGTGATGAGGGGCCAATGCTCGTCATCAGAGCTGAATTGGAAGCCACCCTCCGCCGTGCTGCTCACTTTGCCCGTGAGGAGCTCTTCTTGGTGATCTGTTGGAGCTGAATTCAGGCCTGGCCGATCGAGATGGAGAGATTGAGATGGAGCCAAGAAACCAAGGGAGTCAATCTGATCTGGTGCTGCTAATCCCTTTTCCTGAGCTGTTGTCCAGTGGGGATGCCATGCCGGCCACTGCATAAGCGGCAACACTGCTGCCGGGGCCGTCGGTTCGTGGATGAGATGGGTTTGAAGCACATTCACTGGCACTTCAATGGGCAGGCAGGAGCGATGGACCGATAACGCTGCTGCTAAACCAGCGGCTTGGCCAAGATTGAGAATTAAGGGCTGCAACCTCGTCGCTCCATTCGCCATATGACTCACGCTGAAGCCTTTATCCGCCATCAAGAGGTTGGGCACCACTTCGCTGACTAATGCGCCGTAAGGAATGCAAAAGGGTGTACCAGTCCAACGTCCCCCCCATCGGCAACTTTTAGGAGCAAGGGGCCAGTCTTCGCCTGGATAGTGATGGTCGTTGGCGTAGGTGCCAACGGCAATACTTGTGCACTCACCGCTGGCGTCCAACGGAAACGACGCGCGATGGGCGTCGTTCGATAGGGGTAGCAAATCGTTTTCTGTGACAGTGGTCGTCCCGATGAGTCGACGACTTTCTCGCCAATAGGGCATCAGGGCAACACAGGGGTTGACTCCCGGGAAAGCCTTCCCTGGAGTCATCCAACCGTCCGAACATTGTTGAAGGGCAGATAAAAATGACGCGCTATGCGCTTTCATCTCATTGGCCAGTGCCGTTCTCTTCAGAGGATCAGAGCTCACTGCCCTGTGCAGTCCGTGATGCCAATCGTTGCCATGAAGTGGCCAATTGAGCATGACCAAGCCTCCGGGTAAGCGGCCGTAGGTGATCGTGCGCTCCAATCCAAAGGAAGCGGTGCTCAATTCAAAAGGGTGTTGAGGCGGAAGGGGGTTGGAAGGAGGGACAGATTCTTTCAGCTGTCCCATCACAACCCAAGTGGGGGATTGAACAGGTTGGTGTTTGAAGAACGCTTCGTTGTTCAGTCGTTGTTGGGTCGGAGCACTGGGTTCATCCCACTGTTCCTGTGCTTCCCATCCCCAGCGGTAGGGCACGTCCGTTAGGGCAAGTAGGTCCCCGAGATCACTGCCATCAATAAAAATATCTGCCTCAACAGAGAGGCTTTGTTGATCTGTTGTCCCCCCCTGTTGTACGTCGAGACGTCGGATCAGCCCGTCTTGCAGTGAAAGATTTCGCAGTTCACACACACCACACCACTGCAACAACGGCTCGTTATGGACCCAGCGCTGAAGGATGTCCTCGGCCTGTTGGGGGCGGTAGCCAAAACAACTCACCCAGTTTTGATCGAGTCCAGAAGGTTCACGTCGATGGAGCTCCCGCAAGAACGCACCCCACATGCCCGTCTGCCAGCAACTCAACTCGTGACCATCCGGTGCACACACTCCTGCGGCACTCACCATTCCTCCGAGCCATGGCCCAGGCGTTAGCAAAATGGTGGATGCACCGCTGCGTGCCGCTTGCAGAGCAGCGGAAACGCCTCCGGTACCACCGCCCCAAACCAGCACGTCTTTGCGAATCATGGGGGCTGTGTGAATGGGGGTATGGATCACCTTTAAAGAAACAGACCCAAGGGGGGGCCTTGTCGAGAGACATGGTCGTTAAACTCTGGCGTCGCTGCGGTGCAGCGGAGTTTTATTCCCGACGATGTCTTACACCCTTACGACTCCGCTGTACTACGTCAACGACAAGCCGCATCTCGGCAGTGCGTATACAACTCTGGCCTGTGATGCCCTTGCACGCTTTAAGCGACTGACCCAAGGCGACGTGGTGTTCATCACCGGTGTTGATGAACACGGTCAAAAGATTCAACGTACGGCGGAACTAAATAACATCAGCCCAATTGTTCATTGCGACAAGATCAGCGAGCGTTATCAAGACCTGTGGTCACGATGGAACATCAGTCAGGATCGTTTTGTTCGTACTACAAATCCTCGACACCTTCAACTTGTCGAACAGTTTTACGAGCGCGTGAAAGCCTCTGGCGACATCGTGACTGGCCGACAAACGGGGTGGTATTGCGTTGGGTGTGAGGAATACAAAGATGATCCTGATGATTCAGTTGATCCCCAATGCCCAATTCATCAAAAGACCCTTGAATGGCGAGATGAGGAGAACCTCTTTTTCCGCTTATCTCGTTATCAACGAGACATTGAAGAGTTAATTGCAAATGACGACTTCATTGCACCTGCAAGTCGACGCCAGGAAGTTCGTAATTTTGTCGCACGAGGACTTCGAGATTTTTCAATTTCACGGGTCAATGTCTCTTGGGGTTTACCCGTTCCAGGACATTCAGGACATACTTTTTATGTGTGGTTTGATGCACTGCTCGGTTACCTAACTGCACTATTAGATGATGGCGGTTCCGTTGATCTTGAGCGATTAGCCGATTGCGGGTGGCCAGCTTCAGTGCACGTTATCGGCAAAGATATTTTGAGATTTCATGCTGTCTTCTGGCCAGCAATGTTGATATCTGCTGGACTTCCTGTTCCCAAGCGTGTTTTTGGTCATGGTTTTTTAACCCGTGAAGGACAAAAAATGGGTAAGTCGTTGGGAAATGTTCTAGACCCGGAATTGTTATTGGAAAAGTGTGGTGCTGATGCTGTGCGATGGTATTTGCTAAGGGATATTCAGTTTGGTGATGATGGCGATTTTCAACAACAACGTTTTTCCGACTTAGTCAACAATGACTTGGCTAACACCATCGGGAATCTTTTGAATCGCACTTCATCAATGGCACGAAAATGGTTCGATAATTCAGTTCCACCGCACACAATCGATAGTCATAAAAATCATCCCTTAGCGCTTAAAGCGCAAGCCACAGTTGAAATCGTTATGAGTTCTATGCCAGAACTTGGCTTTAAGTCAGCATCTGAAGCCATTTTACAATTAGCGATTGCTGCTAATGGTCACCTCAATGACACTGCTCCTTGGAGTCGGATGAAGCAGCCAGGGGAAGAGCATTCCGTAGCCAATGATCTCTATGTCGTACTTGAGTCGACTCGTATCGTGGGATTACTGCTGGCGCCTTTACTTCCCGATTTAAGTTCTCGCATCTTGGATCAACTTGATTGTTCTTTAGATCCTGAACATTGGATGGATCAGCTTCAATGGGGTGGGTTGACGTCTGGATCTGAGTTGCCGAAACCTGTGCCGGTGATGGCACGTCTCGAATTGGATGAAGATCTTTGATATGAAGCGAACAAAATACTCAAAATTGAGATGGATTGCCACAATCATTTCTAGTAGTTGTTTATTATCGTCCTGCGCTTCAAAGCCTGCATCTCAAAATCAGAATCAGTCTTCAACCCCATTTGTTTTCCGATCGTTAGATCTGAAACAACGCCGACCAGATGGTGTTCGAGACTGGGAGCTTACAAGTCCTGAGGCTCGTTACAACACAGCTGCACGAACAGTTAGGGCAAGGATTCCAAAGGGGATTCTTTATTTTGAAGATAAGCCTTCATTCATGATCAGTGCAGAGCATGCAACCGTGCTCAACGATGGCGAGCTTGTCGTTTTAGAAGGCACTGTCCGCTTGAAACGCTTAGGAGTCGAGCCACTTCTCATACAGGGAGACCGATTGATATGGAGGCCAGCTCTTTCAACAATGGTGATCAACCAAAGGCCAGCAGCTCTAAACCGAAATTCAAGAATCATTTCTAATTCACTTATTTTTCAGCAAGAAAGTGGTCAACTTCTCTTTCGCGGTCAGACCAAACTTTCACGATGGGAGAAGAACTACAGTGCGACTCTCGACCCGCAAACGGTAATCACAGCTGGGAATAGTCGTTGGAATTTGAATACTGGGATCATTGCTGCCGTTGGTCCCATTCTTGCTAACCAAGACAATGGTCGTGAGCTAACGGCTGCTTCGATTCAAGGTAATACAAAGAAAAATTTTCTTGATTTAAAAGCTCCAGTTCAATTCAAGCTTGAACAGGATGATGCCATTGTGAATGCAGGTGAAACTCGATGGAACTTTGAACGAGATCAACTTTCATCAAAAGCTCCGGTTTCAGCATCGCTACCCAAGGGAGATGTAAGTGGTATCGGATTTATTATCGATATACAAAGCAACCTCTTAACCATTTCCAGTTCGTGTGAGGTTGCACAACCAGATAAAAATTTGCGTGCAAAAAGATGTACATGGGACTGGGGCAAGGATCTTCTCACTGCTGCTGGCAATGTAAACCTCATAGAATCAAAAACAGGACAATTACGACGCGCAGAACAAATGGATGGCGCCCTTACTCAAGATGGTTCAATACGATTTTCACCCGCAACAGATCGGGTAAAAACACAGATTAAATTAAATACAGGAAAAACCAATGGTTCTAATCAGGACGATTCTTCTCAAGTGACGTTTTAAGTCTCTCGGTCCAGCCCTCTAACCAACGTTCATCGGATTGGCTGAAACAACGTTTCGACCAACCACCCACAACGACAACACCATTTTTTCCTAGGGGACAGATCACAACTGCTGGAAGATTTTGCAAAACCGAGTCGAATTCGCTTCGTCCTGGGAATAGCTCCGTGTTCACGAGCGAGATGGTTGTTTCCCGTTCCATGACTCGATTGCAAATGTCTGCTGGTTCAAATGCGGCAGCTCGAATCAAGCCGCGACGAAGGATGACGTGTCCTCTCCAGTACACCAGCACTGTTGCCGCTGGTGTAGCGGTCAGCAGCATGTGACTCCCCCACCCCAACTCCTCCCGAAGTTCAGATGAATTCTGTTCGTCCATGACGAGCCCCTGCTCCCCTTGGAGATCGACCTGGTCCGCTGATCGAGGATTGGCCCTCGTCCACAGCACAGCAACCAACATCAGCCCCACCGCCGCCAAACCGGCCAAAACCTCTGCCCGTTGAAGATCTGGTGTGATCTGATCAGCTGTGGATGCATTCGTCACTGCCAACACCAGGACGAGCAGCCCACTGAACAAAACAACCCGAGCCGGTGTTGGCATCGATGCGGACTGCTGCAGGAACGTGATCATTTTGCTCAAATGTGGGCATTCGTGTTGAGCTCATGAACGGTGCAGAGGCCTTTGCTGCGGTAGCCCTAGCGGCGGTGGCTTGTGATGGAGTGTTGGGCCGAGATGAAGCCCATGCTCTTCGCCTCCAGTTGGAGTACCGATCCCTGTACAGCAGCAGCAGCGAGGCGGCGATGGGTGTGCTATTCGACCAGCTGTTAAAGGTGCTGAGAGAGCAAGGTGTCACGGGACTTGTCGACGAAGCGTTGCCCGTACTGAGTCGTCGTCAACAACAATCCGCGCTGGCCCTCGCCGCACATCTTGTCCATGCCGATAAGAAGGTGACCAGCGAAGAGCAAGATTTTCTCAATCAACTGGTGTCCAAGGTGGACCTTCCAGAAAACGAAGCGAAAATGATTGTTGTGGCTATTGAGGCTTTAAATCGAGACATGCTCGACAGCTAGGGGCAGACTGCAGGGAGTTCCGCTTGAGGTGATGCCGCTGTTCCCCCGCCGTTTTGTTGCCGCGCTTCTGGCAATCAGCCTCTGCTTGTTCGTCTGCGTACCCGCAGGGCTAGCAATTTCGCCTTCCGAGCTGGGTGCGTCTCCTCCAGAGGAGCTCATTCTCGACGACGCTGATGTTTTTAGTCGCGCCAGTCGGAATGAGTTGGATTCGAAGCTGAAGGGCTTGGAAGATCAACGCGTCAATGCACGTTTAATTACTTTGCGGCGCCTTGATTACGGTTACAGCTTGAAGAGCTTCGGTGAAGAACTGATGGCATCTTGGTCTGGGAAGAGCGAGATCCCCCTACTCCTGATCCTGATCGAAACACAAAACAAGCGCGCTGCACTTCTCGCCGACTCAGCTTTGCAAAGTCAATTGCCCGAGTCGTTACTCACGAGTACGGCGCGAACAACGATGACTCTTCCCCTTCGTGACGGTGATCGCTACCGACAGTCATCGATCGACGGTATTTCCCGTTTGTCAACTGTTCTTGCCGGTGGAGAAGACCCAGGTCCTCCTGAGGTGGTTGAGCGGGTGGCGCTTCCTACCAACATTCCAACGAAGGCGGAAACCGAAGAAAGTGATGCAACTACTTGGATCATTGTTTTACTTGTGTTGGGCACGATTATTCCGATGGCCACCTGGTGGGTCTTTTCCCGCTAAGTCAGCGCTGTCATGAGTCGCCGAAACTGGGTCAACTTTTTTTCGCGTGGGCAGGGATTCGATCTCACCAACGACCTTGAGCGTGGTTACGAATCTGCGCTGTTGATCCAGAATTTGGAACTCGAGTTCTATGGCGATCGACTGGTCAGATCCGACGTTGAGCTAGGCGTACCAAAGTCGGTTCAGGCCAGCATCCTGAGGCGGTTTCGGGCCGCCTTGTTGATCTGCCGAACCACCCTGGAGTCGGTCGAGCGCAATCGAGGGCAATTTGATCTTCAAGAACTGAGGCAGCTACAGCTGATTGAGGCTGTGGTGAGTCGTTATGGATATCAACTGCCAAGTGGAGGATCTCCTGCAATCAGTCGTGCTCCAGAGGCTTTGCCGAGATCATTGCTCGGATTTTTCGATACTGTTCGCCGTCAACTTGATCCTGCGTCTGAGGAAACAGTCGTTGCAGGTTTTCGCCGACGTCGCAACAGCACTCTGATCTCGTTGCGCATTCTGTTGCTTTTAATTTTGGTGCCGTTGTTGATTCAACAGGTTGCCGGTGCATACATTATTTCCCCTGCTGTTGATCGATTATCTCCAGAGTTGCCATTTTTAAGTTATCCAAAACCAAAGCTTGAAGAACAGGCTGTTGAGAAATTGCGCGTCTATAAGCAAGAACTTGAATTTGACGCTTTACTCAATTCAGATCAACCACTGGAGGCAGATCAGCTGCGTCAAAAACTAGCCGAAAAGGCTATTGAACTCAAGGATGAGGCTGATGGTCTAAGTGTTCAAGCAGTTAAAAATGTTTTTTCTGATTTAAGTGCTCTTATAGCATTCACGGTTGTTTGTTTTGCTAGTCGAGATGATTTACGCGTGATGCGTGGTTTCTTTGATGAGGCTGTGTATGGGTTAAGTGATTCTGCTAAGGCATTTGCAATTATTTTATTCACCGATATATTCGTCGGCTTTCATAGTCCTGAGGGATGGACTGTTCTGCTTAATGGGATCGCAAAACATTTGGGTTTACCCTCTCAAGAAAACTTTGTGATGTTATTTATCGCCACTTTCCCAGTTATATTGGCAACAATATTTAAGTATTGGATTTTCCGTTATCTCAACCGAGTTTCGCCATCCTCTGTGGCCACACTCAAAGGAATGAATGGTTCTGGTTGATACCCAAGTGCACAAATCGGAGTTAATCCTTGTCAGTGGTCCATCCCGTGGCGGCAAAAGTCGATGGGCTGAATCTCTTCTGGCAGAAGATCCTTGTGTGATCTACATCGCAACGGGTACGAAACGCGATGATGATCCAGCTTGGGTGGAACGGTTGCGCATTCACCGAGAACGGCGGCCGTCGCACTGGCGTTTGCTCGAACCTGGCCCAGATCTGACTCAGTCGCTCAAAAGCATTGATGCAACGCAATCTGTCTTGGTCGACTCATTGGGTGGATTCGTTGCCGCACGCCTGGATTTGGACAGTGCGGCTTGGACCGAATATTGCGAAGATCTGATCGTCACCCTGCGTCATCTCACCTTTAAGTGCGTTTTGGTGATCGAAGAAACTGGATGGGGTGTCGTTCCTTCGACCCAAATTGGCGGCTTGTTCCGAGATCGACTGGGTCAATTGGCACAACAGTTGGATCAAATAGCGGATGTGAGTTGGCTTGTCTTGCAGGGGCGAGCTGTTGATCTTCGCTCCATCAGTCACCCCGTTCCATGAGCATCGTGAACCCTGAAGCCCCATTGCGGGTTGCCTTATTTGAACCTCGAATCCCTCCCAATACAGGGAACATCGCGCGAACTTGTGCGGCATTTCAGCTACCCCTATCGCTGATCGAACCACTGGGGTTTCAAATTGACGACCGCAGCGTCCGTCGAGCTGGTCTCGATTATTGGCCCCATGTGCAGTTGTCGACGCATGGCAGCTTCGAGGCCATGAAACAGGTTTTACTCCCGCAAAGCCGGATTATTGGTTGCAGCCGTCGTGGAGGCAGTTGCCTGAGCGACTTCGAATTTCAACACGGAGATGTGTTGCTATTTGGTCGTGAAGACACTGGCCTTCCTGATGATGTGCGCGATCAGTGCCACACCATTGTCACGATTCCAATGCCAGGGGCAGCGGATTCCAGCGGTCAAGGGGGCGTAAGAAGCCTCAATTTGTCGGTTGCCTGTGCCCTTGTGACCTATGTGGCAGGCCATCAGTTGCAATTGTGGTGATCAGAGGACTGCGCTAACCCCCCTTGCACCGACTGCATCGGCTCGTTAAGTTCAGCCGATCTTCTTAGGTTGTATGCGGGCACTGCTCCTATTGGCAAGTGCAACTACTCCTTTCTTGGCCCTCTCGGTTTGGAGTGGCTTACCTGGGCATGCAGATAACAATGTTTTCAACTTGGCGGAGCTCCCTCCCCTCCCTGTAGAAGTTTCACAACGTCAGACACCTCTATCTGCAACGGAGTTTTCTTCGTCTTCAGACGAGTCAGCATCATCAGCCCCCTCCCTCTGGTTCCAGCTCACCCGATCGATTTCGCTCACTCAGCTTGCAAAGGCTCTTGATCTACCCCCAGATCAACTAGCTGAGCTGAATGGTCGCTCTACCACCCATCGTTTTTCAACTAAAAGTTGGGCTGTCGTTCCTGCGTCTCTAGGTGATCGAGCTGAATTGATCATTGGTCTTGATAAGAGGTCGCGTCGCGATTCGGCTCCACTTTCATCTCCCCCGCCCGTATCTGAAGTTGCTGCTGTTCAAAAAGGAGATTCCCTGGCTTCGTTTTTGGCCCGCAATGGCGTTTCTCGCGCTGAACTAAAAACCTTTAACCCCGGTTTACAGCTCAACGAATTAACAGTTGGCCGCGAATTGCGAGTAGCCCAAGCTTCACCGGGTCAATCGATGCTTGCTATTCGTCCAACATTGAGTGGTGGTGCTGCTTGGCCCATGCGACCTTCCTTCAACCCTGGACGCACCCCAGCAGAACGCCTGAAATTTGGTCGAGATTATCTATGGCCAACAAAGGGGGTTTTCACCTCCGGCTTTGGCTGGCGTTGGGGGCGCATGCACAAGGGTATTGATATTGCCAACAACACTGGAACGCCGATTTTCGCTTCCCGTGATGGCGTAGTGGCTTTTGCAGGGTGGAGTGGTGCCTATGGCTATTTGGTTGAGATTGCCCATGCGGATGGTGACTCAACCCGCTATGCCCACAACAGCCGCATCTTGGTCAGAAAAGGTCAGATCATTCCCCAGGGTTCCCGGATATCTTTGATGGGGAGTACAGGACGAAGTACAGGTCCCCATCTCCACTTCGAAATACGCCGCGCAGGTGGTGCAGCACTCAATCCTTTGAGCAAACTTCCCGCACGTAAGGCATGAAACGGCGGTAACCGATCGTTCTTGTCGTTAACTAATCACTAAAAAGCAAAATCGATCATTAAAGATCAAGCGATTTTGCTTTTCGTTTAAATGTCAGAGGGGAGACTTGAACTCCCGACCTCAGGGTTATGAATCCTGTGCTCTAACCAGCTGAGCTACTCTGACAAATGGCCTTTAGGCCAGTGTGCATCATACATCTCAGGGTTCAACAATCAGCGCATTTGTATCGCATTCAGCCGGTCTCGGAATGATTGAGGACTTTCGGATTGGACCACATCCACCGTTTCACTCACGATTTGGGTTGATATCTTGCGTTGCACTGCACCACGTCGAGTTGTGTTGCTTCTTGAACCAGTACCAGGACGACGTAGGCCTCCTGTTCGCTGGTCTCGCTCGAGGGGCTTTTTCTTCAAATCTCCCCTCAACTGATTGAGAAGCCTGAAATGCCCCGTTGCACTGAATTTGCGGAGAAGGGAGGGGTCCCAACGGGATGTCTGTTCAGTCATTGGCTGAGTGGTGGGCGTGACAAGTACGAAGACGTGATAATTTGATACGTAAGACTGGAAGTCGTTTCGACTACGGGTTAGTCCCTCTCGGCTTCCGGTTAATCCTCACTGTATGACGATCATGACCGATAACGGTTGCCTGCGCGTGGGCCAAAAGGCCCCTGATTTCACTGCTACTGCTGTGGTGGATCAGGAATTCAAGGAGATTTCCTTATCTCAGTACAAAGGGAAGTACGTGGTGTTGTTCTTCTATCCGTTGGACTTCACTTTTGTTTGCCCTACGGAGATCACCGCGTTTAGCGATCGCTATTCAGATTTCTCCAGCAAGAACACTGAAGTTCTTGGCGTCTCCGTAGACAGCCAATTCAGTCATCTGTCGTGGATTCAAACAGCTCGCAACCAGGGCGGCCTTGGCGACATCAACTATCCCTTGGTGTCTGACCTGAAGAAAGAAATTGCGACCGCTTACAACGTTCTTGATGACGCAGAGGGTGTTGCCTTGCGTGGCTTGTTCATCATCGATCCTGATGGTGTAATCATGCATTCCACGATCAACAACCTGCCCGTTGGTCGCAATGTTGATGAGACCCTTCGTGTGTTGCAGGCCTTCCAGTACGTCCAGGCTAATCCTGACGAAGTGTGCCCCGCAAACTGGACTCCTGGTGAAAAAACAATGAAGCCAGACCCAGAAGGTAGCAAAGAATATTTTTCCGCAATTAGCTAATTGATCGTTTTCTCGATTCGTCGAGTCGATCAGTTGAAACCCCTTCGGTTATGCCGTAAGGGGTTTTTTTTATGAGTCGGTCAATCGCCGCCGACAGATTTACATCCATGGCGATACCTCGGCCATCGCTTACGACGATACGAACCAACGATGGAAGACCACCCTTTGTGGCCTTTAGATAAACAGGCTCTACGTAAAGAAGGCTTGTCCCTACTGGTAAAACCAACAAATTACCTTGGACAAGTTCTGAACCACCACCATCCCAAAGACTAAACACCTTGCTCACTTCAGGATCTTGATTGATGAGAGCTTGGATTTGTTCAGGTCCAAGAATTGGTCTGTCTTTTGGAAAATCGATCAACAACAATTCCCCATAATGTTCAGCATCATTCCGTGCTGCTAACCAAGCAGTTAAATTTGGCCTTGCCAGAGGTGTAAGAGGTTGAAGCAACAAAAACTCTGAACTATTATTTCCTTCTATTTGTGCAGTTATATGATACGGTTCAACGGATATCTGTTCTCCTCCATATACCTCTAAGGGCACTTGCCACACATCATCGCCGCTATAAAAAATCCGGGGATCTTCAACATGATATCTCTGGAGTTGACTCACCTGTACTTTGAAGAAATCTTCCGGGACTAATAGATGTGCTTTGAGAATATTTGGCATGCTTTCAATTGATTCGAAAAGCTGTGGAAACAATTTTTGCCACGACTTAATGATCGGATCATCAGGTTCACTCACAAATAGACGCATACTGCCGTTGTATGCATCTACTACCACCTTGACTGAGTTTCGTAAATATCGATCAGAGTCTGTTTTACTAACTGCAGCACTGTACGCATAAGTAGCACTATGTGTATAACCCTCGGCAATCCAGAATTGGTGCTGGATTCTGTTTCCGCTGGTTCCTAATTCAAGATTGTCGCCAGGCACAGAAACCAAATAGGGATCTCCTCGTAGATCTAGGAATGGAGCGATGGCTCGAATGCGTTGCCTCACTTCACGGCGTAAAAGAACCCTTGAATCCTTCTGAATTGCTTTGGTTGTGAGAAGTCTGGGTTCCGCCAAATAAATCGAAGCGCACAACCTTTGTATCAACGAACCAATTGGCACGCCAGCAGATCCCGCGTAGTGAGAATAAACATTGAGATCTCCATCTGGATAATCGAATTCATCGACTTCAGTTGGCACAACTGCATAGGGTGAAGGCAGCATGCCGAAGTAAAGCGCTGCATTTTGTGCAGGTATGGCAGCTTCTACATCTTTACGCTTGATGCCAAGGTCACGATTGCCTTCGATCCGTGTATTCGAACCCAAATCACTGATCACATAGGACGGAAGTCCATCAGTACCTCGTGTATTCACAGGACTGACAGTAAATCCATTCCCGTGGGTGAAAACAAAGTGTCTATTTTGCCAAGTTTTTGAACGTCGAGGTAGTGCTGATTGATCGAGTTCCCGCGCTGAGATAATCACCTGCTGCGATGTATCACTATCTGGAATTAATGGATAACGATCAACAGCAGCATTGGAAAAGCGGTAATAAACCCTTAGCTGTTGAAGCTGGCGGTTCGTTTCCAATAGAGGGCCGCTATCCCATAGGCGAACATTGCGCAGAGTGCTTGCTCCAGACTCCAAATCTTCTTCAGTGAGATCAACATTGGGTTCAGTTCTCCGCCGTTGGATGCGATCCAACTGAAAACCATGCCGTGTTGAACGAATCGCGGTTTCAAGGTACGGCGCTTGAAGAGCCAATTCTTGTGGTCGCACCACCAGCCAGCGCGTCAGTGGCGTCAGGGTGCTTTCAATGATCACAATTGCGGCCACACACAGGAGGAGCAGACGTTGTAGGTGTCCTATCCCTCTGACGATGCAGCTCACGCCTAACACCAACAGAACAAAGGCGAGCAGGCTTCGGAATGGAAGGGTGAGGTGTTGTTGAAGCCAGCCGGCCCCTGCAACCAAGCCGTGCTGATGCCAAAGCAACTGATGTCGCGATAACCAAACCAGACCTGCCACACCAAGCAAATTTGTGCCGACCCCAATCGACAGCCATCGGTAGGAGCGGTTGCCAAGAGCCGGCATCGACCAATCCGACAGGTGCGGAGAGACCGTTACTCGTCCCCAAACAGCATGGGCTGTGGTGAACGTTCCAGAAAGAACAAGCAGCTCTAGGCCTAACTGGATTGCAGAAAATCGGCCGAGACCAAAACTGAGATCCGTACCAAGCAATGGCTCGCGGAGTCCTTCATCAGGGATCAACCAAGCCAGGCTCCACACTCCCCAGGCCCGAGACACCACCAACACCAGTGCAAACCCCATGGCAACAGCAACCCAGCGCCTCAATTGAGGTCGACACAACGACACTCCCGCTATGGCCAATTGAATTGGGAGCAGAGCCTTCCACTCCGAAGCCATCGAGTGTCCTGTGGATTGCCAGTGACTCAGGCTGAAGGGTTGTTTCCAAGCCAGGATCGCTAGATCACTCAGCACAACGCTGCAAGCAAGAAATGCCAAACCACTCACCATCAACACGAGGCTGAATCGCATCCCATCAATGGGGCGCTTCTGCTGACGCGGTGGATCGTCGATCCGATCAAAGGCTCGAAGCCAAAGCACCGCAAGAAAAACTGGTATGGAGCCAGCCCCTGCAAACAGCAGTTGAAGCATCCAGCGTTGAAACAGAACCGACTGCCAGTTGAATTGGGCAAACCAAACCCACTCCACATGCATTCGTGCCACCACAACTAAAACCGGTGGCAACAGAATCCAGAGGAAGCGTTTCATGTCAGTTCAGTTCAGCCAGGCTCCGAAACCGCTCCCCGCTCAATGTTTCCTCTTCGATCAACGCTTCTACGAGCTGATCCATCAACTCACGCTTTGATTCCAACAACGACACAGCATGAGCCAAGGCGTTTTTGGCCAAAGTTCGAATTTGTCCATCGATTGCTTGACCAGTTGTTTCGGCATAACCGGGCCGTTGACTGAACCAATCACGTCCCAAGAACACCTCTGATCCAGCTCCTTCTAGCGCTAGTGGGCCGAGGCTAGAGAAGCCAAACCGAGTGACCATTTCTCGGGAGAGTTGGGCCACCATTTGTAAATCGCCACTGGCACCTTGGGTCACTTCCAACGGGCCGAACACCACCTGTTCTGCAGCTCGGCCGCCAAGGGCCACCACTAAGTCGGCCATGCAAGACGATCGGGTCACTAAACCCGAATCCAATTGTTCTTCATCGGGCATAAATCGGGTGTATCCGCCGGCTCCACCACGCGGGAGAAGGGTCACTTTGTCCACGTCATTGGCAGCCGGAAGAAGCGTTGCCACGAGGGCATGACCGATCTCGTGGTAGGCAATTAATCGCTTTTTGGCGTTGTCTTGCAAGGGACGATTGCTCAATCCCATGGTGATGCGTTCGAGAGCGCCCTCTAGGCAGCTGTCGTCAATTTCAGTGCTGTTGTGCCGGGCGGCGAGAATGGCCGCTTCGTTCAACAAATTGGCTAAGTCGGCACCTGAAAAGCCAGGGGTGCGACTCGCCCATTCCTCCAAATTCACCGCCAGGGCAAGGGGGCGACTTCTGGCATGCACAGCAAGAATGGCCGCGCGTCCCCGTCGATCTGGGAGACCCACATCGATCCTTCGATCAAATCGACCAGGCCGCGTTAGAGCAGCATCCAGGACATCAGCACGGTTGGTTGCAGCTAAAAGAATGACCCCCGAGTTTTCCTCGAAGCCATCCATCTCCGTTAGGAGTTGGTTCAAGGTTTGTTCCCGTTCATCGTTTCCTCCACCGATTCCGGCTCCCCGTTGACGACCAACGGCGTCGATCTCATCAATAAAAACAATGCATGGAGCCTTCTCTTTGGCCTGACGGAATAAATCGCGAACCCGACTGGCACCGACACCTACGAACATCTCAACAAATTCAGAGGCTGCCATCGAGAAAAACGGAACCCCAGCCTCACAGGCGATGGCTTTGGCCAATAACGTTTTGCCAGTGCCCGGTGGACCGACCAACAACACTCCCCGGGGAATCTTTGCCCCTAGCCGAATAAATGTTTCTGGTTGCTTGAGGAAGGTCACCACTTCCTCTAATTCTTGACGGGCATCATTGATGCCTTCCACGTCTTCGAAACGAACTTGCAGGTCTTCCTGCGGTTTTAACCGTGGTTTGCTGCGACCAAACCCAAGGGCGCGGTTTGCCATTTGGGCTGAACGACGCAGCAATAACGACAAACCGATCACCACAAGCAGCACCACCAACAGGGTGCCGGCGAGATCTTTATTCGCCTGTTCGCGCCGACCATCCACCACCGTTAAGGGTGTATCAGAGCTTTCAGCGGCACGCAGGATGCGGTCGTCATTCGGAAAAATCGGAACGCTCACTTTGCGTCCGTCGTCGTACACAACTCGAACTTCCCGTCGCGCTGGGACGAGATCTAATTGCTTAATTTTTTTGTTGTCGATATCCCTGAGCAGCGTCGAATAGCTGACGCCTTCCTCTTTCTTCCATAATTTTTGGAAGAACGGTTGTGTCACCTGCTGGTTCGCGGGTGAATCCGATGACTGCGTCGAACCTGGAGCCACAACAACACAATGCTGAAATGAGCCTAGCGATTTGACGCAAGGCCTCTTCAAGCGAGAGAATCATTTTTTGACGATCTCCAAGCCGCGATGGCCGTTCCGAAGAAGAAAACATCGAAAGCCAAGCGCAATCAGCGCAGTGCCACTTGGAAAGGGAAAGCTGCGATAGCCGCAAAGCGCGCCATGTCGATCGGTAAGTCGGTTCTAAGCGGCCGTGCTCAAGGATTTGTGTACCCCGTTAGCGATACAGACGAAGCCGAGGCCTAAGAGGCACGATTCAGACGGATTCGAGTCAGATCACGATTCGGATCCACGTCGAAAACAACATCAGCAGGAATGTTTTGGATGGTTCCTGAGGGGATCGCACTCAAAATCATTCTGATGAAGCCATCCAGAGCGCTCCCGTTAAGGGAGCTGCCTCGAGCCATCCGCATGGCATCTTCTTGTTGCCGTTTCCAAAGCTGAGGTGATTGATGGTCAGTGGCACGAAGTTGCCAAAGCTGATCAAGTTGATGCCAGATGGGTTGATAGCGCTGCAGGATCTCCTCAATCTTTTTCCGGTAGGCCATTTCACTCCGGGTGAGAGGTGGATTCAGCCCCTCCTCCTGGATGGTGGGGTCGTATCCCGCTGGGCAGCCCACAAACCAGCCTTCGAGAACAAGGAGATCTGCATCGCAAGCACGCCAACCCGAGCGATCCCCCCGTCCATTCCGCAAGGCCTTGTCAAAACGAGGACATTCGACAGGGAACCCGTTTCGCCAATCTTCAAGGGTGCGTTGCAGCAGTATCAAGTCGTGACTCCCAGGCAAAGCACGCGGCACACCCCAAGGATTGCCTTGCATCGAACGTTCAAGTTGTTCGGCAGGAAAATAAAAGTCGTCAATTGAGACCACCTGCAGAGATAAACCCAATTTGTGCGCAGCAGCTTCAAGCCAATGACCCAAACTCGACTTCCCGCAACCTGGAAGCGCACTCAAGCCAACTAATTTCTTGCGGCCCTGATACTTACGGGCCAGGCTCAACATCGGAATTCCAAGGGACCACAGCCAGTCAGAACTGCTGTTTGGATGCCAGGCCTCAAGCTCGAGATTGAGGTGTTGGCTAATCCAGGACTGCCGCCACTGATGAGGATCCTCAATTCCCAGAAAACGGAGCAATTTGCCCTGATCTTCCGCAGAAATGAGCTGACAACCTTCAGGATCCAACCTTGAAGGCCTCCAATACAACGGCGTAAATGAATCCCAATCTGAGGTAATCCAACCAGGGAGATCGTCGACGCATTAAGACGAGCAACTCACAAGCGAGTAAGGCAAAAAATGCACTAAACGTGCGAGCTCCTGTGGCGTTATCGAGGTGAACCGTGAGATTGCTACCGATAAAGAAGCCAGCGAGTAACAACAGAATTCGAGAACTTCGTCTCCACCAAGGTCCGCCAAAACTGGCTTTGAGCTGTTGGCCAACAGTGCGTTGAAGTGCCGCCAAACGAGTGCGCTGCAGCGTGCTCATGGACGTGAGTGAGGCAACAACGACTCCATGTAGTTCAGCGTCACCATTCCATCCAGGCAAGGGGGGCCCTGCTGAAGCAGGGATGGATTGTTTTGGTCTCCAAGGTGGTTCAGAACGGCAGTGGCGAGATCACAACTGTCCGAAAGGTCCAGATCCCAAGGAGACGGGGTCAACACACATGGCAGGCCAGCAGTTGTTGCTGCCTTAAGACCTACAGCTGAATCTTCGATTGCTATCCCACAGCTCGAGTCAACCCCACTGCGCTTGAGTGCCAAACAGTAACCATCTGAACTGGGTTTTCCTCTGGCTACATCGTCAGATGTCACCACGCCATCGAAATCCGGGAGGACTCCTTTGGCTTGATGAAGCAGTGCCTGAACAGATGGCCCTCCACTGGAGGTCACGATCCATTGCTGGACATCGTGATCGTGCAATTCGTTCACAAGACGAACGACGCCTGTTCGCCACCGCACATGGCCTTCACGAACACGGGAAAAATAATGCTCGCGTTTCACATCTCGTAAGCGGTTCAGCTGGTGTTCTGTGAGGCTGATCCCCTGATCCTTCGCATAGATCGATACACGAGGAATGCCTCCCGCAATGGATAGCAGTTCGGAATACAGCTCCTTGTTCCAGTGAAATGGCAGCCCCAAATCACGAAAAGCCTGATTAAAAGCTGGACGATGTCCCTCCATCTCCGTGTCAGCAAGGGTGCCGTCTACATCCCAGAACACAGCTCTTAGAGCAGTCATCGATCGCTAAGCCGAGGGCACAATGCAGCAATCATCCTGCTCAAGGTCACCGCACCGTTGCCAGTAGATCCCCCGAATTGGTGCTGGTCCCTACCAGCGGTGGTCGATCCAGACCCATTGCCAGGGCTTGAACTCCCGCTACCACTTCGTGCCCTATTGCGACGTCGTGGATTTCGTTCGGTCGAAGAAGCCAAACAATTTCTGATCCCAACATCACTGCCGGAGGCAGAACTTCATTTTCCCGATCTAAAAAAAGCAACAAATCGCTTGGTCGAAGCGTGTCAGAACAACGAAACCGTGGCGATCTGCGGCGACTATGACGCCGATGGAATGACCAGTACTGCGTTGCTGTTGCGTGCCCTAGGGCCCTTAGGAGCTGCTCCTAGGGCAGCGATCCCCTCTCGTATGGAAGAGGGCTATGGACTCAATCCGTCCATGGTTGATCGACAGCACCGCGATGGCGTCAAAATTCTCGTCACCGTGGACAACGGAGTTGCCGCGTCTGCTGCACTCCGGCGCGCCGCAGATTTGGGAATGGAAGTGATCGTGACGGACCATCACACCATTCCGGACAAACCAGCGCCGATGACAGCCCTGATCCACCCGGCAACAACACCTGATGGGTCTCCCTATCGAGGCTTGGCAGGTGTGGGGTTGGCCTACGTGTTGGCGCGAGCCGTTGCTGAACAACTGAATCAACCTGAAGCCATCTGTTCAGCCCGAGATCTCTTCTGCGTTGGCACCGTCGCCGATATGGCTCCACTCATCGGTGCCAACCGTGCGTGGTTGCTAGAGGGACTCAATCAACTTCATCGCACTGAATGCTTCGGCTTACAAGCACTTCAACGGCTTGCCGGTTTGGGGGAACACCCACTCACTGCAGACGACATTGGTTTTCAGCTCGCCCCACGCATAAACGCAGTTGGGCGCTTGGGTGAACCTCGTCTCGTTGTGGAGTTGTTAACCGCCGAAGAACCAACAACAGCCATGGCGTTGGCCCGACGTTGTGATGATTTCAACCGTCAACGACGTGATCTTTGCGATGCCATAGAGGCAGAGGCTGTTGCTTTGGTCGAAGCCGATTCTTCCGATCAGTTGCCCTCATTTCTTCTCTTGGCCCAGAGTCACTGGCACCACGGCGTGATCGGCATTGTTGCTGCTCGTTTGGTGGAGAGGTACCACCGACCAGCTGCCCTGCTTGCCGGCGATGGAGAGGGACTGATGCGCGCCTCGGTGCGATCGCCCCGCGGCTTTGCCGTTGATCAAGCGTTGAATCACTGCGCCACGCTTTTAGAACGATTTGGTGGTCATCCAGCAGCAGGAGGTTTCACTGTCCGAGCCGAGAATGTTCATGCCCTCCATGAACTGCTGTGTGATCAAGCTGATTCGTGGTTAAAGCAACAAGGCCAGGGTTTACCCATCCAACCCGACGCGCTGCTCCGGTTGGATGAAGTGAATTGGGATCTCTGGAAATCTCTTCAATCACTGGCCCCCTTTGGAATCGGCCATGAAGTTCCCCTGTTCTGGTCCAGGGATTGCACTGTTGAAGAGAGGCGTGACCTAAAAGGTGGGCACCTGGCACTCAGATTGCGTCAAGCCAAAACAGAGCGCAGGGCGATTGCCTGGCGATGGGATCCCGCTAGCCATGTTCCAGATCAGTGTGATGTGGCTTACCGCATCAGTGTGAATCGCTGGCAGGGCGAGCAAAGGCTCCAGTTGGAACTCAAGGCCATCCGAACGCACAGCGACTCTGTGATGCTCCAACGGGGTCTGAGAAATTATGTGGCGAAGCAGATTTCAAGCTCAACATTCACCCTCACCAACAGTGATGGGCAATCATTGCAAGCTGCAATCGACGACAACCTATCGCTCGTTAGCAATGATGAGCTTGCTAAGGATTCAAGGGTGAGTCAGTTGCTTGAAGAGGCTGTTTTAGGCCTAGGACTTCGTCCTTAACCTCCCCTTGTTCAGAGCGCTCCTCGGCGGTAGAAGAGGATGAAGACAACCGCCGGACCTGCAAGAGCGATGAGGGCGAGGGCGGCGAAGTTGGCGATCAGGTGGAAATCGAAGCCCATGGCGAATGCGTGCGTTCCAACGACAGGTGTAGCACCAGGCTACGGGGCATTCGACCGAAGCCGGACACTCTTTCATTTTGACTGTGATGGCTTGTCACAGCCACACCCATGAACAAGCAATCCCCATCGTGGCGCTGCATCCATCATTGCGGAGCCTGCTGCAGGCTTTGCCCCGAAGAACGAGGTGAAGCACTCGCGGCTCTCAGCGAAGAACAGCGAGTGACTTATCTATCCATGGTTGGGGATGATGGATGGTGCATCCATTACGACAGTGGGGGACAACGCTGCACCATTTATGCCGAACGTCCTGATTTTTGTCGCGTCAGTGAGTTGGGAACATTGTTTGACGTCCCCCCAGATGAATTGGATTCATTTGCTATTTCCTGTTGCAGACAACAGATTCGCGCCACCTATGGCGGACGGAGTGGCGTAATGCGTAGGTTTGATCGTGCCCAACGAACGGAAGTTGACCGACATGACTGAGCCAGGTGAAATAACTTCTGGACGCCCTGGCTTCGTCGCTGTTTTATTCAGCACCTTCACTACTGTTTTTCTTGCCGAGCTTGGAGACAAAACACAGCTCGCCACGCTTTTGTTGTCGGCTCAGTCCGGTTCGCCTGGCCTTGTTTTTCTCGGAGCAGCGCTGGCGTTGATCTGCTCAAGCCTTGTTGGTGTCTTGGTTGGTCAATGGCTCGCCAAAACTCTGCCCCCAGAACGCCTTGAATTGATGGCCGGCGTGCTCATGGTTTGCCTTGGTCTGTGGCTTGGACTCCAAGCCAGCCGATCACTTCTTGTTATCGGATCCCAGGCTTAAGCCATGGACTTTGCTCTCCTCCTTTCCACATTCGTCACCGTTTTTCTCGCGGAACTGGGTGACAAAACCCAGCTAGCAACGGTCGCGATCAGTGGCACATCCGATCGTCCACTCGCGGTTTTTCTTGGATCGTCTTCCGCTCTTGTTTTGGCGAGTTTGTTGGGAGCGCTTGCTGGTGGTTCTGTCGCCACTGTGATTCCCAGTGACCTACTGCAACTCGTAGCGTCACTTGGCTTTTTAGTGATCGGATCACGTCTTCTTTGGCCGTTACTGCGAGGTCAAGCGAAAGAGTCAGACGAAACCGATCAGTCGAACTCTTAAACTATCTGTCAGGTGGGGTTCTCTGCAGGCTTGACGGATTTGTCAGCCGCTCCATCTTCCCCCCGGTTCTGTTAACCGGTTTCTGCCTCTATATCGATGAAATTCACGGTCGCCGATCTACTCGACCAGTTGTCCTCCAGTGATTCGGTTGAGACAGCTGTCGTTGCCAAAATACTGAAGCTGACGAATCAATCAGATAAGAAATCTTTGGACATAGCGATTGATGCCCTCTCAAAAATGGGTGTTCTGACTCGCCGCGATGGAGATGTTGTTGCACTTTCTCGAAACGATGAATTGATTGATGCCCGACTTCGATGTAGCAGTAAGGGATTTTGTTTTGCGATTCGAGACGATGGCGGCGACGATATTTATATCCGAGATCATCAACTCAACCATGCCTGGAACGGCGATCGAGTTCTTGTAAGGATTACGCGGGAAGGGGGTCGTCGTCGTTCTCCGGAAGGAGGTGTGCAGTGCATTTTGGAGCGTTCCACTACTTCACTTCTTGGACAGGTTGAACGTCGAGACGATCAATTGTTTGCTGTTCCACTCGACGATCGGATGCTCACCACCATCCGACTGCCGGATACAGCGATGGAACATTTGTCGAGTGAAGAGCCCACTGCAGTCGTTGAGGTTCTTGTCGATCGCTATCCAATTGCTCAACATCCGGCCATGGGGCAAGTGGTTCGTCCGCTTCCTCTGAATGGTGGACCAGCCGCAGATCGCGATCTTCTTTTAACCAAAGCAGGACTTCACCAACGTCCCTCGCCACCCCGTGGCTCTGGCAAGGCTCCTGCAGCGAAAGGTCGTGTCGACTTCACAGATCAACCCGCTTTGTTGTTGAGAAGTTGGACTGATTCGAGCGCACCTGGGCTTCCCGCTGTTCATGTGGAAGCGCGTGATGGAGGTTGTCGGCTTTGGTTGCATGCTCCTGCTGTTGCAGAGCGCATCATCGGGAGCAATGCTCTGGACCTCTGGTTGAGAGAACGGATGGAAGCCCTTTGTCTCGGAGAAAATTGGCAACCATTGCTCCAACCTTCGCTCAACGCCATAACCAACTTCGTACCTGGTGAAGAAGCTGAAGCCGTAACCGTTCGCATGGATATATCCCAAGAGGGTGAACTAACTGATTGGGAATTCAGTCTTTCAACTATCAAGCCGGCGGCTTTCATTGGGGTTGCACAACTGAAAGCCCTTGATGAACGCAAACCCAAGTCGCGAAGCATTCCGGCAGCGCTCAAAGGGATCAAAGATCATTTAGGTCAACTTGAGACACTGCGCTTTTGTGAAAGTTGCTTGAGGAAGAATGAGCAGGCTCAAGGTTTCGTTCAGTTGGACCTATGTCCACCGCAATTAGAAAGCTTGGCTGATCTGCGTTGGGCAGATCCGATTAGCTTGCGCCATCGCTGGATTGACGCACCAGTTTCTTCAGATCCTCATTCTCTCCTTCAGCCCTTGATTCGCGCTGCAGATCGTGCCTGGCAACTGCATCGTGAAGCACTGAAACTTCCAGGCATCACTACACACACAGGAGATCCAGATCCATCCCCCCTCACTGATGTAGCCAAAAGTGCAATTGCACTTGAATTGCCCTTGGAATTGGATGAGGAAGGGAGCCCTTCTGCGCAGGAGTTAATCGGAGTGTTTAGTGAGTCACCGCATCGAAGGGTGCTCGAACAACAACTCAGCCATGCCTTGCCAGCAATCAATTTTGTGGCTGTTGTACCAACGTTTGCACCCCTTGATGCAGAGCAAACTTTGCCTGAAGATTCCTTAGGGGATCCTGGTCATGCGCCTGTTGAAATCCTCCAAAAAGTCTCTTCAACGCCATGGTGTTGCGCCACGATGAGTTATGCGCATCTGGTGAATCAACAAATCTTGGTGTCATTGCTCCAAGACGGTAAAGATCGACCAACAGTGCGCCAAAAAGAGAGATTGATTCTTGGCCGTCAAGGTTGCGAACAAGATCTCAGCTGGGCTTTATTCACCGGAAGTCAAAACGAAAAACTCAAGTCTTTGGTTAGCGATCGTTTAGTCCAACGGCTGAATGGTCGCCGGCGGCAAGTCTTGGAGCTTGAAAAAGATCTGTTATCCATGGTTCAGGCCCGCGCTGCTCAGCCTTTGGTGGGATTAACGACTGATGGTCGAATCAGTGGAGTTCAAAGCTATGGATTTTTTGTCGAAGTTGGTGAAAGTCGTGTGGAAGGTTTGGTGCACGTCAGCTCACTAAACGATGATTGGTATGAATATCGTTCACGACAAAATCGTCTCGTTGGTCGGAAAAACAAACGCGTCTATCAACTTGGAGATACGGTTCAAGTCCGTGTAATCAAGGTGGATGTTTTACGCAACCAAATTGATCTTGAGGTGGATCCTGTGTTCTTTGACAAACCAACGGATCAAGGAGAAATTCCTCAATCTGCATCGATCCCATTCGACAATCAATAATCCATGCATCCTTATGTTCTCGCTGTTACTGGTGCATCAGCACAACCCTTGGCTGAACGAGCGCTTCAGCTCCTCTTGGCGAATGATCGGAAAGTTCATTTAGTGCTAAGTCGCGGAGCGCATGAAGTATTTCGCGCTGAGCAAGGACTTTCGATCCCAGTCGATCCAGAACAACAAATTCCTTTTTGGAGAGAACGTCTAAAGGTTGAGGATGGCGAGCTCATTTGCCATCGATGGAATGATCAAAGTTCGTCGATCGCCAGTGGAAGTTACCGAACGAAAGCCATGGTGATTGTTCCTTGCAGCATGGGAACTGTTGGACGAATTAATGCTGGCATTGCCACAGACTTGATTGAACGATGTGCCGATGTTCATCTCAAAGAACGGCGTCCCCTTGTGATTGCTCCAAGAGAAACTCCTTGGAATTTGATTCACCTACGCAATCTCACTGCCTTAGCGGAGGCCGGAGCCACGATTGCCCCGCCAACCCCTGCTTGGTACACCCAACCAAAATCGTTGGACGACATGGTGGACTTTCTGGTCGTTCGTTTATTTGATGGCCTAGACGAAGACCTGGCTCCACTTCAGCGCTGGACTGGGCCGATTCAATGAAGCTTCTCCAGCGAGTTCTGCTGATCCCGAGTTTGCTGCCCCTTTTGGTTGTTCTGGTGCTGTCGGCTCTTCACCGTGGTGAACCAACCCGTCTGCATTTATTGGGTTGGTCATCTCCAGAAGCCCCACTTGGCGTTTGGACTGCTCTTGCTGCAACCGGTTCAGCAGCTCTTGCAGCCTCAAGTGCACTGTTTTTGATGCCATCACAGCAGCCGTTGCGACGACGTCTGCATCGGTCTTATGAGCCTCCTGCCCCGTCTAATTGGCAAGAGGATGGCGTTGATCAACAGAATTCCGTTCCCGCTCCGCCCCAACGCGATCTGCGCGATCCAGCTCCAACAGTGGCCGTGACCTATCGCATCATCAAACGTGGGGCTCCCCACAAGAAATCTCGAGATTCAGCCGATACGGAATCAGTTCAAGCCGTTAGAGGGCCTGTTCCCCGAGCTGTTTCCGCCCCACCTGTCCCAGAGTCCTCAGGGAGTGAAGCGTCTGATTGGGGAGACGATCCAAATCGCGGCTGGTAGACAGTCAGTGGATCTGCGTACAGTTACCGAAGTGATTGCGATCCGGTGAGCGAAGCGCCAGCAAACAAACCAGCTGCCAAGCCAAAACCACCGAAACCGGAGGACAAACCTTTTCCGGAGTTCATCGACACGTTGTTTTTGCCTGCGGTGGCAAAACAGCTTTTAGAAAATGGCATCACTGCTGATCGTCTCGAACGCGTTGAAGGTGATCGACCTGTTGTTGGCGGTCGTTGCCCGATGGTTGTGGGCGACCTCCCTGGTGGGCGCAGATTTTGGCTTTGTTTTGCCAAGGAAGACATCAACAGTGGCAAGGTGATTGCCTTGGCCGATCCAGGCAGTGATCCCACCTTGTTGGAGAGCTTCCTAATCGACGAGAAGCGGATGTCGCTGCCCTTGCTTGTCTCCCGCCTGTTGCAGCGATTAAACGGGCAGAAATGGTTGGGGAGTAATTAAGCCACAAGTCATGTGCACCCCCTTCATGCGCTGACACGCCTACATTGGAGAGATCGCGTTATTGGAGCCGATGGTCCCTCCCACCGCAGTGGCTAACCAGACGGCTGAAAGTGCCGTTTCAACAAAGGATCCTGTCAAGGACACGATCCTGACGCCACGCTTTTACACGACAGATTTCGAGGCCATGGCGGCCATGGACCTGCGTCCCAACGAAGCGGAATTGGAAGCTATATGTGAAGAATTTCGGAAAGATTACAACCGACACCATTTTGTCCGGAATGAGGAATTTGATGGGGCTGCGGACAAACTTGACCCTGAAACGCGAAAAGTATTTGTTGAATTCCTTGAGCAAAGTTGCACATCTGAGTTCTCTGGGTTCTTGCTCTACAAAGAATTAAGCCGTCGAATCAAAACAACCAATCCACTGCTGGCTGAATGTTTTGGTCACATGGCCCGTGATGAAGCCCGCCATGCAGGATTTTTAAATAAATCGATGAGCGATTTTGGAATGCAGCTCGACCTTGGATTCCTAACCGCAAGCAAGAATTACACCTTCTTTAAACCTAAATTTATCTTTTACGCTACCTATCTATCTGAGAAGATTGGATATTGGCGTTATATCGCTATTTTCCGTCATCTCGAGAAAAACCCGGATAGCAAAATTTTCCCTATCTTTAATTTCTTCGAAAACTGGTGCCAAGACGAAAATCGTCATGGAGATTTCTTCGATGCCCTGATGAAGGCTCAACCCGATACTGTTCGTGGCCCCGTTGCCAAGTTGTGGTGCAGATTTTTCTTATTGGCCGTCTTCGCCACGATGTACGTCAGGGACGTTGCACGAAAGGAGTTTTATGAGTCACTTGGCTTAGACGCAAGGACTTACGACAAAATGGTGATCGAAAAAACGAACGACACATCAGCAAGAGTGTTCCCAGTGGTTCTTGACGTGAATAACAAGAAGTTTTGGATTCGTCTCGAGCGGTTAGTGAATAACAATGCAGCACTGAATGCTGCCGATGCAAGTGATTCACCAGCACCGATCAAATTGATTCGTAAACTCCCCTATTGGGTTGCCAATGGTGCTGAGATGGCAAAGCTCTTCTTGATGCCGGCCATTGATAGTTCCAAATATCAGCCTGCAGTGCGCTGATCTCCACCGTTATTAGGCACCATTACTTCGATCAATTGACTGACGTTTTTTCAAACCACTGGAAGGATCTTCTTGAGACCCTTCTCAACCGCGGTGCTGGAGCTGGAGCTGATCTCGTTGAAGTGTTTCTTGAACGAACAAATCATGTCGGTGTTTTAGCCGAACAGGATCAAATTACCAGTGTGAATCCCTCATTCGCCAAGGGTGCAGGATTACGCGTTTTTCGTGGTGGGAGAGATGGATTTGTCAGCACAAATGATTTAACTCAGGACGGATTAACCCGCGCACTCGATCAAGCCCTTGCCATGCTTGGTCTAGATGTGAACTCCCTCTCCAGCAGTGATGACCGTTTCAATGGTTTGGATTCACTGATCGATCATGGTGTTACCAAAAACGATTGGCTGAGTCGGTGCCCCACTCTTGTGAGTGCCAGTCAGCGACTCTTAGAAGGAACAAGCGAGCTCGAACGAATCGGGCAACATCTTCAGGTTCGACGCGGCAGCTACTCGCGGGATTGGCAAGAGGTCTTGGTCGCTGCTTCAGATGGCACGTTTGCTCGTGACATACGACTTCATCAATCCACGGGCCTGTCAGTATTAGCGGCTGATGGTGATCATCGTTCGAGCGTTGGTCGTCGATACGGCAGCACAGATCGACCCGATGATCTTTTGCAATGGAATGTCGAAACGAGTGCGGCGGAAGTTTGTGAAAGTGCAGGAACAATGCTGCGCGCTGATTATGTCGACGCTGGGCAAATGCCAGTTGTGTTAGCCAATCGTTTTGGAGGTGTAATTTTCCATGAAGCTTGTGGGCACTTACTCGAAACCACCCAAATTGAACGGGGCACAACACCGTTTGCTGATCAAGTTGGATCGCTGATCGCACACCCATCTGTCACAGCTGTCGACGAGGGCCTGAGCGGAGGAGCATTCGGATCGTTATCGATGGATGACGAAGGCATGGAACCTCAACGCACGGTTTTGATCAAGGATGGGATTCTTCAGCGATTCATCAGTGATCGGGCTGGCGAACTTCGCACCGGTCATCAACGAACAGGCAGTGGACGTCGACAAAGCCATGCATTTGCAGCTGCAAGTCGGATGAGAAACACATTTATTGCCGCTGGTCCTCACAAACCAAAAGATCTGCTTGCTTCTGTCGATCGTGGTTTGTATTGCAAGGCGATGGGCGGCGGAAGTGTTGGCCCAACAGGTCAATTTAATTTTTCAGTTGAGGAAGGATATCTCATTGAAAATGGCGAACTCACGAAACCTGTGAAAGGAGCAACTCTTATTGGTGATGCCAAAGAGGTCATGCCGAGAATTTCGATGTGTGCCGATGATCTTGAGTTAGCCGCTGGATTTTGCGGATCTGTAAGCGGAAGTATTTTCGTCACCGTTGGTCAGCCCCACATCAAAGTGGACTCAATTACTGTTGGAGGACGTTGATCATGGCAACAAATAACGGTCTTAATGCCTCTGCTCTGCGCGACTCATTGCAAAAATTAGCGACTCGTGAAGGGATCAGTTCTTGGGATCTTGGTGCCGCATGTAGTGATGACTGTTCTGTCCAAGTTGATCGCGGTGAAGCGAAACAACTCAAGGCATCCCAACGATCTTCCATCACCGTGCGTGTATGGAACAACGATGGCCTTGTCGGCATAACCAGTACGACAGATTTGTCTGATGCGGGTCTTGAACAGGCATTGATCGGAGCCCATGAGGCAAGCCGCTTCGGAAACCCCGATGACATCCCTCATTTTTCACCCCTCGCGAAAGCACCTCTTCCCGAATTAAATCGTCCTCTTCAAGAGCGACGTGGAATCCTTCCACTTCTCGAGACGCTTCGAGAAGCGGAAGCTGATTTGCTTAGTCGTCATCCGTCGATTCAAACCGTTCCTTACAACGGTTTGGCTGAATCACTGTCTCAGAGTCTTTATCTGAATAGTGATGGAGCTCTTCGCGAGATGGAGCGCACCCAGGCCAGTTTGTACCTCTATGCAAGAGCTGAAGAAGCAGGGCGCAAACCTCGTAGCGGGGGGGCGTTACGTGTTGGATTAGGGAGTGCAGGTTTGGATATCGCTGGCTGTATTGATGAAGCTGTTGATCGGACGGTTAGTCACCTTGCCTACCAGCCCATCGAGACAGGGACCTACAACGTTTGCTTTACGCCGGAGGCATTTCTATCTCTAATAGGTGCCTTCAGCAGCATTTTTAATGCGCGATCGGTTCTCGATGGTGTGAGCTTAAGTAAACGAGAGTCGATTGGAGAAACTCTCGCGGTGCCGTTCTTATCCTTGCATGATGATGGCCTTCATCCAGGTCATATCAGTGCTGCACCATTTGATGGTGAAGGGACGCCAACAAAGAATCTTTGCTTGATTAATCGTGGCATTTTGAAGAGCTTTCTTCACTCTGAAGCGACGGCACGAGCCTTTCATGTTCAACCCACTGGACATGCTGGCCTCGGTGCGAAAGTATCTGTGGGCCCCGATTGGTTTGTTCTAGGTACCAGCGAAGGATGTTCCAGTGGTAATACGCTTGATCAATCGACTGAGAAAGATACGTTTGTGTTGATTGAGGATCTTTCGGCATTGCATGCAGGGGTCAAGGCCACGCAAGGCTCCTTCTCACTCCCATTTGATGGTTGGTTAGTCAAGGGTGGAGAACGCATCTCAGTTGAAGCTGCCACTGTTGCAGGTGACATTCGTACCGTTTTAAATTCAATCCTTCACCTTGAATCGAACTGCGAAGTAACTCATCGAGGTATCTCACCTCATGTTTGGGTCGAAGGATTATCAATCACTGGCGAAGCGTAAGATCAACTTTGACTAACAATGAAGATCCTTTATTGGGGTACACCTGAATATGCCGTTCCAACATTACTTGCACTACATGCCGCGGGGCATGAAATTGTTGGCGTTGTAACCCAGCCAGATCGAAGACGGGGACGTGGAAAACAATTAATGCCTTCAGCAATCAAAGTCTGTGCACAATCTCTCGGACTTGCTGTCTTTACCCCAGAAAGAATCAAGACTGACGTTGGCTGTCAAAAAGAACTTGCCGATCTCAATGCAGACGTATCAGTTGTTGTGGCATTTGGACAAATCCTTCCGAAATCAGTCCTTGAACAACCACCACTCGGTTGCTGGAATGGCCATGGCTCACTTCTGCCACGTTGGAGAGGTGCCGGTCCAATTCAGTGGGCCTTGTTGGAGGGGGATTCTGAAACAGGAGTAGGAATTATGGCAATGGAAGAAGGATTGGATACAGGACCGGTCCTACTCGAGCAAAGACTTCCAATTTCCCTGGATCAAAACTCTCATGATCTAGGAGAGAAATTAAGCCAGCTCACAGCGACACTCATGGTGGAGGCGGTGGATTTAATACTTAAGGCTGGTGTTGGCACTGAGCCTGAACGTTTAGAACGCTTAAATGTCAGATATCAAGGACAAGAAATGAGTTATGCAAGGATGCTCAAAAAAGAAGATTTTCAAATCAAATGGGGCGATCCAGCTCTCCGTACGCACAGAAGAGTGATGGGTTTATACCCAAGCGCAATGACAGGTTGGCGTAATAAACGGTTAAAAGTTCTTGAGACTGAGCCGTTGATTGAACGGCTCAGTGATGAGATCTCAGAGGAGGCCCGTGCTCTGCTGGGACGTTGGCGAACAGGAGAAGATCATCCTGGCACTGTTTTGGGTTGTATTAATAATGTTGGTATTGTTGTGAGCACAAGTGGTTGTCCAATTCTGATTCGAGAGGCACAGCTGGAAGGCAAAGGACGATGCCGAGCGCAAGGATTAGTACAACAGTTGGCAGCATCAGTCGGTGATCGATTCCAGTCGTTCTGACTCTTTAATTTTTAGGTTTCTGTATAGAGAGTCTTGGCCTGATTCCATACATAGTCAAGATCCTTATTTGGGAGAATAAGAAACTCTGGATTGGTCTTACTTAGCCATTCCCGTATTCCAAGATGGGATGAGTTGGCAAAAAAATGATCGGGAGAAGCCAAAACTCTAAATTTTAAAAACTCAAGGAGCTTGGCCCGCAATCGAGCGCCATCAATTAATTGCAGACATCCCTCGCTTGCTTTGACTTGAAGAGGACTCCCCTCACCCAAATTTGTCATGCGTGGTGCAAGGATTTCCAAGACAGAGGATGACTGCCAGTGTCTAGCTTTCGTTTCAGGATGTGGATAGTAAATCAATCCTGTAATATTATGATTATCAATAGTGCGTAGTTTAATATTCCAAAACGAAAACGTTTCCGGAGGATGTAGATCGGTCCAATACATATTCTCAAAGGTAATATCTGGATTCCTTAAAACAATTTCTAGCGGCTTAAAACTGAGATTGATTGTGCCCTGCCAATAGCAAGAAAGATCCAATCCAAGAGCTTTGAAGAATGGTGTTTGAATTGAAATCGAGCCTTTCGGATATGGGGATTCAGAATTCGCTCCAGACGCCACACCGTGGCCGTGTTGAAGTACACCCTCAATCCATCCTGGCATCACTTCAACCGTGCCTCGAAATGGCTGCATTGATCACAGGGACCATCGGGCCAAACAACACAACGCAATAGAGGACTTAGCGCATTGAAACGACATGCCGGATCACCAATTACCCAGCCATGACGCCATGCTATGGCATCCAAAGGACGTGATTGAGGCTTAACAATTAGCGCAATAGAGGAAAGTTGATACATCCCTCCTTTTAGAGAATATCGATGCTGGCGCTGCATGATCAAGTAAGACGATCCATCCAACTCAAGCCATGAACCTGGATGGGGAGGCTCATCCAACTGAATGCGGTTAACCAGGATTCCGCTTGCTGCGTCTCTGAGCTCAACCAGCATGGGGTGGATCGATCATCGTTTCAGTTTTTTTAATGGATAAACCCCAGCTAAAGAATACTAAGACAACAATTAATGTCAACCAGTCTGGTTGATTGAGGAAAGGAAGAACAACATGTAAAATAAGTCTTAAGGCAACAAAAGCAACAGCAAGAAAACCAGCAGTCTCCAACCTTGGGTATTCATCAAGCCATCTTATAAATAGACCTGAGGTAAAGCGTAGAGCTACAATTCCAATGATGGCTCCGGTTACAATCAAAATTACCTGGTCGCTTATGGCCACAGCTGCAGCGACACTGTCGATCGAAAAAGCTAGATCAGTAAAGGCAAGTAAAACTACGGTTTTAACAAGACCTCGCGGCATTTTTTTTATATCTTGATCATCCGATTCAATCTCAGCTTCCTTGTGATTACGTTGCCAAAAGTGGTCAAAAACAAGCCACATCAAATAAACTGCAGCAACAAGTTGAACCCAAGGATGTTGTAATACCCATTGTGCAACAACAATGAGACCAATTCTTAAGACCAGTGCCAAAGTTATGCCAATATTGAGCGATAAGCGCTCTCGCTCTGGGGCATTTCCACTTCGAGCGATCGCAGCCAAAGCCACAGCATTGTCGGCGGAAAGCACAACCTCTAATAAAACCAACACTGGCAATAGAGAAAGCACCTCCCGCCATTGGTCAGCCCCCTCATAAAAGTCCGATAGGGAAGGAAGCGCTGTGATATCCATCCCGCCAGCCTAGAAAGAGCTTGCGATGATCCATGGGGATGAATATCCGGGTTGAACTGTGTCACGTCGACACCCTGCGTTGCGTTGTCCGCGTTGAAGCGTGGAACGATTCACAGTTGATTGGATCATCACTTGGAGAAGCCGCGACGGCTGAAGAAGCAGAGGATCGTGCATGGCAACGGCTCAGTCACCGTCTCGAGATCCAGAAGCCTGAGCCACAGCAGCACGAAGCAACAGCAAAGGCTTCAGCATCGACATCTCGAAGTTCCACTCCAGAGCTGATACGAAAGGAATCTCCAAATCCTCAGCAATCCAGTCCAGCGCCACTCCCCGAGCAACCCACAAAAGCGTTGACCTCTCCATCGGGTGCAGGTTCTGTTGTTCAACAGGTCGAGGGAGACGTACGGACGTTGACCGAGACACCATCTGAATCACCCACCGATCCAGACGACTGGAGTGAAGAACTGACTGCCATTGACTTTGAGTTAAAGCGCATTGGCTGGACCAGAGAGCAGGAACGTCAATATCTCGAACGCGCCTTTGGGCACGGCAGTCGTCATCGTTTAACCCGATATGCCGACCTAGTGGCGTTTCTTCGACAACTACGACAGATCCAACCGGGTGACACCCCCGATCAATCAGCGGTTCCGATCCGTCGAAGTGATTTGATTACGCAAGGAGATCAAATGTTGTCGAATCTTGGTTGGACAGGCGAACAGGCGAGATCTTTCCTTCAGCAAAATCTAAATTCGACAAGTCGGCAACAGTTAAGTGACGAGCAGTTATTACAATTCAATATGCTTCTTGAAGAACAAGCACTCAAGAAATAATGATGAATATTCCATTATATATCTAAATATGTACTCAATTCTTGGACCGCAGCAAGATGTGAACTGAATTCTTGGGGCATTCAAGACCAACGCACTACAGCTCCAATATTTTGCATTACTTGCATAAAGGTTATTGCGAACAGTGTCGTGACGGATAGTCAACGAAAGTGTTCTTGCCGGAGGGAGCGATCTTCGGCATAAGTGGCTCAGCATCTACGTTTAACTGTAGATGCAGGGCCCTTTCTTTATTTTTAGCGAAAGAAGAAGTTACCGATTGTTCAATGGTGCTTAATTTATCAATTACACAAGATTATTATTGCTGAATAATAATTTCGTACTTATGCTTTTGTTGATTTACTTCATCGCTTATTTTAGCAAAGCTATTTTATCTACACTTGAACCGATGCATTGAACTAAAAATCGCTGCATCCCATCTTGGTTGGTATCAGGTACGAGCTTCAGAAGATAGCCATTGACCCAAGCGGTTTCTTCATTATTTTCTTCATGCCCCCGATCGTGGAAGTTCTCTTTTTGATTCATTATATAGAGCAATATTTGTAAAGCATGTTTTTTGGACAAGCTTTCTGGATCAATAGTGGGAAGGTATTCCCGGACATCCATGAATAATATTTGGCCTGAGTAATCAAAATCATTTTCCATTGATGCACCTTTGTTTAATTCCTTTAAAAGCCAAGAATAGAAGTAAAAACTAAATGCTTCAATCCTTTTGATAATCCTAACACCCTAACACTTGTTCTACTTCTCCATGGCATCCATGATTCATCTTAATTTCTCAGTCATGAGGAAGCACAGTGGTTTTCAGATGCAGCTAGAGATTGCAATTTAGTGAAATTAAAATTTAAATTGATGGCTTCCTAAAGCAATATCTCAAATTAATTTTTTCATTTATGGGTTAGAAGCACAAGAATGATCTAAACGATCAGATGTGCCTAATGCTTTACATGCTCGTTCGATATTGTCCAACTAAATTTTTTACCTCGAGTTGCCTGCCTAGGTGATTTGCCTTGAACGCCTCAACGGTGGTTGAGGATTCGGGTCGAATAGCAGTGGGATTGAGGATGCAACCAGCACACTCCCCACAGCGAGAAGTACCAAAAGCGGAATCGCCTTCACAACAGGCTGTTTCTCTAATGGTGTTCGACAGCTTGCACAGATCGGAATCGCCCCTTTCGGAGGGTGCAAAACGAGAGCTGAACCGCAGCAGCAGGAAGGGCAGCGGTATCGAGGCATTCACTCAACAAAATCGTTAAACATGATCTTAAATGAATTCTTCAAGTTCAGCAGACGTTCAACTCCTCCAAACGCCCAAAGAATTGATAGAGAAAAACAAGAATATTTAAGATATTACAAATTCAAACCTAAAATTCTAAACCAGTAAATAGCTCTCTATGAACAGCAAAAGTATGATACAGCGCTGTACCTGAAACAGGAGAAATCTCTTCACCATCGCAATTATAGACGATACTACAAACCAGATTTCCATCCCAGGCTATTGCATCTGTACTTCGAGATTTCGACCATGAGCGTATGTTTAAAAAATACTCAGGAATCTTTTCTCCGATTTTCTCGCATGCAGTTGCTAACAACCACAGTGCTGGTGGTTTAGAGGGAAGTGAAAGGTCTTTCCTCATTTTAAGTTCATCAAAAACCCCCGTATATCGAATATAATCTATGATTGATTCTTCCTCATTCGTTAGCAATGCTTCTGCCAACGCCATATTAAATCTGGACACTTCTATCAAAGGCCTTTTGAGCGGTGATAAGTTAGTCATTCTATATTTGACGAGTCGAACAATAAATTCTAACAATCCATGCTCACGTCCTAAATGACGAGTTTCAGAATTAGAAGTTTTCTGATAAACGTGATATGTGTTTTACTCAAATTCACCAAGCAATGAAGTCGCTGTCGGTCCCTGCCATGCCGCATGGCGCGATGTGCATTGCTTGCAGACACTGAAATCCGGCGTTACGTCTTTGTGCCTGAGTCAACCGTTGCGGGGCTACGTTCTTTGTGTGCACGTATTAGTGTAGTTATCAACACGAAATTAACACTACAACTCTCAAAATGCGTTGACATTCCCCATTGTCAACAGTCAATGCTCGCCCGTTGCGAAGATCAATCAACTTCGTTGTGAGCCCATGCCTCTTCGTTCCCTGGTGCGTCAGCTGAGGGACGGGGCGCTAACGGGCGAATTGTTAGAGCGCAGCCGACGATCAGAACGGCTCTTGATGCGGGGTGCAGGTCGTAATTGCCGCGCACTCATCGCCAGCGCTATGGCGCAACGCGATGGATCTCCCTTGCTTGTAGTGGTTCCAACTCTGGAAGAAGCCGGGCGTTGGACAGCTCTGCTCGAGCTAATGGGCTGGTCACTCGCCAGTCTTTACCCAACAAGTGAAGGGTCTCCCTATGAGCCATTTGACCCCACTAGTGAAATTATCTGGGGCCAGTTACAGGTTCTCAGCGACCTCCTGAATGACCCTGAATCCAGTGGACGCGCCATTGTTGCGACTGAACGTTGCCTGCAACCTCACCTACCACCACCGGACGCTTTAAAGGCGACCTGTCGTGTATTGACTCGCGGCGATGAGGTTGAGCTGGAGTCACTTGCTGAAACACTTGCGAAACTCGGATATGAGCGCGTATCGACGATTGATCAGGAGGGTACTTGGAGTCGTCGGGGGGACATTGTTGATATTTTTTCGGTCAGTAGTGAGTTGCCAGTTCGTCTTGAATTTTTTGGTGAAGAGCTTGTCAAGCTACGTGAGTTCGATCCGTCAACGCAACGATCTCTTGATCCTATTGATCAACTAAGGCTTACACCTACTGGCTTTAATCCACTCATTGCTGACCAACTTCGCGCCACAATGCCAGATGGGCTGTCTTCCTTACTTGGAGAGCAAGCCACCGATGAACTCTTAGAGGGTGGCACCCCTGAGGGGATGCGTCGCCTGATGGGATTGGCCTGGAATGAGCCCGCTTCCCTGTTGGATTATCTCCCCGATGTCACCACCGTTGTGATCGACGAACGGCGCCAGGGTCTTGCCCATGGGCAGCTTTGGTTGGATCACGCGATTGAGCACCATAAAGAAATGGCCATCGAGGTTGGTCTATCTGAGCAGGATCGTGATTTGCTTTGGCCCGGAGTTCTTCATCGCGACGTTGTTGCTGCCTATGGCTTAGCAGAAGTGTTTGATGGGTTCGATCTTGCAGAACTTCTCGAGGAGGACAACCACCCAAACTCCTTCGATTTCGCCAGTCGACCCGTTCCTGCTTACCCAAATCAATTCGGCAAACTCGGTGAATTAATCAAGGGGTTTCAGAGAGATCGCATGTCTGTCTGGCTGATTTCGGCTCAGCCAAGTCGTGCCGTCGCCCTTCTTGAAGAACATGACTGCATCAGTCGATTTATTCCCAACGCAGGTGATCTTCCTGCCATTGAACGACTCATCGAACAAAACACTCCAGTTGCCCTCAAAGCGAAAGGCAACGCAGAACTTGAAGGAGTGCTCTTGCCCGCTTGGCGCGTCGCCCTGGTTACAGATCGAGAGTTTTTTGGCCAGCAAACTCTTACTTCCACGGGGTATGTCCGACGTCGACGCAAAGCCGCAAGTCGCACGGTCGATCCCAACAAGATGCGACCAGGTGATTTTGTTGTTCATCGCAACCATGGAATTGGTCGCTTCAAAGCCATGGACAAACTCGCTCTTTCCGGTGATGTCCGCGACTATCTGGTCGTCCAATACGCCGATGGAATTCTCCGAGTTGCGGCAGATCAATTAGGCAGCCTGGGTCGTTACCGGGCGACGAGTGAATCACCGCCTCAACTCAGTCGCATGGGTGGAGCAGCTTGGACGAAGGCCAAAGACCGGGCCAAGAAGGCCGTTCGAAAGGTGGCTCTTGATCTTGTGAAGCTCTATGCCGAACGCCAACAGTCGAATGGATTTGCATTTCCACCTGATGGCCCCTGGCAGACCGAACTGGAGGAGTCATTTCCCTACGAGCCAACCCCAGACCAGTTGAAATCCACCACGGACGTCAAGCGCGATATGGAGAGGGCCGAACCCATGGATCGTCTGGTGTGTGGAGATGTCGGCTTCGGCAAAACTGAAGTGGCGATTCGAGCCATTTTTAAAGCCATTACCGCCGGAAAGCAGGTGGCCATGTTGGCGCCCACAACAGTTTTGGCCCAACAACATTGGCGGACCCTTTCCGAACGATTTGCCCCCTATCCGATCAAAGTGGCACTCCTGAATCGCTTTCGTACAACGACGGAACGTAAAAGCATTCTTGAGGGGTTAAAACAGGGAACCATTGATGCGGTAGTTGGCACTCACCAACTTTTAAGTAAAAGTACAAGCTTTCAACAGCTCGGACTCCTAGTTGTTGACGAAGAACAGCGTTTTGGAGTTAATCAGAAAGAAAAAATCAAAGTTCTCCGTAAGGATGTTGATGTTTTAACTCTCTCAGCAACACCCATTCCCCGCACCCTTTATATGAGTTTGTCGGGTGTTCGGGAGATGAGCTTAATCACAACACCTCCCCCTCTTCGTCGACCGATTAAAACGCATTTAGCCTCCCTCGACCCAGAGGCGGTGCGAAGTGCAATCCGTCAGGAATTGGATCGTGGTGGACAAGTGTTTTATGTGGTTCCACGGGTGGAAGGGATTGAAGATGTTGCTAATGGCCTTAGAACCATGCTTCCTGGACTCAAACTTCTTGTTGCCCATGGTCAAATGGCCGAAGGAGAGTTGGAAAGTGCCATGGTGGCCTTCAACGCTGGTGAAGCAGATGTGATGCTTTGCACCACAATTGTTGAAAGTGGTCTTGATATACCGCGTGTTAATACGATTTTGATTGAAGATGCGCATCGATTTGGATTAGCGCAGCTGTATCAACTTCGTGGTCGCGTAGGTCGCAGTGGTATTCAGGCTCATGCATGGCTATTTTATCCAGGAAATGCGTCACTTAGTGATAACGCAAGGCAACGACTGCGTGCTATTCAGGAATTTGCACAACTTGGTAGTGGTTATCAACTAGCGATGCGAGATATGGAGATTCGCGGTGTCGGCAATCTTCTAGGTGTTGAACAAAGTGGTCAGATGGAAACGATCGGATTTGACCTCTATATGGAGATGTTGCAAGAGTCCCTAGCCGAGATCCAGGGTCAAGACATCCCATCGGTTGATGACACCCAGGTTGATTTGCCAGTCACTGCTTTTGTACCTGCCGACTGGATTACTGATCCCGATGAAAAAATAGCGGCCTACAGGGCAGCAGCCGACTGCACATCCTCCGAAGCGCTGGTGGAGTTGGCGGCCGGCTGGGCCGATCGTTTTGGAGCCATTCCCGCGGCTGTTCAGTCGCTGTTGCAACTTATGGAACTGAAGATGCTGGCGAAGCGGTGTGGTTTCTCCAGGATCAAGCCGGAGAAACCCAACATCGTGCTGGAAACCCCAATGGAAGAGCCAGCCTTCCGGCTTCTGCGGCAAGGACTCCCTCAGCATCTCCACGGGCGCTTTGTGTACCAACCCGGCAGTGGTCTTCAGCACAAAGCATTGGCGCGTGGCCTTGGGGTGTTGCCGATGGAGAAACAATTGGAGCAACTGATGGATTGGCTGAAGCTGATGGCAGCACAAATCCCTGACACAGACGGGCTTACGGCCGACCAGCGGGACCGCCAAAAAGCTGAGAAAAACGATTCCGTCATCAGGGTGTAGGGCGATGGCCCATCGCGTTTCTGAGAAAAACTTCACAGACCCGCAATTCTTCGTTACATTGGCGTCAGGTTCAGTTTTTCCATGGGCGAATTCATTGAAATCGGGGTCAATGGGGCGTCAATGCAGGTTGTTAGCGGTGTGTTCTGCGCAGCAGCCTTAGGCATTTATGCCTTGATGCAACCCGACGCATCCGACGACGATGATTCCAACGGCGGTGGCGGCGGTGGATTAATGCAGCCAATTTCGTAATTTTTTAGTAACGAAGATTTCTTCTTCATTGCAAATAATATTTCAAAGTTGCAATTAGTTTTTAATTTATTTTTTTAATCAGTTCGTTTTTTGCGTCAATATATTGAGAGTCTTGACTTGTACCTAACTTTTCAATCGTAAAACCTTTTAACTGCTTTTCACTCATCTCAGACTTGATATCTGGTTCGATACCGTTTTTGTGAATATCCGTTCCCTTCGGAGTGAGATATTTAGCGATTGTCACCGTCAAACCAGAGCCGTCAGATAATCCACGCACAGCCTGTACTAACCCTTTGCCAAACGTTTTCTGACCAACCAATTGAGCTCGACCATTGTCTTGCAATGAGCCAGACAGGATTTCACTAGCACTGGCTGAGCCTTGGTCAATTAAAACAACCAAGGGCTTATCTGTGATGGCACTACCTGTAGCGCGTCGGACATCACGAATACCTTCTCTCGTTCGTGTACTCACAATGATTCCTTCGTTCAACCATTGGCGAGCTATATCAATACTTGCTTCTAATAATCCTCCGGGATTGCCCCGCAAATCCAGTACGTAACCATCAACATCTTGCGCCTCAAGCGCCTTTGCTGCTTCGCGCATTTCCTTTGCTGCATTTGCATTAAATTGCTTGAGGCGAATATATCCAACTTTATGTTGATCTCGCGTAGTATTTAGCTTGTAGGAAACAGCATTAATCTCTATTCTGGCACGCGTCAAAGGAACATCTATTAGTTCATCACCACGGCGAAGACCTAAAATTACTGCTGACCCTTCCGGCCCACGAATTAACTTAACAGCATCCTCAGTGTTCATTCCTTCTGTGGACTTGCCATCGATAGAAACAATCACATCCTTAGAAAGAACCCCTGCTCGTGATGCAGGAGTTCCTTCAATTGGAGATACAACAACTAATTTTTTAGTTGCTTTGTCAAGACTCAATTGAATGCCTACTCCCATCAGTTCACCGGACGTATCAATTCGCATTTCCTTGAATTGTTTTGGATCAAGGAAACGGGTATATGGATCATTCAAGCTTGCAAGCATTCCACGAATTGCTTCGTAGGACTCAGCGCTTCCGGCGAAAGATTTTTTTAGGAGATCGCGACGTAATTGTCGCCATGACGATTCATCATAGTCACCACTTGAATCAAGGTAATCCCGATAGACGATCTGCCAAACCTGATCGATCACCTCTTTAGGGCTATCGCTAATCGATCCACCGCTAGCACTCGGAAGGGTGAACCCTGGCGCGCCCAGAGTGATAGCAGTGGTGACGCCACCTAAACCGAGAATTAGCAGTAGAGGTGTTGTGCGAAGAAACGATCGCCACTTCACTGACTTAGCCATATCCGTCTTGTCTTCAGTCTGTGCGTTCAGATTACCGAGTTTCATCAGGATCGACCCAGAGACCATCCTCCTGAATCAATTGGATCAGGGCTTGAACACCTTCTTTTTCTGGAACTTTACGAATTTCTTCTCGACCTCGGTACAAAGCAATGATTCCAGGTCCTTTACCCACATAGCCATAGTCGGCATCGGCCATCTCGCCTGGACCATTCACAATGCATCCCATCACTGCAATGTCGAGACCTTTTAGATGAGATGTAGCGTTGCGAACTTTATGGAGGACATCCTCCAGGTTGAACAACGTGCGGCCACAACTTGGACAGGCAATATATTCAACCATTGTCTTTCGTAAGCCGAGAGACTGAAGAATTGAATAACAAACAGGGATCTCTTTTTCGGGCGCTTCAGTAAGTGAAACTCGGATGGTATCACCCAAACCCTCTGCTAAGAGTGTGGCAATTCCGGCCGTACTTTTAATCCGTCCATAATCGCCATCCCCAGCCTCAGTTACCCCAAGGTGAAGCGGATAATTGAATCCTTCTTGATCCATGGTATCGGCCATTAATCGATAGGCCGAAAGCATCACTGGTGCCCGTGAAGCTTTCATCGATATCACGATGTTATGAAAATCTAGATCGTCGCAAATGCGAACGAATTCCATCGCCGACTCCACCATTCCCTTCGGTGTATCTCCATATGTAAACAGCATGCGTTCAGCCAATGAGCCATGGTTAACACCAATACGCAACGCTTTATTTTGCTCTCGCAAGAGTTTTACTAAAGGCTCAAATGTCTCTCTAATACGTGTTCCGATTTCAGCAAATTCAGATTCTGTAAATTCCTGACGATTTGGATCAGGCTTATCGAATACAAATAGTCCAGGATTGATACGGACTTTGTCGACGTGCTGAGCGACCTCTAAGGCAATCTTTGTTCCGTTGTGGTGAACATCAGCCACTAAGGGAACATTGCATCCCTTAGCCGAGAGTTCCGCTTTAATTTTTCCCATGGCCTTGGCATGACCAATCGACGGGGTCGTCACTCGAACGATCTCACATCCAGCATCGACAAGACGGATGATTCCAGCGACTGATCCATCGATATCGAGGGTGTCCTCGTTAATCATCGACTGCACCGCAATCGGGTGCTCGCTGCCGATCGGGACACTTCCCACCATCACGGTCCGTGTGACTCGACGATGGATCTGGGTGTCGTAGCGCCGATCTAGGGCGGTCATGTGTAGCCGTTCCAGATGCACGTCAACGTTCGCACAGCTTGGTACGCACAGCGGAAAGATCTTGGCGTGTGAGTTCAACTGGTCCGCCTTCCTTTGCCGACGCGTGACGGAGCAGATAAGCCGGATGAAAGATGGGCATCACCGAACGACCTTGCCAGGTCTGCCACTTCCCTCGTAACTCTGTCATTGCAGTTTTCAGTTCCAAGAGAGCCTGAACCGCAGTTGCGCCAGTCAGCACGATCACAGCAGGATTCACTTCGGCAATTTGCTTGTCAAGCCAGGGACGACATGCCGTGAGCTCAGTTTTTTTTGGGCGGCGATTGTTCGGCGGCCGGCATTTCACCGCATTGCAGATGTAGAGGTCCTTCTCGATGTTGAAACCCGCCTCGATCAGCAAACGATCGAGGGCTTGTCCGGATCGGCCCTTAAACGGCAGACCGGTTTGATCTTCCTGCGCACCGGGAGCTTCTCCGATCAACATCAGTGGTGCTTTTGGATTGCCCCGATAGACCACCACCTTTTGGCGCGTTGTGGCTAACTCACAGGCTGAGCAGCGCAAACATGCATCCAAATCGAAGGACGTCATGCACTCCCTTCCGATCGTGCAATGGGAATCAGCAATAAAAAAGCATTGCCTTCTGGATCATTCATCCAACATTCAGCACCGAAAGGTTCCAACCGAGCCGGCTCCACAACAGAGCCTCCCAAACTGAGCGCATGGCTGACGTGGTGCTCCAATTCAACCAAAGGAGTGGGGTGGGCAGGACGCTTTAGACAGACCGACAACGCACGACCTGCCACCGGGAATGGGCGATGTTGTGATGGCCGATAAATCTCAAGCCTTAAGCCATTGCCAAGGTCAAGAATCTTGTGGTGGTCTGCTTTTCCAGCACAAATGGTCGCGTTAAAAAGAGCTGCATAAAAATGGCTTAAGGCTTTGGGGTTATGTGCCGCGAGAACCAAGCTGATTTGCAAGGGATTCATGGCCTGCGTGAACAAAGGGTTGTTTGGGTCACTGCTTGAGGCAGGATGAGATTTTTAAACGCACCCCGGGGAGGTGCGTTGATGATCTTGCGCCCCCCAGAACTCTCCCATCGGGCGATTGCCCTTAAGCCCTCGCTGACCCTCGAGATCAGCGCCAAAGCCAAAGCGCTTAAGGCCGAAGGCCGAGATATTTGCAGCCTTAGTGCTGGGGAGCCTGATTTCAATACCCCAGGGTTCATCGTCGAGGCGGCAAGGGAGGCTCTATCCCAGGGCATCACCCGTTACGGCCCAGCGGCGGGTGATCCTGAGTTACGAGCGGCTCTCGCCGACAAACTCACCCATGAAAACGATATTGCGACAAAGCCTGAGCAGGTTCTGATCTGCAACGGCGGTAAACAAGCGATTTACAACCTTTTCCAGGTGGTGCTGAACCCCGGCGATGAAGTTTTACTCCCTTCGCCCTATTGGTTGAGTTATCCAGAAATGGCTGCCCTGGCTGGTGCCAGCACGGTGTTGATTCCATCTTCAGCTTCTGATGGATTCAGACTCGATCTCGATGCTTTGGAAGCAAGGATCACCCCCAAAAGCCGACTTTTGGTGATCAACAGTCCAGGGAATCCCACGGGTCGCGTCATGCAGCGACAAGAACTCGAGGCTCTGGCTGAGCTGGTTGCTCGACACCCCAATCTCTTGGTGATGAGTGACGAAATCTATGAATATCTTTTGGCTGAGGGAGAGCAACACATCAGTTTTGCCTCCGTATCGGAAGCGATCAAGGATCGTTGCTTCACGGTGAATGGCTTCGCCAAGGGTTGGGCCATGACTGGGTGGCGCCTGGGCTACCTCGCTGGCAACGCGACGGTGATCAAAGCGGCTTCAGCACTACAAAGCCAAAGCACCAGCAATGTTTGCAGTTTTGCCCAAAAAGGAGCGCTCGCTGCCATTCGTGGATCGCGGGAGTGTGTTGCAGATATGGCCTGCAGCTACAACTTGCGGAGAAATTTTCTGATCGAAGGACTGCAATCCATTCCAGGCATCACCTTGATTCCTCCGAAAGGTGCGTTCTATGCCTTTCCGCAGCTGCCGGAGGGCATTACCGATTCGATGGAATTTTGTCGTCGTGCTTTAGAAGACGAAGGCCTTGCCGTTGTGCCAGGTATTGCCTTCGGAGACGACCGCTGCATTCGTCTGTCGTGTGCCGTCTCGCATGAGAGCATCACAAATGGTTTGGAACGACTGCAGCGGATGCTCAGCAAGTTCTGACTGACCGAAAGACGTCACATCAATGCCTACTCAAAAACTTCAGCTCTCTTTGGCTGCACGTCTTCTGACTGGCATCGTCGTTGCGACCGCCGTGGCGAGCTGTGGTTCAGGTCCTTTAGGCACAGAGTCACCAGTCCTTCACATCGGGGCAATTCCGGATCAGAACCCGGAGAAGCTCAACCGTCTTTACAGCTCACTTTCAGCCGAACTCAGTGATCAGCTGAAGGTTCCGGTGGAGTACGTACCTGTGAGCAACTACCCCGCTGCGGTGACTGCGTTTCGAACCGGCAGCCTCGACTTGGTTTGGTTCGGTGGCCTCACGGGCGTACAGGCCCGGTTACAAACCCCTGGAGCCAAGGTTTTGGCGCAACGCGATATCGACGCCAAGTTCACAAGCGTCTTCATTGCCAATGGCGCCAGCGGACTTCGCCCATTCAGCACTGGTGATCAGCTCACAAATCTGAAAGGACGACGCCTTTCTTTTGGATCAGAGAGCTCAACATCAGGTCGGCTGATGCCTCAATACTTCATGAGCCAAAACGGTGTTGGCACCGATGAGCTCGCCGGTGGTGCTCCTGGGTTCAGCGGAAGCCATGACGCCACAATCGCCGTGGTGCAGAGCGGTGCCTACGAGGTCGGAGCCTTGAACGAACAGGTTTGGAAAAGCAATGTTGAAGATGGTCGCGCTGACCCCAACAAGGTCTCAGTCATTTGGAGAACGCCTCCATACGTCGACTACCACTGGGTGGCTCGTCCCGATCTCGATGAACGATTCGGTAATGGCTTTACCAACAAGGTCCAAACCGCTCTGCTAGCGATCACTGCGGATACGCCTCGAGGTGAAACCATCCTCGAACTGTTTGGTGCCGCTGAGTTCATTCCTGCTCAGAATTCCGATTACGACAAAATCGAAGCGGTGGGTCGTCAACTCGGCAAGATCCGTTGACAGCGCTCCTGGAGTTGAACCAGGTGAGCCTGGACCAACGACTCCAAACGACCAGTCTCACCATCAGGGCTGATGAACGGGTGGTTTTACTTGGAGCCAGTGGCGCAGGAAAAACCACCCTCATCAAACTCTGCAACGGGAGCCTGCAACCCTCGCGGGGCGCCCTCCAATGGCGTGGTCAACCGCTCAAGAGATTGCCGCGTCATGAACGGCGATCAATTGGCACGTTTTGGCAGGACTTACGACTGGTTGAGGAGCTGAGCGTGGTCCAAAACATCAATAGCGGTGCCCTTGGGCGTCATGGCTTGATGTGGGCCTTGAGAAATCTGCTTGGTGCCCTGGAAAAGGACGCGTGTCTCGCGGTAATGCAAGAGGTCCACCTAGAGCCTTCACTGCTCAAACGAGCCGTGACCGAACTCTCAGGAGGTCAGCGACAACGCGTTGCTTTGGCTCGATTGCTGCGCCAAAGGCCTGAACTAGTGCTCGCGGATGAACCTTTGTCGGCCCTGGATCCTGTCATCGCCAGGGATGTCTTGGACACACTGCTTTCACTTCCAGGGTGTCTGATCAGCTTGCATCGCCCTGATCTCATCCATCGATTTGAACGCGTCCTGGGTCTACGTAACGGAGCCCTTGTTCTTGACGCGGCACCAGACATGATCAGCAAGACGCAATTGGAATGGTTGTACGGACGTTCGTAAAACCAGCTTTACCGCTGCTCACTCTGCTACCGGGACTTTGTCTGATTCCTGTGGTGGCCATCCTCGTTCGAGATGGCCATGGCGGTGGGCTCCCGTTGTTAATCCAGTTTGCTCAAGGTGCTGTTCAGCCTTCCTTCGATCCGACTCTTCTCAAGAGCCTTTGGCAAGGACTTCAGATCACCTTCGTGACAGCGGTTCTCTCCTGGGCCATTAGTAGTGGTCTGGGATTGATCTTCGGCTTTTTGGGTTCACGCACCCTTTGGCGAACCCTCTTGGGAACTGCATGGCCAGCACTGCTTGTTCGGCGACTGTTGTCCCCCTTCCGAGCCATTCATGAGTTGATTTGGGGGTTGCTCTTACTTCAGGTTTATGGACTCAACGGTTGGGTTGCTATCGCGGCGATTGTTATCCCGTACAGCGCCTTGATGGCAAGGGTGCTTGCTGATCAAATTGATTGCCATGATTCGCCAGCCCTACCGGTCCTTCAAGGCAGCGGAGGGCCGGCGATGGCAGTGCTTCTGACGGCTGTCTTTCCAGCAGTGTTTGCCTCGATCAAACATCACATTGGCCATCGCCTCGATTGCGCTCTTCGATCAGCTTTGATCCTGGGCGTGTTTGGGCTTGGGGGGCTAGGAACCGATTTGATGTTGAGCCTTCAATCCCTCCAATTCAGAGATATGTGGAGTGGGTTGTGGTTGTTAGCCATAGCCATGGTGTTACTTGATTTCATCCTTCAGACCATTCCGCGCAGGCCACGGCATGGTTTTGTCGTGGGGATTGCGCTGGTGTTGTTAGTGGTTTGGAGTGCCTCTCTGAATTTGGATCTTTCTTGGCCGAGCGAAAGCTTTGGTCCTGTGTTCAGTGGGTTAGTGGCTGACCGCAACGCAGCAACTGCGGCACTGTTTGAGATCAATTGGGGAGCTGCGATCGGCTCAACACTTCTCATCACCCTGATGGCCAGCTGCATCGCTACGGCAGTTCCTCCACTACTTCTCTTGCTTTCGCCGAGCCAAAGCAGCCTTCGGCTTCAAAGCCTGATCTGGGGCGCATTGCGCTTAGTGCCAACTCCTTTGACTGCACTGTTACTCCTGGTGATGGCTAAGCCGAGCCTGCCCCTCGCAGCTCTGGCCCTAGGGCTCCATCACAGCGGGGTGATGGGTCGTGTGCTGATGAAAGACATCCGCGAAACAGGTTTAGGTTCGGCACAGATCTTGGAACGGTCTGGAGCGACTGTTCGAATGAGCTGGCTTTACGGCCCATTGGCCGAAGTCAGTCGGAGTTATCTCGCCTATGCGTCGTACCGGTGCGACGTCATCCTCAGAGACACTGTGGTTGTAGGGATTGTGGGAAGTGCGGGATTGGGCTGGCAATTAATCGACGCTTTGTCGTCCTTTCACTGGTGGCTCGTTGCTTGGTTGGTCCTGGCATTCATTGTTTTGACACTCTGCGGAGAAACCATCACGGAACAGTTGCAACAACGCTTGAACTGCAAGGCTGTAGGCCTGTGAAGGCAGTGTCTTGTGAAAGAAGAAGTGGTCTTGTGAAAGAAGTGGTCTTGTGATGGCGGCAACCATGGGACCGAGACAACTCGTGGTTTTGGGTGATAGCGGCGTTCTTGGCTGGGGGGATCGGGACGGTGGTGGTTGGTGCCAGCGATTACGGATGGATTGGATGCAACTTCCTTCCGCACCGGTGATCTATCCACTCGGTGTTCGAGGCGATGGAATTGAACGGATTGCAGCGCGATGGCGGCATGAATGGTTGTGTCGCGGGGAACTTCGGCGACAACACCCCGACGGTTTGCTGCTGAGTGTTGGCCTCAATGACACAGCCCGAATCGGTCGCAGTGATGGCCGCCCCCAACTAGAGCCAGACGCCTTCGCCTTTGGCATCAGCCAACTTCTGATGGAGATGAGATCCGTAACGAACGTTTTCGTTCTTGGGCTCACTCCAGTGGATGAACATGTGATGCCCTTTGCGGAGTGCCTTTGGTACAGCAACAAGGCAATTGCCGCGACGGAAGCAGCTCTAGCGGAACAGTGTCGTGAGGCCAATGTGCCGTTCTATGCCCTTCATGCCGAAATCCAGGCACAAACCGATTGGTTGCAGTGGATCGAGCCCGACGGGATTCACCTCAATACGAACGGCCATTCCTGGATCTACAACGCACTCCAGCACTGGCCACCGCTGTTGAATTGGGCAGGACTTTCACCACTGAACACACCCACCCCGATCAATGGGTAAGGCACCCGAGCCCCAGCTAGTGTGTGAATTCGCTAACAAGTGGGATCAGCATGGAGCTCAATACTTCTCTTCAGTTCACCAACAAAAAGCCACCCGCTCAACGCAAAACCACGCTGAAGTGGGATGACAATGGTGACCTCACAGCGGTTGATATGGCACGCATCATTGATCGGCTAACGACACCTGAGCTGAATCGCTGTGAATTGGATCAGTCCTGAATCGCTCTATTTCGGCGCCATGCTCGCCTTGGCTTCGCGATAAAAGTCAAGACATACATCCGCTCGGCCAGCTTCCATGGCCATCGATTCGACGCGGCGTCGCACCGCAGGGCGGACAAAAAATGGCACATCTTTTTTGAGCGCTGTTAGTGCTTCTGGTTGCCAATCCATTCGTAAACCACAGGTCCAACTCATCATCGAGCACATTTGTGCCGGATTGAGGTCCTGCGGTGGGCAGGCTTTCACGGATTGCCTGGCAACCGTGAAAGCAGTTGTTTTGATTGCATGGTTCTCAATGCCCGTCAACGCCATGAAGAGCGGCGCTGCTTACCGCCTGGCACCAATCAGCGAAATCAAAAGGTTCTTCAGCACTTGGGGTTGGCCCATTGCGTGGCGATGCGTCAACGTCATCGTGGACCGGAAGAACGGGACGATCTCCTTCAAGAAGCCTGCCTTGGCTTGATTCAAGGTCTGCAAAAGTTTGACCCGTCCCGTGGCTTGCGCCCCAGCAGCTACTTGATGAGCCGAGCGAACGGCCAGGTTTTGCACTACCGGCGAGACCGATCGCGCATGGTGCGCATTCCTTGGCGACTCCAAGACCTTTATGTCTCCGGTCAACGCCTGCAACAAGAACGGACGCAAAAGGGTCACCTCCTCTGAGCGATCGATCCATTGCGGTGCGCTTAAAAGTGAGTCCCCAACGATGGCTGGATGCCTGTGCAGCGGAAGTCAGTAAAAAAATGATGGGGATTGAGGATTTGGACTTACAAGCCCCTAGTGGCCGCAATCCAGATCCTCAAGCGGAGTGGCTTCATGGTGTTCTACCTAAGCTCGCCCCAATCCATCAGACATTGCTGAAGCAACATTGGATTGAAGGGGTTCGTCTTCGGGAACTAGCCCAATCCCATCGGATCAGCCAACGACGCTTGAAGCAGATGCTGGAAGATGCGATTACAACCCTGCGATTGTTGGCAGCACAAGATGGCTTGCTAGTGCCGTCCAGCCCATTGCCAAACCAGCTGCCAGAAGCGTTTGCAGCGCATTAATCAGCTCATTGCTCAGCCACCCCACGCGGTTTTGAACAACGGCTCCCATGACACTTTCAGCAAGGGTGGCCAGTAGACCCACCACCATCACCACTCCAGCTGCCATGGCGTTGGGGATCAGGGGGAGTTGAGACGAACTGAGCCCCCAAAGCGCAAAGGTCATCACCACACTGCCAGCAGCGCTCGCCATGGTTCCTTCCAGACTGATCGCACCATCGGTTCCAGGTGCGACCGGCCTGAGTGTGGTGATCAACAGGGTCGTACGACCCCAACGCTTGCCAATTTCACTGCCAAAAGTATCGGCCAGTTTGGCGGCAAAACTTGCCGAAAATCCAATCAACACAACCTGGCGCCAAAGACTGGCGTCTTCCGGTGAAGCCGCAAGAACGAGAGCCAGACCCGCACCGACCGCTGCTGAGCCCCAGACGTTTTCAGGGCCTCGTCGTCCCTCACGGGCTTCGGCCAACCCACGGCGTTGCTTGTTCTTGAAGCCAATGCGCGTCACCAAGCTTCCTACAACCAAATACACAACAACGGCCAACCAACCACGCCAACCGAGGCTCCCCCACAAGATCGTTCCAAGGGCTGCCGCGTGGATCCATCCTTGTGTTGTGAGAAGCGGGGTGCGCTGGGCAAAGCTGATAAGAACACCATTCACGACCAGGGCTTCAATCCACATCCAGAGCATCACGCGTGTTGCAGTGCTCTAAGCATCTCTTGTGAACGACAAATAGAGGAGGAGAATCATCCAGTCTTCAATGGATGGGTCGAGCGGATGGTGTTTAACAACGACAAGAGTTTCTTCCTGACTCTTGATGGCGAAGCTGCACCGGCCAAGATCGATCTGCCCACAGAGCCGATGGAGACCGAGGAGAGCCAAGACACACCACAAGCAGCATCAGCCCCAACGCTGCTCGTCGCACCGTCTAATCAAGGTGATGGTGCTGCCTCCTCCGCCTCGGTAACAGTTTCAACGGCGATATCGACGGACCGTTCTGCCGTTCAAAACAATCAGAACGCAACCGTCCAGGCCTCAGAGCCCAAGAGCACAGAGCCAGTCGTTACACCCAAGAGCGATGGCCTCACCACAGCAGAAGCCATCGCCGCGGATCTTGCAGTCGCCGAAGCTGCTCGGCCTGAAATGACCTACAGCACGTATGCCCCTGACAATCTCACGCCAGGCTCAGTTTTGAATCAGCGCAGGCGGGCACCTGGTGCTGCAGTGAAAAACTTCCGCAACATGGCAGAAGATCTGTTCAGGAGTTGAGTTGATGCTCACGCCAACGAATTAGTTCAACGGCCCCAGCCACTGCGGCGGTGGACGTTCGCAGAATTGAAGGTCCCAAATGGATCGGGACGACTGAATGATCGTTCAGTGCTTCGAGTTCAGCCACCGTCCAGCCTCCTTCGGGACCAACAATCAACCATGTGGTTTGACCTGGAGCGGCCTTCTGCTGAAACCAATCCTTCAGTGGGCCAACGTTGGGCGTCCGCGTTACACCAACAGCTTTCTGGCCAGAACAGGAATTCAGCCACGAATCAAGGGAGTTGAGCTCCAAAACGGTTGGTTTCCAAAGGCGCTCACACTGTTCGACCGCTTCACGAACAATCGTGTTCCAGCGATCTGGACGGTGCTCAGCCTGCGGAACAGTCCGTTCACATCGAAGCGGTTGAATCGCATCGATGCCGAGTTCACAGGCCATCCTCACCACATCGTCAAAACCACGACGGATGATCGACACAGCAAGTCCCAATCTTGGATGAGGTTGAACGACCTGTTCGCATGGATGGGGTTGGGTCTTCACTGTGTATTCATCGACCAGTTCTGCCTGCCAGAGCTGGCCACAGCCATCGGAAATCGCCAGGGGATCACCAATCCGCAAGCGAAGCACACGTCGGAGGTAGTGGGATTCATCGTTCTGGAGCGTTAACAGCTCCGATCCAACGAATCGGTCAGGCTGAATCAACAGACGTCTGAGTTCACGCACCGGCAGGGAAGACGCTGTCGGGATGATCTTCAACAGGCCAATCTTCATTCACTCCACCTACCACCATCTCGACAAGTTGAACCACATCAGCATCGAGTTGACGTAATGCATTAATCAAAATATCGAGCGATACGCCATCACTTGTACCCAGGTCAATCCAACACCTCGCCCATTCTTCTTGGTATTCCATTTGCCCCATGTTGTGCATCAGCGCCGGCATCACCGAATCGGCTTCCTCGTTGTTGTATCCCATCCAACTCATATCAGCGCCTTCGTCATGCACCTGCAGATTCTCAGCGTTAAAACCCCCGAGACGACCGATCACGTACCAGCTGTCAAAAATTCCATCCACATAATTTCGTTCCCCTTGACTCGGAACGTCTGCAAAACGCAGCCAAACCCAACAATTAAAAGGATCCACTTCACGGAATCGAACGTCCATAGACCCAAGGCATACACCTCATCATCGTTCAAGCTGAGCTGATGCTTCAACTGTCTGATGTCACCTACGCACCCGCGACGGTTGCGTCGCCCGTGCTTCGGGGTGCCAGTTTCCATGCTGAGCGAGGAAAACCGCTTTTGATTGCAGGAGCCAGTGGGTCTGGAAAGACATCTTTACTAGAGGTGATCAGTGGCTTATCAGCCCCGCGATCTGGTTCGATTTCCTGGGAAGGAAAGGTGATGAACCGGCGACAAAGAAGGGGGCTTTGCGGAATGGTGTTTCAGTTCCCTGAACGCCATTTTCTTGGATTGAATGTGAGCCAAGAACTGCGTTTAGGGCACCGGCGCTTGGGAAGCGATCGCCAAGATCAGGTGCTTCATCGGGTTGGGTTGCAGAAGATCTCGCGTATGACGCCTCCGGAACAACTGAGCGGAGGACAACAACGCCGCTTGGCTTTGGCTGTTCAACTGTTGCGCGGTGCTGAAGTTTTACTCCTTGATGAACCCACTGCTGGCTTGGATTGGTCGGTCCGCTCCGAGGTGTTGAAGCTTTTGTCAGACCTCGCGCAAGAGCAAGTTTTGATCGTGGTGACCCATGAGCCTGAATTATTCAATCGATGGGATTCGGATCGATTACGACTGGAGAACGGCCAGCTGACTTCGATGACTACATTGATTTGAGCTTGGTAAACGTTATGGCTGACCGGCTGGTGAGAGCAACAGCCGCCGGAGGTGGCATACGGCTTGTTGCAGTCTCCACCACCGAAACACTGCGAGAAGCACAAGCCCGACATGGGTTGTCCTTGCTCACCGCAGTGATGTTGGGTCGGGCCATGAGCGCGGGATTGATGCTGGCCAGTTCAATGAAAGTGCGTCACGGCCGAGTGAACCTACGGCTTGGATCGGATGGACCGATCAAAGGATTGATGGTGGATGCGGGTCGTGACGGAACTGTTCGGGGCTACGTCGGGGAGCCAGCCTTAGAACTCGACCCCATTTCCGATGAAAAAGGAAACTATGGATTTAATTTCAAAGCCGCTGCAGGCACAGGATATTTACATGTGATGCGCGATGACGGCAAAGGTGAGCCGTTCAACAGCACCGTGGAACTCGTTGGGGGTGCCATTGGTGAAGATGTGGCCTCCTACCTGCTTCATTCCGAACAGACGCCGTCTGGTGTGTTTGTTGGTGAAAAAATCAATCGTGATGGGATTTTATGCAGCGGGGGGTTACTCGTACAGATTCTTCCCAAGGCAGCAGAAGAACCGGCACTCGTTGAGCTGATTGAACAACGATGTCGTGAAATCGAGGGGTTCAGCGAGCGCCTTGCCGCTTGCAACAACAATCTTGAAGATCTACTGATTGATGTATTTCCCGACCTTGACCCACAACCTTTAACAGATACTGAGGCCACTCAGGATGTCCGATTTAAATGCCGTTGCACACGAGAGCGGAGTATCGGGGCACTGTTATTGCTCGGTCGAAAAGAATTATCTGAAATGCTGGAGGCTGACGGACAAGCTGAACTGACATGCCACTTCTGCAACAACCGTTATGTGGTTGAGCGTGAGGAATTAATAGGGATTATTGAAGGACTACCCGCAGCTGTTTAAGCCAAAAACAGTGCAGCAAGCCAAAGCAAAGCCGCTGCAGGCAATGCCTGAATTTGTGCGGGAGTGATCGACAACTGCTGAAGAGCTGTCGGAGACAATGCAATCGTGAACAACGATCCCACCACGAGCCCCACCAGCAGGGCGAGAAGGGTCCATCCCAATGACGCCAAAGGGCGTCGTCCGCGTCTGACTTGGCTCAGGAAAACCCCAATGCAGGCCAACGCCAGGACCAGTTGAACACTGGCAACGGAGACGACGAGCAAGCCAAGCCCAGCAATGCCGGCGATGACTCGAACAAGCCGACCTTGGCCTTCCACCAACGACCACTGAGGTGTCAAAGAGGCCAACGATTGGCTTGGATCTGGGAGATTGGTGCGTAATTTCTGCAGAACACTGGTGCCCGGGAAGGAAGGACCCGTTAAGGAAGCAGAGCCAACACCTTCTTCACGTTGAGACGCGGTGGCCGCAGCTGGGCTGACCTGACCTTGCTGACGTCCTCGCAACCGGGCCATCAGAACAGCGTCGTAGGCAGCTTCAACACGGGCACGGGCTTGATCGTCACCGTCAACATCAGCGATACAACGGGCTTTAGCCGCTTGAACCTGCTCAAAGGTGGCGTCTTGGCTAAGGCCAAGCCGGATATATGGATCTTCCGAACCGGACTCTGAACCTGATTCGCCCACCGCGGCCATGGCCTAAATCAACTCACTATCAAAACAATATCGAGGATTGCTCAAAAAAGAGGTGCTCCATGTCGATATCCCTCACTTCGTTCGAGGCGTCTTCGACAAGATTGCGCATCGGCACGGTTTAACCACTTCCGACGTTTGATAAAAGGCATCTGTGGGGGCAAGTGATAGCCCTCCAACATTTCCACAGGTTCATCACCCCCTCGGAAAAGCACGTAATCGGTACCACCGTCGGTGCTGCGACGCAGTAGCCAGAGGGAATCCACAACCGATCGCTGAACTTTGATCAGTCTGGCGATCTCAGAGCGTCGCTGTGGACCGCTCTTGAAGATCCGCAGATGCACTTTCGGCAGTGAAGTTGCTACAGGCTGATGGGCTCAACACCACTCACGACAGGAGCAACGTTGCTCAATTCAAACTCGGGATGATCTTGATTCAGCTGATTGAGGTTCCACTCATTTTTAAATAAAAGCACTGGCCGATTCCACGCATCGCGAACTGTTTTGCAATTAAAAATGCGCCCCAAACGATCGAGTTCTGGCCAGCCCCCTGTTACCCAACGAGCCACTTGATATCCAAGCGGTTCTAATCGTGTTTCAACGCCATACTCATTTTCAAGTCGGTGCTGCACAACTTCGAGTTGTAGTTGACCCACAGCAGCAAGTATTGGATCCCGCTTACTTTCATCAGTGTCGTAGAGAATTTGTACAGCACCCTCCTCACGCAGTTCATTAACCCCCTTTCGAAAATTCTTAAAAGCGGAGGGGTTCGGATTACGAAGCCAGCTGAAGATTTCTGGGCTGAAGCAAGGAATTCCCTCAAATTCCACCTTTGACCCCACATAAAGGGTGTCGCCGATTGCGAACATTCCCGGATTGTTCAAACCAATCACATCCCCGGGGTAAGCATCTTCAACGACTTCACGATCCTGTCCAAAAAGTTTTTGGGGACGCGATAAGCGAATCGCTTTACCGCTTCGAGCGTGTTTCACCGTCATATCGCGGGCAAAACGACCACTGCAAACACGAACAAAAGCGACGCGATCGCGATGGCGCGGATCCATGTTGGCCTGCAACTTAAAGACAAATCCCGAGAAATCTTCTCGAAGCGGATCAATCATTCCGTCGCTGCTTGAACGACCAATCGGTCGTTGAGCGAGCTCCAAAAATGCGTCGAGGAAGGGACGAACACCAAAGTTGGTCATGGCCGAACCAAAAAAGACCGGTGTCAAATCGCCTGAATGCACCGCCTCTAAATCCAAATCGGCACCTGCAGCCTCCAGCAGCTCAAGTTCTTCAATGGCTAGATCGAGAAGGTCCTCCTCGACCAGTTCACGTAGGGCCGGATCATTCAGCGACAACTTTCGTTCCGTGGCCTGTTGACCTCGACCGGCACGACTAAACAAGATCACCTCGCGGGTGCGGCGATCGATGACACCTCGGAATTGTTCACCGCTACCGATGGGCCAGTTCACAGCCCAAGGAATCAGGCCAAGTTCAGATTCAATTTCATCAAGCAAACTCAGCGGATCGCGGCAGGGGCGATCCATTTTGTTGATGAACGTGAAAATCGGGATCTGTCGCATTCGACAAACCTCAAACAACTTGCGCGTTTGCGGTTCAAGCCCCTTCGCAGCGTCCTCCAACATCACAGCGTTATCTGCAGCCGCCAAGGTCCGGTAGGTGTCTTCGGAGAAATCTTGGTGTCCAGGCGTATCGAGCAGATTGATCGTTGTTGTGCCGTAGTCGAATTGGAGAACAGTGGAGGTAATCGAGATTCCCCTCTGCTTTTCAAGTTCCATCCAGTCGGACGTCACCTTGCGTTGCTCCCCCCGCGCCTTCACGGCACCGGCTTGCTGAATGGCACCGCCATACAACAGAAGCTTCTCGGTGAGTGTTGTTTTACCAGCATCGGGGTGGGAGATGATCGCGAAATTGCGACGTCGATCCACGGCATCAGCCAATTGCTTGGCCAAATCAATATCTAGGGGTGCTTGGCTGCTACTCATCGGATCTCTTCAACCCACTAAGCCTGACACCACCAGATATCGATCGTCCTCAGACCATGCCTTGGCGCATTTCATCTCAGCACGACGCAATTGCTGATCGACCTCATCCGTGGTGTATGCGGCCACGAGAGACGCGGTGAAGTCCTGAATCAAAACCGACGGTGCTTTAGGCAAGTGTTGCTGCTGCAGGCGATGCACCTCAGCCAGACTCGTTGGACGTCGCAAATCTCGGTGCAAGACGCGGCAACCAGGCTTGGCAATCGATTGCGTTACAGACCAAAGCAGATCGGGCTTCTTGAGGTGGTGCAACAAGCTGTTACTCACCACCAAATCTGCCAAATCCTTGAGTTCAACTTCGATTTCGTGCAGTTGAAGGCGGATGAACTTCAAGTTGTTTGAAGTACGAATGGAACGTCGCTTGGCCACCGCAAGCATCGGCTCGGAACCATCAATCCCAATCACCTGGGCGTTTGGCAACAACTCGGCCAAACGAATGGTGATGTTCCCTGGGCCACAGCCGAGGTCGACAATCAGAGGATCCTTTGGCAGCGGACCTGTCTCATCCAGCAATTGTTCAATTAAGGCAACCGTTCTGGAATCACCACTGCTGAAATCAGCATCCGCGTAAGCATCCACCTGTTCGTGGGCAGTCATGAGCTCCGGCTCAGGTATGCGCTGCATCAATGGCTGCCAATTCTGAAATCAGTTTGAACTGGACACTGCAGATGGTGGTAAAGAGAACTTGCTCCCCCCATCTATGGCGTTAGGGTTCGACCATTAGTTGTGCCCCTTACCGCACGTGACCCTGACCCCCAATCGTGTGGAGCCCACCGCAGAACAGTGCCTCAGCTTCGGGGACTTTCCAGCAACGGCTCCAGCAGCAAACCCTGTTTTTTATCGGACTTACAGCCGACGAACCCCCAACGGACGGGAAAGCTGGAGCCAAGTTGGCTCCAGAAACCTCGATGGCCTTCAGAAGCTTGGCAATCTCACGGAGGCCGAGCTCACGTTGATGGCCCGCATGCAGGCCGAAAAGAAGGCCTTGCCTTCTGGTCGTTGGCTATGGATCGGCGGAACTCCGTGGATTGAAAAGCCCGAGAACTTTTCTGGCTCCTACAACTGCACCTCCACCAACCTTGTGGATTGGGAAGCCTTTGGTCTGATGATGGACCTGGCGATGATGGGTTGCGGCACTGGAGCAATCATCGAGCCGCGGCTGATTGATCAACTTCCGATCGTCCAGAACACGCTGAGCGTTGTTTCAGTGAGCGACATCGGCATTACTCCAGCCGAGTCTCGCCAAGACGCCTGCACGCACAGCATTAACGGCAATAAAGTCCAAATCAAGGTCGGTGACACTCGGCGGGGCTGGGTCGATAGTTATCAGCTTCTCCTCGAATTGAGCAGCGACCCCCAATTCAACGGCGGCACTGTTGAGATTACGGTTGATCTGAATGATGTACGTCCCGTCGGCGAAACCCTGAAGGGCTTCGGTGGGATGGCCAATCCCGTCAAACTCAAGGATCTCTACGGGCGCGTCGCAAGACTTCTGAATAAAGCGATTGGACGGCGTCTGTCTTCAGTCGAGTGTTGTTTGCTGATCGATGAAGCCGCCGTCACGATTGTGGCGGGCAACATCCGCCGCAGCGCAGGAATGCGCCAGTTTGCCGCTGACGACCACGCTGCTGCATCAGCGAAGGACAATCTTTGGCAGCAGGATGGTGAGGGGAATTGGCGAATCGACCCCGAGCGGGATTCGCTTCGCATGGCAAACCACACCCGCGTTTACCACACTCGCCCAACTAAAGAGGTTGTTCACGCCGCCGTCACCAAGCAATTTATGTCTGGGGAAGGGGCTATTCAATTCGCCCCTGAAGCGATCGCACGCTCGAACGCCGATCTCCTCAAGACGCCTGAATTGCGTCAAGAATTTATCGAGATTTATTGCGATCAAGGCCGGGACGAAGCGGGCCGTTGGCTCTGCACGAACCACGGTGAAATGAGTGATGCTGAGCTCGATCATCGATTGAGTCGTTATGGACTCAATCCCTGTGGCGAAATTCTTGGGGCCGACTTCCACTGCAACCTTGCGGAAGTTCACCTCAATCAAATCGACCCCAGCGATGAAAAGGGTCAAGCGGATGCGTTCCGTGCCGGTGCTCTCTCCGTGGCGTGCTTGCTGAACCATCGCTTCGAAGTGGAGCGCTACCGCCAGAGCCGGGAGTGGGATCCCATCGTGGGAGTGAGCTTCACCGGGTTATTCGACTTCTTTGTGCATGCCTTCGGCACCGAATGGCTGAACTGGTGGGAAGCCGGCCGTCCGGATACCGATCAAGGGCTTGCTTTTAAATCCCAGGAAGCTGCTTATCTGGCTCGCTGGAAAGCCATCGTTAATGAAACCGTTTGGGAATACTGCGATCGCGAAGGTCTTCGCCGTCCTAATCGCTGCACAACTGTTCAGCCAGCTGGAACGAAAAGCCTGCTGACCGGTGCCGCACCTGGCTGGCACCCTCCCAAAGCACAGCGCTTCATTCGTCGGATCACGTTCAGAAAAGATGATCCCGTCGCAATGGCCTGTATGGATTACGGCTACACCATCGTTCCTTCCCAATCCGACAAAGATGACGAGGGTCGTTTGCTCAACGATCCCTTTGACCCCCGTTGCACTGAATGGCTGGTTGAAATTCCAACTGAAGTGAGCTGGGCCAACCTCCCCGGTGCTGATGCCGTTGATATCAATGGCTTCTCAGCAATGGCGCAATTTGACTTCTACATGCAAGTTCAACGTCATTACACCGCTCACAACACCTCAGCCACGATCGAATTTCGTGAGAACGAAATTGAACCGATTTCTGAGGCACTCTTCAAAGCGATGAACAACGGAGAGGGGTACATCTCTGCTGCACTGCTGGCGCGTTTCGACGCCAACGCGACGTTCCCACGGCTTCCATTCGAACCGATCGACGCTGAAACCTATGAAAAGCTTCAGTCTGAGGTTGTAGAACGGCGCGTGAGCAGCAACTTCTTTGACGCTTTACAGCGCTACGACCAAGGGGAACTCACCGAGGCTGGCCCAGCCGGATGTGATTCAGATAAATGTCTGCTTCCACTGGCCAAACCGAACTAGCTGCCAAAGGGTGTCCGAATACAATGGTCGTGCAATGCCTTGTGTTGCACGACCCCTTTGGAGAGGTGGTCGAGTGGTTTATGGCTCTGGTCTTGAAAACCAGCGTGGGTGCAAGCCCACCGTCGGTTCGAATCCGACCCTCTCCGCTTTTTAGCCCAGTCGATGACTGGGCTTTTTTTATGCCAGACAGGATTCTCAGGGCAGCTGCACTGCTTCAAATCGGAGCATGTTGTGGCCAGAATGTGTCGATGCCACCCCGAGATACTCGCAACTTCCGTTGTGACTAATGCCATTGATGCTGTGTTAGCTGAGTTGGATGCTCGCTGCAGACTGATCAGCCTTGCGGGGCTCGAAATGGATGGGTTCTTTTCAGAAGACTTCGATCAAGAATTGGTGGATCGCTGAGTGATCGCGGCCCTGGTTTCATTCGATGCACCGATTCGTCGAATGTGATCCAAAGCGGGGCGAGGGTTTGATCAAAGTTGGTTCAGTTCATCGATTCCAGGCGATGAACTTGATCCATCGCGATATGTAGGAGTCTCTGCGGTGGATCAGTTGGAGGCCGTAGCCCCTACCTTCTCGGGGGCTACACCTCGCCGCGCAAGCGTGATCGTTGCAAGTACATAGGAGCTAAGCGACCTGAACTTGTCGGTTGGTCATTCATCCATTCGGGCGCCTGGTATCAAATGTCAAAAGAAGAGGGCAGTCCTGCATTAGCTGTATGAGATTAGAGAGGCAAACTCAATGGATGCATCCAACAAGCTCCAACGCGTAGAACTACTGAATTACACAAAAGCTAGTGGTGAGGAGCTTGTTGGTCTCGCCGTTGAATTAATAGAAGACGTTAATGGGGGTGTTCAGGTTCAAGTCCTGATGGATTCAAATGTTGTCAGTGGTGTGAATGTTGTTGCCTTGCAGCAAGGTGGCTGTTGCGAATAATTAGCAAGGCCGCAAAGGGAGATCAAAATCAGCCATCACCCCTTCGGCGGACATCGCTTCCACCCATTGGGCACGGGCTGACGGCATCTTATTTGCTATCCGCCAGACCTTGCTTAATGGAGGTTCCTCAGCCGACCGAGGGCATGCTGCAGCGCATGTAGATCAACAAGTAGGTGGTTCTTATTCGGCATGACTCAACGATGGCAAGAGGAATAACTCGTAGACGATTAATGCCGCCCAGCGGCTCTTTTCGGGACACTGTTCTCAGCAGGGGATAACAAGATTCAGTCGCAACAGACAGACGTTCTATTGGAATCGCCAGAATGGTGAAACTACAAATAAAGAAATGAGATTCGTAATTACCGCTCTGCTTTCACTAGTGGCACTCACTATTGTTCTGCTGACTAGCACTAAGGACAACTACACAATCCATATCGGCTCAAGGACGCCCCCTGTAGAGGCTGGTTGTCGCCAGATCAGTCAGCAAAGAACCGATGAAGGAAAAGCGCTTGGCATCTATTCCTGTCCTGCATAGCCAACTCTCTCGGTTGACTCTTCTTTTTGCTCAGGCCACAACGAAACTGGCGACAGGTACGACCAAGCGGCCCAGGTCGCTCCCTCAGCAGCAAAAGACGTTGTAGGCAGTTGGTTGGGGGTGCTGCACACGAGAACGATGGTTGAGCAGCTAACTCAAAATGCGTTGAAAGGAGACCGCTCCACAGCATCTAAGTTTTTCCACGTTCATCACGAGGCGAGCTGGCAAAGAGCAGCACTGGAGGGAGATGGCGCAAGCCGCCATCGCACCGGGCGGTGGCTGGAATGAGGTAGGAACCAAAAGCCTGGAAGCGGGATTTTTCAACCACTCCTTACCCCTGTTGGGCCAGAAGGTGCTGCCTTTTGTATCTGGGAAGTCCGCTAGAGAGTATTGCGGAGGAATTTAAAGAGTCCATCGACGGTCCTAACGGCATGAACTTCGGGCTGGGAGCCTGGATGAAACCGGCAAGGAGATCAACCATGAACTGGCAAGGAATACGCCATACGCCAGAAAGTTATGAAGCGACTTAAGAGCTTGATGCATGGCTTTCGAATTCGTTCCTCATCCATAAGAGTTAGAGGCTCAAGCCTGAGTGCAACTGCACAAGCCTGTTCGACTTTCCCTCAACAACCAGTGGACTTATTCTGACCTCCATCAGCTCAATTAATACAGCTCTTTGACGTTCTTTAAGACCAAAAATGAGCCAACATTAAAGGCAATCGGCATCCTTTGATTCAGAAGGAGAAGAAATTACATCATCTCACCATGTGAAAATACTACATCCATTGAATCAATCTTTGTGCTTACTATTTTGACTGCCTCAATGTCATCACTTTCATCGGCTAATTCAATTTGATGAATTTCTTTTAAAGTATTTAAATATGTAAGACAATGCTGACGTATCTCCATAAGTTCTGCGAAACAATTTTTTGCAGCAGCATTAGCTCGCAAGTCAGAATCAGGCTTGATTACAGACTCAGTGAATAGTTCAAGGGCCTGCTGATAAGAGCCGGAAGAAGAAGACATCTTTGTTAACTTTTAGCCAATGTAAATCGAGGACTAGACCAATTGCAGTATAAACGCTTACATATATTGACCAGAATAAATACTTATATTTGTGATTTGATGTTGGTTCTGGACGTTATTTATTTAAGAACAAACATCACCAGTCTTACTTCTCACCACATCTCCTATTTGGGAGATACCGCACTCTACCTTCTCCCGCTGGGATAATTAAGGCTATTTTAATCAGAACTCTTGAATACTGGTCTTTCCATGAAAGATGACTAGGATATTTGAAGGCTGTCCTTTGTCATGAGTAACCTCTTCACAGTGGTAATGGACGATGGCGATGAAGCCAATGAACTAGAATCGTTCCCTACCCATAATGAGGCATTAGCTTATCTAAAGCAGCAGGTTAATGATTGGAACCATACAGATAAATGGGATAAAACAAAAAAAAGACTGGCAATGGTTATTGCTGAAAATGGCTTAGAGTTAGAAGTAATCGAAGAAACACCATCATCTGATTACGAATATCATGAGACTTGGAATTCAATACACGGCTGGAGTGGTGACAGTCAATAGGTAAATCTCAATTAAACCGATGTCGATGTTGAAAATATTAAGAGCCAGCGGATACTACTTTATCTATGACATCGATTGCAGAACAAAAACACCATCAAGCGTCGTAGTGTTATTTATTTTGCCTCAGGTATTGTATTGAAGCGTGATCAGTCACTAAAAACCCCGCCTTGCGACGGGGTGAACTGTGTGAGGTTAGGGAATTAATATTAAAAAATTTTACCCAGCGCCGTCTCTATGGCTTTGCCATAACCACAGTTTCAAGACCTTCAGCGGCTACCGCATTAACAAGCATTACTGCATATCCCTCCCCCACATTCTCCATGGTGTGAGCGGGGGTTTGGTCAGCGATAACAAATGATTCACCAGACAGGAAGACATATTTTTTGCCACCTGGCTTCACTAGAGCAATTTTTCCTTGCTGGATGTATCCAGTCAGAGGCATTGGATGGGTATGGAGCGGGAATCCAGTGCCAGGCGGGAATGAAACACGATAGAGACGTAATTCAGAAACACCTTCTGGATAAGAAAAAGAATCACCCTCAAGTGTTTTAGATGTGCCCATAATCTGCTTAACTTCAACGGCAGGACCATCTGCGGTCGTTCCATGCCCATCAGCCATTGCAGCTGGAACTGCAATAATCAATCCAGAAATGGAAGCAATTAACGCCTTGAAAAACATTAAAAAAGAAAAGGTTGATCCCATTAACCATAGCTATTTAAATCAGTACAGAGAAATATGTTACGTGCCGTATGTATCAAACGACACTTAATTCCATGCACCAGCTGGCGTGCTTGCCTTCTTTGATTCGCCATGACTCAGCTCGGTCACTGGACAGAAAGGAAGAACTAGTAATGGGGTCTCGTCAAAGAAGAACAGCATCTGCTCTGTTAATAGCTGTTTTGCCAATACAACCCCGCCCAGAGAACGGTTGATGTTGATTTAGTGCAAGATCTGGCGACCTGTCGAATGTCTTCCTGCTTTCTGTGACTGATACCTTGTGATCGGTACTAAGTGATGAAGGCAGTGGTTGCATTCGATGCTGCGCCCTGTTGCTTGTGATGCGAGATAAGTCGGAGCGTTCATCAGAGTTCATTCAGTTCATCGATTCCAGACGATGAATAGGGTCTATTGGTGCGTGGCTGCCTCAATAGATTTCGCATTGGAGGTTATGGCTCTTACTCCAGAGGGGGAGTCATAGCTTTCGTGTGAGTCAAGGAATGCTGAATGATCGAGGCTTTGGTTTCATCCGATGCACCAATCCGTCGGTTCTGATGTGGGGAGGGTCCGGGACCTGATCAGAGTTGATGTAGTTCATCGTTCTCCGCTGCGATGGATAGATTCCACCGAGGTTTGGAGATCACCGGTGGATTCGCAACAGGGTCGTGTGCCTCCCCTGCACGGGAGGCCGCACCTTGCTTCACAGGAATGAACGCATCCCGTGCATCAGCTTCATGAAGCCTGGCGTTGTCAGTTGATCACGCAGCGCCAGTTGATGAAAGAAGAGGGAAAATCTAATTTCAGTTGTATAACTATTGCCATGAAACTAAAGCAACAAATATTGGTAACCGAGTATGGCACTGAGGCGTGAGCCACATCAGATGGATCAACACAAAGGCTCCCATTTCAACAAGGGCGCCATTTCTCCATGAAATCCGCCATATTGCGCGTCGTTCCAATTGAAATGATGAGCGAACTCAACTTAGAGCCAAAACCACTCCTTCTCAAGATATGGAAAATCATCACTTGGCGTTGGAGATTGCAAATTGCCATTAATGCTCCTTTTGGGATTTTGTGGCTTGCAGACAAAACGAACCCTGCTGTTCATGAGTTCGATATTGCTCTGCTTACAGCAATACATGCGGAATGGATGGCACCAATGATTGGCATTAGCTAGGGACGACTCTGACTGATCAGGATTGCGAGAGTAGTGTTCAATTTCGACGTCGACGAAACGTTCCAAACTTGGAACGGCGAATCGTCACACTCTTAAGTTGAATATATCTCGTAGTAACAAGGGTGATGAACGCTATTTCAACTGTATAAAGCCAAGTTGGAATTTCCATTTCTAGGTTCTATCAAGGGCTGGAGGCTGGCTTGCCTTAATTGCTACAGGAAAGAGCTTCAGATGAAACCGATTCAACAAACGCTCAGTGCCGACCACTGCTGAAGTTTGGCAAATTTATCTATTTCCCTACTCAGTTCGCAGGCTCATGAATAAATCCATGCCTTAGTGAAGCATCAAATGTGGTAAGAGTGAAAATTTTAGTTATCTACTCGTATCTCGTTCTAATGCCAGTTAATCAGCGGCTATGGGTAAATATGTCACCCGTACAACAAACGTTTGTCACTCAGATCCCCACGCGAACAGTCAATATTGAGCAGTCGTCCTTGGACGGGATCGACAGGTCAAACAAACATCCATCTCTGTTGGTGAATGCAGGGGTGGATGGACCTTTCATGGATTTGTAGCAATCGTACTCACAATTCACACTGACCACCTATTACAAGTTATAAGTAGTTATCCCGTCCAAGGACACGTGGAAAGCCCCAGCATTGACTGGGGCTTTCTGCTGGCAATGTCTGAGCAAGATTTCTGACATTCATTTTAAATACTGAACCAAGTCGTCCGTCATGAGGAAGAGAGAGGCAGTTAAAGATCGTTAACTGCCATCCTCTTGCGAAGTTGTCGGTGCATATTGGCCCGCACCTGGCAGTTAGGCCAATCGACTACTTCCACTTCAGTATGTGTACTCGACATGGAGCTTCTAGTAACTTCAGCTGCAAATCGCAGTATCAAAACTGTGTTGATGCCATGAACATGGACAGGGCTGATCACTTTATTCGTTTCCAAGCGGAGTCACATCGGATGCATCGATCGGTCAGTTCTGATCCAAAGAAGATCGTTGGACTAATCAGAGTTCATTCAGTTCATCGTTTGGCCAATGCGATGAGTTAGGGGGCCATCGGCAACGGTGGCTTTCGCAACAGGGCCGCAGCTCCCCAAACGGCTTCGGCGGGGCTGCTCCTTGCTGCACAACCTGAACGCTGCTAGTCGATCAAATCAGTGGAGGAATGCCAAACCCCAACGGTTGATCTCGCTGAGTTAAGTCTGTAACGACATGAACATCAGAAGGGTTGACGGATGCGCTATCAAAGGTCTGTAGCAACAGCTACAAACGTTCACCTTGCATCCGCAAGGCGCAGTCAAGCCAGGCCACGGAACGGGGACCTGGATTTCTTCGAGGAACTCGACATGACAGCTCTTCTCTACAGAGGTCAAACCTACGGCGCCAGCCAGCCTGCTTCACCCAAGAAGTGCGTTGAGCTCACCTACCGCCACGAGCACTACAACACATGCCGTGATCATGTCTCTCGAGACATGCATCCAACACTTCAGTATCGCGGTGTTGCCTACACCAAGTAATACATTTCTCATGATCTGAGAAGCCCTGCCTCGGTGGGGCTTTTTTTATGGCCGAAATCAGCCTCTCTCCAAAAGTAAATAGGAACATCGACGAGTCGAGACTGATGCAGCGAGTGTGGCTGCGTCGCAAATTATCTACTTACTTAGATATCATCATATAAAGATTGGGAAATTTTGACTTATTCTTCTTTGCATACTTTTTAAATTCATAGAAGCAGGACTGACCCGTGTATCCAATGGAATTTTTCATTGAATCAAGAACAATCTCCCACGACTCACCGTTATTCAGCATCTCCTCGAAGTCTCCCGAATAAAGATACGGATCACATGCCAGTACTGGTGATAGCGACAGAATTTGCAATGTGATGATCGATGAGGCCGCAATTATGGATCTGACCATCACTAAAGCTCTGAATCTATTGATCACGACGATCCTAGCAATGAATGCTTCATAACTACTCGCAAACTTAGAGTATGAAATATTCCCAGGAAAATACATCTTTCAGCCATCTCGCTAACAACCATAGGTACGATTCAATGCTGGCTCATTGATCTCATATTTAATCTATTAGCAGATAATTTAATTATAAAGGCCATGGGATAATTTTTATGCGAATGGATATTTTGAAATCAAATCAGTTCGCATCGATAAGGAATCAACGGCAGCTCATGATTGGCACAGTGCCACTTATTCCGAGTTTAGGATTCATTCAGGCTATCCACTGCTAAAAATAGGGGGTTGTTCTCCTCACACAAGAGATCAACACCTCACACACCCAATGCCACTCGTTGAGTGGCATTTTTTATGGGTTTGGAACCCGGCTGCTAACCGAGCAGTCCCTTTCGTTCGGACGAAGGTGACCGAACCACTCTCGAGTGATTAGCGAAAACGGTCATTCCGGTAGACGTGAAGACGTAGGGTCGGTCCCTCGCTAGCCAGGGCATCGATACCACTAGGAATCAGTCTGGTGGCCCATTGGTAGATGCCCTCATCTGGGTTAAAACTTCGAAAGACGATATTGACCTGGTCACCGGGGGGAACCGGAGGAATGAGATTGATCGTCAGCTCACTTCCTACCGTTGAAAACGACGATGTAGCAAGACCTGCGCTGACGCCACCTCGCAGTGCATAGCGGCCTTTATAAACCTGAGGTGGATGCTTCCCCCAATACCACTGATCAGGATTAGGAAGTTGAGACAACACAACTGTTTCAAGTTCTGCCCCAGCATCAGAGGGAACACGAATACAGATTGTGGTGCGGTTTCTCTCACCTTGGAGCGAGGATGGATTATGGATCGATAGCTGAACAGGTGGTCGGCGGAAAAACGATTGCGCCTTTGTCCATGGCCCGAACCAAAGCAAGCTCGAAAGAATGATCAGCTGCAAGGCGAACCGGCTCAAAAGTGTTCCAGCCAATTACCTAGCCTAAACACATTCACCTCATCCGCAAAAGAATCATATGCATGGATAATTCGCCAAATGAGGATAATAAGAATAAGGATTGGACCCCGCTTCAAATCGTGCAATGGTACAAATCGAACAGTCTTGATTGCACGGTTGAACTGATCGGATCAAACTTTAAAAAAAGAAATCTTGAAACTCTCCGTTCTCGCTGCATCGTCCGCTTGCGTTTTGTCCCTTGGGCTCGGTGCCTGTGGTCCTTCAAAACAAGACGTGGCCTTGGCGGAGGCAAAAGCTGCCATGGTTCAAGCCTGTGAAGACTCAGAGACAGCAATCAAAATCGCAGGAAAAGGCTATGAAAATGGATTAAACGATGTTCTCGCTTTGAAAGCCGAGCTGCTCGAGAACATCCAAGGAGATAACCCAACTGACTGGCGGAAGAAATACTCAGATTTTTCATCACAACTTGTCGCGGTTAGGCAGGATTTTGTCGTGAATTATGGTGATTTACGAGAAACATATGGGAGCGAATGCACCGACGCTTCACGTAGAGCTGAGTTCAATGACGCATACGTCATTCCATTCAACAAACGGCTCGTTGTATTGGCCAACAAACTCCATAGCTAGATCTTTCACCACGAGAGGACCCTTAAGGGCTCGATTCCCAGTCAGCCTGCCCCTACTCGAGACCATTGGAGTGGAGAGATTGCGCCAACAAATGTCACGCCTATAAGCATAAATACTTAATAATTGACTCAAGGGGTTGATGAAGCTGTAGTCCTGTATCTGAATTAGAGAGCCCAACTCGCGTTGTATGTCAGAGGCACGAATCGCTCAACTCCTTCAGGAGGCAGAGGAACATCTTCGTCAACGCAATTGCAGACAGAGATACGAAAGAGCCGTGGAGCGTCTTCCCGACAGCCGACGTGGCATTTGGTACGGCGACGACAAACGCGCTGCTTAGCTCAATTCGATTGCGGTACCGAGTCTCACTGCTTCGACCCAACTTGATTCCCCACCAGGCCTTCTGCAGGGCCTGGTTTTTTTAGGCCCCGTTGCTGCATGGCACCAGAATTAGGCTAGCAACCCCGAAGCAACCCCAGAGATACTGCGGGGATACCCTGAAGTTGCTTTAAGCAGAAAAGCACGTTAAGTTAACCCAAAAGGCGTGTGCCATGGTCAAAACGACCACTCGGGAAAATCAAGTGAAGCTGACGGTCTCTGTGCCGCCCAGCCTTCATGTTTTATTGCGCAGTTGGGCCATATGCGAAGGCCGTGAACTCACGAGTGTGGTGCTCCAGTGCGTTGAGTATTCAGTGCGGCAGCTCAAAAGCAATGGATCAATACCAGGGGCTGCGATCCGTCATTACGAGTCGTCCTGCGACGAACGCCTTGCCATTGGTGGGCCATGACTGTTGAATTAGCCCTGATTGAGCATGCACTACAGGGTTTAACCATGGACGTGGTCATCAACCTGACGGAACATGTTCAGACACTGGAGCTGAGGCCCAACGGACAACTTTTTACAGCATATCGGGATATTGATCAAACACTTTTGATTGGATACAGCGACGACTTGGCAGCAGAAAAATTAAGTCTTAGCCAACGACATTTTTATACAACGGGTACACGTCGCGGCACTAAAAGAGAACATCGATTACTTTTACATACCCTTAAAGATTTGAATATTCGAGGAACATATAATGAAAGTTGTTTTCCAGTAAATAACGATCTAATTAAAAATCTTATCAATTTAAACTGGCCTGTTGGTGAGATCAAAACAAGAACTACACAATCATTACATGAAAAAAATTATGAATAATGAGAAATTGTCCCCTTGATTTCTCGAGCCTTGACAACAAACTTGTTGAGTTGATCGGGCAAGACTGGGGGAAATTTACCAGAATCAACAGATCGATAATGATCGGCGATGGACCAAGCTTTTGTTGCTGGATTAGAAATCAATCGAGGGATCAGATGAAGATGCAAGTGCTGTGCCCCTTCACCAAAAGCAATTGTATAAATCCGATCGCACTGGGTTAGTTGTTTTATCAAAGTGCAAGCATCACGAACAGCTATTCCCCAATTTGATGACTCATTGGCCGAAAAATCAATGGGGCCCGAACAATGTCGCAAGGAATCCAAAAGCAGCCAGCCAACAAGTGGAGCTGGTGCTGGGTGATGACGCAAGACCCAAAGATCATCCCTATAAATCTCATATTTTTTCTGTTGATCAATATCGCGATGCAGATTACAGATTGGGCAACTTAGAGTCATAGCAGAAATCCAAACAGATCAGCAATGATGGATTTACAAATTATTTTTATCGCTTAGCTATCCCTCTACCATTTCCCAATAAACCAAGATCAATAATTACGCCAAAAGCCACAATTAGTATTCCACTAAACGAAGATAGACCGCCAAAGGATGCTGTTGCCCAACAGAAACCCAATGTAGTTGTTGGGAGAAAGACCAAGCCCGCAATCGGAAGCACGGGGTTTGGAACTCCAAATCCCTCAAATGGCTGAAGTACGAAGACACTGTTGAAAAACCACATCAAAACAAGAATCAAACGGGGCGCCAGCAGACCAACAGCAGCAAAAAGGCACATGGGGAGACGTTGAACCAATTCATGCTTAGCCACATTTGCTGCCAATTAGCCAAAGTCGAAACGGCTCAGAACATCTCAGCTCAAGGGCATCGCTCAATATTCCAAAGCGCAATTCAATGCCACTTCAAAAGGGATTGCTGCATTGGGCAGTGCCAAAAGTTGGCTGGAAAGAGCCGCAAGGTCAGAGGGTTGCGTCATCTCCGCGGCGGAAACACGACTAACTTCATGGGCCATATCTGTATTGACCCAACTCGGACAAAAAGCCGTTACACGTATTCCTTGATCCCAGCCCGTGTTTCGCATGCTTTGACAGAGACCCATCAGGGCAAACTTGCTTACGGGATAGCCGGCCATCTGACCTTTGACCCTCTTTCCACTCATCGATACCAAAACTTGAATTCGACCTTCACCAGAACGACACAACTCAGACCAAGCCGCCTTCGTTAGCCACCAAGGTCCCATCACATTTACGTTCCATAGGTCATCAAGATCGTCTTCTTCCCCATCGCGAAATAGAAGTGGTGTAGTGCGAAGAATGCCAGCGCAATGAATGAGTCCGTCGAGCCTCCCCCATGCCTTAACTGTCGCGTTGACCCAAGCCGATGCACTGTCAGGATCCTGTGCGTCATAGGGGTGGCAGAGCACTTGGTCACAATCGAAGCAGGTTCCATTCAGGGCCTCGGGATTTCGAACTCCCAAGCTGAGTTGATAGCCGTCAGAGAGCAAACGCTCCGCAATCGAGCGACCGATTCCACGGCTAGAACCGCTAACAAGAATTGTTTTAGTCATTACTTTGCTGCATCATCAAAGCGAGCAGATCTTCAGGTGTTGCAGCTTGAAGCAACAAATTGCGATTGGCCGTCGACAAAAACTCTTGATTTGTGGCTTGATCCAGGAACGACAACAATGGGTCGTAGTAGCCGTTGACATTGAGAACGGCACAAGGCTTTTGATGCAACTTCAATTGACACCAGGCCAGAGCTTCAAATAGCTCTTCCAAGGTGCCAAAGCCTCCCGGTAAGGCCATCAAACCATCACCTAACTCCAGCATCCTGGACTTGCGTTGTTGGATCGAATCCACAACTTCTAAGCGCGTGAGTCCTTGATGAACAAGGTTGGCTTGATTGAGTGGTTTGGGAATGATTCCAACGACATCACCGCCTGCTCCGAGAACAGAATCGGCCAATGCTCCCATCAGTCCAATTTGAGCCCCCCCGTAGACAAGGGTGATCTTCCGTTCAGCAAGGCAGGTGCCAAGCCGTTGGGCCGCTTCTACATAACACCGATGATTTCCTGAATAGGAGCCGCAGTAAACAGTGAGTGCTTGCATGCATCCTTCCTATGACATGGTTCGTTCATTCTGCCCCCGCGAGCAACTAAACTTGTTACAAACATAGTCCATAATATTTAGTTATTACTGCGGTATTTAATTTGACTCGCAAGCTACAGCTCGAACTTCTTGAGCACCATCCAATCAGAGATACAGCAAGCGGTCTGAATGAACCATCAGGCCTCGCACTCGATCGACAAGGAACAAGCTTTTATACCGTTAGTGATGATACAAAGATTATTTTTAATTTAGACCTCCAGGGGAGGATTATCCCTGATTCATCATTTCTTATCAACATCAAAGATTTAGAGGGGGTCGCTGTTACAGCAGACGACAAAATGATCCTAGCGGTTCAAGAGGAATCAAATTCAATCGTTCAATTTGACATTATCAGCAGGAAAGAAATCCAACAAATTCCGCTTAGAACTCTGAAGAACTACGATCAAATTGCGGTGTACTTTAATCATAAGAATCAAAACAAAGGCCTAGAGGGGATCACTATTAATTTCAACAACAATCATATATTTGTCGTCAAGGAGGGGGAGCCCGGCCTACTCATCGAACTAGATTCAAAACGCGAAACGATCATCAACCATTGCAAGCTTAATGAAAAACATGGTTTCAAACATCCAAGAATTAAATCTGAAAAGCTCGATTTTTCAGGCCTAAGTTATGATTATACCAGCGATACAATTTGGATTACCAGTGACAAAGGAGAATGCCTCTTTCATTTCAACTTTGTTGACAAGAAAGTTTTAAACCGCTTGGATCTACCCCGTGAGTCAGACACTCAATCCAAACGCGTTGCCAAATCGGAAGGAATTGCTTTTGATCCCAACAATCGGCGTCTTTACATTGTGAGTGAACGGGACTGCGAGCTCTACATTTATCAACTACATGACCACAACGAAGCCGCTACGAATTTTGATGACGGGTGCCAATAGTGGCATCGGTGAAGCTGCGGCACGCCACCTCCAGGAAAGCGGACATGCCCTGACTGTCGTCTGCAGAAGTCGTGAACGCGCTGAACAGAGCTTGGATTGGCTTCAAGACCCGAGCAAAATCCTGATTGCAGATCTCGCAGATCTGATCGCTGTGAAAAAAATGGCTCATCAGCTTGGTCTCGATGGCCAGCAGTTTGATGTTCTTGTTTTGAATGCAGGTCTTCAATACGCCGGGGTCGATACACCCCGTTGGAGCCAACAGGGATTTGAACTCACCTGGGCTGTCAATCACCTAGCGCACCAGTGCCTCCTTCAGCTGGTCCTACCCCTCTTGCAAGACAGTCCGTCGCCGCGTGTGGTGATTACAGCGTCGGAAGTGCATAACCCCACGACGGGAGGTGGTCGGGTCGGACAGCCTGCTGGTCTTGGCACCCTGGCAGGACTGAATCAAGGAAAAGGTGCATCCATGGTTGATGGCACCAGCCCCTTCAGTGCTGACAAGGCCTACAAAGACAGCAAATTATGCAATCTATTGATGGGACTTGAACTCTCCCATCGACAACCACAACTACCCGTTTTGTGCTGGAGTCCTGGCCTCGTTATTCCTCGAAGCAAGGATGGTTTTTTCCGCGAGAGTCGGAAAGCAAACCCCTGGGGCCAAGCTGTATTCGGCTTCATCGCAAGAGATCTCTTTCGGCTCACAGAACAACCAGAACGGGCTGGGAACCTTCTTGTTTCCCTGGTAATGGGTCATCACGATGCAACGGGCATGCGCTACTTGAGCAATCACGTTGTAGCTCCTGGAAAACACATTTTTGAATCGACTGAACCCTCGCCAGAAGCAACGGACATGGATTTAGCCCGCACGCTTTGGCAACTCAGCGAAAACCTGATCAAAACCAGTTTGCAAACCCCAGCCTGAGGGGTCTTAGCCCTTGTTTATTGGACATCAAGCTGCACTGGCCGCAGCCATGGCATGGACCACAGCCAGTGCCCTTTGGCGCTCCCTATCTCAATTCGGGACGGCCATCGAACTCAACGGCCTGAAGAACGGGCTAGCGCTCCTGTTCTTTCTGCCCTTTTTATTCACCCTTCCTTGGACCGATCAAACCGGCGCCATCGTCGTGCTTCTGCTGAGCGGAGTGATTGGGATTGCTGCAGGGGATAGTTTTTATCTAGGTGGATTACGACGGCTGGGTACGCAGCGGGCTCTCACCGTTGAGGCCATTGGTCCTGTTTTGGCCAGCATGGGAGGCGTGTTGATGATGGGAGACACGGTTCGACCAGCGGCCTGGGCGGGGGCTTTGCTGGTGAGTTGTGCCGTTGTTTTGGTGGCACAGCAGTCCAAAGCGTCGTCAGCCACCAACGGAACAGCTTTTGGTCTTCTGCTGTGCGTGCTGGCGGTGATGTGTGGCCTAAGCGGTGCATTTCTGTCACGGCATGTTCTGATCACGAGCTCGCTCAGCCCAATGCAAACGGCTGCCGTTCGCCTGTTGGGGGGATGGCTTGGATTGCTCCCACTGCTTCGCGGACGTCTTAGTCCCAAACATTTGCCAAAGGGTGTAGTGGCAAAGGTCGTCCTTGCGACCCTTTTGGGCACCAACCTCGGCATCGTTCTTCAGCAGATTGTCTTTCAAAGCCTTCCCGTTGGCCAGGGAATCACCTTGATGAGTACGGCACCGGTGATGGCCCTTTTTCTCCATCGTCTGGAGGGGGAATCACTTCAATGGCAGGGGGTCGTTGCCGGGCTCTTAGCCGTATCGGGCGTTGCATTAAGCAGCCTTTGAAGCCCTGATTCCAGGGCTGAACTCGCCGCATCATTCAAGGCAAGAACAACCAAATCAACGCCTGTGCCGGAGGTTGGACGCCAAGCGTCCTTGGGAGCTGCTTCAAACCAGCTGTTCAAGCGAGGGCCCACCATTTGCAGCTGAAGCGGGAGGGGCTTACCCGCGAGCCACACACGCCCCTTCAGGCGAATCACCTGGTGTTGACGCACCAGCTCGGGGAGGATTGATTCAAGCGCTTTTCGATCCCAATCCCCTTCCATTCGCACGCCTTGGCCGATGACCTCGACATGGCTGTGGTCATGGTGGTGGTGGTCGTCATCGTGATGATGATCATGATCGTCGTGGGCATGGGCCACGGAGTGGTGCTCAATGCCCAACACGACGGAGGAATCCAGAGCACCGTTCGACACCGGTAACAGGGTGGTTCCCGGCCTGACCTTCGGTGCGATGGCCGCCTGCACGGACTCGAGTTTCGCCGCAGACAACGTGTCAGCACGGCTGATCAGCACCAAATCTGCCGCTTGCAATTGATCCCGAAACAATTCATCAATGGCCGTGATGTGATCGAGGCTTGGATCCTCCGCCCGTTGTCGTTCCAGCGCTTCTCGATCTGCCACAGGACTCCCTTCAGAGAGGGCTTCGCCATCCACCAAGGTGACGACACCATTGACGTGAACCCGACTGCGAATCTCGGGCCAATCCAACGCTTGCAGCAGGGGGCGTGGCAAGGCCAAACCACTCGTTTCCACAACGATTCCGTCCAGCCGATCAGAACGCTCGAGCAACTTCTCCATGGTGGGGAGAAAGTCGTCCTGAACCGTGCAGCAAAGGCAGCCGTTGTTGAGTTCAACTAAGCGGTTTTCAACCTCCTCGTCCGGACAGAAACCACAACTCCGAATCAGATCACCATCCAAACCAACGCTGCCGAACTCATTCACCATCACCGCCAAGCGTTGGCCGCTGTTGGTTAACAGGTGGCGCAGAACAGTGGTTTTACCAGCACCAAGAAACCCTGTGATGACCGTGACAGGAAGTCGATTCGCCATGACCAATTACTCAAGGACGACACCCGAGACTTTCACGGGTAGAGACCCCACTCTGAGGGTTCACACCATCGGCAGAGCTACACAGAGCCCTTTGTTGGGGGAGGTCGATCACTGCATCGGTGAAATCAGCACCCTCAATTTGTGCATCCGTAAAACGACTTTGCATCAACATTGCATTGGTTAAAACAGCCCCACGCAGATCGGCACCGTCAAATCGACTTGCAAAACCCACCACATCAGAAAGATTGGCATCTCGCAAATCAGCACCTTGTAATTGAGTGGTGTTGATCACGGCACCCCGAAGATCAGCACCGCTGAGGTTCACATCGCGAAGGTTGGCCTTGAGGAACTCCTTCTCTTTAAGATCCATTCCATGCATGTCTTCTGTAATCCCCTGATAAGAGCTGCTGCCGCGCAACTCAGGAGCCGTAATCGCGGCGACAGAATCAGTCCAGAACAGTGTGGTGAAAACAATCAACACAGCCGCCAGAATTGAGACTGGGCGGAAGAAAGCTTGCATCTGGACGGGTAGCTTGATCGCTCACGTTATGGCAGTTCCCAACTGAGCGTCGCTTATGGCCATGAGCCTTCGGGTGGTGGTGCCCCCGCATCCACTGATCGGTCACTGGCTCACGATGCTGCGGCACCGCGAGACCCCGCCAGCGTTGTACGCAACTGCGATGCAAGAGCTGGGTCGCTGGCTCACCTATGAGGCGCTTCGTGATTGGTTGCCGCATCGTCGCGAACCCATTCCCACAGCCAATGGAGACACCGAAGGACTCGTGGTGGAGTCGAGAGCTCCCCTCTTAGCCATGCCTGTAATGCCTGGGGGTTTGGAGTTATGGCAAGGAGGACGACAGGTCCTCCCCGAGGCATCCCTTTGCCTAAACGGCGTTCCTGACAGCATCGAAACCAACGCAGGGTTGGTGATCTTTATCGATCAAATCACCGATGGACATGCGGTACTACAGCTGCTGCAAGACCTGCAGCAACAAGGGGTAAGTGGCAATCGGATTCGCTTGGTTACGGCTCTCTGTGCCAACCCTGGATTGAAAACCCTGGGAGAAGCCGTTCCGGACCTCACGATTTACACCACTTGCATCGATGAGGGGCTCGACGCATCCGGACTCGCAATTCCAGGAATTGGTGACCCTCTGCAAAGGCTCAACCTCAGGTTGAAGGGCCGTGTCTAGATTTAAAAAATAGTTTTTCAAACCAATTGTTTCGGCCATGGTGCAGAACCACGACAGCGGCTCAGGCACATTCACATCGTTGGTTACAGGAGCCGTCATCGGTGCAGCGGGTCTTGCCTGGTGGTTACTGAACGAAGCCGATCGTCGTCGTCGTATCGGTGGACAAAAAGCAATGCTCTACGTCCCCCGAATGCAAGACGGATCAGAGGTTTATGAAAGCTCCGATAATGGTCATCTCGAAGAACGGGTTGAAAAACTCAACGCCGAAATCGCCCGCGTTCGCGCTCAACTTGAGGGTCTCGGGACTAACGACTGAGTCGTCAGTAGGTTGGCGAGAAAGCTGAAGGCCCAGTTCGCGCCATGCTCAGATCCGACGCCGTTACCAAAGGGATTCAGCGATCCCCCAACCGCGCCATGCTCCGGGCCGTTGGTTTTGGTGATGCTGATTTCGGCAAACCGATCCTGGGAATCGCCAACGGCTACAGCACGATTACGCCCTGCAACATCGGGCTTGATGTTTTAGCGAAACGTGCCGAAGAAGCAGCACGTCTGGCTGGAGGTATGCCGCAAATGTTTGGCACCATCACGGTGAGTGATGGAATCTCGATGGGGACTGAAGGGATGAAATATTCCCTTGTCAGCCGCGAAGTCATCGCCGATGCCATCGAAACGGCCTGTAACGGTCAGAGCATGGATGGGGTCTTGGCCGTTGGTGGCTGCGACAAAAATATGCCTGGTGCGATGTTGGCCATGGCACGGATGAATATCCCCTCCGTGTTTGTTTATGGGGGAACGATCAAGCCGGGAAAACTTGGCGGCTGTGATCTCACTGTGGTGAGTGCCTTTGAAGCCGTGGGTCAAATCACCAGCGGCAAAATCGATGAAGAACAACTCACAGCGGTAGAAAAGAACGCCTGCCCTGGTGCTGGTAGTTGCGGCGGCATGTTTACCGCCAACACGATGAGTGCCGCCATCGAAACAATGGGGTTAAGCCTCCCCTACAGCTCCACCATGGCAGCGGAGGACCAGGAAAAAGCGGATAGCGCTGCTCGATCAGCAGAGGTGTTAGTCGATGCCGTGAAAGCCAACATCAGACCATTAGATCTCCTCACAACAGAAGCATTCGAAAATGCCATCAGCGTGATCATGGCGGTTGGTGGCTCAACCAATGCTGTTTTGCACTTACTGGCGATTGCTCGCACTGCTGGGGTTGATTTGAGCATCGACGACTTTGAACGCATTCGTCAGCGCGTTCCAGTGATTTGCGATCTCAAACCAAGCGGTCGTTTCGTCACCGTTGATCTCCACAACGCCGGAGGAATCCCTCAAGTGATGAAGTTGCTTCTTGATGCCGGATTGCTCCACGGCGATTGTCAAACAGTGGAAGGGAAAAGCCTCAACGAATTGTTGGCAGATGTGCCGTCAGAGCCGCCTGCAGATCAGGAGGTGATCCGACCTTTAACAAATCCGATGTACAGCAAGGGACACCTCGCCATCCTCAAAGGGAACTTGGCCATCGAGGGGAGTGTGGCCAAGATCAGCGGTGTTAAAACCCCTGTGCTGACAGGTCCGGCTCGGGTTTTTGAAAGTGAGGAAGACTGTTTGGCTTCCATCCTCGAGAAAAAGATCAACGCGGGAGACGTCGTTGTGATCCGCTACGAAGGGCCTGTCGGTGGACCGGGCATGCGCGAAATGTTGGCACCCACCTCAGCCATCGTCGGCCAGGGACTCGGCGACAAAGTGGCGTTAATCACCGATGGACGATTCAGCGGCGGCACCTACGGACTCGTGGTGGGTCACGTTGCTCCAGAAGCTGCTGTTGGTGGAACGATTGGCCTTGTGCAAGAGGGAGACAGCATCACCGTGGATGCCAATCAACTCCTGCTGCAGCTCAACGTTGACGAAACCGAGTTAGCCAAACGGCGAGCAGCATGGTCGAAACCGAAACCTCGCTATACCACTGGCATTTTGGGTAAATATGCCCGACTCGTTTCCACATCCAGCAAAGGGGCTGTCACCGATCAACCGGATTAATTAACTGGGTTGCAGAAGGGAATGCAAACGGCGTCCAAGCGCTTCGAGGGGGCCTGCGTCCTGGGGTGCTGAGAGCCGTTGGCCATTTTCGCCATGCATCCAAACGGGATGACGGCCCTGCCAAAGCATCGGCCGTTCCGGCTGGTCCCACCAACTCAGCATCAAATTGATATCGACTCCGCTGCGATAGATCTCTAGCTCTAAGTCTCGTTCAGGGCAGCGCTCTCCCTGGGGATCGCGGCACTCAATCCGCACATTCAGCTCATCCAGAACAGCGGGAGCGGAGGGGTCGATGGGCACAACCGCATGGACCCACGGCTTGAGGCACACATCTGCCGACTTCGCAATCAGCATCAAAAGATCCATGGCGTTAAGGCAGCGCTCGGATCGAACGAATTAAGAGGCGAATCTCCCCTGGCCTGAAACCAGGATTGAGCGCACCAGCATCGCCAAACTTGGAGTGGAGCACCTGCAAACGCGTAATGCCGCCGGTATCAAATTTCAGTGGCAGCCCTACAGGTTTGGCACGGATGGTGGGACGTAAATTAGAAAAGGGAATCGTGAGGCGGGTTGTTCCTTCAGCTTGCGTTGGAACATCAATCACCCAACGCACACCACCAGGGATTAATTCGGTGAGTCCCATGGCACCATCTCTGCAACCAAGGGCAATTTTGAGAGTGCGACCTTCACCATCGACATCAATCTGAAGGGCAGAGTATGGGGAGAGGTCGAGGGGAGGCTGCAAGCGCGGTGATCGGCAACTGACGAAACCACCCCCCGCTTCGACGAGCTGGCCTTCAAGCAGAAGACCATCGGTAGTGCTTCGACACCCCGCCCGGGAATTTCCTCCCATGATGGTGTCGTTCAAACTTGCCCATTCAGCGAAATCGCTGCCTTGGAATAAAACGTGTTCAGAGGCCGGCGGTTGCATCCTGATCCGCAATGATCAGCACATCACTAGCAGGTTGAACCAGTCGAGCGGGAGTGCGCTCTGAAGATTCCGTTGAATCCAAGAGTCGTCGAAGCGCTTCTTGTTTGTTGGCACCACTCACCAGGAAGATCACTTGGCGTGCAGCGCTGAGCACTGGTGCGGTGAGGGTGATGCGGTCAAGACCCTTGCCCCGTCCGACGGTTGCCCAATGGTCGGTCACGCCTGGGGCTTCCGTACCTGGAAAGAGGGAAGCGGTGTGGCCATCATCGCCAAGGCCCAACAACATCACATCAAAGATGGGCGGGTTAGCCGGACACAGTCGCGACACCAAATCGGCCATGGCCACGGCACTGGCCTCAGCATTTTCGAGCTCCACAGTGGGCACCGGATGGAAGGCCGCCACAGAGGCAGGCCCCTCCGCCAGCAATGTTCTTCGAAGCATGCGGGCATTGCTGGAGTCGTCGTTGGCTGAAACCCAACGTTCATCTCCAAGAACAACATCAACCCTGTCCCAAGGCAGATGTTCTTGCCCGAGCAACGCATACGCTTTGCTCGGGGTTGATCCACCCGATAGAGCAATCTGACAACGATCCCGTTGATCGAGAGTCAGAGAAATCTGAGCAGCAATGGTCTGAGAGGCCTGACGAGCCAGGTCCTGGGAATCACTGGCTCGAACAACGCGGTAGTTCGTCATCGATGAACCGCTCAATCCAACCACTCGGTGTGGAAGCTCCCCTCTTCATCAACCCTCTTGTAGGTATGGGAGCCAAAGCAGTCGCGCATGGCCTGCACAAGGTTTTGGGGCAACCGACCTGTGCGGTAGCTGTTGATGTAGTCGAGGGTGCTGCTGAAACAAGGCACAGGGATACCCGCTTCAGCAGCACCAGCCACAACCTGCGCTAAACCAGGCAACCGACGGTTGACTTGATCGGCAAACCAAGGATCCACCATCAAATTCTCAAGCTGGGGGTCGGCGCTAAACGCGTTTTGGATGCGCTTCAACAGGCGCGAGCGAATGATGCAACCACCTTTCCAAATCTGAGCGATGGACGGCATATCCAAGCCGTAATCAAGATCGTTGGAAGCAATGCGCAAAAGCTCCATACCTTGGGCATAGCTGGCCACACAGCTCAAAACAACGGCATCCATCAATGGAGACATTGCATCGGACGGCTGGCCAAGATCAAAATCTTTGACCGACGGACCCTTCAGCACCTCCTCAGCCTTCACGCGTTGGGGCTTCATTGAACTCATCACCCGTCCATTTAAGGAGGCATAAATCGTGGGGACCGAAGCGCCCATCTGCAAGGCAGTCACCACAGTCCAAAGACCGGTGCCTTTTTGTCCGGCCTGATCCATGATCTTTTCAACCAAGTCGCCGCCATCCTTGGGATCTTTGGTGCGCAAGCAAACCTCGGTGATTTCCACCAAGTACGACGCCAGCTCTTCTGTGGAATTCCACTGGCCAAGAACATCAGCCATTTGGTCGCCATTCATTCCTTTGACCCGCTTCATCAGGTCGTAGGCCTCGGCCAAAATCTGTTCAATTCCGTACTCAATGCCGTTGTGAACGGTTTTCACCAAGTGACCTGAACCGCCAGGGCCGATGTAGGTGACGCACGGCCCATCTTCAACCTGAGCGGCCATTTTGGTCACAAGGCTCTCAATCGCGTCGTAGGACGCTTTTGTTCCACCTGGCATCATGCTGGGTCCTTCGAGGGCCCCCTTGGCACCGCCGGAAACACCCATACCGATGAAGCCAAAGCTCTTGCTTTCCAGCTGCTTCACACGGCGTTCGGTGTCTTGATAATCGGAGTTGCCACCATCAATTAAGAGGTCACCCTCATCCAACAAAGGGGAAAGCTGGTCAACAACGGCGTCTACAGCAGGACCCGCCTTCACCATCATCAAAATTCGACGTGGACGTTCAAGTTTTTCGACGAAATCTTGAAGATCAGTCGCGCCTTGAATGTTTTTACCGGCGCCTTGGCCCTTTAAAAAATCCTCGGTTTTGGAATACGTGCGGTTGTATACAACGCTTGAAAAACCATTGCGCTCAGCATTAAGGACGAGATTTTCGCCCATAACACCGAGACCGATTAAACCGAAGTGGGACTTGGTCATGCTCTGAGAGCCGTCGACGACTGATGCCAGTGTGAGCATCTAGACGGCGGTCCGCTGCACATTCAGAGGGTTGTGTCAGGGATGGAGGATGGATGTCCTTCAGCTCCAGATCACAACATCGGGATCAAATCACGGTTCCATCCTGGATCGTGGCGTTCTTCTGAACAACGACAATTCCATTACGGATGTAGAAGCCGAGGTCGGACCGATCAGCCTCCTCCACATGATCTTTGTTGATGATCGAAACGTTTGAACCGATACGCGTGTTTTTGTCGAGAATTGCCCGCTTTACAGTTGTGCCAGGGCCCACACCAACAGGAATTCCCCCCTGCTGACGGATAGTTTCACGTTCCTCATTCGATTCAAAGAAATCAGCGCCCATCACCAGAGTGTCTTGCAACACAACGTCGGTTTCAACACGGCTCCGGACCCCTAATACACAGTGATTAATGCTGCATGATTTGAGGATAGAACCTTCACCAATAATAGAATTAACGATTTGAGCATCAACTAACTTACTAGGGGGTAAATAGCGTGGACGGGTATAAATAGGAAACTTTTCGTCGTAAAAACTAAATGGTGGGGTGGGTTGCTGAGTTAAGGCAAGATTGGCCTCATAGAAAGCACCAATGGTTCCAATATCTTCCCAGTAATCATCAAAGACATAACTTTGAAGCTTGTCCCCACGCTTCAGCGCCTCGGGAATAATTTCTTTTCCAAAATCTTTGTGGCCTGGATGCTTGTCAAGCAGGTCAAATAGGGTGTCGCGACTGAACACGTAAATCCCCATTGATGCCAAATAGGGACGCTCCTGAGCAGATTCGGGAGTCAAGCCAAATCGGGATGTATCGACAGCCATCTCCCGCAGGGAGTCCCCTTTGGGCTTCTCACGGAACTCTTGAATATTTCCATCACTATCCGTGCGCATTAATCCAAACGATTCAGCCTGCTTCGCATCAACGGGAAGAGCGGCAACGGTGAGATTGGCACCTGTGCGTCTGTGATGTTCAAGGAACAAGCTGTAATCCATCCGGTACAGCTGATCACCGGACAGGATTAAATACTCGTCAACATCCCATTCCTGAAAAAGCCACTGATATTTACGAACAGCATCGGCAGTTCCCTCGAACCAAGAAGGGCTATCGGGAGTTTGTTGAGCGGCAAGCACTTCAACAAAACCTCCACCGAAGGAATTAGAGAGATTAAATGTTTGGCTTAAATGACGATTCAGCGATGCGCTGTTGAACTGCGTCATCACGTACATCTTGTGGATGTCGGAGTTGATGCAGTTACTAATGGGGATATCGATCAGTCGATATTTACCTGCCAGAGGAACTGCAGGCTTCGCCCGCATCTTGGTAAGGGGATAGAGGCGGGTACCAGCACCGCCGCCAAGAATAATCGCCAGAACTCTCTTCATGCCGCTACCCAAATCGGCGTTGCCGCAAGAACTTACCGGAGAATTCCTTCTGAAAACCAACCTGGAGCACGAATCGGACGAGATTGCTGGGAATCAACTCTGGACAGCCCCAGTTCATGAGTCAGGAAGGGTCTAGATCAAAGAGTCGCTCGACGGCACGAAGCGCCTGTTGGCGCTCGCTACGGGCTTGTGAAGCCCTCAATTTGGTCACAGGGGTGTGGAGAATTTTGTTGATGATGCCTTTGCTTAAAGCCTCAACAACCTTGCGCTCACGCGCTGAAAAGTCTGGTCCCATACGGCTCAGTGCTTTTTGCAATTCCTCAGTGCGAATCGTTTCCATCGACGACCGCAATTGATTGATGGTGGGAACCGCCTCAAGGCTGTCCCACCAGTCGAGGAACTGTTGAGCTTCATCCTGGAGCAGATGCTCAGCCTCACGGGCGATGGCCTGCCGCGCTTCCTGGTTGCGTGCAACAACCTCTTCGAGATCATCAACATCGTGGGATTCAACGCCATCAACGGTCGCTGCATCGGCAGCAACGTTGCGGGGCACACCAATATCAATTAAGCGAAGCTGACTGCGTCGATTGAGGGGCTTGAGTCGCGATGCATCAATAATTGGATCTTCAGCAGCCGTGCTGGTGAAGACAAGAGAGGATGTGCTGAGAAAGGTGTTGAGGTCAGTTAGGGGCCTGCACTCAACAGATAAATCCGGGAAATCGTTGGCGAGACGCTCAGCAGTTTCAACGGTTCGATTAACAAGAACAACGCCTGATGCGCCCTTCGCTTGAAGGTGCTGCAAAAGTAGTCGACTCATCCGACCTGCCCCCACAACAGCGATCTGCTCACTTTCAAGGCTGACCAAGTCGTCAACGCCGCGAGACTGACCCAACTTGAGTTGTGCGAGTTCAACGGCCGCCGAACTGATGGATACGGCACCAGTTCCTAAATTCGTTTCGCTGCGAACTTTTTTTCCAGTCGTAACCGCTTGTGTGAGCAATCGATTCAAGATCGGGCCCAGGGATTTATGTTCCTGCCCAAGCCGCATCATCTTTTTAACCTGGGAAAGGATTTGACCTTCTCCCAGAACAAGACTGTCTAAACCGGCAGCAACTCGTAGCAAATGATCAACCGCATCTTGATGATGAAAGTTGAATAAATGAGGAGACAATTCTCCAGTTTGCAAACCAGAGTGGTTGCTCAAAAATTCATTGACAGCTCCCACACCAAGTTCAGGGTGGCGAACCAAGGTATAGATCTCAAGACGATTGCAGGTGCTGAGGATTGACGCCTCAAGCACCTGGTCGTTTCCCCGAAGGGTTTTGAGAGACATTTCCATGCTCTGCTCAGGAATACTGAGCCTTTCCCGGATTTCCACCGGAGCCGTGCGATGACTGAGGCCGACGACGGCTATATGCATGGAAATGATCCTCTCAACCGTGTTGGACGATTAGTTCAAAGCGATGCTTTGAGCTCCATCCTTCATGTGGATGGTGGTGGTGAAACTGCAGGTGTTGTTCATGTTGCTGATGACCAAGCTGCTCGTGCGTGTGCAATCGGCTTCGAACTTGACGCCGTTGAAGAGAAGCCCGTCAGTGATGCCACTGCCAGCAAAAACAACATGTTCGCCGCAAGCGAGCTCCGAGGCTTCGTACACCTTATCTGGGTCAGTGATGCCCATTTCAGCAAGACGCTGCAAGTTGCCTTCCTTCGTCATGTCTGCCCACTCAGAGGTTTGAGCAATGGCAGGGTCATACACCAGCTGTCCTTGGAAGTGACCACCCAACGCGCGCATGGCAGCAGCGGAAATCACACCTTCGGGGGCGGCTCCAATACCCATCAAGCAATGGGTACCTGTACCAGCAAAACCACAGGCAATCGCCGCTTGAACGTCTCCATCGGAGATCGGCTGAATCCGAGCACCGGTGGCACGAATTTCAGCAATCAAATCCTTATGACGGGCGCGATCCATCACAACGATGGTGAGCTCATCAGGAGCAAGACCTAAGCACTCGCTAAGGATTTTGATGTTTTCGGTGGCTGATTTACGGATATCAACCTTTCCCTTCGCAGCCGGAGGTGCTGCGAGTTTCTTCATGTAGAAGTCGGGTGCATTGAACAGACCACCACGGTCGGAAGCAGCCAAAACTGCCATCGAGCCACGTTGGCTGTAGGCACAAAGGTTGGTGCCTTCGCAGGGATCCACTGCGAAATCAACGCCAGGGCCGTTGCCCGTTCCAACTTCTTCTCCGATGTAAAGCATGGGAGCTTCGTCGCGCTCACCCTCGCCAATCACGATCTTGCCTTGCATGTTGATCTGATTCATGCGCTTACGCATGGCATCAACTGCAAGAGCATCAGCCTCGTCTTTCAGGCCTTTGCCGGAGAGCGTGGCGGAAGCAATGGCGGCCTGCTCGACGATCTCGAGAATTTCCTGAATAAGCGACTGATCCACGGGACTCCGGATAATGAGGTTAATTGGGCTAGCGAGGCGTGCTGACAGGGCAGTTGGCCCATGCCGCAGTCGATCTCGGCTTAGAAGCGCGGCTCACTGTATCAGCGATACCCCAGTCTCAGCAGAGAGGAGAAGCCTCAAAAAAAAACTCAACGCACTTTTGCCTTGCGAGTGAAACGAATAGCGAGTCAGCAGGCCACCCCCGGGGAGAGATTTAAAAGAATTGGAGAGATCCCAGGGTGATTCCAATCTCCACAAGAAATTCGACAATGACTTGCAATATTGACCAAAGAAATCAAGCTAAAAAGAGCACACAAAGCCAGGTTAATCGCCCTAAAAGACATTAAAAACAATCACACACAAATCAATAGACCGATCAGCTTGATAGCGCAAAAGATTGCAGACCTTCCCCAAACGAAAGCATCAGGCAAATCAAGCTTATTAAATTTTAATCCCTATATATTAAGGCTTAGAACATAATCAAAGAGCAAAATATATCCATGCAGGTAATGCAAAAGGCATGAATAGTTTTCGTCAAAAAGAGAAGTCAGCAATCAGAATCTGATCCTGATGCATAAACAAATGAGGATATAAACACAATAAAGTCATAAGAACCACGGCTGAATGATCGTCTCAAAACGACGAGCAAACCAACCTCACCCATCGTGGTTTGATCGAAAACAGACCTTATCGCAGCAGGGGCAAGACGGCGACAGCAAGCCAGAAACATGCCTTAGTAATCGATGTAACATTGCTGGGTCAAACCGTTAGCGCTGCGATGTCCGCCAAAAGTCTTGTCGTCTCTCCATCAATTCTCTCAGCCGATTTTTCGAAACTCGGTGCTGAGGTGGAGGCCGTCGACAAGGCAGGTGCTGACTGGATTCACGTTGATGTGATGGATGGTCGCTTTGTGCCCAACATCACCATCGGTCCATTGATCGTTGAGGCTCTTCGCCCTGTGACACAGAAGCCCCTCGATGTTCACTTGATGATTGTGGAGCCTGAAAAATACGTACCGGATTTTGCCAAGGCTGGAGCAGACATTATTTCTGTTCAGGTCGAGGCATGTCCTCACCTTCATCGCAACCTGGGCCAGATCAAAGATCTTGGCAAGAAAGCCGGTGCCGTACTGAACCCTGGAACCCCACTCGACACACTGGACTATTGCCTGGAGCTTTGTGATTTGGTGCTCATCATGAGCGTCAACCCAGGTTTTGGCGGACAAAGTTTTATCGAGAATCAGGTGCAGAAAATCAGCGATCTACGCAAGATGTGCGATGCACGGGGATTAGATCCTTGGATTGAAGTCGACGGCGGCATCAAAGGATCGAATGCATGGAAAGTAATCGAAGCTGGTGCCAATGCAATTGTTTCTGGCTCCGGTGTATTCAACCAACCCGATTACGCCAAGGCGATCGAGGGCATTCGTACGAGCAAGCGTTAATCGCAGCACTCACCCTAAAGAGAACACATTCGTTCTGCCCTATTGATCTAGGGCAGAACGACACATCTTTCGACGAATGCCCATACGGTTTGAAAGAGATATTGCCGAAATCCAACAATCGACTTGGCTAGGACTGCACAGAGCCTTGGTCGAGCAAGTCAATCAAACTTTTCAATTCGATCACTTAAAGCCACTTCTCGTTCTTCTGGATACCAATACACGAAAAAGATTCAGCTCAACTTAAAAGAATCGAATCAAACTTAGTATCTATTGTTTATCAATTCCATGCATGGCTCCGGAGCTTGAGCCACAAAATTGCATATAAATCTTTGACCATTAGCCATACTTTTCCATGAATGCATCGAGAGTATAATATTCTGAATCTGTTGATGTTTCCTTGATCAGCTCAGGCAAAGTTTTGCTCAACATGGCATTACGATAGTCGACATAATTCAAATCAGATGCTGGATCAAAAGTTTCCTGGGTAAATAGAGCTTTATATTCATTGCACAATGCTTCAATTATTTGCTCCTTCGCGTAGATCATTTCACTTTAAATTACCACAGCATAGTTCAAGTCTATAGTGAAAACAAATTATCTTCAACATTGCTTAGCCAACAGTTTAATGCTCGGGAATTATTCAGCTAGAAATTATAGTAGCTCGCGCAAGTATCGCGCAGGTTGACACAATAAAATCGAAACCCACAAAACCTGGCATCAGCTCGTAACAAAGTGCATCGAGAAACACACAAGTAAGGATTTAGAATAGGTTTTTTTCACCCCACTAATGCAGTCAGAACATTCAGTCAGAGAATTTTAATTGTAGAAAACATAAATATACTGACAATATAGATAACTCCAAAATACCATATTAAAAGGATTAAGCTGCTCGATCAATTATTAAAAGAACCATCCATAACTATGTAAACCAATACCTAGCAAATTAACGCCGATATAGCAAACGGCAATCACTATCAAGCCAACCACTGCCACAAGCGCAGGCCGTCGACCCTGCCAGCCGCGACTCAAACGGGTATGCAAATAAGCGGCATAGACCAACCAACAAATCAAAGCCCAAGTTTCCTTTGGATCCCAACTCCAATAACTACCCCAGGCTTCATTTGCCCAAACAGCACCACTAATGATTCCAACAGTGAGCATTAAAAAGCCAACCGTTATTGTGCGATAACTCAAGCTATCTAGCTGCTCATTGGTGCTGATCTCGAGAGATTGAAGCTCCAAGAAACCTGAATCAGGAGTTGTGACTGCTTGGCGAAATCCACCGCTTCCAATCGAACTACTTCGAAGCTGCAAAGCTTCGCCTCGATCCATCACCAAGACGGCCAAGGACAGCAACGATCCCACTAACAGTGCGGCATAGCTCACCATGATCACGCTGACATGCATGACCAACCAACTCGAGCGCAAAGCGGGCACCAATGGGGCCGCCGACTGCAATTGATCAGGCAGTGCAAAGCTCGCAAAAGCGATGCAACCCAATCCCATCGGCGTAGCGGCAGCAGCAACGATGGGTGATGGCCAGGCACGCTCAACAAGCAACTGAGTGAGGGTGCATGCCCAGGCAAGGAAACAGAGCGATTCGTACAGGTTGCTGATAGGGAAATGACCCGACTGCCACCAGCGGAGTACAAGTTGAGCCGTGAGCAAAAGGTTCGCGACCGCAACCAACAAGCGAACAACACCGGGCCTGGAGTCGCTGGATACCGACCAGAAGGCAATCGGCAGGGCAATCAACAGAAGAACAAAAGCCGCAAACCCAAGGCTCGTTACTAGTTCAAACGGAGCGTTCAACAAACCAAATCAAGGGGTGATAGGGAGTCTGGCGCGGAGCGCTAACGACTGGCCTGGCGCAAAAGCAAGCCACCAGCTCCAAGGGAGATCAGAACCGGAAGCCAAGCGGCCAAAAACGGTGGAAGAATTCCACTCACGCCTAATGAACTAAAACTAACGCTCAGAGCGTAATAACCAAGAATCAGAAGGATACTGACACCAAATCCCTGACTTCGACTGGTGCGAGATCCAGGCCGTGCACCAAGACTGCTGCCAATCAAACCAAAGACGATGCATGCCATTGGAAATGAGAATTTTTCTTGGATGCGGACTCTTAACTTTCGGGCCGCTTTAATATTTCCTGCATTCGATTCAACTTTTTCTGCCGATATTGCTTGAGATAAAGTCATATCATTGGCATCATCTGGCAATTCTGCGACTTGAAGAGGGCCGGAGCTTAGAGGATAAAAGTTTTCATCGAATGCTAACCGGGTCGTACTTCCGTTTGGATTCAGAGTTAGAACCTGCCCATTAAAGAATTCCCACATAGCCTTCGATTCGTTATAAACAGCACGCTCAGCAATCCACATCTGGCGATAATCAGCGCGTGAAAAGTCGAGAAGTGTAACATCCAACATCTCTCCACCTTCGTAACGTCTTGCATAAAATAGTTGACGCAAACCAGTTGAACTTGTTTGAGTTTTTGGATCGTAAATTTTGCCAAAACTATTGAAGGTAATATCTTTTCCTCTTTCAGTAGCAAGGGCTCGGCCAAGACCTCGCTGCAACGTTATTTCAGCCTGGGTATTGGCCCTTGGAACAATGACATCATTAAAAACAAAAGTAAGACCTGTTAAAAGTATCGATAGAGCAAGCGCGGGAACAACCAAGCGTATTGTTGATACACCAAGGCTACGAAGTGCCGTGAGCTCACTGTTCGATGACAACTTGCTGTAAGCAAGCAGTGTTGCAAACAAGGTCGCCATCGGTAGTGAGAGGACTAAAAAACTTGGAATATTGAGCAGAAGCAGCTGTAACGCCACCAAGATCGGCAAACCATCAACAAGACGTCTTGCAAGCTCAAACATCACTCCAATGGAGAGCCCCAACACCGTAAAAGCAGCAACGGCAAACAGAAGGGGGGCAGCGATCTCAGCAAGCAACCATCGGTCCAGGAGAGATAGTTTGTGAATCCAACGGCTAAAGGTTCTAATCACAACTGAAAGTCCTCGCCAAGGTAATAGCGACGTACCAACGGATCTTTAGAGACATGCTCAGCCCGACCTGACGCCAAAATTGCACCATCATTGAGGATTGTTGCTCGATCAGTGATCGCCAGCGTTTCCCTCACGTTGTGATCCGTGATCAAAATTCCCATGCCCCGTTGCCGCAACGATTGAATCAAGATCTGCAGATCAGCAACAGCCAAAGGATCAACACCGGCAAAAGGTTCGTCTAGAAGAAGATATTGAGGACCATCACGGCCAACTGCTAATGCCCTTGCGACTTCGCAGCGTCGGCGTTCACCACCGGATAGTTGGAAACCACGACGATCAATGAACTCACTCAGGTGAAACTCATCAATGAGTTGGTTGCGTCGATCACGACGATCTTTAGTCGTTAAGTCTGTTTGATCAAGGGCAAGATCAAGATTTTGACGAACAGTGAGTTGTCGAAAAACACTCGCCTCCTGTGGCAAATAACCGATACCGCATCTCGCGCGTTCGGGCATGGATAGCTCAGTGACATCCTGTCCATCCAACAGAACCTGACCAACGTCGGGACGAAGCAATCCAATAACAAGATTGAACGTGGTTGTTTTACCAGCCCCATTCGGACCAAGCAGACCAACAACCTCTCCCGGAGAGAGGTCGATGTTGACGGACTTAACCAGCTGCCGTCCACCCAAAGAGATGGAGATATTTTGGAGCTCCAGACTCATGGAATTACAGGGGTGGAATCATCATCATTACCACCAAAACTCCATTGACTGAACACCTGTTGATCCTCAGATGGCGTCGCCAGTGCTCGTTCGTCGGCTAAGGAATAAACAATCTTATCGGCTTGAAGTAAGTCGCCATTCTTTTGCACTATATCGACATCTCCACTCAAGACAATTCGCTCCTCTTTCATAAAATATTGAGCCTGACGACCTGTGGCGACAATGCCACGATCAACATGGACAAGCCGAACATTTCCTTGAGCTGTTACAACGCCAATCGAATTGTCTGCGGTTTGCTGATCCGATTCAATCGTAATCAGTCCAGTCTCAGTTAATTGTTGAGCATTAACAATCACAGAACAAAGTGATAACAAAGCCATAAGGCTAAGTGAATAAATATTTTTTAATCGGAGCGGCCCTAAAGCGATCACGCCACATGCAGCAAGTTATCTGATTTTAACCTTCTTTCAGTCGACAACCCGCAAAACAGGGACAGTGCACAACTCGGGATCTTCATCGCATTGAAGTGAGCGAAGCCGCTGCTCAACAGAGGTACACAGACTTTTAATATCAAGACCCAAATCAGGGGTTCCTGGACGCTTTAAACGGCCGAGAGCTTCGCCAAAAAGGATCGTTGCTCCACGTCGATTGTCACGCTGCAAATGCAGTTGAGCCACAGCGACCTGAAGCACACCTTGCAAGCTTCGTCGATGGGGATCGGCCGTTTCATGCCAAAGCTCTTCAAAGACATCATGAGCGTCGTACCACTCACCATCATTGAAGAGTTCAACAGCTTTCTGAAAGCGGGGATCTGCCTGAGGCTCCTCGGCCATCAACGTTTTGCCATCTTTTTGGCAGGCAATTTGCGTAAACGAATCGACTCTGGAGTGACTTCAAGCATTTCATCGGGTCCGATGTATTCCAGTGCACGCTCCAGGGTCATCTGAATTGGAGATTGGAGAGTATCCAAGACATCGGCACCTGCGGAGCGGATATTCGTAACTTGCTTTGCCTTAGAAATATTGATTTCCATATCTTGCGGACGGGTATTTTCACCAATAATCATTCCTTTGTAGACCTTTGTGCCAGGTGTGATAAAGAACTGTCCGCGATCTTCGGCATTCTTCAATGCATAGAACGTTGCTGTTCCTTCTTCAAATGCAATCAAAACACCATTTCTACGAGTATCAAATTCGCCACACATTGGCCGATACTCAAAGAAGGAATGGCTCATAATTCCCTCACCTCTTGTGGCACGAATAAATTCGCCACGGAAACCAATTAATCCCCGTGAAGGAACAACAAACTCCAGTTGGGTTCGACCATCAGTTCCTGTTTCCATATTTTGCATTTCTGCCTTACGGGTTCCAAGCTTTTCGATACAGGATCCAACCGCAGCCTCAGGCACATCCATGACGAGGGTTTCAACTGGCTCGCACGGTGTTCCATCGATTGTGCGAAAGATCACCTGAGGTTGGGACACTTGAAACTCGAAGCCCTCCCGGCGCATCGTTTCAATCAAAATTCCCAGGTGGAGTTCTCCCCGTCCGCTGACAGCGAAGCTGTCTGGAGAGTCCGTATCTTCAACCCTTAGCGCAACGTTCGTGAGTAATTCTCGCTGCAGGCGGTCTCGGATCTGACGGCTCGTAACGAACTTTCCTTCTTTTCCAGCAAAAGGGGAATCGTTGACGACGAATGTCATCTGAAGGGTAGGTTCATCCACCTTGATCAGAGGCAAAGCCTTCGGTTCATCAGGGCAGGCGATCGTTTCGCCGATGTTGACATCATCAAAGCCAGCAACCGCAACAAGATCACCAGCGGAGGCCTCATCAATATCAACCCGTTGAAGGCCCTCAAAGCCTAATAATTTGCTAATTCTTCCCTTTTTAAGACTTCCGTCGTCCTTGATCAAGGACGCATTTTGCCCTTTGCGAATCACACCATTATGAACTCGACCAATGATGATTCGACCCAGAAAGTCTGAATAATCGAGAGTTGTAATTTGAAGCTGGAGTGGCTTGGTTACATCGCCAACTGGGGGCGGGACATGACGGAGAATCGCATCAAAGAGAGGACGCATATTCTCGCTCTCTGTTTTCATATCTGGCTTGGCAAAACCACCAAGACCGCTACCAAATAAATAGGGGAAATCACACTGGTCATCATCCGCACCCAGCTCGATAAACAGATCGAGCACCTTGTCGACGGCGGTTTCGGGATCAACCCGGGGCCGATCAATCTTGTTCACAAAGATGATCGGTCTTAAGCCCTGCTCCAGGGCTTTCTTGAGCACAAAGCGGGTTTGGGGCATCGGGCCCTCGTTGGCATCAACGATGAGCAAGCACCCGTCAACCATGCCGAGAACCCGCTCCACCTCACCACCAAAATCAGCGTGGCCAGGGGTATCAACAATGTTGATCCGCGTGTCGTTGTAAGTAACAGCTGCATTCTTCGAAAGAATGGTGATGCCGCGCTCACGCTCCAAATCGTTGGAGTCCAAAACGCACGTCGGAACAGCTTCGTTGTCGCGGAAGATTCCGGATTGCGCCAGCAGGGCGTCGACCAAGGTCGTTTTGCCATGATCAACGTGGGCGATGATCGCGATATTGCGAATCGCCTTTTGCTGGGCGCTCATACGGGATATTCGTCAGGAATTGTGAAGAACGCCACGACGGCGCTGCGAAAGGTTATCTCAACGTGAGACGCGACTGGTCTTTTCCGGCCCCTTCACCAACAGGCTCCCTCGCGTGACGCCAAGTTGGTTGTGGATCCGTTCCTGGCGCCAAACGTCTTTAGAAGCGAGTCGACCCGCCAACGCATCGGCATAAAGATGCACACGCCTCAGCGTCGACTCAGCATCCTCATCCAATAACTCGAGACGAAAAGAGGTCACACCTGCTTTTCTTAAGACGGGGAGAGACTCAACCCCTGTCTGGGCCGTGCCGTTAAACAGGGTGTTGCGGCATCCCAAATCAGCGCGAAGCGGATGTTCAACGCCGCTGCGATCCCTCAATGTCACCGTGTGCGTCTCGCAGGGACGACCGCAATCTGTGTGGTCATGTCCATCGGAAAGGAAGGCGCAAAACAAGCAGTGCTCCATGTGGAACAAGGGCATGTGCTGGTGGAGCGTGATTTCCAGCGCCGATGCATCGACATGGGAGGTCAAATCAAGCAATTGCTGCAAATTGAGGTCGTAACTCGCTGTCAGGCGTTTCAGACCCCAATGCTCGCGATACCAAGACATCGCCAGGGGATTGGCGACGTTCAAAGAGAAATCACCGATACAAGGTGCTAGTGGACACAAGGTTTCCAGTTGATCGGCATTGCGAACCAGAAAGCCATCGGGTCGGGCTCGAATTAAGGGTTCCAAAGTCCACCGTTCATTGGGGCGTGTGACACGGGAACCGGCGAGCCAAATCCCTTCTGGCCAATGCCCACGTGCGATGGCAACGGCTTCACGCAAATCACGCGGATGCTCAAGGTCTGCAACCACCGATCGAATGGGAGCCACTGACGTAGGCAAGTCCTTAAGGGCCTTGAGCTGCTGAAGACTGCGCACGAGCACCACCAAACCTGGCGCCTGTAGATCCACAGGGTTAACAGGGGTGGAAGAGCCCGCCAGGGAGCTGAGCATCGGGACGAGGACGTCATGCACATTCAGCCCACTGTCCAAAGGCACCGCAGGATCTGCCGTTGGGGCCTCCTCAGCTTCTGCGAGAGTTTCAAGCGAATCCAGCAGTTGACGACGCATCCGATTCAGTTCAGCTACGGGCAAGAAGAGATCCCCTTCCAGATGAAGCTCAAGGCGCTCTAACCGCCAAGCCGTGCCCCCAAGCCGTCCCAGTTGCTCAGTCAGTCGCTGGTGATCCAGTGGCCGTTGGCTTGCGACTTGAAGAGGCATCGCGCTTTTCACGCTGAGTCCTGCGGTGCTCGGTTGCAGGACCTCAATCGTTAGGGGCTGATCCACCGCACCAACCACCGCAACCACCAAAGGGGTGGATACGGGCTCGACAACGCGACGGGAGGCTCGTTGCCACTGGGCTTGCCAAGCCGGATCGCTTGTTAGCCATACCGATGCGCCAGCCCTCAGCGCTTCGGTCTCAAGACGGTGCGGTCCTAAACGAAGTTTCAAGCGCTCTCGACCGATCTGCTCACAGGCCATCACACGGCCTCCAATCTCACGGGGTGGAGTTAACGGATCAGACGACAGCACCTCCAAAACAACGCCTTGGCCTGGCCGAATCCGCTCACGACTTCGAATTTGAAGCCATCCCCCCCGCTCAACGCCCAAAAGTTGCCCCACCAACGGCCCTCGCTTCTTGCTCCAACGCCCATGCACCAATTGACGGTGGTTAACCCCCCTCAACCATCCGGTGGACAAACCGCGGGAAAAGGCAAGCTCCAATTGTCTTCGCACCTCGGAAGGGTCGTCTTCCTGCTGATCCAGCCGGTTGCGGTAAGCCTCCGTCACTGCCGCGACATAAGTTGCGTCTTTTAAGCGACCCTCAATCTTGAGACTGGCGATTCCAATGCGCTGCAAATCAGGAAGCAGTTCCCAGGCGGCAAGATCCTGTGGGGACAGCAAATAACGCTGATCTTCAAGGGAATGAGACGTGCCATCCACGACCATTTCATAGGGAAGGCGGCAGGCTTGGGCGCATTCACCACGGTTGGCACTGCGTTGCCCCAACGATTCACTCGTGAGGCACTGGCCCGAGTAGGCCACACACAACGCGCCATGCACAAACACTTCCAAAGGGATTTGCAAATGCCTCTGGGTGAGCTGATTTTGAAGCCGCTCAAGATCCTGCAAAGACAGCTCACGAGCCAAGACAACCCGTTCACAACCCAAAGCAGCGGCTTGGGCCACTCCCGCGGCACTGGTGATCGACATCTGCGTCGAACCATGCAGGGTTAATCGCGGCACCAACCGTTGGGCTAATCGGCAAAGGCCAACGTCTTGAACAATCACCGCATCAACACCGGCTTGATCTGCGGCAAGGAGCAACTGGGCCGCCGACTCCAGCTCATCGCTAAACACCAGCACGTTGAAGGTGAGGAAGCCCCGCACACCGCGCTGATGCAGCCAATGCATTATTTGCGGCAGTTCTTCCAAACGAAAGTTTTCGGCGCGCTGTCTTGCGTTGAAGGCATCAACGCCGAAGTAGACCGCGTCGGCGCCGGATGCAACAGCCGCTTTAAGAGCAGCCCAGTCGCCAGCTGGAGACAACAGCTCAGGAGAATTCACGGGCGAGGACGGGAGTAGCGACGAGCAGCTTCAAATTGACGCAGGGCGTCTGCGGAGCCTTCATATCGCCAATGCCACGGCTCATACATCACCCCTTGATCGTTTCCATCGGGAAACGAGAGAACGAAGTGATAACGAGCAGCGTGATCTTGAAGCCATCGGAAAGCTTGGGTGTTTTGGAATTGCGTGGACAAGTTGGTTTCTTGAGCCTCCCCATCGCCGAGATCGATCGCATAACCAGTGCTGTGTTCGGAATACCCAGGGGGAGCTGAAACCTGCGCACGCTCTTCAGGCGTTTGATTGCGTTCCGATGCCACATCGAAAAAGATTGATTCCTGAAGTGCTTGAGAGCGATATCCGCTGAGCAAACGAAGATCAATGCCATCAGAAATGGCGGCATTCATCATCGAATTCAATGCCGCTGCCGTATCAACATGCAATTCCACGCCGGGTTGAAAAACAATCAGCTCTTCAATTAACGCCTCGCGGTAAGGGAAGTGACCAAGCAACCGACCATCTGCATCGGGCCGTTCACGGAATCCACGAATTTCAAACGGTTCACTTGGGGCCATACCCATCAACAACTGTGGAGCCACCATCACGGCCAGAACACTCCCACCGCCAACGAAAAGACACCCCATCAAGAGACCAAGCCCGCTGTTTTGTTTGCGTTGACGGGGCGGTCGAGAGCGTTGTGCAACGGGAATGTCATCGCGCTCAGAGCGTCGCGCAGAGGATGGCCGAACCACAGCGCTGATGCATGTTGTTTCGATCGTAAGGGTGTAAGCCCGTGCTACCAAGACAAGTTGATTTCTCGGTAGTAGCTTTAAAAAACAGACCAGCGGAGTTTTGCTGAGATGTTGAGAGTCGCAGTGATTGGCGGAGGACCAAGTGGTTCTTGCGCGGCGGAAATTCTCGCGAAGGCTGGGATCGAAACTTGGTTGTTCGAGCGAAAACTGGACAACGCCAAACCCTGTGGTGGTGCCATTCCGCTTTGCATGGTTGAGGAATTCAACCTCCCTGATTCGATCATCGATCGAAAGGTGAGGAACATGAAAATGATTTCCCCCTCCAATCGAGAGGTGGATATTCAGCTCGATCCCCTCGGTTACGACGAAAATGCCTACATCGGTATGTGCCGAAGGGAGGTGTTTGATGCCTTCTTACGGAACCGCGCGGCGGACCTTGGCACCACGTTGATCAATGGCCTGGTGCAAAAAATCGACACCGGCAAAAATCGTCAAGGGCCGTACTGCATCCATTACGCCGACTACAGCGGTGGCGGTCCGACAGGCGAACCTAAAACCCTCGATGTAGATCTGATCGTCGGTGCCGATGGAGCCAACTCACGGGTAGCGAAGGCGATGGACGCCGGTGATTACAACGTGGCGATTGCTTTCCAGGAACGGATCAAACTTCCGCCTGAGGAGATGACCTATTACGAGGATCTCGCCGAGATGTACGTCGGCACAGACGTGTCGCCAGACTTCTATGCCTGGGTGTTCCCGAAATACGACCACGTGGCGGTTGGTACCGGCACGATGCAACAAAACCAAAGCCTGATTAAGGGTTTGCAAAAGGGCATCCGTGAACGCGCCACCAAACGGCTCTTCAAAGGTGAAGTGATCAAGGTTGAAGCTCACCCAATCCCAGAGCATCCACGGCCTCGCCGCGTCGTCGGACGCATGGCTCTTGTGGGTGATGCCGCTGGATACGTCACCAAAAGTTCTGGAGAAGGGATCTACTTCGCTGCCAAAAGTGGCCGGATGTGCGCGGAAGCGATTGTTGAAATCTCCAACAACGGTGCAAACGTCCCAACGGAGAAGCAAATCAAATCCACCTATCTCAAGCGTTGGGATCGAAAATACGGCGCTACTTATGCAGTTCTCGATATCTTGCAGCGCATTTTTTATCGGAACGATGCAGCGCGGGAAGCCTTTGTCGAAATGTGCGACGACAAAGATGTACAACGCCTCACCTTTGACAGCTACCTCTACAAGCGGGTGGTGCTGATGAATCCATGGCAACAGGTGAAACTCACGCTGCGCACCCTGGGAAGTTTGCTCCGTGGAGAAGCGCTTGCTCCTCCGGTTTACAAGCCAGTGCCTTCAGCAGTGGGTCGCTCTGATGGTGATTTTCTCGCAGAGGAAGCCTCCCAACAGATCAAAGCCCAAGCCAAAGAACAAGAGAGTAAAGAAAAAGCCGGAGTGAATTAATTCCAGCTTTCCTCCAACCTCACTGGCGAGGGTCCATCGCTTGATCCGCGGCATCCTTCAGCCGTTCGATTCCCTGCTCCAGGTTCTTGCCTGGGGCAGTTTCTTTTTGGGTGGTTGACCACACATTGATGGCGTAAATCGCCGCACCGGCAATGATCAATGCCGCCACAATGGATCCCAATCCATTTCCACCCTGACGAATCACGACCGGAGCTTGTTGCTGAGAGCCCGTTCCTGATGCGCTCTCTTGATCGGTAATGTCGAAAAAAAATGCAGCAGCTCCTCGTTAGCCTTCCGAAACGCCGCTGCCAACGAAAGCGTCAGCTTTGAATCAACTCGAATTGAGCAAAGACAGCTGCTTGATTGCGTAACACACCGAGCAAATTGAGTCGGTTCATTCGAAGGGCCGGATCATCGGCCATCACCATCACACTCTGGTCACCATCAAAGAACGCCTCAAGTGCCGGTGTGGATTCCACAAGAACGTCACAGAGTTCTTGATAGGCACCACGTTCAGCGAGGGGGTTCAATCGTTCGGTGGCATCGAACAGCCCCTTCTCACTGGCCGACTCAAACCGCGAAGGGTCCACCACTTCAGTGCTGGACAACACATCCAGAGGTAGGTCACCCTTTTCAGCCAACCGAGAAGCACGCTGAACCACCGCTTGCACTGCCGTTAATCGACCCTGATCTCTCAATCCGTGCAGCAGTTGAATACGAACCCGCACATCCAGGGGATCGTGCAACAGACGCGTCGTCGAAACGGTGTCGCCAGCCACCGCCTGAACCAAATCGGCGGCATAACCATCGTCTTCGAGTTGCGATGTAATGCGCTGTCGCAACAAGGCTGAAAGATCGCTGGTCAGTTGGGCTGTGTCCACCGCAAAAGCTGGAAAAAGCTCTCTCCAGGCTTCAACGGCCTTGGCAAGAAAGACATTGAGATCGAGTTTCCAGCCTTGATTCCAAAGAATGAGCAGCACACCGTTGCCCGCCCGACGTAGGGCGTAGGGATCGGATGAGCCAGTGGGGCGTTCCCCTTTAGCGAAAATGCTGAGTAACAGCTCAAATCGCTCAGCCAGGGCCACAACGGCACCAGCATCAGTGCTCGGCAATTCGTCCCCTGCACCCCGGGGTAAGTAGTGCTCCACAACCGCCAGCGCCACATCGCGCGATTCGCCTTCCTCCAGTAGGTATTTGCCTCCCATCAACCCCTGAAGTTCAGGGAATTCACCCACCATCTGACTAACAAGATCGTGCTTGCACAGATGTGCCGCACGACGAGACGCCATAGCAACCGAATCCGACAGCGCAAGGTCTGTTAAGAGCTGGTTTGTGAGGCGCTCAATCCGATCACAACGATCACGAAGACTGCCAAGCCCCTCGGCAAACGTGACGCGGCTTAGAGCCTCACGACGCGTTGCACTGGCCTGACGTCGATCAACCTCGAGGAAAAACTCAGCATCGGCAAGACGGGCCCCTAAGACCCGCTCATTCCCCCGGGTAATCAACGCCGAGGCCTGCTCAAGGCCATTCGCCACCAACAAAAACTCAGGGCGCAGGACCGCCTCGGCCGTTAATCGCAACGGGTCTGGGTCGAGTCCTGGAATCTCCAACGGCACATAGCGCTGATGCGCTTGCATCACGGTGGAAATCACCTCAGGGGGTAATTGCAGAAATCGCTCCGCAATTTGCCCCTGCAAAACCCGGGGATCTTCAACAAGATCAACGAGTTCTTCAAAAAGTCGGTCCGGGCAGTTGGCCTCCCCCTCTGCGGCTTCAGCCCCTTGATCAATCGACGCTCGGATTAGACGAGATCGTTCGTCGCGATCCACCAAAACGCCAGCCTTTTGAAGGGTTTTGACGTACTGATCCGCCGACGCAATACACAACTGTTGGTTGCCATAGAGACGATGGCCGCGGCTGTAGCGGTCGCTTCGAACCACGGGGTCTGCCCCAGGCATCTCCACATTGATCACATCGTCGCCATGGAGCGCTACCAACCAACGAATTGGTCGACTGAAGCGCTGGGTCCCCGTTCCCCATCGCATAAAGCGACGGCCCTGCAGTGCATCAATCCACGTTGGGATTAGCTCGCGAAGCAAGGACACACCGTCGCGCCCTGCCGTCAACACAGTGGCGAAGACACACGGACCTTTGGGTGTATCGCGTTGCTCGAGCTGTGATGCATCGATGCCGCAGCGTTTGGCAAAGCCAATCGCTGCAGGGCCTGGAACACCATCTTTGAAAGCCTGAGCAACCGGAGGACCTTTTCGCTCTTCACGGAGATCGGGTTGACGGTCGTCCAAGTCGGGGATCGACACCACCAATCGGCGTGGGGTTCCAAAGATCGAAATCGATCCATGGCTCAACCGTGCTTCAGCAAGGTCGTGCGGAACCCGTTCTCGGAGTTGGTCGAGCGCTTGACGCGCAAAATCCGCCGGCAATTCTTCAGTGCCGATTTCAAGAAGAAACGTTGTTGTCACGACACGGACATGAGCCAAGCCGACTGTATTGGAAGCCGTTTCGCTACGGTCAGTTAGTAACTCCTGATCTGAGCAAGAGAAGGCTCTGTGGACGTGGCGGAACCTCAAACCAACAGCCTCTCAAAAGCGGAACAGCGCAAGCTCGACAGCGACCATCTGCGCGAGCCGTTGTTGACGGAACTAGGCAACGATGAGGTGCGCTTCAGCGAAGACGCTGTTCAGCTCCTGAAGTTTCATGGCAGCTATCAGCAGCACCACCGAGAACTCAGAAAAACCGACAAGATCCGCAGTTGGCAAATGATGCTGCGGCTTCGCAGCCCTGGTGGTCGAATCCCTGCCCAATTGTTTTTGGCCCTCGATGAGCTCTCCAACCGAATTGGAGATGGAACCCTTCGGGCCACAACCCGTCAGGCCTTCCAGATGCACGGGATTCCTAAAGCCGATCTGAAAGAGGTAATCGGCACCATCGTGCGCAACTTGGGATCCACCCTTGCTGCCTGTGGCGACATCAACAGAAATGTGATGGCTCCCCCTGCCCCCTATGAAAAAGGTGGTTATCCAGCTGCCCGGCAGTTAGCTGACGAGATTGCCGACCTGCTGAGCCCAGAAGCAGCTGAAGGGTCGTATCTCGACCTTTGGGTGGATGGCGACCTCAGCTATCGCTTCAAACCATCCAAGGCGGTCAACCAGGCGCGACAACGCCAATCGGAAGGCGGGGTCTACTCCGGAAGTGAGGCTGAACCTCTCTACGGCGACACCTACCTGCCAAGAAAATTCAAAGTTGGCGTCACAGTGCCCGGCGACAACTCCATCGATCTCCTCACGCAAGACATCGGATTGGTGGTCTTCACCCATCCGTCTGGAGAATTAAAAGGTTGCAATGTTTATGTGGGCGGTGGCATGGGTCGCACCCACAACAAGGAAGAAACGTTCGCTCGCATCGCTGATCCCCTCGGATACGTTGCAGCAGAACACGTCTTAGACGTGGTTCAGTCGATCCTCGCGCTACAGCGAGACCATGGCGACCGGGTCATCCGACCCCACGCTCGGATGAAATATTTGCTGCACGACAAAGGAATTCAATGGTTCCGCCAGACGTTGCAGCGGGATTATTTCAAGGGTGAGCTCACAGGACTCCGCAATGAACCCAAACCCAAACTCCTTGACTATTTGGGTTGGCACCGTCAGCGGGCTGGGCTCTGGTTTGTAGGACTACCTCTGCTATGCGGTCGGTTGGAAGGGAAGCTCAAGCAAGGGCTACGGCAGCTCGTTGAGACATATCAACTGGAAATCAGGCTCACGGCAAACCAAGATCTGTTGCTCTGCAACATCGGAACCGCACAACGCGCTGGGATTCGATCGGCTTTGGCTGAGCTTGGCTTTGATGTACCCGAGTCGCCGGCACCCTTGGCCCGTCATGCGATTGCCTGTCCAGCACTGCCGACATGCGGTTTAGCTATTACCGAATCCGAGCGGATTCTTCCCGATGTGTTGGATCGACTCGATGCCCAGCTCAGACGTCTGGAGATTGAAAAATCCGTGCTGGTGCGGATGACTGGCTGCCCCAATGGTTGTGCACGCCCATATATGGCTGAGCTTGCTTTGGTGGGAAATGGGGTGAATCAATACCAGCTCTGGCTGGGCGGCACCCCGAATTTGCAAAATCTGGCGCGCCCTTACGTGGAGAAGCTTCCACTCAAGGATCTAGAGCAAACCATTGAGCCACTGTTGCTGAGCTGGAAAGCAGCTGGTGGGAGACGGAGCTTTGGAGATCACATCAACAAACTTGGCGATCAGGGGGTTGCTGAATTGCTTCCTGCTTCCGAATAGATCGCTGCTTCGGCGCCACTCCGCCAAGCCCACAATTGGTCTCCATAGGAATAGTGCCACCATTCATTTGGGTGTTGAGCAAACCCGGCAGACGCCATCACCGTGCGCAAAAGTTCTCGCCGTTGATGAAACAGCTGCTCCGCTGGATCGGATGTATTGGCGAAGTAATCAGGTTCTGAAACAACTCCAATGGCATCAATCGGTGAGCCCATCGCCAGCAGCTCGCCAGCATCGGTTGCAAGGGTGAGATCCACAGCAGCGCCCGTGCTGTGGGGGGGAGGGGTCTGAGGATTTCGACTCGGTGGAGCCCAAAAGCGCCCAACTTCAGATTCCACAGTCTGCAAGTCAGCTTCTTGACGAGGATCCTCGCGATCGACACCCCGTTCTCGGCATAGCTGATCGATGGTGTAGTTCACCATGAAGGCCTGAACGCTGATCGGTCTCCATGCATCGAAGATTGCGAAACAGAGCTCAGGGGCACGTTGACGCAATAGATCCTGCGCCTTAAGTAAGCGCCTGACGACACCGGATCGCAAACGAAACGGGTCCTTCCCTTGGCCATAGGGAGCTCCGACAGACGCATAGGGATGCGGTTCAATCCGAAGCAATTGCGGCGGTAGATATTCCAATGATTCCAAGCAATCTTGGATCGGACGATCACTCCAAGGACGCATTGGCTGAAGATTTGGGGATTGGGATGTCCAAGGTTGAGTAAAACCAGTGAACGATATTTAATTCAATGGTGTGCCACCACTGAGGCGACGTTGTTGATCATCGAGCAAGGCTCGAAGTTTGGGGCAACGTTCAAGATTTGGATCATCGCGGAGTAGATCCTGGGCTGCAGTCCGAGCATCCTCCAAAACCGCCGCATCATCGGCGAGGCTCGCCAAGGCCAAATCTGGCAAACCGGATTGGCGCGTTCCCAGTACCTGTCCAGGACCACGCAACCTCAGATCCATTTCAGCAATTTCAAATCCATCGGTGGATCGCACCAAAACATCGAGCCGTTGACGGGCCAAAGGATTGGAACTGCCATTGATCAATAGGCAGTGGGAGGCAGCCGCCCCACGACCCACCCGTCCACGCAACTGGTGGAGTTGCGCCAGACCAAACCGCTCCGCGTGGTCGATCATCATCACGCTCGCCTCAGGAACATCCACCCCCACTTCCACGACCGTTGTTGACACCAGCACCTGACAGGCACCCGACGAGAACGAAGAGAGCACTTCTTGTTTTTCCACACTGCTTAACCGACCGTGCAGTAACCCAACCTGCAGATCTGGGAACACCTCCGACACCAACTCGGCATGCACTTCAACCGCTGAACGCAATTCCAATTTCTCGGATTCCTCCACCAGTGGCAGCACCACATAGGCGCGCTGACCTTTCGACACTTCGTCCCGGATCAAGGCATAGGCCTTCTCCCGTTGTCCGGCGGACAGCATTGCCGTTTTGATCGGCGTTCGTCCTGGCGGTAATTCATCAATTTGGCTCACATCTAAATCACCATGGACAGACAGTGCCAAGGTTCTGGGAATTGGAGTCGCCGTCATCGTGAGCAGATGCGGCTGCAGACCTTTGTTCAACAATCGGTCCCGTTGATGAACGCCAAAGCGATGTTGCTCATCAACCACCACAAGTCCCAAGCGTTCAAACACCACGGGATCCTCCAAAAGAGCGTGGGTGCCCACCAATAATTTCAACGAGCCACTGGCCAGGTCGTCGAGGAGCTGACGCCGACGCGGACGTGGCGTTGAGCCCGTGAGCAGTTCAACCGTGATGTGAAGTTGAGGAAACCAGTGACACAGATTGCGATGGTGCTGCTCGGCCAAGACTTCGGTAGGTGCCATCAAGGCGCCCTGCCACCCAGACGCGATGGTGCTGAGTAGGGCCGCAATCGCAACGACCGTTTTTCCAGAGCCCACATCGCCTTGGACCAGACGTGCCATGGGTTTCGACTGGGCCAAATCAGCTTCGATTTCGCGCAACACCCGCTGTTGGGCATCAGTGAACTGGAACGACAGCAAATCCTTGAAATCCTGCACAAGTCCCTGACTGGAGGGGAGAAGGCCAAGCTCAGGACCAGGGCGTGAGCGCAACGCCTGGCGGCGCCTCAACAAACCCAGTTGCAACAGCAGAAACTCATCAAAGACCAAACGATGACGACCACGGTCCAGCGTGGTCCGATCCTTTGGAGCATGGAGCGCCTTCAATGCCTCTGAAACCGACAAAAGACCAAACGTCTTCCGTAGTGGCTCAGGCAGAGGTTCGATCCATTGCTCTGTAAGGGGCAACACCTGCTCAATCAGGCTTCTAAAGCGATCGGCCCCCACGCCCTCCGTAAGGGCATACACCGGAAGCAGGCGTCCAATGCTTGCCGACTTGACCGGTGAGGTGGGGTTCTCGAGAACCTCAATCAACGGATCCTGAAACGACAGCCCATAGGCACCGTCTTTGACAAGACCGCTCACAGCCACGCTGGCTCCAGCTGGATACAGGCGTTGTTGGCCTTTGAGGTAGGCCTGCGAACTAAAACGTTTCCCCGCGAGAAAACGCGTCACCTTCAGCCGTCCTGTCGGGTCCTGCAACTGGAGTTCAAGAATGGCGAGGTTGGGATTGCGCGGGCTCACAAAGCCATTACAACGGCGAATCGTGGCCACGATGGTTGCTGTTTCCCCTGCCACTAAGGCCTCAATTCGTCGCATCGCCGAGTAATCGACATGGTCGCGGGGGTAATGACGCAACAGATCTTTCACCAGCAACAAATTGAGTGAGGCCAAGCGACTGGCCAACTTCGGTCCCACCCCTTTGATGCGAGTGATCGGACTCTCAAGATCAAGGCTGGGACCTTCTCTTGAATGTGACCCGGAAGCGGTTGGCAGTTTTAAGCGCGGTGGTGCCATCGGAGCCGATGGTTCCAAGCGATGGCGTAACTCGTACAACCACTGACGGGCGTCACTGACGAGCCGACGACGGGCGGCATCTGTGAGCTGCGGATACTTATCAAAGGAGTCGCGCAACCGGTCCATCCGTTCCACAGCGCCACGGGGCATCGGTATCGACGGAGGTGCCGACAACTGTTGCGATAAGAACTCGTGAAATCGCTGTTGTCGTCCTTGGAGATTTTGAAAACCGCGATCCACCTCCAAACCCAACGACTGCTGCAGTGGTCGCAGCCAGCCAAGGAACAGAGCTAGCTGAGCGCTCGTCAGTCCCCGGTCGGCATTGATCTCGAGTCGCGTGCCGTCGAATCGAGTGGAGTCGAATCGGGTGGAGTCTGCCAATGGGTCCGGGCCTCGCGATCCAGGGAGCGACGCTCCCAGTGACGTTGCTGTCCGACCATTTTGGTCAAATCGTGATGGTGTTGGCGTAAACGGTTGCGGCAACGGCGCAACCGATGACTATCAAATTCCAACTCACTCGTGCGAATCAAAATCGAAAACACATCCATTCCTGGCTCAAGCTCACCCATGGCCAATGGCATCCGAATGCGTAAAACATTGCTAGCCGTTGGCTGGGTTTCCATTTGTCCGCGCTGAACGGCCTCCAACAGGGTGATGGGCAGAAGGGCTTGCGCTAGCCCCGCTCTCAACATTTGAACATTGACGGCGTGGGACAAATTGCGCAGACGCCGAGAGAGGGCCAAATCCATGGATTGCATCCAATGGAGCAAGGCATCAGGACGTGTCGGGAGCAAATGATCGTCCCCTTCCGACGATGGACTGCTCGGTGCATCAAGCATCCAATCCTCAACATGCCCTGACGGTTGCATGACATCACCAGCCAGCTGGAATAACGATTGCAAGACGTCGAGATCAGAACTCTGCTGTTGGTCGTCCTCGTCCCCAGGCATGACGGCCTCTGACTCATCGCTGGCTTCGCTCTGAGGTTGATCAGAAGGGTTCATCGGTGCCACAGGAGGAGAGCCCAGTGGAGACGCCAAACTCAAATGAACGGATCCTGCAGGATCGGCTCGATTCAACCGCGGCGGGTCAGTTTGATCCTGTTGTGTAGCTGTTTTGGTCTCCTGAATATTTTTGGAGAGTCCTTGCAACATCTCACGACTGGCATGCGCCTGTTGACGACGCTGTTCATCGTTCATCTGGGTGACGAGATGCATAAGTTGCTCCACCGTGAGTAAAACGGAGCACCGCTTGGTTAAGTCCTGCACCGCCGCGTGAAAACGGCTCCGTTCGATGCCACTTAGGCGACTAAACCTTGCCGGATCAACCTCACTCAACAAACTAAATAGCGCCTGGCGTGTGGCAGCTTGCACTTCGTCGCGCAACACCTGCAGATAAAGCGCTTGATCCCGATAGATGGCAACCGATCTGAGCCGGCACTGCCGTTGAAGGCGTGCCAGCTGTTCTGATGGGTCGTAGGCGGACTTGATGTCCGGAACAGACACCGGGATCAGCCGGCGTTCTGCATGGACGCCACTTCCGCGGCGAAGTCGTTGTCTTCGACTTCAATACCCTCGCCGAGGGTGTAACGGGTGAATCGACGCACTTTGACGTTCTCACCAATCTTGCCGGCGGCCTGCTTGACCAATTCAGCGACGGTGATGGAACTGTCTTTAATGAAAGGCTGCTCCATCAGAGCCAGCTCTTTTAAGCGCTTGGCAATACGACCCTCAACGATCTTTTCCTTCATCTTCTCGGGCTTGCCTTCTAGGTCGTCCCGACCCATTTCAATCGCTTTCTCGCGCTCGCTGATCTCCGGTGGGATCTCATCGGTGGTGACGTATTCCACGTTTGGACATGCTGCGACTTGCATCGACACATCCCGAAGCAGCTCTTGGAACATGTCGCCACGGGCGACAAAGTCTGTTTCGCAGTTGATTTCGATCAACACTCCCACACGAGCACCGGTGTGGATGTAGCTCCCGATCGATCCCTCTGCGGCGGTCCTTCCAGATTTCTTCTCAGCGCTGGCAATGCCCTTTTGGCGCAGCCACTCGACAGCCTTGTCGGTATCACCGTCTGTTGCTGCAAGAGCCTTCTTGCAGTCCATCATTCCCGCGCCTGTCTTGTCGCGCAGTTCTTTGACAAGCTTTGCGGTTACGGCAGCCATCGGATTTAAGGGAGATAAAAAGGAAACATGAATCGCCACCAATCTGCAAGGCAGATCGGCGGCGAGAACTTAGCGGACGAAAGGCTTAACCCTCGTAATCGTCTCCGCCTCTTTGCTCATTAGAGCCATGGCGGCCTTCATTGATCGCATCAGCCAAGCGACCAAGAACGAGTTGAACAGATCGGACTGCATCGTCGTTGCAAGGGATCGGCACCTCACAGAGATCGGGATCGCAATTGGTATCCAACATCGACACCAACGGGATGTCCAGTTTGCGGGCTTCGAGCACGGCGTTGGATTCCCGACGCTGGTCAACCAAAACAACAACGTCAGGAAGACGACGCATGGTCTTCAGACCACCGAGGTATTTCTGAAGACGCTCAAGTTCCCGACGGAGAACAGCTCCCTCTTTTTTAGGGCGCATCGCAATGGCACCACTGGATTCCATGCGTTCGAGGTCTTTCAGACGATCGATACGCGCTTTCATCGTGGTCCAGTTGGTGAGCATGCCGCCCAACCAACGCTGGTTGACATAGGCCGCGCCACAACGGGCAGCTTCCAAAGCAACCACCTCAGAGGCCTGCTTTTTGGTACCAACGAACAGAAAACGTTTGCCGCTACGCGCTGCAGAGCGGGTCCACTTGTATGCATTGTTCATGCATACGGCGGTTTTAACCAAATCAATGATGTGGACACCATTGCGCGCGCAATAGATGTAGCGCGACATCTTGGGGTTCCAACGACGGGTTTGGTGCCCAAAGTGGGCACCCGCCTCCATCATTTCGGAGAGAGTGACAACAGCCATGGTTTAAGGGTTTCGGGTTCGCCTCCACCTGCCAGGGACTGAACAATCACGACCAGGGCCGAAAACCATTCAAGTACACCCGAAACGGGCAAGTGTGCGGAATAGGGGACCCTCTGACGGTACCAAATCGATTGCTTTCAATGCAGTCCTTCCGCCTCTGCCACTTGAAAAAGAGTACGCACGCCAATCCTGTTCAAAGGAAGACGCAGCAGCTCCATCGCTGTGCCCGGATAACCGTTGTGAATCAACCAACGCAGCGTCGGTCGAAGACTGTGCTGATTCACCAAACCCCCAAGCGTTAAAACCTCCCAGAGCAGTCGATGCAACCAAGTGAACTGAATGATGAAGCGCACACGACGGGTGGGGTGCTTCCGGAAGAAGACAAGTCCCATTCGAGCCCGTTCACCCTCCACACGAATCAAATTGGGAATTTGATCAAGCGTGAGCGCTGGATGCCAGTGATAACCGACGGCCTCTGGACATTTGATCAAGCCAACCCCCATCCGCCGTAGACGTTCCCCCAATTCCAAGTCTTCCCATCCATACAAACGAAACGAACAATCAAACAAGCCTGAGCGCTCCAAAACTCCACGGTCGATCGCCACATTGCCTGTCGCGAAGTAGGCCCATGAGAGATCTCGAAGCTTGTGGCGTTCTGATGTGGGGTCTTCAAAATTCGCTGTGTTCACCACAGCCCCGTAGGTGAAGCAAAGCCGATTGCCACGCTGATCCCAACTCCGTTGCAAGGCTTTGGCATGACAGGCCAAAAACGACTCTGTTACCACCAGATCACTATCGATAAAGACGATCACATCACCCTTGGCGTGATCCACGCCTCGATTACGCCCCTCCGCAGGACCACCGTGCTGCTGTTCCACCAACCGAACATGGGGGAAACGATCCACATGCCCGCGTAGCCAGGCGGGGGTGCCATCGGTGGATCCGTCATCGACGACGACCACCTCGTACTGATCAAGGGGGCCCGCTACGTGCTGCCGCTCCAATGCATCGAGACACTTCTCGAGAATCGGCCTGCGGTTGTAGGTCGGAATAACGACGCTTACGAACATCGCGACAGCCGAAGCAACAAGACCACCAGCCTACGGACACAAAAAAGGGGGTCCAACGACCCCCTTTTTCAAATTTGATCGTGAACGATCCATGGAACCGATCAATCGGCGGCGCCGCCGTTGTTAGCAGTACCGGTAACGCCGTTGCCAGCACCTTCGCCACGGCCGTCATTACGCATCTTGCGCTTTTTGAACTTGCGCGCATAAGCGCGGTTGCGCTCCTGTTTCTCTTTCTTCAGGTTTCTGCGCTTGGCCATCCGTCGATGTCACTTTCAATTTCAACCATCTTACTGAACAGCAGGCAATAAACAGCCATCTTCCATTTCGAGAAGTCGGTCGGCCACATCCAAAATGCGCGGATCATGGGTCACCATCAACACTGCACACGCTTGCTCCCGAGCCAGTTTCTTGAGCAGATCCACCACTTCTCGTCCGGTTCTGCTGTCCAATGCTGCGGTGGGCTCATCAGCCAAAAGCAAACGTGGATGGGCTGCGAGGGCACGGGCAATCGCTACACGTTGTTTTTGACCACCGGACAAATCATGGGGCAACTGACCCATTTGCTGATCATCTAAACCAACCGCCCTTAGCCAGGTACGGGCTTCGTTCCTTCGCGCTCGATAGGTGAGATCTGGCAACAGGTCCGCACCCATTTGCACGTTCTGTTCTGCCGTAAGGCACCGCAACAGGTTGTGGCCCTGGAAAATCATGCCAATGCGACGGCGCACTTGTTGGCGGCTGCGACGTCCGGCGCCGTCTAAGCGTTGACCGAGCACATTCACCGACCCCTGTTGCACCGTGCGTAAGGCACCAATCAAGGTGAGCAGGGTTGTTTTGCCGCATCCCGAGGGTCCTGTTAGCAACACAACCTCTCCGGGATTGATCCGTAGGGAAATGTTCTCGAGAACCTGACGGCGCATCGAACCCTGACCGAAGGAATGGCTCAAGGTGTCAATCGACACCGCCGGCGGCGCCGAATCAAAGTTGAGAGCAACAGACATATCAGAAGATCTCCGCAGGATCGGCATCGATCAAACGGCGCATCGCCAACAGCGACGACAGCATGCACATCACAAGAATCATCACCAGAACGGTGATCGCGCGGGCAGGATCCATGCCTACCGGGAGTTTTGTCGCGTCACGAACGAACCAATACAGCCCTTGTCCGGCGAGATAGGCGGGCACATAACCAAGCGCCGCTAGATAAAAACCTTCTCGCATCACAACACCAAGCAAGTGACTCATGCGATACCCCATGGCCATCAAGGTGGCGTATTCGGGCAGATGATCACTCACATCGGTGTACAGCACCTGATACACAATCACGCAACCCACCACGAAGCCCATGGCAGCCCCGAGGGTGAAAATGAAGCCAATGGACGTGCTGCTTTTCCAGTAGTTCTGCTCGAAATCAATAAAACCTTGTTTCGTCAACACCGTCACATCGTCGGGTAAGCGCTGTTGAAGACGCTCAACAGCGAGGTCGGGATCGGTTCCAGGCTGCAACCGAATCAAGCCAACCTCAATCCCACCGGGGGATTTCTGAGGCATCAAATCCAAAAATGTTTCGGTACTCGTGAGCAAATTGCCATCGGCTCCAAAACTGGTGCCCAAGCTCACCAACCCTTCAACACGGACCCGATTGCCGGCTATTTCTGTTTCCACCACCTTTCCGTCGTTGTACCAGTCGGCAATCGGACCAAATTCGGGACGCGACAACCGATCGAACAAAATTCGGCCTTTCTGCTTCAAGACCCCGGTTTGTTCTGCTAATCCAGGGTCTATAAAGAAAGGATCATCAGGATTGAAGCCCAGCGCCAGGATGGCCCGATTGCGACGGGTTTCAGGATTGCGCCACAACATCAAACCCCAATGAACGGGGGTGACTCCTTCAACCGATGGATCAGCCAAGGTTTGAATCAGGCGCCGACGGGGAAATCCCGCCATTCGCACCGAGCTGGCTGAACGGGGACTAATCAGCACCAAGTCGGCATCAAAGAGCCGGTGAACCGTGACGCTCGCATCAAATAAGCCATCACGAAAACCGAGCTGCATGAACATCAGGATTCCGGCGAAACTGATGCCAGCGAGAGCCACTAACAACCGCACTGGTTGTCGGGTGAGCAACATCCAAGAGAGTGGAATTCGACGTCCCTGCCAAGGCGAGGTCATGGGTTCGACTGGAAACGGGCGATCACTTTCAAACCAGCCAAGCGCATGACCTTTTTGGCATCGGCGGGATCCAAGGCAACGTCCACTTGCACCACCCGAGCATCCGCATCGCCGGTGGGGTCTGTCGACAGCACAGCGCGCTGCTCAACCTGGGGGCTTATCCGAATCACTTGTCCATTCAGATTCCCTTTAAAGCCACCGTTCTCACTTGTTAAACGCACGATCTGGCCAAGCTGGATCCTCGCAACATCCGACTCATAAACCTCAATTTTTGCTTCCATCTTTTGACTTGCCCCAACGTCCATCACGCCATCACTGCCTGGGCGTTCTCCCTCACGGGAATGAATTTCAAGAACCAAGCCATCGATGGGTGAGATGAGTTGGCTCAAGGCAAGATCTGTTTGCAATCCCTTTCGGCTGGCCAGAGCCTCTGAGCGCTGGCCCTGCATCCGAATCAGTTCTTCCCGTTTGTTGTCCACCAAAACACGTTCAGCAGCCCCCCACTCAGCCGCTTTTTGAAACCGACTGACCTCAACCGTTTGGAGAGCAATTTGCTGCTCAAGGCTTCGTAATTTTGCGTTGATTTCTTCGAGATCGGCCAAGAGCCCCTGGCGGTGATCAAAGGTGGCCAACACCTCGCCGCGTTGAATCACCGCACCTTCTTTCACGTGCAAGGCTGAGATCCGAGGCGTTCCCGCAATTCCTGCGGTGGGTGCCGCAAGACTACGAATATCGCCAGCGGGCATCAGTTGACCAAGGGCCGCCACCGCTTCCGCTTTGACTGGTGACGCCTGTTCCGGCACAACTGGCGAGCTTTGAAGCTCTGATGGCTTTGGACGCAATACCAACCAACCGCCAGCCGCAACAACGACTGCAGTGGCTGCGATCAGAGGACGAGGAATCTTCGGCATTAAGGAGTTGGCGGGTTATCAAACAGCAGAAGCTCGATATACCGATCGGCCCACTCTGGATCGAACGCTTTCTCGAGCACCCGGCGGGTTTTGTCGTTGCGCTTCTGTTGAAGGCAGTAGTTCAGTTGGCCTTCATACCGGTTGATCGTAGAAACGGTTGTTGGTGATTCGGGATTTGCGCGCGAGGCACAATCGGAAAGAACCTCGAGATAGTCGATTACGACCTGATTAAAAAGAGCCTCTTCGTCGGCTCCATCTGGCCGAATGAAACAAACCTTGCTTGAAAAAATTGTCCCCCATCCAGGCAGGTCTCGCACCTGACGAAATGCTGGCCTTTCAATCGCCTCAAGGCCTTTAAACACTGGATCTGGTAACTCGCCCGATGTCGGCGATAGGTCAACAATCGCCGCTGATATCCCCGCAGGACCCGCAACGATATCGGCACCAAAAATCGGTAAGTCGTATTGAGGATCAGGAAACCAAACGCAGTGAAGAATCTGCAAGCCGTTGCCGAGTCTTGCTATTTCCAGGTGAATTTTGCGAAAACCTCGGCACTGATACAGCTCGTTGCCAATAAAAAGCGTTTCACCGTCGAGTTCTCCATGAATCGCCTTGAGGTCGTCAGCGGTGCATAACGGTGCAAGTTCTGGAAGTTTTTGCCAAGACGAACGGATGGACGCTGCGAGCGTCGACACCAGAGGATGCAGTTCCTGACAGGGATCCTTCGACTGAGGCTGCATCAAGGCCGGCAGGCACAGAATAGAACTTTGCCACGCAGTTCTGAACCGTTCGTTCTTCGGTCCCAAGTTGGACAACTGGACTTTGCCCAACGGCACCCGTTGCGTGGCGGCAGCGATGCCCGATGCACCGCTCACCTGCCTTGATTTTTGGTGCCAAGCCGGCAGCAGCAGTGAGCAGCCTGGTGAGGAAGGCATCGCACATTTTCTTGAACACATGGTGTTTAAGGGAAGTCATCGCTTAGCCGCTGGGGCATTCGATGAAGCCATCGAAGCGCTTGGAGGCAGCAGCAATGCAGCCACTGGATTCGACGACGTGCACTTTCACGTTTTGATCCCACCAGATCGAGCAGCGGAGGCTTTGGATTTACTGCTCGAACTTGTGCTGCAACCGGCCCTCGACCCGCAGGGCTTTTCAACAGAAAGAGATGTGGTGCTCGAAGAGATTGCCCAATATGCCGACCAACCCACTGAGCAAGTGCTGCAAAGCATCTTGAGTTTGGGTTGCGGAGACCATTCCTACGGCCGACCCATTCTCGGCAAGGTTGCAACGCTCAACGCCATGGAGCCCAGCCTGATGCGGCGGTTTCACCAACGGCGTTACCTCGGGCCAAATTGCACCCTGGCCCTGGCTGGCCCTGCCCCAGAAACGCTCAAACCAACCATCGCAGCATCGGCCTTGGCGGACCTTCCAGGAGATCGAAACGAGCCCAGCTCGCATCAACCCTTGCCACTGATGCTTCACGCCGGCCGCCACACGCAACGGGTCGACCGTTTGGAATCGGCGCGAATTTTGATGCTTTGGACGACAGCGCCTGCCCACAACCAGGAGGCCGTTATGGGAGCAGATCTCGCGACAACACTGTTAGGTGAGGGAAGAAGAAGTCGTCTGGTGGAGCGTTTACGGGAGGAGCTTCAATTGGTTGAAAGTATCTCGATGGACCTCACAGCCTTGGAGGAGGGGAGCCTCATCACCCTGGAAGTGATCTGCCCAGAAGATGCATTATCCGCAGTTGAACAAGAGATCAATGCAGTGCTGCATCAAGTGGCAGACGAAGCCGTTTCAGAACAAGAGTTACGGCGTGGGTACCAGCTGGTGAGCAATAGCCTCCGCTACTCGTTGGAATCTGTCGGACATGTGACCGGTCTTTGTGCCAGCCACGTGCTTTGGCATCGCAACCAAGACTTGTTATCTCCCTTAAACCATCTGAACCATTGGAGTGCCGAACGACTGCAGACCGAACTATTCCCTGCGCTTCTGCCTGAAAAGGCCTGTGTGTTGATTGCTCGCCCTGGAGCCAACCAGTGAGTTCAGCACTGGATGTTTTGGTCGAACCTCTCGCTTCACCGGGCGTGATGGCCGCAAAGCTTTGGCTGCCATTTGGCAGTGCTTGCGATGCCAGAGATCAGCGCGGTGCCCACGACCTATTGGCGTCGCTTCTGAGCCGGGGCTGCGGCCCCTACAACCCAAAGGAACTCGCCGATGTTGTCGAGGGATGTGGAGCAGGGCTGCGCTGCGATGCGCAAGAGGATGGGTTGTTACTGAGTCTTCGCAGCACCCTGGAGGATGCGGAGCAGCTTCTTCCTTTATTGGGGTGGATGGTCCTAGAACCGCATCTCGCACCGGACCAAGTCGCCCTCGAAAAAAACCTCACCCTGCAGATGTTGCAGCGGCAGCGGGAGGACCCATTCCACATGGCAGCCGTCGCATGGCGTGGACTCGCCTTTAACAACGGCGGCTACGGCCATGATCCGATGGGAGTGGAACAGGACCTCCAAAACATCGAGCGCCAGCAGATTCTGCCCCTGGCACAGCAACTCCCAAGCGGGCAAAGCGTTTTGAGCCTGGCGGGCTCCCTACCCGAAGACATCGAGCACCGCATTCGTGCCATGGATGGTTTCCGTGGCTGGCCACAAGCATCAGCTGAATGGAACGCTGGTCGTCTGAATTACGGAACGCCTGCAGGCGAAAGGATTCACCTTGAATCGATGGACACAGAACAGGTGGTTCTGATGCTTGGACAAGCAACGGTCCCCCACGGACATCCCGATGATCTGGTGTTGCGCTTGCTCCAATGTCATCTCGGGGTTGGGATGTCGAGCCTTCTGTTTCGACGGCTTCGGGAGGAACACGGTGTTGCCTATGAAGTTGCAGTGCACTATCCACAATTGATGGGACCAGCCCCATTTGTGCTTCTGGCTGCTACGGGGATGGAACGGGCAGAACTCAGCCTGCAACTCCTTCTTCAAAGCTGGGACGAGCTTTGCCAAACCACTCTGAGTCAAGCCGATCTAACCCTTGCCCGCGCCAAATTCATCGGTCAGATGGCCCAGGGACGGCAAACCTGCTCTCAACGCGCTGAGCGGAGGGTTCAACTTCGCGCCATGGCACTGCGCGATGACCATGACCAGAGCTGTATGGAAGCCATTGCGTCGATCACGGTTGATCGCATCCAAGAGACCTGCCAACGCTGGTTCCAGAAACCTCAGCTCAGCCTCTGTGGTCCGCCTGAATCATTAGAGACTCTGGAGCGGGTTTGGGCTAATCGACATCCATAACGCGATCACTCCACTGAGTCATCGACATCATCTTCAGCGACATCTTTTTGAGCGACATCATCTTGAGCGTCATCGCCTGTGGCGGCAGCCTCGAGTTGATCGAGGGAGATTAAATAGGTGCCGCGACGAAACCGAACAGCGACGGTGTCGAGCGGATGTAGCGCAACGACTTCCCCCACTTCATCCAGGCTGACAAGGTCCGATGGGCGCAACATCGGCATGGGATCGGCGGTCTTCAGATAAGGAAGTTGTTGCTTCAGTCGCAACCTGTCACCAATGGAGGCCGTCATGATCTCTAGGCAGGACGTTCATTCTCGAGCAGGATGGTCCCAGTTGTTTGTGGAACGTGAGGGCTCTCGCTACCTGGAGCGGTGCCCTAGCGGGGCTGATGGCCATTTTGATTGGCAGCCTTGTGCCTGCGGCACTGCTCCTACCAACTCCGCAGCTCGCGGTGGTTGATCTCCCCGCAACCTGGCAAGTCTCCGCATTGTTGGTCTGCGCCATGGTCAGTGGCCCACGCGCTGGCGTCATTGCGGCGGTGGCCTACTTGAGCATGGGCTTCATCAACCTCCCGGTGTTCCACGGCGGTGGTGGGTTGAATTACCTGCTTGAGCCTGGCTTTGGATACTTGGCGGGCTTTGTTCCAGCAGCCTGGTTGACCGGCCGACTGGCGCATCAAACGGGAATGCAGGACCTACCAAAGCAGTGCTTCGCTGCTGGAGCTGGTCTCTTGGTTTTGCAGTTGTGTGGCCTACTCAACCTCGGATTGGGTGCGCTATTCGGACGGTGGAGTTCACCGGTGTTGAGCCTGATCATGCAGTACTCGATTAACCCACTTCCGGCTCAAATTTTCCTTTGCATCGCATCGGGCTTACTCGCTGTGATTTTGCGTCGCCTACTAATCGTTGAATCATGAGCAGGGTGCTGCAACGATCCACAACCTTGTCGATTGCTGCAGCCATCGTGCTGATCGATCAGCTGAGTAAGGCCGGACTGTCGGAGATCTTGGTTGATGGAAGATCGATTCCCGCCATCCCAGGGATCCTCTCTCTGCAACTGGTTCACAACAGCGGCGCTGCCTTCAGCCTGTTCAGCGGATCCACAGAATTCCTAGGGCTGCTCAGCCTATTGGTGAGTTTGGGAATCTTGGTCTGGATTGGGCGACAGCGTGCGATACCTCTTTGGCAAGGCCTAGCGACGGCATGCCTGTTGGGCGGAACGCTTGGCAATGGCTTAGACCGCTGGCGCCTTGGCTACGTGGTGGACTTTCTCGCGCTCGTGCCGATCAACTTCCCCATTTTCAACGGCGCCGATATCGCGATCAATCTTGCGGTGCTGTGCTTCGTTTTGGATCTCTGGCTCAACCGCCATGACGGGGAGCATGGTTAATCCCACATTGCTGATTCAACAGCTGAATCAGCGCGAACGAAGCATCGAACTCCACGGCGAGAGTTACCGGCTGGGGCGCGACAAAAACGCTGACATCCCTCTCATTCATCCAGCGATCAGCAGGTTTCACGCACGATTGGTCCGTCGTGGTCGGCGCTGGTTACTGATCGACGAACAATCAACCAATGGCTTGTGGTGGCAGGGAAAACGGATTCAAGAACTTGAACTCCGCGACGGAGATCAGATCGCTCTGGCGCCAGCCTCAGAGCCCGATGCACCTCAACTGAACTTCAGATATTCGTCGGATCGAAACCAGCAGAAATGGGCAAATCGGATTGGCCTGGTGATCGCCGCAGCGCTGACAGCGGGCTCAGGTCTACTAGTAGTTGCCAACCTCAGCGTGCCCGTGCGGGGTCGTTTGGCACGAGTACAAGGTCCAATCGCTCTTTACGACCGAAACGATTTGCCGATCAGTTCACTGGATTCCGAGCGGCACAACGAGTTGCAACGCTTGGATGCCTTCTCCCCAAAACTGATCAGTGCCGTCATTGCCAGTGAGGACAGTCGTTTCTGGTGGCACCCTGGCATTGACGCGATCGGAACCCTGCGCGCCCTGGTCACGAATGTGCAGGGACGGGAGGTGCTGGAGGGAGGCAGCAGTCTCACGCAGCAACTCGCTCGTAGCCTCTATCCCGATCAAGTGGGACAAGGAGACACCCTGGAACGGAAATGGAGGGAGTTACTCGTTGCCCTTCAGCTGGAAACCCGGTTCAGCAAATCAGACCTGTTATTGAGCTATCTCAATCGCGTTTATCTCGGCGTGGGCTATGGCTTTGAGGATGCTGCCCAGGCCTATTTCGACACCTCAGCTGCAACACTTCGCCTCGACCAAGCGGCACTCCTGGTGGGTTTACTGCCGTCTCCCAATGGGCATGATCCATGCCGCCACCCCGCAAGGGCCCTACAAGCCCGCAATCTTGTTCTGAACAAAATGGCCGACCAAGGGAAAATTTCCCTCGACACGGCCCGTTTGACTCGACGTCGCCCGATACAACTCGCGCCAGAGGCCTGTAGCCGTCGTCATGCAGACGCAGCGCCGTTTTACAGCGACCAAGTTCAACGTGATCTCGCCGCATTGGTTGGTGCTGACGTTGCCGAAGAAGGAAATTTTTTAATCGAGACGTATTACGAGCCGCACCTTCAAGCGGTCATGCAGCGACAGCTGCGTCGAGCTCTGCGGGTGAATAGAGGACGTGGGATTGACCAGGGTGCGGCTGTCTTGATCGACAGCCGCAGCGGTGGTGTTCTCGCGATCAGTGGTGGCCGCGACTTCCGAGCCAGTCAGTTCAATCGCGCCTCGATGGCACTCCGACAACCAGGAAGCACCTTCAAGCTTTTTGCTTACCTCGGTGCCCTCGAACAAAACATGCCTCCGAGTCAAGCCATTGACTGTGGGCCGTTGCGATGGGGAGGACAAGAGTTCGCGAGCGACTGTGCTGGACAACGCACCCTGATTCAAGCCTTTGCATTGAGCGACAACACAGTTGCCTTAAGGCTTGCGCAACGCATCGGCGTTGATCAGGTGGTTCGCCAAGCGCGTGCGCTCGGGATCACGACTCCCCTTTCCCCTGTTCCCGGACTCGCGTTGGGGCAAAGCGAGGTGCGCTTGATCGAACTCACCAGTGCCTATGCCGCCGTCGAAAATGGAGGCCTTTGGTACCCGCCAACCACCATTCGACGCCTCGTTGATGCCGAAACCTGTGCGTCCGAAACAACGGATCGTTGCCGCAGCCGCAGCACACCCGTCTCAACCCCACGGCAAGCCATTCGTCCTGCCACTGCGTTGAAGATGCAAGGAATGCTCCGTACCGTTGTTCGCAAGGGCACCGGCCAAGCCGCAGCCCTCGGTGGGCAAGAAGGCGGGAAAACGGGAACAACCAATGAAGGCCGTGATTTGTTGTTCATTGGCTATGAACCTGCCAATCACTGGGTTCTGGGAATTTGGTTGGGCAATGACGACAACAGCCCAACCACTGGATCAAGTGCCATTGCGGCTGGTTTATGGGCTGACATGATCCGAGCCGCTAGAAGCGGTGGACACCAAGCCAAACCATGAAAGGTCGCACACGGCTTCTGCTGGGACTCGCCTGCGCCCTCCTGGCCCTGGTGGTCGTGGGAGTCGTCTTACAGGCCGTCCGAACCCTGCTGTGGGATCTCAGTTATTTCCTACCCCCTTGGCTTCTTACGCCAATCTTGCTGCTGGGACTCACTCTCTTGGCGACCGCCGTTGTCCAGGTCGGGCTGCCTTGGTGGAGGAAACAACAAGCAACGGCACGACGCCGCCCCACGCAACCTTTGCAGGCGCCAACCAATCGTCGCGATGCCGCTGACCAAAGCCTGAGCAATATCGACCGTTTAATCGAAAGACTTGAAAGTGACATCGCCCGCGAAAGCCTTCAGGCTGAACGGGATCGGGTGAACGAGGAACTGCAACGTGGGGACCTGGTGGTCGTCGTCTTCGGCACCGGCTCCAGCGGCAAAACATCGCTAATTAGAGCCCTCCTGCAAAAAATGGTGGGAGACGTGGGTGCTCCGATGGGGCTCACCAAGGAAACGCGCAGTTACAGGTTGCGCCTCAAAGGGTTGAATCGGGGTCTACAACTCGTGGATACCCCGGGGATTCTTGAAGCAGGCGACGACGGTCTGAGTCGAGAAGATCAAGCACGACGTCGCGCCATTCGAGCCGACTTGCTCTTGGTGGTGGTGGATGGCGATCTCCGAGCGTCGGAACTGGCTGTGGTGCGCTCAATTGCTGATCTTGGAAAACGACTCCTCCTTGTTCTCAACAAACGCGATTTACGCGGCGTGGATGAAGAGAAACAGCTGCTGCAGGTGTTGCGATCCCGCTGCACAGGGCTGTTGTCGAACGCAGATGTTTTGGCGTGTAGTGCCGCCCCTCAATCCATTCCACAACCGGGTCGGCGACCACTACAACCCAAGCCCGACGTCATGGACCTGATGCAGCGATTGGCGGTTGTGTTGCAGGCCGAGGGGGAAGAACTCATTGCAGACAACATTCTTCTCCAGTGCCGCAACCTTGATTCCCGCGGTCGAGATCTATTGAACCAACAACGCATCCGCGATGCGAAGCGTTGCGTCGACCGCTACTGCTGGATCGGAGCCGGGGTCGTAGCGGCCACTCCACTGCCGGGTATCGACCTCCTCAGTACAGCTGCGGTCAATGCCCAAATGGTGGTGGAAATGGCGGGCATCTACGGCATTGAAATGTCGAAAGAACGAGCCAAGGAACTCGCCGTTTCGGTGGGACGCACCCTGGCAACCCTTGGCATGGTGAAAGGTGCCATGAGCTTGCTGGGCACAGCGCTCACCCTGAATTTGCCGACCCTATTGGTGGGTCGTGCGATCCAGGGAGTTACTGCGGCATGGCTCACCCGAGTCGCGGGTAGCAGCTTCATTCGGTTTTTTGAACAAGACCAAGATTGGGGAGATGGCGGCATGCAAGACGCCGTCCAAGAAGCGTTTCAGCTCAATCGGCGGGAAACGTCTTTGCAGCGCTTTTTAGAAACCGCGATGCGTCAGGTGGTGGAGCCACTTCAGCGATCGGCGAAGCGACAACTACCGCCCCGGCCAGGGCCTCGGGAGGAGGGGGGAGCAGCGGACCGCGGGCATCAAGAGCAGTGATCATCAATAGATAGAGCAGCCCAATCGCCACAGAGATGGCACCGGTCACGATGGCGATCCAGCGAGGTCGCTGCGACTGTTCCGGCATGGCCTGTCCAAGGAGTGGGTCGATTGTGGTCGATGGGATCAACGCACCGAGCCATTGATCAGTTCTGCCAGTTCTGTCAAATGTTCTGGCGTGGTGTGGGGGTTACCAAAAACCCCCTTCAAGCAGAAGTGATCCCCATAGAACGGCCGCGAAAGCATGTATCCCGCTGACAACAGCTGCTGACGAAGATGCTCGCTCCAGACATCACCGCTCGTTGAATCGCTTTGGTTGAGACGAAAAGCCTGGATATGCAAATCACCTGGCAACAAGTTGAGGCGAGTGATGTCCAATTGACTGGCAAATGCCGCCCGTCGTTCCAGGGCATTGGACAAGATCGATTCAATGCCCACCTCACCGAGCTGGCGCAGACCAAGCCAAAGCTTGAGAACTTCAGCTGGCCGCGTTCCCTGAAGCCCCACCTCGCCGCCATGGTGCTCACCCGTCGGTCGTTCCATGTATGGAAGTCCGGTTCCGAACGTCGTGCTGAGTTGATGCCCATCGCGAAGCAGGAGCAGCGATGAGGCCTTGGTAATACCAAGCAGCTTTTGGGGATTCAGCGTGATCGAATCCGCCTGATCCAGACCACGCATCAAGGACGCATGCTCGGCACTCAGGGCAAAGACGCCACCGATGGCAGCGTCAACATGCAGCCAAACATTGTGTTGTCGACAAAGATCAGCCAGCTGAGGCAAGGGATCAATCGCCCCGCGAACCGTGGTTCCCGCGGTGGCCACCACCGCCATACAGGGACTCTGAAGACGACGCAATTGATTGAGCTTTTGCTCAACCGCAGCAAGACAAAGTCGTCCAGAATCGTCCGTGGGCAGCAAGACAAGGGCGTCATCCGACAAGCCCATCACACGTGTTGCCTTGACCAACGACACATGGGAATCGCGACTACACAGGATCACCCCATCGCGAGGGCCTTGCCCACAGGCACGCGCCGTGACCAATGCCATCAAGTTGCTGAGAGTGCCACCGCTCGCCAAGACACCACCAGCCCCTTTTGGAAGCCCAAGTCGCTGACAAAACCAGCCGCACAATTCCTGTTCCAAACTGGAGAGACCTGGTGACAACTCATCAGCCAGCAGGTTGTTATTGAGCCCAGCACAAACCAGTTCCGCAGCAATCGATGCCGTAAGGGGTGGTGGATCGAGATGGGCGAGTGAGCCCGGATGGGATGGCTGGAAGGCCCCATCCATCACCACCTGAAGGTCGTGGAGAAGAGCATCTAGGTCCGCCGCCTCAGCATTCGGTGCGATCGACGGCTGCGGTCGCATTAGAGGCAAAGGGCTGTGCTGCTCAGCCGATCCGATCCAGGCACAAAGCAGATCCGCTGTTCTGTGCAGAAAATCCTGCAGGACAGGATCCGTTGCATAGGGAGCCGCAAACGGTGCCAATCGTGCCGTTGAAGGGTTTGGATCGGAACCGGCGTGCAAGAGCGAGGGCTGAACTGACCTAATCCTCGCCCCTCGTGGGATGGTGCTCACAGCCGCGCCTGCGATTCGGAGTGGATCAAACCGGTCGATTGCACGAGTGGATGAAGGTGCTGTTGCAGCGTGCCCAGGTCAACGGCCTCAGCGGGGAGGTGCCTGTTGCAGCAGTGGTACTGGATGCCAATGGTCGAGCGATCGGCCATGGCCGCAATCGACGAGAAACCAAACAAGATCCCCTTGGCCATGCGGAATTGGTCGCGCTTCAACAAGCCGCGTTGGTTCTTGGTGATTGGCGCTTCAACCAATGTTGCTTAATCGTGACGCTGGAACCGTGTCCGATGTGCGCCGGAGCTTTAGTCCAGGCACGGATGGGGACCGTTGTTTTTGGAGCCCATGATCGAAAAAGGGGAGGCCTAGGAGGAACGATGAACCTTGCGACCCACACCAGCGCCCACCACAAAATGACAGTGATCGGCGGAGTGATGGAGGCCGAAGCCTCCACACAACTGGAGCAATGGTTCAAGCAGCGGAGGCAACAGAACTGCTGAATTTCGGCAGCTCGGTTTCAAACAAGTTGAGCAGGTGGTTCACATTCGCTGGATTGGAGTTGTACCCCATCAATCCGATACGCCAAATCTTGCCGGCCAAAGATCCCAAACCACCGCCAATTTCGATGCCGTGTTCGTTCAGTAAGTGCTGACTGAAGGCCTTACCGTCCACACCATCGGGAATTCGAACCGTCGTGAGGGTAGGAAGCCGACGATCGGCTGGAACATGCATCGAAAGCCCAAGGCTTTCCAATCCATTCCATAACGCCTCAGCGTTCTGGCGATGGCGCGCCCAAGATTGCTCGACGCCCTCTTCTGCTAAAAGCCGGAGCGCCTCCCGCATGCCGAAGTTCATGTTGACGGGGGCCGTGTGGTGATAAACCCGATCGCTGCCCCAGTACTTGTTGAGCAGAGATACGTCGAGATACCAGTTCGGAACTTTGCCCGTACGAGCTTCCATCTTGGCTTCAGCCCTTGGCCCCATGGTGAAGGGACCCAATCCGGGAGGACAGCTCAGTCCCTTTTGACTGCAGCTGTAGGCCAGATCCACCTTCCATTCATCGATATAGAGGGGCACCCCACCTAACGACGTCACCGTGTCCAAGAGCAGAAGGCAGTCGTGCTTCCGGCAAAGATCACCCACCCCTTCCATGGGCTGGCAAACACCCGTTGAGGTTTCAGCGTGAACGATGGCCAGCATTGCTGGCTTGTGTTCAATCAGGGCTGCTTCGAGCTCATCAAGGGAAAACCACTCGCCCCAGGGCTTTTCAATGGTTTTGACATTGGCCCGATAACGACCGGCCATATCGACGAGACGAAGACCGAAATACCCCTTGACTGCAACCAGAACTGTGTCGCCGGGTTCAACAGTGTTAGCAATCGTGGCTTCCATGGCCGCACTGCCCGTGCCGCTCATTGGAAGGGTGAGACGGTTATCGGTTTGCCAGGCATAGCGAAGGAGTTCCTGAACTTCACCCATCAACTCCACATAAAGCGGGTCGAGGTGACCGATCGGCGTCCGCGCTAATGCCTGGAGAACAGTTGGATGGGCGTTCGACGGACCCGGACCCAACAGCAATCGGTCGGGAGTTGCGATCGGAGCAAATGACTTGCGATGACGATCGTCAACATGGAGAAGAGATTGCGACGTCGCCAAAGCCTTGAACGTTATTTCTGAGCACAGAGCCTACGCAGTCATCGTTCCAATTCGGCACCCAAACGGGGCGATTGCAATCCTGCTGAAACCTTGAATCAGCGCTGACGAACGTTGGTTTCCCCCAACCCACGGGCTAAATGATCAAAGGGTTGCATCACAGAACCGAGCTTGTCGGCAGGAACACCCTGTTGGAGAAGGCTCTCGGCAACCACTTCGCCCAGCAAAACAATGCTCCGAACCGTTGGACCGGTCGGAACACCAAGACTTTTATAGGTATCGTCCAATCCATTCAGAACACGTTCGTTGAGGATCGTGCTGTCTCCGGCCACGAGCGCGTAGCTCGCATACCGCAAGAAGTAATCCATATCCCGCAAACACGCCGCAAGACGCCGCGTTGTGTAGGCGTTCCCGCCGGGCAAAAGCAGGTCTGGTTCATCTTGAAAAAGGCGCTGGCTGGCTTCGCGCACAATTTCAGCCGCGTCGGCATTGATCAACTCAACAGCCCTGATACGCAGCTCAGATTCATCGAGGTAAGACTCAATACTGTCGATCGCCGATCTGTCGAAATAGCGGCCCAGCTGGTCGTAGCGACCGATCAGACCACCAATGGCATCGCGCATGTCTGGAACTCAGGACTACCCCAATTTGGACGCTAACACCGCTTTACAGCTGAGAAACCCTGGCAGGCCTGAGATCCCGTCTTTTTGACAGAAACGGTTACGCGATCCACATTCAGAAGCCGGAATGTCCCTCTTGATACAAAATGGAGCCATCGAGATCTTTACGGTCTCTCTAAATCCGTCTTTGGCGTCCGTTTTACATGGCCAAAACCCCTCAGGAGGTCCTTCGTCAAATCAAGGACGAAGGCATAGAGCTGATTGATCTCAAATTCACTGACCTTCACGGCAAGTGGCAGCACCTGACGGTGTGCACTGACTTACTGGAGGAAGAGTCGTTCACCGAAGGACTGGCCTTCGATGGATCCTCCATTCGTGGATGGAAGGCCATTAACGCCTCGGATATGGCGATGGTGCCTGATCCAAGTTCCGCCTGGATCGATCCGTTTTACCGCCATAAAACCTTGAGCATGATTTGCTCAATTCAGGACCCTCGCACCGGTCAGGATTACGACCGTTGTCCTCGAGCACTGGCGCAACGCGCTCTCAACCATCTCAACAACACCGGACTTGCCGACACGGCGTTTTTCGGCCCAGAGCCTGAGTTTTTCATCTTCGACGACGTTCGCTACAACTCGTCGGAAGGTGGATCCTTCTACAGCGTTGACACAATTGAGGCCGGCTGGAACACAGGCCGCATCGAAGAAGGCGGCAACCTCGCGTACAAAATCCAAACCAAAGAGGGCTACTTCCCGGTTGCTCCAAATGACACAGCTCAGGACATTCGTTCCGAAATGCTGCTGCTCATGGCCCAACTTGGAATTCCCATTGAGAAGCACCATCACGAAGTTGCCGGTGCGGGTCAACACGAACTGGGCATGAAGTTCGCGCAGCTGATTGAAGCTGCCGACAACGTCATGACCTACAAGTACGTCGTACGGAACGTTGCCAAGAAATACGGCAAAACAGCCACCTTTATGCCGAAGCCGGTGTTTAACGACAACGGCACAGGCATGCACGTTCACCAAAGCCTGTGGAAGGGTGGTGAACCTTTGTTTTTCGGTGAAGGCACCTACGCCAACCTGTCCCAGACAGCGCGTTGGTACATCGGTGGCATTTTGAAGCATGCGCCGGCATTCCTCGCCTTTACCAACCCAACCACCAACAGCTACAAGCGCCTGGTTCCAGGTTTCGAAGCTCCGGTGAATTTGGTGTATTCCGAGGGCAACCGCTCTGCTGCTGTTCGCATTCCCCTGACAGGTCCAAGCCCGAAAGCCAAACGCTTGGAGTTCCGCTCAGGTGATGCCCTCGCCAATCCCTACTTGGCCTTCAGCGCGATGATGATGGCCGGTTTAGACGGCATCAAAAATCAAATCGATCCCGGCGATGGCGAAGATCGTGACTTGTTCGAGCTAAGTGCTGAAGAACTGCAGAAGATCTCAACGGTGCCACCTTCTTTAAATGGTGCACTAGAGGCCCTAAGTGCTGATCGCGCCTTCTTGACTGAAGGTGGCGTCTTCACCGACGACTTCATCGACAACTGGATCGACCTCAAATACGAGGAAGTTCAGCAACTGCGCCAGCGCCCACACCCGCACGAATTCACCATGTACTACGACGCCTGATTCAGGTTGTTGAAGTCTCCATGGCCCGCCTCAAAAGAGGCGGGCTTTTTAGTGCCTACTCAAAGCCGCATTTTTCTTTCGCATTCGTTGGAATGGTGCTCTTGTGCGATGTCTCGATGGCGACCACGCCCTTCAGCAAATTGGCTTACCAGACCCTTCAACAGGGCAAGAGCATCGCTGGACTGGCCCATAAAGAGCTGAGTACAAAATTGATGGAGCTGGTGGCTCCAGAAGCCATGCCGACGACAGAGTCGGTGTCATCTGACATTTTGCAAACGTTGCGCAATGCCATGGCACAGCTCGAGGAGCGCGATTGGCAAGAAGCTGAACAGGGCGTCTACCCAACCTCACTCCTTTTTGATGCACCCTGGCTGGACTGGGCTAGTCGGTACCCCCAGGTTTGGCTTGACCTGCCATCGATCTGGAACCGGAGAAAAGAACGCAACGTGCGGGATCTCCCCAAAGACACCGACCCCAGCCTTTTTCCTGAGTATTACCTTCAAAATTTTCATCACCAAACCGACGGTTATCTCAGTGATCATTCGGCTGGTTTGTACGACCTACAGGTGGAAATCCTGTTCAACGGCACCGCTGATGCAATGCGCCGCCGCGTGATCGCACCGTTGAAGCGTGGTCTTAAGCACTTCTCAGATCGCAGCCCCGCCTCTTTACGCATCCTCGATGTGGCGACAGGAACAGGTCGAACCCTTCACCAAATAAGGGCCGCTCTTCCCCACGCTGAACTCATCGGAACAGATTTATCCGATGCCTATTTAAGACAAGCCAATCGTTGGCTCAATAAAGCCCAAACGTCCCTTGTCCAACTGATTCGCAGCAACGGAGAATCTCTCCCGTTGGCAAATGGATGCTTGCAGGGTGTGACCTGCGTGTTCTTGCTGCATGAGCTTCCAGGCGAAGCACGTCAGAACGTCATCAACGAAGCCTGGAGGGTGCTGGAACCTGGTGGCGTGCTGGTGTTGGCCGATTCGATTCAGTTAGCAGACACACCGGAATTCAGCGTGGTGATGGAAAACTTCCGCAAGTTCTTCCACGAGCCCTATTACCGGGACTACATCGGTGATGACATTGAGGCTCGACTCCTCACGGCTGGGTTTGAAGGCGTTACGGCTGAGTCCCACTTCATGACGAGGATTTGGTCTGCTCGAAAACCTGTCTCGAGTCACACCTGAACGGATTCGCTGACATGCCCTGTGCTGACAAGGCTGGCCGCCATAGGGTAAAAACAATCCCAAAGGGTATTCATGACAAATCCCTTTCGGTTGCGTTGGTTAGAAGGTTGGACCTTTCAAGTGGTCCTGATGGAAGGCCACGTTCAAGTTGAAGCTCAAGGGTTTGGCATCACCCTCCGCACACCCGTGCTGCCTCAGGAAACACCCCAGGCGGCAGCTGATCGTCTGGTCCTCGACGAAGATCGGCGACGTAGATCATTGCGACAGGCCTGGCTCAGGGGCCAAGATTCCATCTCCACTAATCAGGAGATGCGTTACTCAAACGGGATTTCGAAGGAAGGTCTTCCTACATCCCTCGTGGTTGTTGGTGAAGGACATCGCCAATTGGTGGCTTGATCGGGTTTTAAAGGTGGGCTGCAACCCAAGCCAAAACAAACCCTGCGCCTCCCCAGCGAAGTCCTCTCCAAAAACGTGATCCAGACCGCTCAGGATGAAGCCATCCATTGAAATTGCGGTCGAGCAATTGCTGAGCGAACAAGCGCCGTTGCTGCCAACGACGTCCCTGCACGCTCGAACCTGACTGGTGTTGACATTCACCCTGTTGGATCAATCGGGACACGCCATGCAGCCACTTCAACTGTCGCTGTTCACGACGACGTGTGTTTGGTGGCATCCGCTCGCCTCCTTCAACTCCGAAACTAGATCCACTGCATTGCATTGCCATGGCTAAACCGGATTCGATCTGGCCGGAGCAAACCCAAGCCAAATCGGCTGAGCTCCATAGCCTCTTAAAAATTGGTGATCGTGATTGGCACCGGTTGAAATCACAATCGAACCGCCGCGCCGCCGAATTACTTGCCGCTGCCTTGGTTCAGTTGACTCAAGAAGGCAGCCCTGAGGATGTGGCAGCCCTCACCAACCAAGCGCTTGGATGGATCAAAGGAGACCTCAAGGATCCCGGTTGTCCGCGCCACTAAGCGGGACGGCGACAGGCGAGTTGAAGCCGATTTCCACGACGGCTCCAACGAACATCATCAAAACATTGATGAATCAGAAACAAGCCACGTCCATGCTGGGCATCCACAGACAAAGGAAGCTCAGAGGCTCGAGCCGTTGGTGGCAATCCACAGCCCTCATCTTGCACCTGCCAAATCAACCAATTGGGCGTAAGGATTCGTCGAACGCGGAGTTGTTTTTGGGGATTTTCGGAATTTCCATGACGCACAGCATTGACCAATGCTTCGTGTAAGCCAAGTTCAACCTTCTGACTAGTCGTTTCACAGCCGACAGGTTCAACCAGAAGCTCCAAGAGGGGAGCCAGCTGGAGAGTGGACGGCAAAACAAAGTCTGCCCAGCGGAATCGATGAAACGGCACGATTCGCCCAGTGGCAACGACCTCTTTTGAACCTACCTGGTTCAGTCCCCAATAACAGGAGCTCTCAGGCCCGACGAGCCATTAAGGCCGGGTGCTTCAGAACTGCATCCATCAAACGCACACCTCGCAATTGATTGATCAAAGGCATGTGCCCTTCTGGTGCCTCTAACGACCAGGTGAATGAACCTGGATATCGGGTCCATACTCCCTCGCATTTCCAGCCAATACGCGGCCAAAGTTGGTCAAAACGACCACTCACAGTCGTTAACAACCGTGCCTGGCTTGTAAAGCCAAACCGTCCCTGGGAATACACCGTCCAAAGACGGTCGATGCTGACGAGATCGACACCCTGCATGGCGGGCACTTCACTGAAGTAGACGTAACCACGCTGAACCGCTGCATCTCCCGCGAGCTCACGCAACATGCTGCTCGTCAGACGATCTGCCGCCTCAAAGTCTTGATTCAAAAGATCGCGTTGTAACGCAACAAAATCGAGACCGATTGCCGATTCAACGCTTAACCAGCCAGCGGTGGAACCCTTCAGCAGTTCCGTTAAGGCGGCGGGGTGATGGCGCTGGATGACCTGAAGGATCCAACCAGGAGCCCAATCGTCACCCTTGGGATCAAAAGGCAACAATTCGGATGCACCCAGCGTCACCAGGTCATCGACCCGAGATTCAATCGTCTTGATCAGCGGGCGGCGCTGACGGGGATTACCAGCAGCGAAGCGCTCAATGAGCATTTCAACGCTGAGGGATGTGGTGGGGGAAGAACCGGAAAGCATTTTTCGCAACCGGCTTTGTCGAGCACGGCGTTATCCCACTATGTCAGGCATGGGAGAAGACCATTCCACTTCAATCGAACAGCTGCGGCAACTCCGTGGCCCCCTGATCGATGTCAGAAGTCCCTCGGAATTCGACAAGGGGCACTGGCCAGGGGCTGTGAACCTCCCGTTATTTAGCGACGACGAACGCGCAGCCATCGGTACCAGCTACAAGCAAGACGGGCGACTGAAAGCCATTCATCTTGGCCTGAGCGTTACTGGACCGAAAATGGCGGCCCTAGCCGAACAACTCGACCAATACAGGGGGACTGAGCAGCTGAGGCTGTATTGCTGGAGAGGCGGGATGCGCTCAGCCAGCATGGCTTGGCTTGCACAGCAAATTGACCTCAACCCTCTGCTACTTGAAGGGGGATACAAGGCCTATCGCCATTGGGCTCAGTCACGTTTCGATCAAGAATGGCCCTTAAGGATCATGGGTGGTCGCACCGGTACGGGAAAAACCGATCTGCTGTTGGCTCTGCAGAACAAAGGCGTTGCCGTTTTAGATCTTGAGGGCCTTGCCAACCATCGAGGTAGCAGTTTCGGAGGTCTTGGACTGCCAGCTCAACCCAGTACTGAGCACTACGAAAATCTTCTCGCTGAGGTGCTGGATCAGCATCGACAACAGGGTGCCGGCTCCATCTGGCTCGAGGCGGAAAGCATTCAAGTGGGACGCTGCCGCATCCCAAAAAGCCTTTTTGACCAAATGCAAACAGCACCTGTTCTCGAAATCCAGCGAAGCCTCGAAGAACGCGTTGACCAGCTAGTGGAGGTGTATGGACAACAGGGCGCCGAAGGGTTGGCGGAAGCCACCAACAGAATTAGTCGTCGATTGGGTCCCCAACGCACACAGCAAGCTTTGGAGGCAATCGAAAAACAAGACTGGGCAACAGCCTGTCGAGCCACACTCGATTATTACGACCGCTGCTACGACCATGAACTGGCACGCTGCCCCGACCGAAACAGCATTGATTTGACCGGACAAACGGCGAAAGTGGCCGCAGAGACGCTGCTTAAAGCCAAACTTGTGGAACTTTCCGCCTAAGATCCCCCTTCAAGAAAGGGGAGCCTATGGCCGAGGCAAAAGGAACGGCATCGATTCAATTTTTCCGAGGCGTCGATGAGCCCGTCGTCCCTGATATTCGTCTCACCCGCAGCCGTGATGGGAGAACTGGCCAAGCCACATTCGTGTTTGAGCAACCTCAAGCCTTAGCCCCAGAAACCTTCGGGAACATCGGAGGCATGTGGATGGTGGATGAAGAAGGGGAGATGGTCACCCGTGAAGTGAACGGAAAATTCGTCAACGGCATCCCTAGCGCCCTCGAAGCCACCTATACCTGGAAAACGGAAGAGGATTTTGAACGGTTTATGCGCTTTGCCCAGCGCTACGCCGATTCCAACGGCCTTGGCTACTCACAGAATCAAAAGTCTGATCAAACAGACGCAGCCACCGAAGAACAAGCTTGAGATTGCCTCACTGGCTGTCCTTCGCAGCCTTGATTGCAGCGGCTGTTTTGCTTTGGTCTCTGCGTGAGGTCTTGCTTCTTCTGTTTGCTGCAGTCGTGTTGGCGATGGCCCTCTGCACGTTGGTGGGCATTTTGCGGGAACGTCGTCCCATGGATCGTTCCCTCGCACTCCTGCTTTGCTTGGGCGGTCTTCTAACGATTTTCACCGTCATCCTCACGGTGGTGATCCCTCCCTTTTTGGAGGAGTTCGCTGTACTTTTGCAGCAACTTCCCAAAGCAGCACAAACGCTGTTGGGGCTGTTGATGGATTGGATCGATGGCATTAGCCAGGCGATCTACGGGGTTGATTCCCCCTCCAATCTTGATGAGATTGGCGTCTCTGACCCCAGCAAATTGGTGCCAAATGGCCAATCCATTGCTGTGGGTCTGGGCAGCGGTGCTCTGGGTCTGCTTGGGCTGGCCGGAAACTTAGGCAATGCTTTGTTGCGCCTGCTTTTCGTGATTGCTGTGGCACTGATGGTGAGTGTGCAGCCCCAGGCCTACCGGGGAGTGGGCCTGCAATTAATTCCGTCGTTTTATCGACGTCGGGCTGCAGAGGTCTTGGATTTGTGTGGACAAGCTCTCAGCAGTTGGATGGTGGGTGTCTTGATCAGTTCACTCGCTGTTTCAGCACTTTGCGGCATCGCCTTATCACTCTTGGGTGTGAAGTTAGTGCTGGCTAACGCCCTATTGGCTGGACTGTTGAACATCATTCCCAATGTGGGACCGACGATGAGCACTGTGTTCCCAATGGCGGTTGCAGTGCTCGATGCTCCCTGGAAATCGATCGCAGTTCTCGGAGCGTATGTGGTGATCCAAAACATGGAAAGTTATGTGATTACCCCATCGGTGATGCATCACCAAGTGAAATTGCTCCCCGGCTTGACCTTGGCCGCACAGTTTGTTTTCACATTGATATTCGGACCGCTGGGATTGCTATTGGCATTGCCCTTAGCCGTTGTCTTTCAAGTCGTGATTCGTGAGGTCTTGATCCACGATGTTTTGGATCACTGGAACAACTCCGGAGCAACAACATGACGGCCAGAAGCGTTTTGGTCGCCCTCAGCCTTGTAGTGCTGACCTTGTTGACATGGCACTTGCGTTGGGTGTTGTTGGTGTTGTTTGGCGCCGTTGTGGTGGCAGTAGCCCTGGATGTATTGATCCAAAGCCTTCAACAACGCACAAAGCTGGAGCGTCCAGCGGCGCTGGCTGTTGTGCTGGGCCTTTTGCTTCTTGCGGGAGCGTTCCTTGGTCAGCTTCTCCTACCCGAATTGCTTGATCAATTCCGGCAATTGGGACGAGACCTTCCCCAATTGGTTGGCAAGTTGTCAGATCTGCTCAGCAGCGACCCTCGATTAGAGCAATTTGACGAGGCGATTGGCTCAGCCATCAACCTCAAGGGACTTCAACCCCTACTGGGCTTTGCTGGCGGGGCTGCCAACACGTTGATCCAGCTCTTCCTCATGGTTCTGCTGGCGATTCTTCTTGCGCTGGATCCCAGTGCCCATCGACGCATGCTGCTTGCGGCTTGCCCGCGGCCAGCCAGGGAACAGTTGGATCAACTCCTGGATGAATGCAGACATGCCCTAGGCGGTTGGCTTAGCGGGATGACCTTGTCAGCCACGATTGTTTTTCTGCTGACATGGGGAGGGTTACTCGTTCTCAAAGCACCGCTTGCACTCTTGAGTGCACTGGTTTGTGGACTCCTCACCTTTGTACCCACTATCGGGCCAACGGCCGCCACTCTCCTGCCAACCGGCCTAGCGCTTCTCCAATCACCACAACTGATGGTGTCTGTGTTGGTGTTCCGTCTCATTCTTCAAAACCTCGAAGCCTTTTTGCTCACACCGCTATTGCTTCGGAAAACGGTCAATCTGCTCCCCACCGTGGCCTTGATGGCGCAATTCAGTCTGGGCGCTCTGCTTGGGTTACCGGGTGTGCTTTTGGCTCTTCCACTGGTCGTTGTGCTGCAAGTGCTAATGCAACGGGTTGTTGTGCAGCAAATCATGGATCGATGGGCCTAGGCCCGACGGTCCCATACGGTGGATTGCGATCTCCTTCATACGATTCAGTTGGACGTCATTTTTAATTTTGCCCGTTATGAGGAGCTGCGCGAAGCGGTGCAGCAACTCCAGCGCGACAACTTTGATCCCGACCTTCTTCACGAAGAAGCCCATGACCTCTTCGAATCATGGTGGTCATCCAACAACAGTTTGGGGGAGTGGAATGAAGCGGTCAAAGAACGCACCTGGAATTCACTCTGGAACGAATTTGGTCGCAAAGACCTTCAGCGATAACGTCGCCATAAAGAGACCGAACTGAGCAAAACGAGGATCGCGAGTTGATGATCTCGGATCGCATAGGTCAACCCCGTCAGCGTGAAATGATCGGCCAAGAGGATGAGCTCCGTCCGCAAATCTCCAAACGCCAGCACAACCAGCAGGAGAGGTAACCATCGAGCCGATCGGCGCTGCAGCAAGGATCGTCCGGAGTGCATCGGCTTGTTAGTCACCCTGTGGTTGCCACAACGTGAGCAATGAAGGAGCGAGGGCGATACTCGACCAGCTCCCCACCACCACGCCGAGGGCAAGGGCAATCGCGAACCAATACAAGGTTGAACCACCGAAGAACACCAAGGCCAGCAAGGGCATCAAGGTGGTTCCACTGGTGTAAAGCGTGCGAGTCAGGGTCGCTGAAACGGCCTGATCCACCTGAAGCTTCAGAGGTAAATCAGACCCTTGCTGAGTGCGTTCACGGATCCGATCGAACACCACAACCGTGTCGTTCACGGAATAGCCGGCAATGGTAAGCAGTGCCACCGCAAAGAGGCTGTCGACTTCCAGCTGAAAGAACAAGCCGAGCCAAGCAAAGAAGCCGCACACAATGACAACGTCATGGGCCAAGGCGACCAAAGCCAAGAAGGCATACCGCCGGTCGTATCGGAAGGAGATATAAACAGCAATCCCCGCAAACGCCACCAGCAACGACACCAAACTGCTTTGGAGCAACTGACGACCCAGGCTCGGCCCAATGGTGTCAACCGATTGACCACCATCCTTGAACGGACCTGCGACCGGTTCAACCGCCTGAATGACCGCTTGGCCTTGGGCGGCAGACAGCGTAGGGAGACGCAACAACAGCGATTGGCCAGCATCGAGCAATTGCACCCGAGGTGCATTGAGTTGGGGCAGCGGCGCATTGCCCTCTTTGGGAAGAGCCAATTCACGGATGACATTCGAAACCGCAATGGCTTTGAGATCGGCGCAGGCCGGATCACATTGACGCTCCAACTGGATTTGGGTGCCGCCCGTGAAATCAAGGCCAGGCCGCAGCGGGGCACGGATCGTTGGATCCAGCCAACTCGAAACCAAACCAATCAGGCTCACCACAACAACCGCTGCTGAAATCAGCCACACGCGTTGTCGCATGGCACTCAAAGACCAGCGCAACTGACGGACATCGGCCGTCGCGGGGGAAGACGCGTCAACCATGGATCAGGCGGAGGGGGTAGGGAGCTGACTGTTGGGCAAGAAATTATTCGGAGAACGAAGGCCCGAATAACCCATCAGGAATCGCAACAACGTGCGGGTACACGTGAGTGCCGTAAATAGGCTGAGCAAAACGCCAATCCCCAACGTTGCAGCGAAACCCTTCACTAAGCCCGTACCGAGGAAGAACAAGGCTGCGCAGCTGATCAGCGTGGTGAGATGGCCATCAACAATGGATGAAAACGCCTCAGAAAAGCCTGTATCGATCGAACGAATCAGCGTGTTGCCACGCCGCAATTCATCTTTAATCCGCTCAAAGATCAACACGTTGGCATCCACCGCCATGCCAATACTGAGAATGAAACCTGCAATCCCAGGGAGCGTGAGGGTCACAGGAATTAAGGCGTACATGGCCAAGTTGAAGAGGGCGTACAAGCTCAAAGCAACAACCGCCACAGCCCCAGGGAGCCTGTAGGCCACGACCATAAAGACCGCCACAAAAGCCAGCCCAGACAAGGCGGCCACCAAGCTTCGACGGATGTTTTCGGCACCAAGGGTTGGACCAATGGTGCGAACTTCAATGATTTCTACGGGCAGGGGAAGCGATCCACCGCGGAGCTGTACCTCCAACTCTCGAGCTTCTTCAGCGGTGAAGTTTCCACTGATGCTGGCCGAACCACCGGAGATGCCAGCGGCTTGGAATTGTGGGCCAACACTGGCTTCACTGATCGCCTGACCATCAAGAACGATGCCGAGAAGCCTGTCGGTGCCTGCAATGGATTTCGTGAGCTCAGCAAACGCCTCAGCCCCATCGCTGTTGAACGACAGGGTGACCTCCCAACTGTTGGGATTGTTTTGCAACGGCTGACGGCCTGCCGTAACCAAATCCTTACCTGTTAGAGCAGCGGGCTCGAACTGTTGAACGATTTCCCCATTCACTTTCTCAAGCAGCTGTTGCAACTGATCGATTTCGCTGGTGGACTCACCATCGAGACCAAAGAGCTTCTGCGCCTCCGCTAACTGGTCGAAATCGATCCCGTCGCTGTTGTCTGGATCGCCATTGCGAGCTTGGTCTTCGCGCAACCGCAAAATGGCCCGGACTTGGGATCGCAACTGACGCAAACTTCTGAGATCTCCCTCCGCACCAGGCTTTTGTGCACGGAACTCCAACATCGCCGTACTGCCAAGCACCCGTGCAGCTCGCGTTGGATCTTGCTCGCCTGGGAGCTGAAGCACCAACTGGGTATCACCCACGGTTTGAAGAGTCGACTCGGCCACACCAAGACCATTGACACGGCGCTCGAGCACGGCTTTCACCGCCTCCATTTCCTCGGAACCCACACGGGTAATGTCCCCTGCCGGCTGCACCTGCACGGTGAGCTGACTGCCCCCGCGTAAATCAAGACCCAATTCCAACGGGGTCCGAAGCAAGAACATCCCAGCCGCAATGGCCAAGGCAAGAACAAACGCAAACCAACCCTGATAACGCGCCATCAACGTCAGAGACCCTTTGTGACCATCTCTTTCGCCGCCTCAACAATTTGATGGGGCTGAATGATGGTCAGATTTTCGAGGGAGCCGTTGTAGGGCGTTGGAATGTCTTGGCTCGACAGCCGAATCGGACGGGCATCGAGGTCGTCGAAACAGTGCTCGGTAATCAGCGCAAGGAGCTCAGCGCCAATTCCGCCAGTTTTCATACACTCTTCCACCACAATCACGCGGTGAGTCTTCCGAATCGAGCGACCAATGGTGTCCATATCCAGAGGCTTCAAGCTGATCAGATCAATCAGCTCAACACTCACGCCTTCGGCCTCTAACTGCTCAACTGCCTTCAGGCAGTGATACCGCATTCTCGAGTAGGTGATGATCGTGATGTCACTCCCCTCCTGCACGAGATCAGCTTGATCGAGGGCACAGGTGTAGTCGCCTTCGGGCAGCTCTTCTGTGAGGTTGTAAAGCAGCACATGTTCAAAGAAGAGAACGGGGTTGTTATCTCGAATCGCTGCCTTCATCAGGCCTTTGGCATTCGTGGGAGTACTGCAAGCCACGATTTTGATCCCGGGCACGGCATGGAAGTAAGCCTCAAGCCTTTGGCTGTGCTCAGCACCCAGTTGTCGGCCCACACCACCCGGACCGCGCACCACTGTCGGAATCGTGAAATTACCTCCACTCGTGTACCTCAACATCCCCATGTTGTTGGAGATTTGGTTGAAGGCGAGCAGCAAAAAGCCCATATTCATCCCTTCCACAATCGGCCGTAAGCCGGTCATGGCAGCACCCACAGCCATGCCGGTGAAACCGTTCTCAGCGATGGGTGTATCGAGAACCCGTAGTTCACCGTATTTCTCATAAAGGTCTTTGGTGACCTTGTAACTGCCGCCGTATTGGCCGACGTCTTCCCCCATCACGCAGACGTAGGGATCGCGGGCCATCTCCTCATCGATGGCTTCGCGCAGAGCGTTGAAGAGAAGTGTTCCTGCCACGGCTTCACTGTGATCCCGGCTAATCCGGGGAATGAAGCCAAGCTATCTCAGCCTGAGCAAGCTCAACCGCCCGCAGCGAAGGTAAAGAGCAACAAAACAGACAACAACATGGCTGGCGACAACAGCAGCACCAGTTGACCGAGGTCATGGGGCGTCATCCAACCATCGCGAGATAAATCGACGCTAGGCAGGGTTCTGATCCTTGATCGTAAAAAGACTGCGAAGGAACACCAACGTCAAACCAAGGGCCACAAAGCTTGTGCTGAAGGTGGCGATGAACGACAACCCCACAAGCAGCGTCTTCAAGGTGACAGCAATGTTTTGGGCAATCGGTGAGCTGTAGTGCGGGGGATGAACAGCGAAATACACCACCATCCGTCGACTTAAACCCAGGGCTAGCCAAGCCAGGAAACCTGCCGTAAGTGCTCCAGACAAAAAGCTCAGAGGGCCTTTTCTCGGATCCCGCGGTTCTTCGACTGAATCGGACGGGGTTGGGTCAGTCATGACGCAATCCTCACGCCATCGCTTCGTAATGAGCAAGCCCAAGCTTTTAACCCTGCTGCCTTGAGCTTTGGAGAGAGGTCAGCAGCAGCCTGATCGCACTGGTCTTGATCGCCAAACAGGGCAAAACAACTGGGTCCCGAGCCGCTCATGGCAACCGCGAGGGGCGTGGGGAGCGTCTGGAGCAATTGAAGCGACACCTGAACCGCCTGCGTTTCCGCTGCCACCACCACCTGCAAATCATTCCGAAGAGGCGGAGGGCACCCAGCCCGCAGTGGCTGAAGCCATGGGGCCTCCCGCAGGTCGCGTCGGCGCTGCTCAAACGCCACCTCCCCCTCGAGGTAATTCTTTCCTTTGAGCTCCTTACAACGTTGATAGGCCCATGGAGTGGACACACTCACTAAGGGATCTTTCACCAACAGCACGGCCAATCCCTCGGCTGTGGGAGGCACGGGTTCCAACAGCTCACCACGTCCAAAACAAAGCTGCGTGCCACCAGCCACGCAAAACGGCATATCCGAGCCGAGTTCAGCCGCCATCGACTCGAGAGCCTCTGCGGTGTAACCGAGACCCCACAACGCATTCAGTCCCACCAGGGCCGCTGCACCGTCACTAGAGCCGCCCGCCAATCCCGCTCCGATCGGAATTCGTTTCTCCAGATACATCGAGACCCCAAGCTCGTTAAAGCCCGACCGAGCCCGCAGCAGCTCAGCTGCCTTCAGCACCAAGTTGTCGGCACCAGTGCTCAGGCTGGAATCATCACAACGAAGGGTGATTTGTGCGTCAGCCGTGTTGGTGAACTGGAGGGAATCGGCCAGGTCGATGCTTTGCATCACCATCGCCAATTCATGAAATCCATCAGACCGCAGTCCCAGCACCTCCAAGTGCAAATTCACCTTGGCCGGTGCCGTCACAGTGAGCATGGCGATCGGAAGGCGACTCAAACGTCTTGATTCAAACCCCTAGCGAGGGCAACCCAGGCCTCAGCAGCCACCTCTTGGGGACGCTGTTGCAGGCTGATTCCCACCGAGGCAGCCAACGGTTCCAAAACCTGAGGGTCGATTACACCGGCCAGGGTGTTGCGCAACATCTTCCGCCTCGCCTGAAAGGCCTGCTTCAGCAATGCTTCGACGCGACTCGCAAGGTCGATGGGCAGGCGCCTCTCTGGGGGAAATGGCTTGAGCAGGATGACTTCCGACTGCACCTTCGGTGGTGGTTGAAAACACCGGGGCGGCACGGGGCAGACCAAGGAACAATCCGCCAAAAGCTGCATGCGAACACTCAAAGCACTGAAGCTGCTCCGCCCGGGCTTGGCGCGAATCCGTTCGGCCACTTCTTTTTGTAGAAGCAGCACCAGACAGTCATAGGTGGGCTCGACTGGACGATCGAGGCGGCCGATCAGTCGCGCCAGCAATGGACCCGTGATGTTGTACGGAATATTGGCAACAACTTTGTTGGCAAATCCGCCATCGACCAGGTGGAGCGGCGCCTCCAAGACATCGCCCTCGCGAAGGCTGAACCTGCTCTCGGATCCAAAACGATCGTGCAAACCCCGCACCAAGTCGCGGTCCAATTCGATCGCATGGATTTGGGCCGCCGGTGAGGCCAGTAAACGCTCCGTCAAAGCACCACGACCGGGACCGACCTCCAACACGCAGTCGTCTTGCTGCAGACGGGCGGCCTCAACGATCTGATCCAGCACCCGCGCATCACGCAGCCAGTGCTGACCAAAACGCTTACGGGCGGTATGGCCTGAAAAGGACATCTCGGTTTCGGGATTCCCTAACTGGATTGCTTCACTGTGCCCGAAGCCGGGACGAGCCGGTGAACCAACACAACGGCAGCGGTCAACTCAATTGATGAATGGCCAACCAGCGCACGCGTGTTGCGGAGCCGGACAGGTTGACGAGGGCCAACACCACCTGAAGGAGCTGATGACCAGCATCTGGATGGTGGGATCGCCAACAGTTAATCGCCCGCGCCAAGCGTCGTCGCTTATGGCTGTGAAAGGCATCCAAACCGCCTCGGTCATGCCGTTGAGCCGTCCGACCTTTCACCTCCACAACCAACAAGCGTTGATCTTTCTGCAGCACCAGATCCAATTCCCCCCAACGGCAGGACCAGTTCCGATCGAGCAACACCCAGCCCTTGCGTTGCAAAAGCTGGAAAGCGATCTCTTCGGCTCGATCCCCCTGAATCTGTTGCTTGGTCAAACCCTGATGCCCTACACGTCTATCTGAATTCCCAGGACGTCCCATCGCGGCGCGATCCGAGCCAGTCCCATCAAAGTCGCTGTCTTCGGAGTCGCTGTCTTCAGAGTCGCCCTAGGGTTATGTCATCACGGGATGGAATCAATGCGTCGCCGACCGCTGGCTTTGTTAGCTGCATTGCTTCTTCTACTAACGCCTCTCCTTTACGCCGCAGCGCCAGTACGCGCGGCGGTGGATGTTGCGAAGCAAGTGCTGATTGGTGCTGATTACGCCAACAAAGATCTCGTCGGGGCCACCTTCAACCTCAGCAATCTTCGCGAAGCCGATCTCTCCGGCTCCGATCTCCGTGGAGCCAGTTTGTACGGGGCCAAGCTCCAGGATGCCGACCTCAGCGACACCGACCTGCGTGAAGCCACCTTGGATTCAGCGGTCATGACCGGAACCAACCTCAGCAATGCAGTGATGGAAGGTGCCTTTGCTTTCAACACCCGTTTCAAAGATGTTGTGATTACCGGGGCTGACTTCACCGATGTCCCCATGCGCCCTGATCAGCTGAAAAGTCTTTGCAGCGTGGCTGACGGCACTAACCCCGTTACCGGCCGGAGCACCCGCGAAAGCCTTGGCTGCAGCTGAGCGATGAGTTTCGATTCCCGCAGCTTGGATCGCTTGCGTGAACTCGGCAGAAGCTTGCCCAAACGGCTGCCTGAGCCCGAGTCCGCGGTGACGCCCAAGGCCCGTCAAGTGCGCCACAAAGTTGAAACCGAGCAAGATCCCGACGTCCTCTTTCGGGAGTTGATGCAAGTGAGCCCTGATGGTCAAGTGCCTGAGCACTTAATGGCCCGCCTCAAGCAACTCGAAGAGCAGCGCTCTCCGCAAAGGCGTAGCCCTAGCGATGCCGCCAACCTCCCTCCCCTTCCCAAAACACAGACCGGACAAGGCAAAACAACCCGTCCCCAGCGCCCCAATGTTCCCGCCGGCAGCGAAGAAGAAACCCTCTATGTGGCCTTCAGCCAATTGCTGCTCGAGGACGACGAGAGCAGCGATTGAATCCCTCACGCTGTCGGATTTTGGCGGTGGGCAAAGTTCGCCGCGATTGGATTCAAAAGGGAATTGAGTTGTATCTGAAGCGCCTCCCAGGCCTCACCGTGACGGAACTACGGGACAGTTCCCCCGAAAAAGAAGCCGACAGCATTCGTGCCGCCCTACGTCCTGATGAGACCTTGATTGCCCTGATGGAACAAGGGGAGTGCTTGGGATCGATTCCCTTTGCCAGGCGGTTGAAGCAGTTCGAGAACGAACGACTTGTTTTTGTGATTGGTGGTGCCGATGGACTCACCGCTGAGCTCAAGTTGCAGGCGCAATGGCAACTGAGCTTGTCGCCACTGACCTTTCCCCATGAACTGGCTCGACTGATGCTGGTTGAGCAACTGTTTCGTGCCCAGTCCATCGTGCAAGGACGTCCCTACCACCGCGCTTAATGATGAGATCACCCCGGATGGCTCTCTAGGGTTCCGCCATGACTTGCGATGCCCACAGCTCATCCATGCGCCTCGCACTGCTTTCGCCAGTGCACGGGACTTCGATTGAGCACATTGCCCGACAGTTAGACAATTATCGGGTTTTTCTAGCTCCCTTTGAGTTACGCCACTACCTGCATGTCTCATTCGGAAGTAATGAGAATTTTGAAACAGACCTTACAGCTTTCGCTGCTCGGGAAGGTCACGACATCGTCTTTACCAAACGCAGAAGGTTAACTTGGCGTTATTGCACCGCTAATGCTTTATCAGAACTCATCAATACCGCACAATCTCATCCATGCGATCATGATGCTGTCCTGATCCACACTGATGCCGATCTGATCTTCTCAAAAGACATCAAACAATCTATTCTGTCAGGCTTGATTCACTGTGGAGATAAACAGTTCAGAATTCGAACCAAATGGAAATGGATCGAACGTTCTCTCTCAGATCCCAGACTTCAGAGATTCGCAAATTTATATTTTGAAGGCGATTTCAAAAAGCTTAGAAGAGGTCGCATTTGCGGATGCTCAATGCCATGGAACATCTTTGAAAAATTCAGCAAAATCTATCTTTCCGAATTCAATGATACTTACTTCGAATCTACAATTGATACACAATGGCCCTTAACAGAGGTCTCGATTCCTTCCATACTCAAAATCGTTATGGGAGAGGACTACCAATTCATGCCTCCTCTGATTTCAGCACCAAAGAAGAAACATATAACCATTCGGGATATATCAAGCGCTCTCAAAAAAGGTACCAGCTTCGGCCTCAAAAAAATTGCAAGAGACACTAACAGCGAGGCCTTTCAATACCTGATGCAGCTACAGGAACAAGCCGCACAAGAGAACTGAACATGCTGCAAGTAGTAGACAACTTATTACCGCCGATCGCCCTGCAGGAGTTGCGCGACCTCTGCAACATTCATGAGCGCCTCAAACAACAGCATCCCAGCGACGCCTTATTTAGTTGGCGGCCTGATTCCGGCAGGGCACGGTCGTCCCATGCACCGGAGCAACAAGCCGCAATGGACACCTACCTGCACCAACACTTGCGTCCTCTTGTTTCCCCTTGGTGCCCCCAAGCCACCGGCGCGGAATGGTGGTGCAACACCAATAACCACCTCGACTGGCATATCGACAAAGACGAGGTGAGCTACCGCGAGAACGGCCGCTACTCCCTACCCCTTCTTTCCACCGTTTTTTATCCGCACGTGAGTTGCGCAGGTGGTGAGCTTCTTGTGGCCGACAACCCACCCGTCACCCAAGAACAAACCGGGCCACCGCCACATTTCCGCTCCGTCATCTCCGTCCCCCCCGTCCTGAACCGACTGGTGATTTTTTCCCCCGGGATCCTGCACAGAATCAACCCCCTAGAAGGAGAGCGCTACTCAGTGGCCGTCAATCTTTGGAGCCATGAACCCCTCACCACGCAGGAGTCAGCGCCACCGGCTTGAACTTCTCCACAGCCATCGTCCAAGCACGTGACGACATGGCTTGTAGAGCCGCCTTCAACGCTTCTGTATCACCCGTCCTCAGCCAAGCCGCCTTGACCGCCGGCAGATCTTCCGGCAAGCACTCGATCGGCAGCTCCACCAGCAGGAGGCTGTGCAACCCAGCAGCCCGCTGCAGCGCACCCTCATCACTGCGCTGCCACACCCGAAGCAACAGCTCAAGCGCCAACGCGTGGCCAAGCACCTGGGGGACCTCGCCCTCAGGCGCCACCTCCGCCTGCGACCGCCCCGCCAAGGGCAACGCCCGTCGCCCTTGCTGATCAAACAACGCCAATGCAATCAGATACGGGGTATCGGCCACCGCAAACCACACAAGAACCTCCATCCTCACCGGCAAGGGAGTCAAAATAAAAGTACATTTGTACTATTCAGGAATCCGTTGGTCTTGGCCTTGAACTTCCAGCGCATCCCGCGACCGCTACACGCCAGCCGGCCGCAGCAGATCCTCCCTTTGGTGAGCGAGCGCGTTCCAGCCGGGTTCCCGTCCCCGGCCGACGATTACGTGGAGATGGGCATTGACCTCAATGAGCAATTAATCCGCCATCCCGGCAGCACCTTTTTCTTGAAAGTGAGCGGCGAATCGATGACGGAAGCCGGCATCCATGACGGCGACTTGCTGGTCGTCGACCGCAGCCTCGACCCACGGCCCGGACGCGTCGTCGTAGCCGTGCTGGACGGGGCCTTCACGCTGAAACGCTTGGCCCGTCATCACGGGCGTCTCCGACTGGAAGCGGCCCATCCGGACTACCCACCTTTGGAACTCCAACACTGCAGTGATGTGCAGATCTGGGGCATCGCCATTTATGTCATCCATCCCCTCTGAGCGGCATGGCTCAGGTCACCGCCCTCATTGACGGGAACAATTTCTATGCCTCCTGCGAACAGAGCCTGGACCCAGCCCTGATTGGTCGGCCGGTGGTGGTGCTTTCCAATAACGACGGTTGCATCGTGGCTCGAAGTGCCGAAGCGCGGGAACTTGGCATCGCCATGGGGACCCCATATTTCAAAGCCAGGCGCGAGCTAGCCCGCCAAAACGTTGTGGTGCGGAGCTCGAACTATGCGCTCTACGCCGATATGAGCCAACGGATGATGAGCCTGCTGGAAGCCCATTGCGACGACGTTGAGATCTATTCCATCGATGAAGCCTTTGGACGCCTAAGGCGGCCCAACAATGGAGAGCTCATTCCCTGGGCGCGCCAGCTTCGCGCACGGGTACGCCAAAACCTGGGACTCCCCATTGCGATCGGATTGGGCGCGAGCAAAAGTCAAGCCAAACTGGCCAACCGCCTGGCAAAAGCGGTCCCCAATCATGCGGGGGTCTTCGATTTCGGGACTTGCCACAACCCAGATCAATGGCTGGAAACGATTGCGATCGAAGACGTTTGGGGGATCGGCCGGCAATTGGCGGCGTGGTGCCAGCGGAGAGGAATCAGCAACGCACGCCAACTGAGGGATATGCCCCAAGGAGAGCTCAAAGCGAAATGTGGCGTGGTGGGATTACGACTGCAATGGGAACTGCGGGGATATGCCTGCCTGCCCATGGATTTGGCACCCGCAGCCAAACAAGAAACATGCGTGAGCCGTAGCTTCAGCCAACCGGTGACCACCCGCGAAGAGCTGCGCCAGTCGATCGCGACGTATGTGGTGCGCGCAGCCGAAAAATTGCGTAAGCAACAGCAACGCACATCGGCCCTCACGATCTACACCCGCACAAGTCCCTTCAAGCCCAACTTTTACAGCCGTGCTGCCAGTCGCCAATTGGATGTACCCAGCAACGACACCGCCGTTCTGCTCCAAGCGGCGCTGCCCCTGGTCGACCACATCTTTCGTCCGCACCGTCCCCTCGCCAAAGCGGGGGTGTTGATGCAACACCTCCAGGGCATCGACACCCTTCAATCCCACTTGTTGGTACCGATGAGTGCCGAGCAACAAGACAAACGGGAGAGCCTGATGCAAACCATCGACCAACTCAACCGACGCTATGGGCGAGGCTCCGTGCACTGGGCCGCCTGTGGGCTGGAACCTGGATGGGCCATGCGTCGCGACCAATTGAGTCGTGCCGCGACAACCCGTTTGAGGGATATTCCTGTGGTCCGGGCTTAAGCGTGCTGCAACAGCTGGATCGCCTGATCCTGCGTACTCAGAAGAAGCACCATCCGCTCGCCATGGGCGTTTAAGCCGGTTTGCTCACGGACGAGATCGGTGCTCGCCAAAGCCAAACCACAGGTCTCAGTGACGAGTACAGGCAAGGTGCTGCCATGCCCACGCATCCGTTGTAAATCCAACGCCTGAAGGACGGCGCGCTGGGCCCGTTCCATGCCAAGCCGCTCCACAAAAGTTGGCCAGAGATCATTCACCGGCGAAAGCGCAGCGAAGTCGAGCGATGAATCAGCCATTCGCGATCGTGGGGATCACCACAATTGTGCCCAGGCTTGGGGTGTATGCATCCCAGAAAAGAGATTGGAAAAGCAGAAAACCCCACAAAGAAGCGGTTGAAATCCTCCTGGAGGACAACATTTAGAAGCGCCGCAATCACAACAAGACGAACAAATTAGTTCTTAGAGATCAGACAAGGCGTCAACAATCATTTGAGCCTGAACAGGAATGGTTTCTAAAGCGTCTTTGTTATCGAGATATGCATCAAACGAGGCAAAGCGTTCCACATGGGGCAGGGCACCGTCAGCAGCACAAGCCGCAACCCAATCACCATCGTCGGGCTTCACCGCAACAAACGATTGGAGTGCTTCCTCAAGGTCGCCACCATCACCAATCCCTTCACCATGCCAAATCGCTTCAAAAAATTCAGACATCGTCAAGACACAAAACAACCATTTCTGAGAGCACTAATAGCTAATGCAAGTATATTTTACAGGAGGAAAAGAAAGAGAACAATAAACAAGGTTCCCATAAGAATAAATCTATCTTTGCTATCATTCAGATCATTCATTTAAGCATTCTATATAGATGATGTCATCGTAGTTCACAAAGTCTCCAGCCGTGAGCAAACTTGAACCATCAATTATTCAATAGACGCGATCGCAGAGGGCCAGCAAAAAGACCGTGTGCACAGAGATAAAGATTGTTCCTGAAGAATGGTGGGTTGTGGGTTGGGCTATTCCAAGCACGACTGGCCCAGCGTCGGGATCAGCGAGCCAAGGATGAAATGGCATTGCATCTCTATGATGTTGAAGTGAAAGGGAGACCAATCAGGCGTGGTTGCTTGCTTTGGTGGGTGGGGTCACGCCTACTGCCTCTTTCACACACATTTGACTGATGCAAACACGACATAGTCCAGGCAAAGGATGACAGCCATTCTGATTTTTGATTGAGTGATGGCGAGTCGGGGGTGAATGTTGCTCTCAGTTCACCGACCTCTATCACTCTCTGACCGATCAAACTGAAGACCGCTTCGATCGACCAAAAAAAACGCCCCCGTGTGAAAGGTGGGGCGTCGGGGTACGCCTTTCCAAGCGCCCAATCAATTTCTATCCCTGATAGTCACTACTAGGTGTGCCAGTTTTTACCGAACGCCTTATGGACTGACATCAAGCCAGGACAGCCAAAACACCATCCCATCACTGGTCTTGGCCCCTTAGTTAAAAGCTTGTTTCAGCCACAAAAGCATTCTTTTCGATCCCTAAAACTCAGTTATAGCAATCACATTTCAGGTTAGATCGATCAAATTTGATCAGGCCGGCAGCTGCTCACCCGCGGAGTAGCCCGCACAACGCTGCTCATCCAGATGAGAAATATGCTTACGCTCGGTGTAATAAAGCTCTTGATAACGCAGAGCATCACGATTCAAATCATCGAATAACGCCTGGATTCGCATCTCCATATCCGTCGTGTCGTGGGGTTCTGTGGTCTGCTGAATCTGATCGATCAGCACAGCGATACAAGACTCCAACGTTTGCAGCCGCTGCCCACCCCATGCCTCCAAGAGATGGCGGCAGCGCTTCAAACTTTTCTGACGCTCCAACAGCGCTGCTGTGCCACGCAAGAGCTCCAGCGGCTCGGCTAACGACACCCGTTGGAGCTCTCCCGGTTCCAGCAAGGGTGTGAGACGCGAGACCAAAGCACTGTTTTCCAGCAGGAGTTGATCGGTCAACAAACGGGGTAGATCCAGGTCATCCAAACCATCTCCGGCATCATCACGACGGCTAATCGCCTCCAATCGACCCACCCCCAGATTCGTTTCCTCGAGTTCCGTAATGGCAGCCCAAAGATGGCGATGGTGCTGGATGGCGAAATCCTCCAGCTCCCGCTGACGCAACTCCTGACGAATCACAGCCCGATGGCGAGGGCAGTGCAGGTACAACCGCAGAAGATCGGCTTCGGACCGCTCCCGCTGGCTGATCTCACCGGGCTGCTCATGACGACTGGATCGACCATGCCAACGCTGACCCTTCACTTGTTGACGCAGGTCTTCCTCGAGCTGCAAGGCAAGGCGTCCCTGACCTCCGCTCAGCCGCTCAGCCACCCGCTGGAGGTAATGCGTGCGCACAGCCGACTGAGGCAGTTTCCCCAACAACGCCACCAGCGAACTGACCGCTTGCTGAAATTGATCAGCACGACTCAGATCGCGATCAGCCAGGGCCTGCTCGATCTGCCAGTCGAGCCAGAGCGGTGCCTGATCCAACAGCGCCCGGTAATCGCCAGCGCCGTGGTCTTTGAGGAACTCATCAGGATCCTTACCCGTGGGCAAGTGGAGAACCCGCAGCTCCAATTGGCCCTGAAGCGAGAGTTGCTCCACCTCACCGATCGCTCGATTCGCCGCACGAACCCCAGCACCATCAGCATCGAAATTGAGCACGATGCGCTTGCTGTCGGTAACGCGACACAGCTGGGTGATTTGTTGACTGCTGAGGGCCGTCCCGAGAGACGCCACCGCATTGGTGATTCCGGCAGCGTGAAGGGCGATGACATCGAAATACCCTTCAACAACTACGGCGCGGTCATCCTTTCGGATGGCATTGGATGCCTTATCAAGGCCAAAGAGGTGTTTTCCCTTCTCAAACACCTCTGTTTCTGGGGAGTTGAGATACTTCGGCTCGCTGCCATCGAGGCTGCGACCGCCAAAACCGATCACACGCCCCTGACGGTCGTGAATCGGCACGATGACGCGATGACGAAAACGGTCATAGAACCCATTACCTCCCTTACGAGGAACCACCAATCCAGCAGATTCGAGCAATTCCGGAGCCAGTCCCTCCACCTGCTGCAGATGCTTCAGCAGGCCATCCCATTGATCAGGGGCGTAACCCAGCTCGAACGCGTCCTGAACGGCCGGACTCAGTCCACGTTGTTCGGTGAGGTAGTTGAGCGCCTCCTGACCAGCCGGACTCCGCAACTGACTACGAAACCAGCCAGAGGCGAGGGCCAAAGCGCGTTGGAGCTTGTCGCGACGCGAGAGCTGTTGGCGTAATCGCTCCTGCTGCGGGCCATCAACCGTCTCAATCGGTAGCTGGTAGCGGCGCGCCAGATCCAGCACCACATCGCTGAAGCTCTGACGCTGAAACTCCATCAAAAACTTGATGGAGTTACCCCCGGCCCCGCAGGAGAAGCAGTAGTAGAACTGTTTAGCGGGAGACACCGTCATCGACGGTTTGCTGTCGTCATGGAAAGGGCAGATGCCGACGAACTCGCGTCCCTTTTTCTTCAGAACAACGTGCTCACCAACCACGTCAACGATGTCGGCCCGCTCCTTCACGGCCTCGATCGTTCGTGGATGTAAGCGGGCGTTGACCATCACACCATTCTGCGAAGTCGCAGGACACCGTCTACCCCGCGATTCTGAAACCGATGCCTGACCACCAGACGGCCTCCCCTTGGTGGGCCAGTGAGCAGGCAAAAGGCAGCCGCTCCCTGATTCTCAGTTCGCTTGCCTTCAGTCTGATGACCGTCTGCGTCAAGCAACTGAATGGCCGAATCCCCGTCACTGAAATCGTGCTCGTTCGCGCGATCGTCAGCCTGGCTCTCACCGGGATGGGCTTGCGATTGGCGGGGGTTAAGCCATGGGGCACAGCCAAAGCCCGAGGGCTGCTCTTCGCAAGAGGGATCGCAGGGAGCATTGCGTTGCTGTGCTTTTTTCAGGCCATCGAAAAACTGCCCCTCGCCGCTGCAACGGTGTTGCAATACACCTACCCAACGTTCACCGCCCTCGCCGCCCTGTTTTTGCTCGGCGAATCCCTGCGCAAAAGGATTGTTCTTGCGGTGTTGATGGGCTGGGTTGGCATCACGTTTGTGGTTCAACCGGACTGGTTGACCGGTGACGTTCAAGCGTTGCCGCTGATACCAGCTCTCATCGGCATTTTGGGTGCGCTATTCACAGCCTTGGCTTATGTGAGTGTGCGCCGGTTATCGGCCACCGAACACCCCCTGGTGATCATTTTGTATTTCCCACTCATTTCTGTTCCGATCACCCTCCCCTGGGTAATCGGAACAGGGGTTTGGCCAATGGGAATGGAGTGGATATGGCTTCTGGGCATTGGCGTGTTCACGCAGTTAGGCCAAATCTGGGTGACGGATGGGCTGCGTCGCCTCCCCGCAGCAAGGGCCACATCGATCAACTACATCCAGGTAGTTTTTGCCGCGAGCTGGGGTTGGTTGTGGTTTTCTGAATCGATCAGCCTTTGGCAAATTGGCGGGGGAGGACTCGTTTTAATCGCAACAATGATCAGCCTATCTGCAAAAAATAATCAACCAACTTGAAGGCTTGTATCAAGGGCAATATCGAAGATTGTCCTTTCAGATATTTGTAGACCTCACAACTTGAGAATTGCAGGATGAAGGATCGACGTATCCAGACCAATAAATAAATCAAACAAAAAATGCTTGATCAATCAGATGATCGAGCAATCCGGGTCGATCTCAACCAAAGAGCGAAACACAGCTCGATTCAAAGCAGCCAACATTGAATCGATGGGCGCTACGCCTTGCTCTGACCTAGCGGATACAGCAACCAAGACTGTTGATCCTGGTCTGGTCCATTCGGTCGTGCCAGCCGCCAGCTCTCACCACGCTCACCTCGCTGCAGGTAAACCTCAAACGGACTATCCACCTGCACGCGATCGCCTGGCAGCTGCCAATCAAACCGGCCAGACACCCGAAGCCCCTTCTGCTCCCCAAGATTGAGGGCTTCTTGCTCCTCAACGCGCACACGGCTGACATTGGGGGCCAGCGAAATTGACGGAAGATTCAAAGATTTTGAAATTGCCGTTTGGGTGAGTTGAATCTGTAAGGAGAGCGCTTCATTCAATAAAGCCCTGGGGGGCTGAGATCCGCTGCAAGCCGTCAACGTCAAAAGCAGCACAAGCACGCACAGCCCATGGGCGAAGAAGCGCCAAAGGCCATTGCCAAGATGGGTTCGAGACGGGACAGACGGAGACAGCTGCGGCAACATGACGCGGTTGATTCGTTTCTCCATGATCGGCTGGCTGCAAGGACGGCACATGGAGTGCTGGACCCAGGGGAATCGCAGCGGAGTGCTGCTGGTGTGTGCGGGGGTGGGCTATGAGGTGCAACTCACCTCACGCCATCAAAAACAACTCCAGCCTGACAGTGAACTCACCCTTTGGATCCACCAAGTGCAACGGGAGGATGGCAGCAGTTTATTTGGCTTCCCCTCTCGCCAAGAACGGGACCTGTTTCGCCTTCTGATCGGCGTCAATGGCGTTGGGCCCCAAGCCGGTTTAGCCCTTCTCCATGAATGCAAGCCACAAGAATTGGTCGCAGCGATTAGCGGTGGAGACCTCAAACGGCTTTGCCAAGCCCAGGGCATCGGCAAACGCACGGCCGAGCGTCTCGCCGTCGACCTGCGCACCCCGATCGCGGCATTCGGCGGACTCGAGCCCCAACCATCCCTCGTGGAGGGACTGGCATCCGAGCAAATCCCCGAAGCGGGAGAGGACGTTGAGGCAACGCTGATCAGCCTGGGCTACGACGAACTCGAAATTCGCCGCGCCATACGCGCTATTGCCGATGGAGCCAGTGGTGTGCCGCCCTCAGGCACCGATCAAGACGGTTGGCTACGGAGCTGTCTTCAATGGCTGAGCAGGGAATCCGCTTAATCGGGGACTTCGCGACGAAAAGGGGGCCATCAGTCGGTAGGATGCATTTTTGTAATGACAGGGCCGCCCCCCGCGCATGTCGCTTGATACCACCGAAAAGCAACAGCTGATCAACACCCATCAGACCCACGGCACCGACACCGGCTCCGCTGAGGTTCAGGTGGCCATGTTGAGTGAGCGCATTAATCGCCTCAGCGGCCATCTTCAGAACAACATCCACGACTTCTCATCCCGTCAGGGACTGCTGAAGATGATTGGACGCCGCAAGCGTCTGCTCAACTACATGCGCAGCAAGAGCGAGCAGCGCTACAGCGAGACCATTTCCAAGCTGGGCATCCGCGGCTGATCGGGATTCCTCATGGCTGAGCAACGCAGCCCGCTTCCCTTTGAGCCAAAAGGCTCAGGGAAAGCGGCAAAAGAACCCGCTGGGACGAAGCAAGAAGCCATTCCCCGTTACGTCGCAGACCGCATGGCCCGTCGCGTCGCCGTGTTCACAGGATTGCCGTCCCTTGCGGGTATGGGCGTCTTTGTTGCCAGCTATTTCGTTGTGACACGAGATCTTGCCGAGATACCGCCCGGAGCAACGTTGGTTGGATCAGGTTTTTTCTTTGTTCTTGGTTTGGTTGGCTTGAGCGTGGGGGTTCTAACGGCCAGCTGGGACAAGGAACCTGGAACTCTTCTGGGATTCGAAAATTTCAAGCCAAACGTTCAACGCATGCGTGAATCGATTCGGGCGCAAAAGCAAACAAAGGCAAACTCAAAAGATCAATAAAGCGACGAAATCAGAGGGGGGAAAGTCTCTGCCGAACCGCACAAATCGATTATCGCAAGAACAGTTCAATACACAATTCCAAAAGATTTAATTTTAACTACCCCCAGCAATGGTTAAAAAATACTATTTTTGCAGGGATATTTCGCTTGCAGCAAACTTAGCTCGTAACGTTAGCAATCAGCCCAACACAAGCCGATCACTACAACGCGCTGTAAACGACTGATCATTCAACGCTTGCACAGCAGCGATGGGATCTCGAACACAGAATTGTGCACCAAGCCGCACATAACGGACCGAGTCTCCAAGACAAACCTCAGCCACTACTGGAACTTTCACGCCTAACTCATCGCGCTCAGGACGATGTTGCGTCAAACATTCACGTAATTTGTGTTGGATAGCGATGTCATTGGCCTGATCAGAGGGAAGCTGAACAAGGAGCAATGTGAGGTCATCAATGGCGCGACAGTCGTCAATGATCAACTGAACGCGTTCATCGCGTCGATCGACGCCAGCCCACACGAGCAAGCGAGCTTCTGCCATCAGATGGTCGGCCAATCGGGCATAACTCTTGGGGAACACAACCGCTTCACAGCTACCGGTGAGATCTTCAAGTTGCAAAATGGCCATTCGATCGCCTTTTCGCGTGGTTACTTGACGCAATTCAGTGATCATCGTGATCGCACTAACCTTGGCTTTATCCGGCTGCTCCTCTAAGGAACCCAAGCCAATGGGTGCCAACAAACGCGATGAAGGAGTGAGCTGTTTCAGTGGATGATCTGAAAGATAAAAACCAACAAGATCTTTCTCCAATCTGAGCTTTTCAGAGGGGGGGTAGTCCGGAACTGGCGCCGCCTTCGGAGCCATGCTGAGATCCGTCGGACCATCGTCCTCCGCAGGGGCAGCCATAAGGTCGAAGAGATTTCCCTGGCCACTATCTCGATCCTTTGCTCGAGAGGAGGCCCAATCCAAAAGCAGATCAAGATCTGCCATCAACTGCGCCCGGTTGGCATTCGGATCCATGGCATCCATTGCTCCGCAATGGATTAAGGATTCCAAGCCACGGCGATTCAAGACGCTGGATGGCAGGCGATCACACAGATCTGCCAAGGAGCGGAACGGACCATCATTTTCACGGGATTCGATCAAACGCCGGATCGCACCATCCCCAAGATTTCGAACCGCCGACAAGCCGAACAAAATTCGATCGCCATTGGGAGTGAAGTCGATAAGTGAGGCATTCAAATCTGGAGGCATCACCTCAATCCCCATGGCATTGCAATTGGAGATGTAGCGCTGCACCTTGTCGGCAGCGCCAGCATTCACCGTGAGCAGAGCCGCCATGTAGGCCACTGGGTAGTGGGCCTTGAGGTATGCCGTTTGATAGGTCACCGCGCCATAGGCAGTGGAATGGCTCTTGTTGAAGCAGTACTCAGCAAAGAGAACCATCTGATCAAAGAGTTCATCGGAAACTTTCACATCGACGCCACGCTTCTTCGCACCCTCGACAAATATGCCGCGGTGTTTTTGCATCTCCGATACCTTCTTTTTACCCATCGCCCGACGCAGAAGATCAGCTTGACCTAAGGAATAACCCGCTAGATCCTGCGCGATCCGCATGATCTGTTCCTGATAAACCATGATTCCGTAGGTTTCACTCAGAATCGGCTCAAGGATCTCGTGGGCGAAATCAATCGCCTCGCGGCCATGCTTTCGATTAATAAATTTTGGAATCAAACCGGCATCGAGTGGGCCAGGCCGATAGAGGGCCAAAATCGATGAAATATCCTCAAGGGAGGAGGGCTTCAGATCTCGAACGATCTGACGCATGCCACTCGATTCAAGTTGAAAAATTCCCTCTAAATCACCACGAGCGAGCAACGCAAATGTATCGGCATCCTGGGGCGGAAGCTTGTCGGGGTCGATGCGTGTACCACTACTAACTTCAACAAGTTCCAGAGTCTTGTCGATCATTGTGAGGTTTTTCAGCCCAAGAAAATCCATCTTGAGCAAACCCATCGACTCAACATCTTCCATGAAGTATTGAGTAATGACCTGACCATCGTTGTTGCGCTGGAGGGGCACGAGTTGATCAAGGGGATCAGCAGCAATCACAACACCGGCCGCATGAACACCAAAGGTTTTGTTGGTGCCTTCGATCCGCATGGCCATATCAACCCAGCGTTTCACCACAGGGTCGCCCTGGTATTTCTCACGGAACTCGGGATTGGGTGACTCATCTCCGATCATGGCCTTCAATTTGGCCGGTTTACCCCGCACAACAGGGATCAACTTGGCGAGGCGGTCGGCATCTCCATAGGGAATATCAAGCACGCGGGCCACATCCTTGAGGACGGCCTTGGATGTCATCCGGTTGAACGTGATGATCTGGGCAACTTTGTCGTCCCCGTAGCGTTCAGTGACGTAATCGATGACTTCACAGCGACGCTCGATACAAAAATCGGTGTCGATGTCAGGCATCGACTTCCGTTCTGGATTGAGGAATCGTTCAAACAGCAAGCCATTGCTCACCGGGTCGATGTTGGTGATCCCTAGGGCGTAGGCCACCAAGGAGCCCGCCGCAGACCCCCGACCAGGCCCCACTGGGATGTTCTGCTCTCGCGCAAAACGGATGTAATCCCAAACCACGAGGAAGTAGGTGGGGAAGCCCATCTGTTCCATGATTTCAAGCTCATGGCTCATCCGGTCGGCATAGTTTTCAGCGATTGGATCGTCGGACTTGAGCTCCAGTCGGTCACGCAACCCCTGCAGCGTCACCTCACGGAGATAGGTCACTGCCGTGTGCCCATCGGGAATGGGGAAGCGAGGCATTTGGTACTTACCGAGGATGTCGTAGTCCTCAACTTTCTCCGCCACCTTGGCGGTGTTCGTTATGGCCTTTTGGACAACATCAGGGTCTAGATGATCCGTAAATAAACGGCCCATCTCTTCTTCTGTCTTGATATATTCCGTACCGGTGTAGCGAAGCCGTTTTTCATCGCTAATTAACTTTCCGGTTAGTACGCATAGGAGCGCATCGTGCGCCTCCACATCCTGTTTCGTGAGGTAGTGGGCATCATTTGTCGCCACCAATTGAATATCGAGTTCCTCGGCAATCTTGACGATTTCGGAATTGACAATTCGGTCTTCAGGAGATCCGTGGTCTTGGATTTCTAGATAAAAATCTTCTCCGAAAACGTCTTGATACCAGCGGGCAACATCGCGGGCAACTTCAGGACGACCTCTCAAAATCGCTTGGGGAATCTCTCCTCCGAGACAAGCCGTGGCAATGATGAGGCCTTCGCTGTGACGCTGGAGTAAATCTTTATCGACACATGCCCGGGAAAAGATTCCACGGCCCCGCATGCCACGCAGATGACTAATGCTGGTGAGCTTCACCAGATTGCGATACCCGATGGCATTCTTTGCCAACACAACGAGGTGATATCGCTTCTCTTTTTTCGGCTGAGGATCATCAATCGAACCATTGATGACATACATCTCGTTGCCAATAATTGGCTTTAGGTCGGTTCCCTTACAAAGCTTGAGCAGCTCGATCGCGCCATACATCACACCGTGATCGGTGAGCGCAATAGCGGGCATGCCCAGCTCCTTCGCCCTTTCCACCATCGACGGCAACTGCGAGGCCCCGTCAAGCAGGCTGTAATCGCTGTGGTTGTGGAGGGGAACAAATGCCATGGACCCAGATTAGAGCCCAACGCAAGATCAAGCGTATCGCTGCACTACCAACCACCACATCTGGCGCTTTTTAAGGCACCAATGGTGCCTTCGGGCGTTGGGACAACACATCAGCCGCTTGTTCGTATTGGTGGGCAACCTGGAGCAAACGCGCCTCATCGAGCACATTGCCAATCAACTGCACACCGATGGGCAGCCCCGTTTGACTAAAACCGCAGGGAACACTGATCGCAGGCAAACCAGCCAAATTGACTGGGATCGTTAGGAGATCCGCCAGATACATCGCCAAAGGATCATCTTTGTGGGCCCCAGCCTTGAAGGCGGGAGAGGGCGCCGTAGGGGTGAGCAGCACATCAACCGATTGGAACGCGGCATCAAAATCGCGGCGGATCAACGTGCGCACCTGCTGGGCTTTCTTGTAGTACGCATCGACATATCCAGCGGACAGGGCATAGGTACCGATCAAGATCCGCCGTTGGACCTCTTCACCAAAGCCTTCAGCCCGACTGCTCGACGTCATCGTTGCCAAACTCTCCGCATCCGCAGCCCGGAAGCCGTACTTCACGCCGTCGTAACGAGCCAAATTGGCCGATGCCTCTGAAGGAGCGATCACGTAATACGTGGCGATGCCGTCGTTAAACCGAGGGCAACTCACCTCAACCAATTCAGCGCCAAGGGCCTCAAGCTGCGCGGCTGCGGCCCGCACAGATGCGTTGACTTCGCCATCCAGCCCCTTGGCGTCAAAGCATTCCTTGATCACCCCTACCTTCAGCCCCTTGATCGACTGGTTCAGACCGGCTGAATAGTCGGGAACCTCAACGTTCAGACAGGTTGAATCGCGCGGATCGGGCCCAGCAATCACCTGTAACAGCTCAGCCGCATCGGCCACGGAGGTTGCAAAAGGACCCACTTGATCGAGGGAGCTCGCAAACGCCACCAGGCCCCAACGACTCACCCGGCCATAGGTGGGTTTCAAGCCAACAACACCGCAGAAGGACGCTGGCTGACGGATCGATCCGCCGGTATCAGAACCCAGCGATGCAATACAACTGCCGGAGGCAACCGCCGCCGCACTGCCACCAGAGCTACCGCCTGGGACGTGGTCGAGATTCCAAGGGTTGTGCGTTGCACCAAACGCCGAGGTTTCAGTCGAGCCACCCATCGCGAATTCATCGAGGTTGGTTTTACCAACCAGAACCCCTCCGGCCTGCCACAGACGCTCCGTAGCGGTGGACTCATAGGGCGGAACGAAATGTTCAAGCATTCGGCTTGAACAGGTGGTTCGCACACCTCGCGTGCAGAGGTTGTCCTTGATCGCCAGCGGCAAGCCGGCTAGTGGACCCAGCGATTCACCGGCAGCACGGGCAGCATCGATGCGATCCGCATCGGCCCGAGCTCGCTCAACCGTGATCTCGTTGTAAACACTGAGGGACGGTTCAGCAGTTTCCAGCCTTTCGATGTGCTGATCAACAAGCTCACGGGATGAAATATCACCGTTCTGCAGTTGCTGACGCCACGCGCTGATCGTCATGGTCTTGCGATCCATTGCAGGGCCGACGCTATCAGCCGTCTGTCACCCCTCACTGGTGATGGTTAAGGGTTCACCCCTTCGCGTGCGCAGCAACGAATGGCTGATGGACTGGGGATGCTCGGAATTGATGTCGTCCAAGAAGGTGGATAACTGTGACTCCAAGCCTGATTTGGTGATGAATGGACCGAACCAGTAGGTGACATCTGGCCCAGATGTTTGGATCCGTGCCCACCAAGCAACACCGAGGCCATTGGCGAGGCTTCGCAGTGGCCGGATCAGTGGGCTCATTGGGGCAAAGGTGAGTAAGGCCATTTTGACCTGTGAAGAGGCCAATGAGCTCATCAGTTATGGGGAAAGCTTGATGCTCTGATCGAACTGAAGGTCTGGTTCAGGTTTAGAGCCAGATAATTCAAGCTCAATCGTGGGTGCAGGGGGGCTGGAATCCGCTTGAGGAGACTCCGTTTTCATCAAATCTGACTGGTCAGAACCCGGCGAATCAGACAGCTGTTGATGGAGCGATGCGTTGTCTTCGCTTGCGTGGTCAGATGCTGATACTTCCGTGTTCGATGAATCAGTGTTCGACGGATCAGTGTTCGACGTTTCACCCACAGGCGGTTCAGACAGAGGAGGGGCTGGGGGAGACACCTCTTGCGTTTTCATCTGGGGACGCACAATCGGCGGTGATGGAGCCTGACCATGAATGTCTTTCATCCAGTTGCGGCGAGCCACCTCGTAGACACACAGTGCGGTTGCCACTGAGGCATTCAGGCTGGGGGTGATGCCACGCAGGGGAATTCGCACCAATTGGTCGCAGTGGCGCCGCGTCAGCAACGACAGACCCTGGTCTTCCGAACCCGTCACCAACACGAGCGGACCCTCTAGATCCACATCCATAAGCGTGACGTCGCCCTCGGCGGCGAGGCCGATCACCCTGTAGCCCGAATCCTTGAGCTTCTCGAGGGAGCGATTGAGATTGACGACACGCGCAACAGGTAGGTGCTCCATCGCACCCGCAGCCACTTTGGCGGCAGAGCCCGTTAAGCCTGCACTCCGACGTTGTGGCAAAACAAGACCATGGGCCCCCATCGCCTCGGCAGACCGGACGACGGCACCAAGGTTGTGGGGGTCCGTAATCCCATCGAGGGCAAGCAATAAGGGGGGCTCACCAAGCTCGGAGCAACCCTCGATGAGGGCACTGAGATCCAAGGTGTCTGCAGCGGCGGTCTGGAGCGCAATGCCCTGGTGAACAGAGCCACCTGTGACTTGCGCAAGACGTGCCCAGGTGACCTCTTCCACCAGGACACCCGAGGTTTTGGCTTCACGAAGCAATTGAAGAAATTTCGGAGCACTGCGCATCTCTGGCGTGCACCAGATCCTGTGGATCGGGCGGCCTGATTCCAGGGCGGCCTGGGAAGCGTGGCGCCCCCAAATCAAATCATCTGCGGGCGGCGTCGAGGCTTCAGCCTCGGGCTGCAAATTGGGACGCTGGGAGCGGGGACCCGAGTCGCCAAAGCGGGGCCTTGGGGACGACTGGCGACGCTCATCACCGGAACGGTATCGATCTGGTGATCGTTCAGAGCGATCTCGGAAGCGTCCTTGGGCCGGGCGATCCGAACGGAACCGATTTGGAGCTGAAGAACGCGTGCCCTGGTCATCACGGCGCTCATAGGAACGCTTGCCATCGTCATCAGGGCGTCCTGAAAAGCGCGGAGCACGATCATCGCGACGGTCATCGCGGCGGTCATCTCTGCGGTCATCGCGGCGTGCATAGGGACGCGATCCCTCCTGCCCTCTCTGGCCATAGGAACGCGATGCAGAGCCATCCCGGCGTCCATAAGGACGGTCGCCTGATGGACCGTTACTAGAGGGTCGCTCTCTCGGGAAACGATTGCTGGGCGAACGGTTACTGGAGAAGCGATCCTTCGAAAACCGATCACCCGATGAGCGGTTTGCTGAGTAGCGATCAGTTGAAGAGCGGTCACTCGATGCGCGGTCGCTGAAGGACCGATCAGAGGAGCCGCGATCGCGAGAAAAACGGTCGTTCGTAAACCGCTCATTCGATGAACGGCTGGCGGATGGTCGATTCCCGTATGGGCGATCACCGCTCGGGCGCTCCCTCGACGGTCGGCGATCGTCATATCCCCGCGGCGATCTGCTGTCGGAATCCCGGTTGGAATAACCAGATGACGGCGGGCGTCCTCCTGACGAAGGCGGGCGTCCTCCAGACGAGCGACCACCGTTAGCCCCTCCCTGGCGACCATCGCGGGAGGGGCCGCCGGAACGACGTTCAAAGCGAGGGCTCATGGAGTTGGGGGCGGGGTTATCGAATTGGATCCGGCCATCTCCAGTTGATCGAGGAGCTCAGCCAGCCGGACTGGATTGTTCAGAAACAGCCAGCCCACCATTGTCTCAAACCCTGTGGCCCTTGCATACACAGCCGCATCAGCTCGCCGAGGACCGCGCCCGGCACTGTTGCGACCCCGTCGGACCAGATCGAGCTCCTCCGCGTGGAGCAAACCTTGCTGTTCAAGCCACGCCAAAAGGTTCGACTGCGCATCAGCACGAACCTCTGCCACGACAGCCTTATGCAGCGCATCGGATCGTCCTGGACGTGCCCCCAGACGAAGACGCTGGTGAAGCTCCCAAACCGCATCACCGATCCAAGCCAACTGAAGCGGCCCCAACTTGTCGGCACCACCACGGCCAACCTGGGCTCGAATCCAATCGTTCAAGCCGACAAGTTACTGAGAGCTGTCGGCACGTCATTCACCAGGTGTAAAAACTCCTCGAGTCGCACCAATTTGATGGTTTGCGCTACCCGCGTATTGCCCACAAGCTGAAAGGCCCGCTTGGCATCGGTGCACTGCTTTGCAAGCTGAACAAGGGCACCCAAGCCAGACGAATCGACAAAGTCGATCTTGCTCAGATCGAACAACGCCGGAAGTTTGTTGGCTTTCAACACATCGGATGCGTATTCGGAAAACTGTTTTTCGGAATACGCATCAAGTTGCCCAGTGAAATGAAACACCAGACATCGATCCTTTTGTTCAAACCCGCCTCGCAGTGAAACGGTGAGTCGTTGAAGCTCGCTGATGGGTTCAGGCCCCTCGGGCATTCGGCACGAATTGTAGGGATGGTTTCAGTGATCAACCACCCACCGTGCGCCGTTCAGTCATCAAGGCCACGAAACGGGAAAAGTGATGGTCCGCATCGTGGGGACCAGGACTTGCCTCTGGGTGGTACTGAACACCAAAGATGGGTTTCTCACGGTGGGCGATGGCCGCAACGGTTCGATCGTTGAGATTGAAATGGGTGACCTCGATCTGATCTGATGCAAGGGAATTCGCGTCCAAAGCGAATCCGTGGTTTTGGCTTGTGATCTCCACCTGTCCAGTGGTCCCGCAGGGATGATTCAAGCCGCGATGGCCATAGGCGAGCTTGAAGGTGGACCCCCCCAAGGCCAAACCAAGAATCTGGTGCCCAAGGCAGATTCCAAACAGCGGAAGATTTTGTTCCTGAAGAAGATCCTTGGCCAATGCAATGCCCTGGGTTACAGCGGCCGGATCACCAGGACCATTGGAGAGAAAAACACCATCAGGCTGATGGGAGCGAACCGTGGTGAGATCGCTATCCACCGGCAGAACCGTGACCTCACAACCATGGGCCACAAGACGATCCAAAATGGCGCGCTTGATTCCAAAGTCGATCGCCACCACGTGGAACGGTCGACTGGGGTTGTTGTGTAGGCGCTGATCAAAGTCGACGCGACAAGCATTGGTCCAGCGATAGGACTCTTTCGTCGAAACACGACTTGCCAGATTCAATCCCTCCATCGAAGGAGCGGTCCGCAGCTCTTCGAGCAGAGCAGCCGGACTGCGGCCATCACTACAAATCACACCGTTCATCGCACCGCAATCACGGAGATGGCGAACGAGGGCGCGCGTATCGACGCCGCAAATGCCCACCAATTGATGGGCATCCATCCAAGATTCAAGGGAATCCTGGCTGCGCCAATTGCTGAATTTGGGTGCCAACTGCCGAGCGATGACCCCACGAGCATGGGGAGAGTCAGCCTCCTGATCATCGGCATTCACACCGGTATTCCCAAGCTCGGGATAGGTGAAAGTCACTAACTGACCTTCATAGGAGGGATCGGTCAAGACCTCCTGATAGCCAGTCATCCCTGTATTAAAAACAACCTCTCCAACCGCTGTACCGCGGTGTCCAAAACCCACACCGCTCAGGACAGTGCCATCGGCGAGTACGAGGTGCGCTTCGCCGGATGGGGAATCAGGCATTTGGACCGCAGACAAACTCATCTGCCATTCATTGTCCATTTCCATGGGACAAGGCCCGTTGCAGGTCCTGAAGTTTTTGCCAAGGCAGACCGTCGCGGAGTGTGTCTGACGCCCGTCGAGCGGCTGCTTTCAGATCGAGTTCCACACCAGCCACCCAGAGAACCAAGGCCGTGTTGAAAGCCACAACATCAATCTGGGCAGGAGTTGCCTCACCCTTTAAGACGTTTTCAAGAATCCGCTGGTTGTCTGCCAAATCGCCACCCCGTAATGCCTCGAGCGGTGCAGCAGCCAGCCCTAAGTCGTCTGGAGAGACAAAGCGTGTCGCAATCGGTTTTCCTGCTTCGACCATGCGTAATTCGTTCGCTCCTGCCAGGGAGGCTTCGTCCAAACCGCCAGCGCCATGCACGACTACGGCGCGGTCTAACCCCAGTTGGTCGAGGGCTCCAGCCATCGGATCGAGCAAATCAGCTCGGGCTACCCCAAGCACCTGGGCCTGAGGTTGAAGAGGATTCACCAGAGGGCCCAGCAGGTTGAACACAGTGCGAACGCCAAGACTGCGACGCAAGGGAGCCAGGTTCACCAGAGCTGGATGCCATGCCGGAGCAAATAAAAAGGTGACTCCCGTTGTGGAGATGGCCTCCACAACGGAGGCAAGCGGGGCTTTGAGGTTGAGGCCTAAGCCTTCCAACACATCTGCAGAGCCCACCTTGCCGCTCGCACTGCGATTGCCATGTTTGGCCACATTCACCCCGAGGGCGGCAGCGGTGAAAGCCACGGCTGTGGAAATGTTGAAGGTGTCAGCCCCGTCTCCTCCCGTGCCACAGGTATCCACCATTGCCAAATTTGGGCGATCACAGGGCAGCGGACAAGCCCCACGCAGCACTGAGGCCATCGCGGCCAGTTCATCAGCCACCATCCCTTTGGCACGCAACCCGGCAAGGAAGGCACCCGTTTGAACAGGAGACAACTCCTCCGCCAGCCACGCTTGCATCAAAGACGATGCTTCAGAGGCCGAAAGATCCTGCCCCTGCAATAGCTGCTCGAGACGTTGGGGCCAAGAAATCGTGGAGGGCACTGCAGCCATGACAGCCAGAAAAAAACCCGGGTGCGATGCACGCCGGGCCAGGTGATGGGGACTTCTCCACTATTACCAATCCACCAGGGGCTTGCCAGGGTTGCTTGGGCAAATGCCTAGGTTGATCAACCAAACGGACCTACGCATGGCCGCATTCCGTCTTGATCTGATCGGCCGTTATTTACGTCCCCATCGAAAAACGGTGGTGATCGGAGCCATCGCGCTGGTTCTCGTCAATTTCCTCAGGGTCACCATTCCGCTTGAGGTTCGAAATGTCGTCGACGAGTTACAGCAAGGGTTTTCATACACAGGGATCCTCCGGCAAGCGGGCTGGATCGTGGTGCTCACCACGACGATGGCGGTGATTCGCTTGATCTCACGCCAGCTGGTGTTTGGGATCGGACGCCAGGTGGAAGTGGATCTACGACAACGTTTGTTTCAACACATGTTGCGGCAGGAGCCGAACTGGGTTCAAACCACCGGTAGCGGTGAAGTGATCAGCCGGGCCACTAGCGATGTGGAAAATATCCGCCGCTTGCTGGGGTTCGCGATTCTCAGCCTCACCAACACGCTGCTGGCTTACGCCATGACCTTGCCGGCGATGCTGGCGATTGATCCAAAACTCACCCTGGCAGCTGTTGGGCTTTACCCCCTGATGCTGGGCACGGTGCGGTTGTTTGGTGGTCGAATGATGCGCCAACAGCGGGCTCAACAAGAGGAACTCGCAGGGTTAAGCAACCTGATTCAGGAGGATTTGTCCGGGATCGGTGCGATCAAAATTTATGGACAAGAAGCATCCGAACAGGATGCTTTTTCAGGGCGAAACCGGCGCTATCGCGACAGTGCGATCCGCCTCGCACGAACCCGCAGCACGCTGTTTCCTCTTTTAGAGGGAATTTCTTCGATTTCGCTGCTGCTACTCCTCGCCATCGGTAGCGGCCAACTCGAAGCAGGAACGCTCAGCATCGGCGGACTGGTTGCTCTGATTATTTACGTCGAGCAATTGGTCTTCCCCACGGCGCTGTTGGGATTCACGCTCAACACCTTTCAAACCGGTCAAGTGAGTCTTGAGCGTGTGGAAGAACTTCTCCAACGCGAACCAGCCATCCAGGACCGACCCTCCACAACCTCCATTACCAAGCAGGAGCATCAGCCCCGCGGACGGTTCGAAGCTCACAATCTCAAAGTTCGCTACGAGGGGGCTGATCGCGACACCCTCAACGGACTGACGTTCACGATCGAACCAGGCGAGTTGGTGGCCGTTGTTGGCGCCGTTGGCTGTGGGAAGACAACCCTGGCCAGGGCCTTCGGACGGATGGTGCCTGTGGCGGAAGGAGAACTCTTCCTCGATGGAGTCGACATCACCGATCTCGCCCTACAGGAGCTTCGCCACGACGTGGGCATCGTTCCCCAGGAGGGATTTCTGTTCACGAGCACCCTGGCGGACAACCTCCGTTACGGGGAGCCGGAGGCCGACACGACTCAAGTGGAAACGGCAGCAACCCAAGCCCGATTAGCCGACGACATCAAAGGCTTCCCCGATGGTTACGAGACGATCGTGGGAGAACGGGGAATCACGTTGAGTGGAGGGCAACGCCAGCGCACGGCCCTCGGTCGCGCGCTCCTGGTGGATGCCCCAGTTCTGGTGCTGGATGATGCCCTCGCCAGCGTGGATAACAACACGGCCGCAGCGATTCTCGACTCCATACGTGCGCAAGATGGGCGAACGATTGTGATGATCAGCCACCAACTCTCAGCAGCTGCTGCTTGCGATCGGATTCTGGTGATGGACAACGGTCAAATCGTTCAACAAGGGCATCACAATCAACTGATTCAGGTTGCTGGCGTTTATCGCCGTCTGTGGGAACGAGAGCAAGCGGTGGAAGAGCTCGACGCGATGGCTTCTTAAAGAAGTAGGACACGGGCCGGCCAAATACGCCGTTCGGGGCTTAGCTAATGAAAGGCGACTGAATGTGATGACAGCCGGATCCCCCCTCGCGATGCGCTGCACGCTCTCCTTCGGAGATATCTACGGCCAAGTTTTGGCATGGATGGTGGTGATCTTTGTCAGCCTTGCTGCTGGATTGGCGCTAATGGGGTCATCACGTCCCCTATTTGCCCTGGTGGGCGTTGGTTTGATCCTTGTGCTCAGCCTTCCTTTTTTACTGTTTGCCTTTGTGACCACCCTGCTGAACCACATTCAGCTGGAGCCAGTCACCGAAAAAGAAGAGGCTGCTTAGGCTCGGGTCCACAACCGATTCACCATGCTTCCTTCCTGGCTGTCTCCCGGCGGCAGTGACGAGCAAAAAAATGCTTCGGTCCATGCCGTGTTGGGGACACCTCTTCGGGCTCCACTGTTGGACGACCAAGAGGAAGCGGTGTTTGCCTGCGGATGTTTTTGGGGCGCCGAAAAGGGTTTTTGGCGCTTACCAGGTGTGGTTAGTACGGCTGTGGGCTATGCCGGCGGAAACGTTGAAAATCCCTCCTACAACCAGGTGTGTTCAGGACGCACTGGCCACACGGAAGTTGTTCGGGTGGTTTGGAGCAGCCCAGCGATCGATTTCAGCGATCTCCTGAAATTGTTTTGGGAATGCCATGACCCAACCCAAGGGAATCGCCAAGGCAATGACACAGGCAGCCAATACCGCTCAGCGATCTACACCACAACTGAGCAGCAATTGCTCCTCGCCAATGCGAGTAAAGAGGCCTACCAAGTTGAATTGAACCAGCGCGGTTTCGGAGCGATCACCACCGAAATCTTGGCGGATCAACAGTTTTTCTTTGCCGAGGAATACCACCAGCAGTACCTCGCCAAGCCTGGCAGCCGCCCCTACTGCTCAGCGATGCCGACGCAGGCATTGCTGGCGGATTTTTCTGGCGCTGCCTACAAACTCCCAAACAAGGTGTGGGACAACTACGACTGGAGCATTCAGCACTGCGTTCTTCGCGGCGACAACAGCCCAATTTCGCTCCATTGACAGAACACTTGCCAAATCAATTGTCCGATCGTCAAACTTTGGCTGCCATTGCACTCACCTTGGTTGTGGTGATTGGTTTGGTTCTACTGACTGTGAAGCCAGAACAAGAGCGAGAGCCTGGTTTGCTCTGGCGAGACCAACCCGACCAACCGACAAAGTCGTTGGCCATCTGAATCAATCGGGGGGCAAATTGATGCAGCGATGCCATCGTGGAATAACTAGAGCGCCTCGAACAACCCAGTGAGTGCGCAACGACCTGATCATTCAGAGCAACGGCGCCTGCATCCACTTCCGAGGGGATTGGTTGAGCTGTACGGACTCATTGCTGTTCTGGTTGTGCTGATTCCTGAGTGGATCGCCGACGGGACCATCAACTTTGGGCAAATCAATGGGGTCGATTCGCTACCGATGCGAGCTCGGGCCTGGCGGACGTTGCCTGAACTTCGATTGGCTTCAATGAACCTCAGCGAGATGCGCAACTTGGCGCGCGAGATGCGTCTTCTGCACTACGCCATGGACACCCGCACTCGACTGAACTCACGGCTCCTGCGCAGACTCAGACGCCGGAATGCACTGTGATAACTTTGATTTGACGGGGCGTGGCGCAGCTTGGTAGCGCACTACTTTGGGGTAGTAGGGGTCGTGGGTTCAAATCCCGCCGCTCCGATTTTTGAATCGACCGTCCAAACCTCAACAAGAAGCCACCTACCAGCAATGGGGGTGGCTTTTTATTTGGCTAATCAAACAACCCAGCGCTCCTATCAGTTTTTAGCCAGCTCAAAAAATCAGCAAGCGTCAACCAAAGACTTCGAAACCTGAAGAAATCAATAGTGAAATAAAGAAAGCTTTTTCACACCTTTCTTTGAAACCAATTATTTTTCAATCTTATTAACAGCAGCTTTAGAAGCCTTCAAGATATCCCCCTTTAGAGGAACAAATCCAAGGGAAGGCGCCTTGTCTTGGGAACCATCAGACAACATGTAATTCAGTACATCTTTAATAGCCGATGTTTTATCGCCGTTGCCTGTTTCATAGGCCAATACCCATGTGAGGGTCGCGATTGGATAGGCACCTTTATTGGTTGGGTTTGGATTTGTACCAGCAAGATATTGATCAAGTTGGATGCTGTTTAATGAAATCGCTCCAGACTCAACAGAAGGCTTTAAAAACTCACCTGATTTATTTTCAAGTGCAGCGGCAACAACATTTCCTTTGATAAAAGACTGATTCACATATCCGATCGCCCCCTCACGGTTTTCAATCACACCTGCAACGCCAGAATTTCCTTTGCCACCAACCCCCACAGGCCATTGAACAGACTTACCCGTGCCGAGGGACCACTCAGGTGAAAACGCCTGCATGGAATTCGTAAAAGCTTTGGTGGTGCCAGAACCATCGGAACGATGCACCCAGGTCATGGTTCCAGCTTCACAACCAAGATCTTTCCAATTCGTGATCTTGCCAATGGCAACTTGAACAGCTTGCTGCTGCGTGAGTTTTAAATCACAACCAGGTTTGTTGTATCCGAATGCGATGGTTCCACCCACCATTGGAATTTGAACCACACCTTGTTCAACCTGGTCACGATCAACTGCCTTGATTGGATCATCCGATGCTGCGAAATCAACGGTTTGATCCAAAAAGGCTCGACGGCCTGAACCCGAGCCAACCGCTTGATAGTTCACTTGGGATCCACCGGATTGGGCCAGATCAGCAAACCAGCTCTGGTAGATCTTTGCTGGGAACGTTGCACCAGCCCCGTTCAAGCGTTTTACAGCTTGGTTGCCACTGCACGCGGCAAGGCCAACACAACACGCGACCAGCGAAACGCGAGCCAGAACCCGATGCGTAGCAGTCATGAATGACGTCCAAGGCTTGAACATCCCCAGAGTAATTAATGCTGTCGCATGCTCCGTTATGGCTGGTTTAAGGAATGATCAAGGATCGCGGAATCAGAGGTGACACCCGTAGCGACGGGTGTGAACCGTGTGGACGTGGAGTAGCAGTGCAGCCAACGGTTCACCCGTTGGCGATGCTCCGGGGGCACCTCTTCCAGCAACTGGGATAACTCGAGGGCTCCAATCCGGCGCAGGGCACGGACGTCGACATGCCAAAGCGCCTCTGCCTCACGAATCAGCCGAGCCCACGTCCGCACCTGCTGCCAGTGCCGCAGCCTTGAACGGAGTGGTCGTTGCTGATGGTGCCGGAAGCAGGTCATGCATTCAGATTGCTGGGGCTCGATTCAGTCGGCGCAAAACAACCCAGTCGCTTCGGAGTGATGAAGCAAATACGGAGGAGATTGGACGGAGGAGATTGAACAGTGGATCAGGTTTTGCTGTCTCCGGCCTCCAAATCCACAGGCACAACGGGGAACGACAGCTCTTGGATCTCCCGAGCGCTCATCCGTCGAGCCCAGGCCCCTTTGATCGGGTCATTCCAGCGGAAGCCCGCATCACGGGCGAGCTGGCGGTCGTCGTACGACACCTTGGCGCGTACCAATTTCCGTGGCTCTAAGCCTTGGAGCAAGAGCTGTTCCAGGTCGTCACAACGGGCAAACACTTCCGCCAAGTAAATGCAATCGGTGAGAGCCCGATGGGCCGCCCACACGGGAACCCCGTAGGCCAACGCGAGATCTCGCACCGAAGGCCGTGAACGCAATTGCCGATCAGCTGGCCAGCGCATGTCCTCCATGGAACACAACCAGGGCTGGGTCACCGTCGGTAACTCGCCTCGCCCGAACCATTGGCGATCGAAGGCAGCATTGTGCGCCACCAAAACATCAGCAGCATCTAAAAGGTTTTGGAACCAAAGAAGCGCTTGTTTCCAAGGCTGCGGAAGGCGGGTCACCGCGGCTGGGATGCGGTTAATCGGCTCGGCGGCATTGGTCTCGGCTGGCAACAAAAAGGACTGCTGCGCCAAGACAGCCCTGGATTGCACATCAAACAAAATGGCGCCCACCTCGACGCAACAATGGTTTTCAGGCTCCAAGCCGGTGGTTTCCGTATCGAGGATTAACAGCGTCCTCGGGACGACGCTCTCTGGTGACGGTGCTTGGGATTCGCTCTCCTCAGCCTGGCTGTCCTCAAGTGGAGAAGTCGGTGCGGTTGCACGCGGGTTTGATTCGGGCGCACTTGCGCGCACTGTGGGTTGCAATCCACCCAGCAGATCCAGTTGATCAGCCATCCCCAGAAATCCAGTCCCGACGTTGATTCTGGAGCCCGGTGGACTGCAAAAGCTGCCTAAGGTCATTCACATCTCACAAACAACCATGGGCCTCGGCATCGGTGATCGCTTACCCAACTTCAGTGTTGAGGATCAAAACGGAGATCAACGCTCCTCCGAATCCGTGCAAGGCCGCTGGCTGGTGCTCTTTTTCTATCCCAAGGACGACACGCCAGGTTGCACGGCAGAAGCCTGTAGTTTCCGGGACAACAGCAGCAATTTTGCGGCGCTGAACGCCGAAGTCTGGGGTGTCAGTGGAGACGATGCAGTGAGTCATCGTCGTTTTGCCGAACGCCACTCCCTGTCGTTCCCTCTTCTGTGCGACCGGAACAACGCCCTCCGACGCCAGATGGGTGTGCCCAAGGCCTTAGGAATGCTGCCCGGACGGGTGACCTATGTGGTGGACACAACGGGGGTGATTCGCCACACGTTCAGCAATCTCCTGGACGGCCCTGCCCATGTTCGAGAAGCCGAACGTGTCCTCAAGGAATTGCAGTCCTGAGCGATGCAAAGTTGGCGACAGCAAGGAAGCATCTGGCAACTCCGGCCGAGGCAGCCCCAGGGACTGATTGAGTTCATTGGTGGCAGTTACCTCGCGGCCACGCCGCAGGTGAGCTACCGACGCATTCTCGAAGATCTTTGCGACGCAGGCCTTGCGATCCATGCTTGGGCCTATGTGCCTGGCTTTGATCACCAAAGCCAGGCGAAGGAGGCCTGGATGGCCTTCCGTCAGTCGCGGCGACAATTAGAGGATCGCTGTGGAGTGCTCACCGCTCCTCTGCGTTTGGGACACAGCCTTGGATGCAAGCTGCATCTCCTCGCCCCAGATGGAGGCCGTGGCAGCCATGGCCTGGTGGCCCTGAGCTTCAACAATTTCCAGGCAGATCGATCGATCCCGCTTCTTGGTGAACTTGCACCAAGGCTTGGGGTCGAAACGGAATTCAGTCCGAGCCCGCAAGAAACCCTTCGGCTGATCACCCGTCACTACATCCAAGAGCGCAATCTCGTGGTGCGGTTCGGTCGCGACGAGCTCGACCAAAGCGATGACCTCCTTGAAGCTCTAAAAAAGCGCAGCACCGACAACACCGAAGTGTTGCAGTTGCCCGGCGATCACCTCACGCCGGCCAGTGCCGGATTACGCCGGAGCCTGCTTGGCGCATGGGCGGATGACCCAAAACGGGTCGAGGTGATCCGCCGCCTCACGCAAACCATTGGCGAGTGGGCTTGTTAGATCAGCCCACGACCGGTTTTTAAGCCCGTAGACGATCGAGCACGGAGCGATCTTCGAGGGTGCTGGTGTCTCCGGTGACCTCTTCGCCAGCGGCGAGAGCACGCAGAATCCGTCGCATGATTTTTCCACTGCGGGTTTTTGGAAGCGCATCACTGCAGCGGATTTCATCGGGACGGGCAATCGGTCCGATCTCTGTACCGACATGCTTCCGCAATTCAGCTTGGAGTTCAGCGGTGCCTTCCCGACCCGTTTCCAAGGTGACGAAGGCGACGATGCCTTCCCCCTTGAGATCATCTGGACGCCCCACGACCGCAGCTTCTGCAACGGCGGGATGGCTTACAAGAGCTGATTCGATTTCCATCGTGCCCAGGCGATGTCCGGACACATTGATGACGTCATCAACCCGTCCCATCACCCAGAAGTAGCCGTCGGCATCGCGGCGAGCGCCATCGCCAGCGAAATAAAGATAGGAGCCATCCGCTGGACGGATGTGCTCCCAATAACTCTCCCGGAAACGCTGGGGGTTGCCATGCACCGTGCGCATCATTCCCGGCCAAGGAGCACGCACCGCGAGATAGCCCCCTTCGTCATCGCCACAACTGTTGCCCTCAGCATCAATGATGTCGGCCTGAATTCCAGGCAAGGGCAAGGTCGCTGAACCTGGTTTGGTTGGCGTTGCCCCAGGCAAGGGGCTGATCATCACTCCACCGGTTTCGGTTTGCCACCAGGTATCGACGATCGGACAACGGTTTCCACCAATCACGTCGCGATACCACATCCAAGCTTCTGGATTGATCGGCTCCCCGACAGTGCCCAGTAAACGAAGACTGGACATATCGAACTGATCGGGCACCGAACGTCCGCCCTTCATAAAGGCCCGAATCGCCGTTGGTGCGGTGTAAAAGATCGTGATGCCGTGCTTCTGAATCAACTCCCAGAACGCCCCTGGTTTCGAGGGACGTGGGGCGCCCTCATACATCACCGTTGTAGCTCCATTGGAAAGGGGGCCGTAAACGATGTAGCTGTGCCCTGTAATCCAGCCCACATCGGCTGTGCACCAAAACACGTCGTCGTCGCGACAATCAAAAATCCATTGGAAGGTGAGATGCGCCCAAAGGTTGTATCCAGCCGTGGTGTGCACCACACCCTTGGGTTTTCCTGTGGAACCAGAGGTGTAGAGAACAAATAAGCGGTCTTCACTTGCCATCGGTTCAGCCACACAGGCGTCGCTTTGGCCCGACACCAAGTCATGCCACCACTGGTCGCGCCCCTCGACCATCGTCACGTCCTGCTTGGTGCGCTGAACCACCAACACGGAGTGAACGGTTGGGCAGGCCCCATCGGCCAGGGCAGCATCGACGGCTGGCTTCAGCGAAACAGGTTTGTCTTTTCGGAAGCCGCCATCGGCGGTGATCACCGCCTTCACCTCGCCATCAATCAACCGATCCCGCAACGCTTCGGCCGAGAAGCCTCCAAACACCACGGAATGGGGCGCCCCAATACGGGCACAAGCGAGCATCGCAATCGCCGCTTCCGGGATCATCGGCATGTAAAGCGCCACCAAGTCGCCCTTGCCGAGGCCCATGGCCTTCAGGGCATTGGCAGCCTTACAGACCTCGGCATGCAGTTCGCGATAGGTGAAGCGACGCACATCACCAGGCTCTCCCTCCCAGATCAGCGCTGTCTTGTCGGCCGTAGGGCCCTCAAGATGCCGATCGAGGCAGTTGAACGACAAGTTGGTGGTGCCCCCCTCAAACCAGCGGGCGAAGGGGGCATCGCTCCAATCCAGAACTGTATGAAATGGCTCAAACCAATGCAGTTCGCGACGGGCGGCGTCTCCCCAAAAGCTGTCCGGATCAGCCTTCGCCGCATCGGCCATGGCCCTGTAAGCCTCAAGGCTGCTAATCGAAGCCTCTGCAGAAAAGCTCGCGGGAGGTTCGAACACACGCTGCTCCTGCAGCACGCTTTCGATCGATGTGTTGGTGTTCGTCAAGGAAGGCTGAACGAGGCGCTTATCGCTCAGGGTAAGGAGCAGATCCATGGTTCTTGCAGACGCTTATCAATCCGTCGAATGCCGTTGAACCGCTTGACTAGAGAAACCGAACCTCCCCTACAGGGATGACGCATCCACCGGTGGCCTGTTTGTTTGATTTGGATGGGCTCCTGCTCGACACGGAGCCGTTCCATGGGATGGGCTGGCGTCAGGCCGCGGCCCAATTCGGTGGCGAACTGAGCGACGAACAATTACTGCAGCTCAGAGGGCGTCGACGCAGGGACTGCGCTCAGCAAGTGGACGATTGGCTTCCAACCCCAATTGGAATTGACACTCTGCTGGCGGTTCAACAACCAATTGTTCGAGCATTGCTCCCACAGGCCCCCGCGATGCCGGGGGCAGAAGGGTTGGTGCAGCACTGCTGCGATCACGGCATCAAAACAGCGCTCGTCACCAGCAGCAGTCGTGAGGCGGTGGCCTTTAAAACCAGCCACCACCCTTGGGTTGAATCGATCAAAGAACGCATTTATGGCGATGATCCGCAGTTGGCAGCCGGAAAACCAGATCCAGCGCCGTATTTGCTGGCGGCCAAACGACTCAATGTGAATCCAAGCGAATGCTGGGCCTTTGAAGATTCAAACGCAGGAATGCAATCTGCCGAAGCCGCAGGATGCCGCGTTTGGGTTTTATCGAGTGACTCTCAAAAAGACCCTCTCACTCGAAACCCCTGCCGGGTTGAAAGTCTTGAGGTTGTCTTGAATCAGCTCGTTAATACAAGCGGCTAAGGACAAAATCAGGCAGCTCGAGCAGAGCCCGCTTCGAGGGTGAATCAGCCATCCAAGCAATTGATTCGCGGGACTCACGGGCAAATTTCTCAGCCAATTCACGGGTCCGAGGAATGGCTTGGGATGAACGGACTAGTTCGAGAGCTTGTTCAAGATCGCCAGCTTCGCTGAATTCACGATCGATCAACGCTCCCAGCTCAGGATTTTCTTCCAGTGCGTAAAAGGTGGGTGCTGTTAAATAGCCAGTCGCTAAATCGCTGGCAGCTGGCTTACCCAACTGCTGGTCGCTACCAGTGAAATCAAGAATGTCGTCGACAACTTGAAAGGCCAGACCCAATTGGCGACCGAATTGATAAAGAGAATCTAATTCTTGTGGATTGCACTCACTCAAAACACCAGCGGCCCTGGAACTGTTCGCGATTAAAGAAGCTGTTTTGCAGTAACTTTTTTCAAAATACGTCTCAAAACTCTGGGACGTATCGAATCGATAAAGGCCTTGTTTGACCTCGCCATCAGCGAGATCCATGATCACTCGGCTCAATAATTTGACGACATCGAGATCATCAAGATTGGCAAGGTGCCAACTCGCCTGTGCAAAAAGAAAATCACCAGCAAGAACAGCAACGCGGGCATCGAATCGGCTGTGAACGGTGTCGACACCTCGACGGGTCGATGCTTCATCCACCACGTCATCGTGAACCAACGATGCGGTGTGGATCATCTCGGTAATCTCTGCCAAACGCCGATGGCGCGGTGTGAGCTCTCCATCAGCGGCGAGGGCTCTCGAGATCAATAAAACAATGCCGGGGCGGATGCGTTTACCGCCAGCGCTGAACAAATGTTCCGCCGCAGCTTGAAGGATGGGATGCCCCGCACCAATCAAATTGCGCAAATCGCCGAGCAAAGTCTCGAGATCGGTCTCAACCGGTTGCAGCAGCTCGGTGACGGTGATCATGAAACCCCTCGGCGCCGCGATCCTAGTGGCCTCAGCTTCAGGATCGCAGCACTTCAAGCTGGACGCGTGGACGTTCTCCGAGCCAGGGAGTAGCCCGCGTCGCGAACCCATCCGGATCAGCCGTGACACAGAAACGGCAATCATCGAGATGAAGCCCTTCCCCAACGGATGGTTTCGGAGCTCCGAGAACCGAGTCCAGCTGACGCGCCACACCGACAGCTGGATCAATCAACTGGACTGAATCCGGTAGTAACTGGCGCAGCACTGGCTCCAACAACGGATAGTGGGTGCAGCCCAGCACGATCGACTCCACCGAGGCTTTCAGCAAGGGCTGCAAGTACTCCTTTGCTGTACGGCGAAGCTCATCGCTGCTCAAGTCGCCGGACTCAATCAGGGGCACAAACTCTGGACAAGCCTGTTCAACCACCAGGGTGCCGGGATGAAGCGCTTCAATGCTGGAGCGATAGGCCTCGGACGCAACCGTTGCTGGCGTCGCCAAGACGCCGACCCGAGAGGTTTGAACCATGGCCGCCGCCGCACCGATCAAGCCAATCACCGGCCCCCCTGCCTGCCCCTCGGCCACATCACGGGCCAAGGCATTGGTGGTGTTGCACGCCATCACCACGGTGGAGACCTGTTGATCGCGCAACCAAGCCACCACCTCCGCCGCAATCAAGCGAATTTCAGGGGCCGAACGGCTGCCGTAAGGGACACGGGCCGTGTCACCCAAATAAATGCACTGAACCGGGCCGTGACGTTCCAACACCTGGCGAAGCACCGTGAGGCCACCGATGCCGCTGTCGAAAAACCCCAGAAGCGGTGTCATCGCACCTCCTGCTTGAGATAGTTCAAGGTGCCCGCCGCAATCGCTAAGGCCAAGCGGCGACGATGATCGGCGAGGGCGAGACGCGGTGAATCAATGGCCCCGGTGACAAATCCCATTTCCACCAAGGCCGACGGCATGGTGGTTCGACGAATCACAAAAAATCGGCCCCGCCGTACGCCGCGATTGGGGGTGCCCGGCGACACATCCATCATTTGTTGCTGCAGGTAGGTCGCCAGACGTCCCGAGCGTGGATCCGAGAAGTAGAAGGTTTCAATCCCATTCACATCCGGCCGTCTCATGCTCAAGGCATTGGCATGAATGCTGATGAAAGCTGTGGCCCCGAATCGATTGGCCAAGGACACCCGCGGCGGTAAATCCACATCGATCTCACTGGTGCGCGTGAGCCGAACATCCACACCTCGGGCCCTCAGCAAAGCGGCAACCTGCAGCGATACATCCAGCACCACATCGGATTCGCGAAGCCCACGAATTCCGATAGCCCCAGGATCAGGGCCGCCATGGCCGGGATCGATCACGACCCGATAGCGATTTTTTGGAACGGTTGGAAGGCCCGAGGGGTCGACGGGGGTTCGCGATGGTGCGAACCGGGGGGAGGTTTGCCAGGCCGTCGCCCGTCCCGTGAGATCTCCTTCTCCCATGTCGTTAAGCCCCCGGATGGGTAAGCCAACAAAGGCCATTTCCCATCGATCCGGTGCCGTCCCCCGAAGCCGCAAATCCTCTGGATTCAGATCCACATCGGAGCGAAACTCCACCACGAGCCGGGTTGCCCCAGTCCGCGGCTTACCGATGCGGATTTCCTTCACCGCCCCCCTGCCAGCCAGACGGCGGGGAAAGCGCAATTCACCGGGGAAGTCGATCCAGACCCGGGTTCCACGGCCATCACCTGCGGCCTGAAAAAAGGCTTTGAGCTGGGCATTACGACTCGTACGCAGCTGCAAGACGCCTTGATCCGTCATCGCCCAAGCCGCCAGTGCACTCGCCGCCTGAGCGGGCATGGCAGCCAATAGGCCTGGACACTGCAACACGGCAGCAAGCAGCCAGGCCATTCGGCGTGAACGCGCCGCAACCATCACTCAGAACAGGGCGGGCTTGCGGTGACGCAGGCTCGGCATCTGGTTACGAACACGGCTGAGATGGTCGGTGTTCACAGGGGCAATCGCCGCACCGGTCTGAACACCAGCGTCGGCCAAGACCGTTCCCCAAGGGTCGATCACCATCGCGTGGCCATGGGACTGACGACGGCCGTAGTGAACACCCGTTTGCGCGGGAGCGAGCACATAGGCGGTGTTTTCAATGGCACGAGCCTGGAGCAGAACATCCCAATGATCTTTTCCAGTGAAGGCTGTGAATGCGGCGGGAATCATCAACAAGTCTGCCCCGGACGCCACGAGATATCGATACAGCTCAGGGAAGCGCACGTCGTAACAAATAGACAGCCCCACCCGACACAAACCTGGGATCTCCACCACTGGCGGTGGCGCCTGTCCGGATTTGATCGTTGCTGATTCCCGATAGGTATTGCCGTCGGGCAGATCAACATCAAACAAGTGAATTTTGTCGTATCGGGCCAGGAGCTGGCCATCGCGATCCACCAACTCCGAACGGTTCAAAGTTTGGGCACCATCTCCAGCAGGAACAGGAAATCCACCACCGAGCAGGGCCACTTGATATCGCCGCGCCATCGTCACCAAGAAGCGGCTGCACTGTTCAGACAGAGCTGAAGCCATCTCCAATCGACGGGAATCGTCGCCCATGAAGGCAAAGTTTTCCGGGAGGCCAATGAGCTCTGCCCCACGCCGAACCGCCAGGTCGATCTGCTCCTCGGCGGCGTTGAAATTCAACTCGGGGTCCTGACCACTGGTGAGCTGAATGGCAGCAGCCAGAAAATCGCTCACAGAATTACGGCAGTCGTTGGTTTTTGGACTTTACGAGCGTCTATGCAGCCTTGAGAACTCCTGGTTCGCCTTGGGTGGGAACCGTGCTCAGCTGATCAAGGCCGGCGCAACACTGAAAATCTGCATCGTGATTCCCGATGCGAATGAGCCTTTGCCCATGGGTCGCCGTTCGCAGGCAAGCCTCGGGGTCGTGCATCCACTGCTTCCACAGCGCCAAGGCCGCCGTGGCTTCATCATTCGCTGCAGCATTCGCAGCCGAATCCAATTCCAGTAGACGATGAACCAAGGCCCCGGCAGCCAAGGAGTCTTCGAGCGAATACGACCCTTCCCAACCGCTGCCAACGATGGCAAGCGTGTCGGGCTTGTGCTGATGCAAGCGCTGGGCCACCGCTTCACGGTTGGGCAATGCGGCCGTCATCAGTAGGGGAACATCACGAACCCGATCAAGGGCACGGGTTCCATTGGTGGTGCTCATGAACAGGCGTTTACCAGCGACGGTTTCAGGGCCCACGGTCACCGGGGAGTTACCCAAATCAAACCCCTCCAATTTCTGACCACCTCGCTCCCCCACCAACAGGCGTGCGTCCGCTGGCCAGGCCGCGGCCGCAGTATGCAAAGCGTCGACATCAGCGAAGGCTTGAATGGCCTCGGCGCCGTTATGGAGCGCCCAAGCGATGGTGGTGGTGGCACGCAACACATCAATCACCACAGCAGCACTGGGACGAACGCTCTGCGGCATCTCAGCTGGCACATGGAAGTAAGAAATCTGCATGGCCACGCTGTTGAGCAACGTGCGACACAGTACCGAGATCGATCGCGCCGTTTCTGTCCTCCCCATGGCTCTGTTCCAGTCCGGCCCGGCAACGCGTGATCTGAGGGGCTTCCTCAAATTGTTGGAAGAGCGTGGGCAGCTCAAGCGCATTACGGCGCCCGTCGATCCCGATCTGGAGTTGGCCGCGATTGCTGACAGGGTGCTGGGTCAGGGCGGACCGGCCCTGCTGTTCGAAAACGTGATCGGCTCCTCGATGCCAGTGGCCGTGAACACCCTCGGCACCGTGGAGCGGGTGGTGTGGAGCATGGGACTCGAACGCGCCGAGCAACTCGAGGACTTGGGTTCGCGACTGGCGTTGCTTCAACAGCCACGTCCCCCCAAGGGCCTGCAAGAAACCAAGCAATTTGCGCGGGTGTTCTGGGACCTGGTGAAAGCCAAACCCGATCGAGATCTCAACCCTCCCTGTCGTCAACAGGTGTTCCGTGGCGATGAGGTGAACCTTGATGCGATCCCTTTGATTCGCCCATGGCCAGGGGATGCCGGTGGCGTCATCACCCTTGGGCTGGTGATCACCAAAGATCCAGAGACGGGTGTGCCCAACGTGGGGGTGTACCGCCTGCAACGCCAGTCGGTGAACACCATGACGGTGCATTGGCTCAGTGTGCGCGGCGGTGCACGTCACCTCCGCAAGGCGGCTGCGATGGGTAAAAAATTAGAGGTTGCTGTCGCCATTGGCGTTCATCCCTTGCTGGTGATGGCGGCAGCAACCCCGATTCCTGTGCAACTCAGCGAATGGCTCTTCGCCGGGATTTACGCGGGGGAAGGCGTGCGCTTGGCACCGTGCAAAACCATCGATTTGCAAGTTCCCAGCCACAGCGAAGTGGTGCTGGAAGGAACGATCACCCCCGGGGAAGTCAGCCCTGATGGTCCGTTTGGCGACCACATGGGTTTTTACGGCGGCGTGGAGGACTCACCGCTCGTTCGGTTCCACTGCATGACGCAGCGACGCGATCCCGTGTTCCTCACCACCTTCAGCGGCCGTCCACCGAAGGAGGAGGCGATGCTGGCCATCGCCCTCAACCGGATTTATACGCCGATCCTGCGTCAGCAGATTCCAGAGATCACCGATTTCTTCCTTCCGATGGAAGCTCTCAGCTACAAGCTGGCGGTGATTTCAATTGACAAGGCCTATCCGGGCCAGGCGAAACGGGCCGCCATGGCCTTCTGGAGCGCCTTGCCCCAATTCACTTACACCAAGTTCGTGGTGGTGGTCGACAAGCACATCAACGTGCGGGACCCACGCCAAGTGGTGTGGGCCATCGCCGCCCAGGTGGATCCGCAGCGGGATTTATTCACCCTGGAAAACACCCCATTCGACAGTCTTGATTTCGCTAGCGAGCAGCTGGGGCTTGGCGGTCGCCTTGCCATTGATGCCACCACCAAAATCGGACCTGAGAAAAATCATGAATGGGGTGAACCCCTCAGCCGGCCAGCCGATCTTGAACAGCGGGTTTCAGAGCGGTGGTCTGAGCTGGGGCTCGACGATCTCGGCGATGGAGAAGCTGATCCGAGCCTGTTTGGCTACGCCCTTGATCGGCTCATCCAGGGCATGAAGCTGGGCCAATAGGATCAAAGCAGCATTGCCTGAGCCTTGAGCGCGTCCGCATCCCGAGATCTCAAGACTGGGGGATGCCTCCAAGGGCGCGTCAAAGTCCCAGGCGACAAGTCGATCTCGCATCGTTCCCTTTTATTTGGTGCCATTGCCGAAGGCACAACCACGATCGAAGGGCTTTTACCGGCGGAGGATCCGATCAGCACGGCGGCTTGCCTGAGGGCCATGGGGGTCGGGATCACTCCGATCGAAGCTGGGAAAATTGTCACCGTGGAAGGGGTGGGCCTCGATGGTCTCCAGGAACCGCAGCACATTCTTGATTGCGGTAATTCCGGCACCACGATGCGGCTGATGCTCGGTTTGCTGGCGGGCCGAGCGGGGCGGCATTTCGTGTTGGATGGCGACGCTTCCCTGCGCCGACGACCGATGCGTCGTGTGGGCCAGCCATTGGCCTCCATGGGTGCCGATGTGCGAGGCCGCGATAACGGCAACTTGGCTCCGCTGGCCGTGCAAGGAACCACATTGCGCGGAACCATCGTTGGAACGCCGGTGGCCAGTGCCCAGGTGAAGTCGGCCATCCTGCTGGCGGCGCTCACCGCCGACGGACCCACCACCGTGATCGAACCATCGCAATCACGGGACCACAGCGAACGCATGTTGCGGGCCTTTGGAGCCAACCTTGAAGTGGGCGGTGAAATGGGGCGTCACATCAGCGTGAAGCCAGGGGCAACGCTTCATGGCCAAACCGTTGTGGTGCCGGGTGATATCAGTTCAGCGGCGTTCTGGCTCGTGGCTGGAGCCCTGGTGCCCGGATCTGATCTCACCATCGAAAACGTGGGGCTGAATCCAACGCGCACCGGAATCCTGGAGGTTCTGGATCAAATGGGCGCCAACATCGAAATCGTTCATCCCCGGGATGTTGCTGGAGAACCGGTGGGAGATCTCCGGGTGAAGCACGGCCCACTGAAGCCCTTCCAATTCGGGGAAGAAATCATGCCCCGCCTCGTGGACGAAGTGCCAATCCTCAGTGTTGCGGCCTGTTTCTGCGATGGGGAGAGTCGCATCAGCGGTGCTTCAGAACTGCGGGTGAAAGAAACCGATCGATTGGCGGTGATGGCGCGTCAACTCAAAGCGATGGGGGCCGAGATCGAAGAACACGAGGACGGGATGACCATCCGAGGTGGCAGACCCTTGCGTGGCACGGCCTTAGACAGTGAAACCGACCACAGAGTGGCGATGAGCATGGCCATTGCGGCATTGATGGCCAGTGGCCCATCAACCCTGGCCCGCAGTGAAGCTGCAGCCGTGTCTTATCCCACCTTTTGGGACGACCTTGCACGACTGCACAGCTAATTCAGGGCATTCGACTGCTCTGGGAGAACTCCAGGACTTTCCGACTGCCGATGGAAGCTTCAGTCTTCACAGCGTGCAGTTTGGGGAGGCCTTTCACAACTCCGCTGGTGCGGCAAGTGAAGCTCAGGCCAAATTCGTTGGCCCCGCCGAACTGGAGCGTTTTAGGGGCGGTGAACCACTGCAAATCCTGGATGTATGCCTTGGGCTTGGCTACAACACCGCCGCGGTGCTGGGGGCCTTACCAACACCGGCACCTGCCGTGCGTTGGTGGGGACTGGAAATGGATCGTCGCCCCCTCGAGCTCGCTTTGGCGCAGCCCAGTTTTCAAGCCCTTTGGTCTGACGCTGTGCTGCACAAACTTGCTGCCATCCGAGACCAAGGGGGCTGGTCGACACCAGGAAACGAGGGGCAACAACTCTGGGGAGATGCGCGCCGGATGCTGTCCAGCATTCCCGAGGCGGTGCGCTTCGATCTGATCCTGCATGACGCCTTTTCCCCGCAGCGATGTCCGGAGCTTTGGTCGGAGGAATTTCTTAGTGCCCTAGCCCAGCGGTTGGCGCCCGGGGGGCGACTGCTCACCTACAGCCGAGCGGCCGCGATCCGGGGCAGCCTGAAGCGAGCGGGCTTAGCGCTTCGATCTCTCCCATCCGCTCCAGGAGAACGGACGGGATGGAGCAGTGGAACGGTTGCTATCAAAGGCGGGGGCATCAAAGCGGGGATCAATGGCGGTGAGGCTCTGGAGCAAGCAGGGGTGACTTGGCGGCCGCTTTCGACCATGGAACAAGAGCACCTGCTCACCCGTGCCGCGGTTCCCTTCCGCGATCCAGACCAGCGGGATCTGGCCCCCGTGATTTTGGAGCGCCGTTCACAGGAGCAACTGCACTGCGGCCTGGAAGCCACCAACACCTGGCAACGACGCTGGCGGGCTGCTGATGCGAACGGGGGCATAGGCAGCACCAAACTCTCCCAGTAGATTCCGCCGGACCCATTCCTGCTCCGCATGCTCGCTGTTGCCGTTCTTGCCGCTGGGAAAGGCACACGCATGAAGAGTGCCCTACCGAAAGTGCTGCAACCCCTGGCGGGGGCAACGTTGGTGGAACGGGTTCTCGCCAGCGCCAAGAACCTCCAGCCTGAGCGCCGCCTGCTGATCGTTGGTCACCAGGCCGAACGCGTCGAACAAACGCTGGAGCACGTGAACGGTTTGGAATTTGTGCTGCAATCGCCCCAAAACGGCACGGGCCACGCGGTGCAACAACTCCTGCCAGTGATGGAAGGATTCGAGGGAGAACTTCTCGTTCTCAACGGTGATGTGCCGCTCTTGCGGGCCGCAACGATCGATGCCCTCGTGCAAGGACACCGCAGCAGTGGTGCCGATGTCACGCTGCTGACGGCGCGTCTGGCCGACCCAACCGGCTATGGCCGAGTTTTCGCCGATACGGACGGCCAGGTGAGCAACATCATTGAGCATCGCGATTGCAGCGAAGAGCAACGCGGCAACAACCTCACCAACGCCGGTATTTATTGCTTCAACTGGGCAGCCCTAGCTGAGGTGTTGCCCCAGCTGAGCAACGACAACGATCAGGGGGAGCTCTACCTCACCGACACTGTGGCGATGTTGCCCCGCGCCATGCATCTGGAGGTTGATGATCCCGATGAGGTGAACGGCATCAACAACCGCAAACAGCTCGCCCAGTGCGAAGGGGTATTGCAGCAACGCCTTAGGGATTACTGGATGGATGAAGGGGTCACCTTTGTGGACCCAGCCAGTTGCACCCTCAGCGAAGACTGCCGCTTCGGTCGTGACGTGGTGGTTGAACCGCAAACCCATTTCCGTGGCTGCTGCTCGATCGGAGACAACTCCAAATTGGGGCCAGGAACATTGATTGACAATGCAAGCTTGGGCGATCGCGTCGAGGTGGTGCAGTCGGTGGTGCGAGAAGCAAAGGTGGGAGATGACGTGAGCATTGGACCCTTTGCTCACCTGCGGCCCGCTGCAGACGTCGGCCATGGCTGCCGCATCGGCAACTTTGTTGAAGTGAAAAAGAGCAGCTTGGGGGCCGGGAGCAAGGTGAACCACCTCAGCTACATCGGCGACGCCAGCTTGGGCGAGAACGTGAATGTGGGAGCAGGAACGATCACCGCGAACTACGACGGCGTGAACAAACACCAAACCGTGATCGGAGACCACAGCAAAACAGGTGCCAACAGCGTTCTCGTCGCGCCAGTCACCATCGGTGATCACGTCACTATTGGAGCCGGTTCAACCATCACCAAAGACGTACCGAGCAAGGCGCTCTCCATTGGCCGCGCCCGTCAAATGACCAAGGACAACTGGGCGAATCGCTCGATCTAGATCCCCAGGCCTAGAACGACGGCAACAGGGGAAGCAGCCGCTCAAGCGCCACACCGCGGCTGGCCTTCAGCAACACCACATCCCCGGGCCTGAGCCATTCCTTTAAGGGTTTTGCAGCGTCCTCCGGAGAAGACACCACAGCAAGACGGGGCAAACCAGCGGCAGCGTTCGCCATCGCCCGCCCCTCAGCACCACCATCCACCACCACCAACCCATCCAGCTTCAGCGCTGCAGCCTGCGTTGCCACGTCAGCGTGAAGCTGCAGGCTTTGCGCTCCCAACTCGAGCATCGTTCCGAGGACTGCAAACCGCCGACCAGGCTGGGACGACAACAGCGTGAGGGCGGCCATGACCGCTTCAGGGGAGGCGTTGTAGGTCTCGTCGAGAAGGGTGAGTCCCCCTTGAACCAAGCGGCGATTGCGCCCACCCGGCACCGACACCTCCATCGCGTTGAGGGAGGCGCTATCAACACCAAGCTGGTCTGCCACCGCCAGGGCCAGCAAAACATTACGGGCGTTGTGGCGCCCCTCCAAGGGCAATGGCAGGCGATGCGCACCAACCTCAAGCTGGCCAGCGTCGATGGCACCGATGCAATCAGCCGCTACAGGGGTGTCGTCCGCCAACCGAACCCGCACAACACGGCCACTCCACACCTTCGAGAGGGCTGTCTCGAGCAAAGCATCACCGGCTGGGATCACCACCACACCATCGGATTTCAGGGCGGCTGTGATTTCACATTTCGCGGCGGCGATCGCCTCCCGGCTGCCAAGACGGCCGATGTGGGCTGTGCCGATGTTGGTGATCACCGCCACATCCGGCTCGGTGCAGCGCGACAAGCGTTCAATTTCACCAGGACCACGCATGCCCATTTCAATCACCAAGGCGCAATGGTGGGAATCCGCGGACAGCACGGTGAGCGGAACGCCAATGTCGTTGTTGTTGTTTCCCTCGCTGCAGTGCACATCACCCAGGGGGGCCAGGGCGGCACGAATCAATTCACGGGTGGTGGTTTTTCCCGCTGAACCAGTCACCGCGACCAGGGGCTGATCCAGCGAACGGCGATGCAGCAAAGCCAACTGCTGGTAGGCCTTCAGGGTGTCGTCAACGCGCCAGTGCAACAGATCCGATGGCAAGGGATCCGACCAGGACTGCTCCACCACAGCGGCCTGGGCTCCGAGAGCTGACAACTGGCCTAGGAAGCTGTGGCCGTCAAAATTCTCGCCAACGAGGGGCACAAAAAAGTCACCGGTTTGGAGCGAGCGACTATCGGTGCAGATCCGACCGAGGGCCATATCAGGGTCTGGAGTTGGCCCCAACGGAGCTCCCCAGCAGGCGATCAGCTGACGAACAGTGATGGTCATCCCACTGATTTGGACTCGAACAAAATCATGCCGCTCCCAACGCGAGCCGAGCGCCCCAAAAGCGTCTGCTGACCATCAACAAGCTGCAAGCTGCTGTAGCCCAAATCCCTAGACCGCTGCTGCCAGTCTTCGGCGATCGAGGTTCGCACCGATGGTCCAAGGCTGTTCCAGGCATCCGAAACCTGGAGCACCAATCGGTTTTGCGCCGGTTGTGGTGTAGCCGATGCCAACAACCCTTCAGGGGCCGATCCATCCAAGAACAGATCCAACAACGGGTTGAGATCGAGCTCGGGAAGGGGTGGATCCTCGAAGTCGAACAGCGTTGGTTCCGGCTCCAACGCTGGCTGCGGTTGCGGGGTGATCAGCGGCTCTGGGAGGAGTGGTGCCGGGAAAACGGTTTCCGGGAGGACGCCATCCGGCACAAACCCATCTCCAGCCACAACACTCGACGCTGGTTCAGGAAGGGTTGGATGGGCGCTCTGCCACCAGCGCAGACCGGCCAGAGGCAAAGCCACCACCAATACAAGAACGACAGGCCAAAAAGTCGAAGCGAGATTCCGCGGCCAAAAGCCTGGGATGGAGAGGTCCCCCTCACCGTTTCGCCGCCAAAGCTCCTGCGCCCGTAACTGCAAATCTGCGAACAATGCCTGCAGATTGCGGGAAAACTCCAACCAAGGGCTCACGTAGGGAGCCGGGAGGTTGCCCGGCTCCTGACGGGGATCTGATTCGCTGCCGACCTGCACGCTCAAGGGGAATTAACCAGACCGACGGCCAAACAGTCGGTTTAATGGATTTCGTCCGGGGGGCGTCATTGGCGCGGAGCTGCTGCTGGACGGTTCCACATCGATCTGATCAGCGCGGGATGGATCCGCGTCTTGGCCCCGGGAGAACTGCTCAAGCAACGCTGCGTCGGGAGTGGGTTCCTTAATGCCACAAACGTCTTTGTACATCAAGTCGTACTCCACGGCGGAACGATCCCAGCTGTAGTCCTCTGTCATGCCGCGTTTCTGGAGGTCTTGCCAGCTACTGCGATGGCGGTAGGCCTCCCAAGCACGCACCAGGGCTGTGTAGAAGTCGACTGGCTCGAACCGGTCGAAGCAAAATCCAGTGCCGCGATCCGCATTTGGGTCGTGGGGGGGAACGGTGTCGACCAAACCACCCACGTTCCGCACCACAGGCACTGAGCCATAACGCATCGCATACAGCTGACTAATGCCGCAGGGCTCGAAGCGACTCGGCATCAGGAACGCATCGCTGCCGGCGTAGATCAGACGAGAGAGATCATCGTCATAGGTCAGAAAAACAGCGCATTTACCCGGATAGCGGGAGGCCAGCTGCCAAAGGCCGGATTCAAGGCCACGATCGCCCGTTCCCAACACCACGATCTGCGAGTCGGTGTAGGAGAGCAAACGGTCGGCGACCTGCAGAAGGAGATCAACACCTTTCTGATCCACCAGACGGGTCACCATCCCGAGCAGGAACGCGTCATCGCGCACCTCCAGCCCCATTCGCTCTTGAAGGACCTGTTTGCAAACCGCCTTGCCGGTGAGGTCTGCGGCGCTGTAGTTCGCGGGGAGCGCCTTATCGGTGGCGGGATCCCACGCCTCGAGATCAATGCCGTTCAGGATGCCGCGCAATTTGCCCGACACAAAATTGAGCAGGCCATGGAGATTTTCACCGTATTCAGCGGTGCGGATCTCTTGGGCATAGGTGGGAGACACCGCATTCACCCGATCCGCATTGATGAGGGCAGCGGCCATGGTGTGATCCCCCTGCATGTACCAAGGGCACCAGGTGATTCGATCCAGCTTCCAGCGCCATGGACCTTGGTATTTGAGGTTATGGATCGTAAAAACGGTGCTGATCTCTGGGTCTTGATGCATCCAGACCGGAATCATGCCGGTGTGCCAGTCGTGGCAATGCAGCACCTGGGGCTTCCACACGTTCCATGAAAATTCCGCCGCAGCGCTGGCAAAAAAGGTGAAGCGCCAATCTTCGTCTTCGCCGCCGTAAATGCGCTCTGGATCGAAAACGGGATGACCCACCAGATAAATGGTCATGCCATTGGTGGGGTGCTTTGCCTCATAAACGGCAAATTCCGTTCCCATGGTTTGAGCCCGCCAGATCGGCTCATCAGGGATTTGAAGCTTGCTCCAAAGCTGGCTGTAGCCCGGCATGATCAGGCGTACGTCGTGGCCCAGCTTGGCCAGGGCGGGGGGCAACGAGCCCACCACATCGCCCATTCCACCCACCTTGATCATCGGCGCGCATTCCGCGGCAGCGAACAGGATGCGCATGGATGAGATACAGCGTTAGCGCGGCGACTTTAAGGGGAATTTGCCGATCTACTCCCGTCTCAAGGCAGCACCGTGACTGGCGTTCCCAGCTTCACTTGGCCGTAAAGGGTGCGCACATTTTCATTCCAGAGCCGAACACAACCGTGTGACACCGCCCGACCCACCGTCCAGCGGTGGGGTGTGCCGTGAAAGCCCGTGCTGGTACAGCCCTTGATCGTGATCCATTGATCACCGTCATGGGCATCACGGCCACGGCAATCACGGTGAAAGCCAATCCAGTGGCTACCGAGGGGATTCGCACTGCTCTGGTCGGCAACGCGATCACCGGACACCGGATGCACCCACACCGGGTTGTCGATTTTTTCCAACACCTTGTAGCGACCGGTGGGGGTTTCCCAGCCGGGCATGCCAATGGCCACAGGGAATGCTTGACGCAATTCGCCGCTTTCAAGGAGCAACAAGCGACGGCGGTCGCGCAACATCACCACATGGAGGCCTGGCTTTTGACGCAGCTCCTGGGGCACAGCCACCAACGCGGCCATCACGGTGTCCATCGACGCTGCCTGAAACAACGGTATGGGCTCAGGCAATGGCGACGGAATCATTGAATCAAGGTAACCAGCCCGTCTGGCCGAAGTCGGGAGGACGTTTTTCAAGAAAGGCATCGCGCCCTTCCATCGCCTCATCCGTTCGATAAAAGAGGTGTGTGGCATTGCCGGCCAATTCCTGAAGACCAGCCAAGCCGTCGGTTTCGGCGTTGAAGGCGGCCTTCAAACACCGAATCGCCGTCGGGCTGTGTTGCATCACCTCCCGAGCCCAGCGCACCCCCTCCGCTTCGAGCTCTTCGAGGGGCACCACGGCATTCACCAATCCCATCTCCAAGGCGTCCTTGGCGCCATAGCGCCGACACAGAAACCAAATTTCCCGGGCTTTGCGCTGACCGACCACGCGGGCCAAATAACCAGCACCAAACCCCCCATCAAAACTGCCAACCTTTGGGCCGGTTTGGCCAAACATGGCGTTGTCGGCCGCCAGGCTGAGATCGCACAGCAGATGAAGCACCTGTCCACCACCCATGGCATACCCCGCCACCAGGGCGATCACCACCTTGGGCAGGCTGCGAATGATCCGCTGCAAATCCAAGACGTTCAGCCTTGGAAGGCCATCGTCACCGACATAACCACCATCGCCACGCACGCTCTGGTCACCGCCAGCGCAAAAGGCGTAGGCACCGTCCTCCGCCGGGCCAACCCCTGTGAACAGCACCACACCGATGGCCCGGTCATCGCGGATGCGAGTGAACGCATCACAGAGCTCATTCACCGTTTGAGGGCGAAAGGCATTTCGCTTGGCGGGGCGATTGATCGCGACCCGGGCAATCCCTTCCGCGGAGCGGTCCACCAGGATGTCTTGGTAGGTGCCCCACGGCTGCCATTCGGTCAACGACGATCCGGGTAGAACCTGTTGCGATTCGGCCATAGCTCCTAAACCCCAGGCTCAACATTCTGGGCAGCCGAACGAAGCTTGCGGCGAAATGCAGCATCAGCATGGCGATCCGTGCACACCCGCAGCAACACCGGACCTTGCTGAGCCAAGGCCCAGGAGAGCGCTTCAGGCAGATCGTCGATCACCGCGATGGAGCGACCTGGTACACCATGGGCCGCCGCCAGGGCGATCGGATTCACCCGCTGGGGCATGGCAAACAACGCATCAAACCGCTTCGGTGAAGCTTGTTCAATCGGGAGTTGCTGGAAGATGCCACCGCCACCGTTATCGATTAGCAGCACCACCAGTGGCGGGCCATCCGATTGGCCGTGTAGCCAACCATTGCTGTCGTGAAGCAGGGCTAAATCGCCCGTCACTAGCAGCATCGGACCCGTTTCGAGGGCGAGTCCCATGGCCAACGACAAGGTGCCATCGATGCCGGAGGCCCCGCGAAAGCTGAAACAACGGCGGTCGCTGCCGGATCGGCCGCTCCAGGTGAGCCAATCGCGCACGGGAGAACTGGCGGAAAGCATCACCGGAAGGCCAGGCGGCAACAGGTCTGCCAGTTGAAACGCCAAGGCGGGTTCAGAAACCGGACCCTCGGACACCAACTGTTCTTCCAGCCAAAGTCCCAACGCCTGGTCGCGCCGCAACCAAGCCGAATGGTCTGCCGATAGTGGCCGCGAAGCTTGATCCAACGGCTGCGCACAACACCACGCCGCGAGTCCACCGCTCCACTGCGTAGCCAACCCCAAGGGATCCATGTAGCGCGGCTCACCCTCTGTGATCAGCACTTGATCGCCTGCGTTGCGCTTGAGCCAGACCTCTAAACGTCGGCTCGCGGGCAACGGTCCCAGCCGCAACACCTGCAAGGGCTCAGGGCTGATGAGCTGCTCGAGTTGTAGGTCCCAATGGTGCAATCGTCCTGGCAGCTCGACGGGCAGAGCAGACAAGGGATCGGCCAAAAGAGGCCATCCACTGCACACCAACCAAGAGCGAACGGCCTGCTGATGGGCGGACAGATCCTGGGCCAGACCACGCCATGGGCCAGCAATGACGACACCCGGCCGCGATGGATCCAATCGGGGGACATCGCGATTGGATTGGATCGTCGACGGCTGGAGGGGAAAAAGCGATGCTTCGTCGCTGGCTAAGACGGCATCCAGCAGGGGCTGGTGCTCCTGAAGCGGAGCATGGATCGGTTCCTCCACGGGAAGATTGAGATGCACGGGGCCCGCTGCCGCTTGATCAGCCCCGTGGGCCTGGCTCCAGGCCAGAGCCGCGAGCTCAAGCACGGCATGGGAGGCCATGGCATGCAACCCCTCAGGGGCACCATTGCCACACCAGCGACAGGCGGGACGCAAAAAATCCTCCTGATTCACCGTTTGATTGGCGCCACACGCCTTGAGTCGGATCGGACGATCGGCGGTGATGACGAGCAACGGCTGACAAGACCGATCGGCTTCAATCACAGCGGGAAGCAGATTGGCGACCGCCGTTCCCGAGGTGGTCACCACTGCCACGGCAGAGCCACCAGCGGTGGCCAAACCCAATGCCAGAAACGCCGCCGACCGTTCATCAATGGCAGTGTTGAGCTGGAGCTGCCCGGACGACGCCAGCAAACCTGCTGCTGTCGCTAACGATCCAGAACGACTCCCAGGACAGAGCACCAAACGGCGCAAACCAAGCTCGATCAATCCCTGCAACAGGGTTAGAGAGGCATGGAGGTTGTCGCGGGCAATCGACAGGGGAACAGGCCAAGCTTGTGTGATCTTCGGTCAACGATGACCAATCCCACGCCTCCTTCCAACACTGATCAGAACAAAGGCTTCTGGCGCAGCTTGATTCTCTGGGCCGTGCTTGCCCTGTTGTTGCGGTGGTATGTGCTCGAACCGCGCTGGATTCCATCCGGATCGATGTTGCCCACGCTGCAGTTGCAAGATCGAATCCTGGTGGAGAAAGTGCGTCCACGCGTTCAGCGGATTCAACACAGACACCTGCATCGCAATGATGTGGTGGTGTTCGAACCGCCCGAGGCCTTGATTGCTTCGGGCTACGACGCCAATGCGGCTTTGATCAAGCGCTTGGTAGGCCTCCCCGGAGATGTCGTGGCCGTTGAGGGGGGCGTGCTGATCCGCAATGGAGAGCCCGTCAATGAACCCTGGCTGTCGGAAAACATGGATTACGCCATGGCAGCCATCACCGTCCCTGAAGATCAGCTCTGGGTCATGGGCGACAACCGAAATGCCAGCCTTGATTCCCATCTGTGGGGAACGCTGCCGGAACAGAACGTGATCGGCACCGCGATTTGGCGGTACTGGCCACTTAGACGGTTCGGTCCGATACGGTTCTCCGCCACCTCAGATCGCGGTTGAAACCAAGGGCTTGGGTTAGTGTCTGGGCACGGATGCAGAGCACACGGGATGTTTAACCCCGAGTTCCTGGCCACAGACAACAGTGACGGACAAGCGGGAAACAGCCTGATTCAGTACCTGCAGGATCAGTCCCCCGACACACTTCAACGTGTCGCCAAATCAGCCAGCAACGATATTCAAGACATCATTCGGCACAACGTTCAAGGATTGCTGGGTGTGTTGCCTGGAGAGCACTTTGAAGTGAAGGTGACGGCCAATCGCGACAACCTCGCGAACATGCTGGCCTCCGCAATGATGACAGGGTATTTCTTGCGTCAAATGGAGCAGCGCAAGGAGTTGGAAGAAACCCTGTTTGCTGATGAGCAAATGGCAGTCGACGACGACGAACTCAATCTTTGATGGTTTGCCTTCTTTAAGGGCAACCACTTTCAGATCTCGTTTGAACCTGGGAGCGCTTGGGCAAGAACGGTTGTAAGGGCAGTATCAACGCTCAAAACTCGAGTGCCGAGATTGACGCGTTGGGCGACTGTTTTTTCCGCCAATTGGATTTCAAACGGAACAAAACCACCCTCGGGCCCGATCATCACCACAGCAGGGGTTGATGAGCAATCCGATAAGGCGACTGGGGCTTCCATATCGGCAATCCAACAGGGGCGTCCAGCGCAAATCTGCGTTAGCCGATCTTCCATAAACGGTCGAAATCGGGGGCACAAATGAACACGCGGAGCGATGGTATCCCGCGACCGTTCCATACCAGCGACCAAGGCTTGATCAATTGCATCGGCTTTCAATAATGGACTCTGCCAATAACTTTTTTCTACCCTGGCGCTGTTGATTAAGTAGAGATTCTGAACACCAAATTCCGCAATAGAACGAAAAATTCGACGCAGCATTTTGGGCCGAGGCAGGGCTAAAACAAGATCAAAACGATGGCGCGGCGGAGAAGGATCGTGAAGGTCAACGGTTAAGTGCACCACACCATTCTGGATCGACGTCACCTCGCCTTGGCCTTGCAGGCCATCTCTCAAACCAACCCGCAGTTGGTCACCAACAGTTGATTTCAAAACATCGCAAATATGGATGGCACGTTCATCACAAAGCAACACTGAATGATCATCCAGCCAGTGATCCTTTGGTGAGAGCAGGATGATATTCATCAGATCATGGAACCACGCAAGCGAGCTCTAGATCTGCTTTGGAACAACCCCTAAATCAAGGAGTTGTTGATCGATCGAACCCAGAAATTCCCAACTACCGGTGCTGGGAGCCCAATCGCGTTGGGTTAATTGGCCGCGTAGTTCTTGGATGCGCTCAGGGGTGAAACTGAGCGGAGCGCTGTAGTGGGCGGGTACCAGCCAACGCAGTTCAGAACGTTGCGACAGTTGATCCAACCAAGCCAAAAGCGTGGCCCGAGCCCGCGGCAACACCAATCGCTCGAGCACCGGCGCCACCTGAAGGTGGGGTTCCTGCTCCCCCATCAACGCGTTGGCAGCCGAACGCCAATCGGGCTCCCATTGGAACGGATACAGGCCGAAATGGGTGCGGGCGGAACGCAAGCCAGGCTTCATCGCATGGCGTAAAACATTCGCAATCGAGGGAACCACCAAGGGTTCGGGCCTCAAATAGGAGGCAAACAACACCAATCGAGCCCAGCCCCGGCGACGGGCCTCCGGGCTGTCGGCCAAGGGTTCATCGCCCCGCTCGCGGGAATGAAACAACAAGGGGGTTGGATCTCGATCGAAAATGGCGGGTGGGTTGGCCGCGATGCCAACCAATGCATCCGTCACCACCAGGGCAGCGGACGGGCGGTGCAAACAACTGATCTCCTGAAAGCGACCCACGCCGAGGTCCAGTGGTCCCAGCGAAATCCAATCGCAAACGTCGGGGTGGGGAACACCATCATCGAGAAGCACTCGAGTTCGTCCCGCAGGAATGCCAAGCCAACTCAGCGGAAGTTGCACCGGAAAACTCCACTGCCCGGGGCACACCCAAAGCTCGGCCTTTGGGAACGCACGCGCCAGCGCCGGCAACGGCAATTTGTGCTCCAAACCAGAAGCGGTGGGCAGCACAATCGTGCAGACGAGACCATGCTCGACTTCGAGCTCTCTGATGGCGGCGCATAACTCCGCCGTGGGGGGCAAAGGGTTGATCAACATCAATCCGCCTGGCACCTTCACCACGGTGAGTCGGATCGGCACAGCCACGTAATAAACGCCCTGGAGCTGCTCAAAGCTCCACACCTGGCCTGGGATCAGCTCTTCAACATGGGTGGCTCGCTTGCCGTAGGGATACAGCGGCAGCAGCGGCCACCAAGGCCAGCGCTGATCTGCCCTTGTCAATGAACCGGGTTGAGGCACAGACACCCTCGGATCTCTCCAATTCTCCCGCAGGCTCCAAACCATCCGACTGGGCCATGCCCCTGACCATGGAGACAGGCTTGGTTCACCAGCGACACCCATATCAACGTCATCAGATGAAAATCACATTTGTCGATCAAAAAGCGCCACCTCGGCGGTCAGACCAGGGCCAAAGGCCAGTGCGAGACATGGTCCAGCAGTCGAGCGCCGACGCAACCGCTCAAGGATGAACAGGATTGTTGCCGACGACATGTTGCCGTGATCTTGGAGAACGGCTCTGGAATCGAGCAGTCGGTTCGGCTCCAGCGACAGAACCTCGGAACAGGTCGAAAGAATCCTGGGGCCACCGGGATGCACGGCCCAGGTAGTCACCGCCTCAAGCTCAATATCCACATCGTTGAGCCAATCTCGCAGCCAAGGCAACAAGGCCGCTCCAACCGTTTCAGGAACGAGGGGCGACAAGCCCATTGCAAAACCGTGATCACCAATCTCCCAGTGCATGAGATCTGCACTATTAGGAATCACCATCGAGCCACTGCGTCGCAACGCCAAAGACTGATGGACAGGGGAAGGATTGGCAGTGGCGACAACGGCAGCCGCCCCATCGGCAAACAAAGCATTCGCAACAACCTTCTCTGGGTGCCAGCCATAGGCCATATGGAGGCTGCAAAGCTCAACAGCGCAAAGCAGAACAACGGCCTTGGGATCCATCTCGGCAAAGGCGTGGGCAACACGCAACCCATTCATGGCGCCATGGCATCCCATAAAACCGACGTGTGTGCGCTGAACACTCGGCGATAGCTGGAGCTGGTCCATCAAAAACAGATCAACACCAGGCGACTGAAAACCAGTACAACTGACGGTGACGAGGTGGGTAATCGTCGCTGATGAGATATCGCCATCGCTCAGCGCTTTTTCAGCGGCCTCAAGAGCCAATCCACCGGCGTAATCATCAAAAGCCTGCATCCGTTCGGCTGTACTAGGGCTTTCTGCGCCGTAGAAACTGAGACGCTCCTGGATCGTGGCATCGTCTGCATCCTTTTCGAGGAGCACACTTCCACGGCTGAGCACCTTGGTTTTCTGATAAATCCGCGACAACAGCCTTGTCTGCTCAGGGGTTTCAGCATTGATCCGATGCGCCACTTGCACCGCGTCTGTCTGGCTCAGTCGCCGAGTTGGCACCGCCGTACCAATGCCGTGAAGGATGAGAGGCATGAATTAGGAGCTCGCCATCAGGGGGGACACCTGATTGAGACTGCTAATCACGCGCTGCGGAATGGAAGGCCATTGGCACCCGATGCTGAACAACGCATTTGTCGTGAGCGGTTGTCGTAACAACGTCGACAACACACTGCAAACACGTTGACGGCTGATCGTCAGATCCACCAACCGCCTTTGCCAGCGCCGCTCGAGATCCGCTGACCATTCCCCCTGAGCCTCCTCCACAAATGGAGCAACCGCCGCCCCAGCAGCAAGAGCCCAGGCCATGCCCTCACCGGTGAACGGCTCCACGTAACCGGTCGCGTCGCCAAGCAACAAAAAGCGATCTCCTGCGAACAAACCAGCCCGACGGGTGAGTGCAGGAGTTAATTGCCAACGAGACGACTCCAAACTTCGCGGCAAGGGGAAGCCGGCTTGACTAAGAACCTCTTCTGCCGCCCGAGTCACACCGCCAGACGACTTGACCACAGCGCGGTCGAAAGCAGCAGCCAGGTTGAGAGCACCATCCTCACGTCGAACCAATCCGACATAGCCACGCTGGCCAATGGCCATGTGAATCGCCCCAGACGCATAAGAGCCGTTGTCATCATCGATAAGGCAGCCTGCCCCAAGCCTCGATTGCGGCGTGCTCCTTGAGCTGGCCGCATGAGTTGGAGACATCACTTGGTGTTGCAGACCGGCCGCAACGAGAACGACACGGGCCCTGATTCGTTTAACGGGTGCATCACCCGGCGGCCGTAATCGCACCATTCGCCCACCGGGAGTGATCTCCTCGAGCACTGCACTGGTTTGAAAGCGCACTGATGCACCAGCAGCCTCAGCCGCGTCGACCAAAGCCTGATCGAAGCGCTCCCTCGAGAGTGCCCAACCGCCCGGCAACTCAAGGTTGAGCGACTTACCACTCCAACCAAGACGAAGTTGATCGAGGGGCACAGCACCTTGATCACGAAAGACGTTCGGGAGGCCTGAGGCTGTGAGTGCTGCTAAGGCATTGGCGTTAAAGCAGCAACCACAGACCTTCCAGCGGGGGAAGGAGCGTTTCTCAACGAGCAGAACTCTCAAGCCTCGACGTGCGCAATCAAAGGCAGCCAAGCCACCGGCAACTCCTGCCCCAATCACAATGACGTCCCAACTGTTCTGCATCTCAGTTCTGCATCTCAGTGGGGTTTCCAGCAGAGCCGATAACGCTCAGGCCAGGTCCGTTCCAAACCAAAGTCGCGCAAACCAGCCTGAGAGGCGAGGTCAAGAATCTCCGTGGGAGTAAAAGCCGCCTTCACAGATATTGGGCCATCGTGATGCACCACCCAAGATCGGCTCAGCAGTCGCGTACCCATCCAAGCCAAGGAATAACCAAGACGGCTTCGGATCAGATCGTCAACAATCACAAGTCGACGAGCCCTAGCTGCCATCCCTGTAAGGAGTCGAACCACATCGGGTGGATCGAGATGGTGAACAAAAAGTGTGCAGTACACCACGTCAAATTGTTTGGACCCAGACGCGTCAAGAGCATCGGCAACAAACACACCAACGTTGCTGTCTGACCTGGCCACATTGCGGCGGGCGATCCGCACCGCTTCAGGATTCAGATCGCAGGCTTGAACCGATATATCTAAATCGCGTTTTCGGGCGAGCGCAGCAAGTTCAATCGCCGTGTCACCTCCCCCGCAAGCCAGCTCCAGCACACTCAGCTGAGTCGATGGTGTCTCGTATGCGAGCGCCTCAACTTGACGAAAAAGCCCTGGCACGCAGCGACTGATTCCATTAATCCGACGAAGACCTTGAAGAGCGCGGTCATGCTCTGCAGGATCAAGCCCCGGCTGATCCATGACTTCGGGCCGCCGATCACGTTGCATCGAGGTCCAGCCCAACGACATATGCCATCACTCTTGTGTGAACAACCTAAGTAGAACGGCATTGAGGCCGCAGGCTTTGTCGGAGCTGCCGGCAACGTCTATTGGAGGGGGCAAAGAACCTATTGCTCGGCATTGCTGACCTGATCATTTGATTCAGCCGCAAGAATCATTTGAACAGCCATACTGAGAATGATTCCCACTCCGGCCTAGCCCTGGGGCGGAGCGCCGACTGAAGCCTTTCACGATGCAGCAGACCTGGTTGATCACGGGCCCACCTGGCTGCGGAAAAACCAATTGGATCCGCGAAACCCTGCTGAACCACGGGGGTGCCTGCGCTTATCTGCGACTCGACGGGGCGGCCCATGAAGAGTTGGGGCTGGGCCATAACGCAGGCATCGACCAAGGCTGGTTGATGGACCAGATTCCCCAGCTGGAGGATTGGTCTGGCTCAGCCCCCAGTTCATCGGTGCCTTCAGACGATCGTCTCGTGCTGATTGAGGCCCAACAGTTTTCTTCGTCAACTCAGAGCGGAGACGGACTTGATCCGCAAATCAAGCAGCAGCTGCAGCGGTTCAACCTCACGCCAGATCGAACGCTGCATTTCGGCATCGATCCAGACCTACCCAAACAGGACACGCTGGACTTCACCGAGCTCGAAGCCTGGCACCTCGCGCTTCAGGGTTGCGTCTGGGATCCGAACAGCCTCAGCAGCTTCTGGTTCGAGTTGGTGAACGGCGCCTATGGGGACGTGTATCGCGCCAAGGCCCTGATGAACATGCCGGATGGGCGCTCTTTTTTCTGCAACTGGATGGTGAGCCAATCGGGGTCTCAATTTCTTCCTTTACAGGCGGTAGCGACGCCCACCGGCAGGCCCAATGGTCTATCCCACCTCGTGATCCAGGGAAAGGGCCTGATTCCCACAGGGATCGAAAGCACAATCCAGGATTGCCTACTGAGCGACGACGTGTTGGAGCTTCAACAGGCCCCGCTGCGCGACCAACAACCCAATCTTCAACCCACTCTTTAATCCCCCTGTTTGACGATGGCCCACGCCGTGATCTCCTGCCTGCATGCCAACCTCGCGGCGTTCGAAGCCGTGCTGGACGACATCGACCAACAAGGCATCACAACCATCACATGCCTCGGCGACCTGGTTGGCTATGGCCCCCAGCCCAATGAAGTGGTGGAACTCGTGCAGCAGCGCGCCATCCCCACCTGCCAAGGCTGCTGGGATGAAGACATCATTGATGGCCTCAACGCCTGTGAATGCAGCTATCCCTCACAGTTGGCCGAACGGCGGGGCCATCAAGCCCATCACTGGACAGCGGACCGTTTAACGGACAACAACAAAGCATTCCTGGCGACATTGCCGATCACCCTGCGTAGGGACAAGTTGCTGTTCGTACACGGAAGTCCGAATAGCCAGCACGAGTATTTGCTGCCCGACATGAATGCTTTTGCCGCATTGGAGCGGGTGGAAACGGCAGGAGCTGAAACGTTGTTCTGTGGTCATACCCATCAGCCCTATGTGCGGGAACTCAGCGGTGGTTCAATCCGCGTCAGCGTGCAGCAACGCGGCAATGGGCCCGCGACTGAACAGGAGATGACACTGCCGATGCGCCGCATCGTGAATGCTGGCTCCGTCGGAGAACCCAGGCACGGCACGACCAAGGCCACCTACGTCGTCCATGACGACAACACGGGCAACGTAAGCATTCGCGAGGTGGACTATGACGTGGCCAAAACCTGCAGGGCGATTGTGGAGGCGGGATTGCCCGACGTGTTTGCCTGGCGACTGAGCCATGGATTCGAATATGCCGAGCGCGCCGAAGATGCCAGCCACGTGTGCGAGCGATGATGGAACGCTGGGCCCTAGTGAGTGGACTGCGTGGGGATCTTGATCTCTACGAGCAGATCCAAGCCGACATAAAAAAACAGCGCGGCGCGGCACATTTATTTGTGTTGGGCGACATGATCAGTCCTGATCGCAACTGCGACGCGCTATTAACACGATTACGCCGACCCAAGCGCGGTGATCTACAGCCCAATTGCATTTATGGATGGTGGGAAGAGCAACTACTGGTCGACTACGGCTACCGCGGTGACCAAAAGGCAGAGGTTCGATCCGATCCTGACGGTGCAACCACGAAGCACCAGCTGCGTGAAGCCGTAAGCAAGGAGCACATCAACTGGCTGGCATCGCTGCAGTTCGGCTTCATCGAACTGGACTGTGGACTGATCCATGGCAGCTCAGCTGATGTTGGTGATCCGTTGAAAGAAACCACCTCGCCCTTGATCCTTTTGGATCGACTAACACGCCTGGATGTGAACCGACTGTTCACCGCTCGCAGTGGCCAGCAATTCCGATTGCAACTCACAGGGGGCCAAATTCAGTCCAAAGTGAAAGATCCCAGAAGCGAACAACAACGCGAACAAGCAGTGCCCAAACGCAGTGTGATCGGAATCGGATCTGGAGAGAATTACACCTTGTATGACCCGGCCAGCGATCGTGTTGAATTTCTCAGCGCTGCCCTGAGATCACGACTAACGAACCTTGGCTTTGGCTGAAACCGCGCACAAGCATGCTGAACGCGATGCGACTAGGCGCAACGATCTTCTAATCGCGAAACATTCCAACCGATTGGCATCGGAATGACTTTCCGATGCGGCATCAGTAATTCGATCTCATCACAAGCTTTCGAATAGGCATAAAACCCAGACATTCGTCGCCGATCAGAGCGTCCATTTTTTGTAACGGCACGATCAACAGTGACACCCTCCGTTTCCGCATTTTCAAACGCATTTAAGAGCGGGATTTCCGTGCGAAGAACCTCAATATCAAAGCCCTCCAAGATTTCTCTAGCGATTTGAATGGATGATTTTTTCCTTGTATCGGCCTTCACGATGAGTGCTGCATAAGGGATATCGAACTTATTCAGCATGCATGCCATTTCAACAGTGAGCTCAATGGATCGGCTTTGTGCAGTCGTCGGAAGAACAATAAAGTCCGAACCCTCAACTAAATTCTTCAGCTCTTCTTCGTTGCTACTGGCCTGACCATCCGTCACCACAATATCGGCACTTCTTGTTGCTTTTGCCGCTGCCTCCATCGGAACAACTGCATAAGGAAGCAAACCTCTTGAGGCATAGGCGGTGGCTGATCGATTCCGATCCGCATCAACCAGGACAACCGACCGGCCAGCATTCGCCCAATGCGCTGCAAGGTGAATGCTGGTACAGGTTTTAGCTACGCCACCTTTTTGCCCAAAAGTTGTGACAAACACAATGAGATTTCACAGTGATAACCACTTCTACCTCATTATTTGATGCGCGCAAGAGGGCGATAAGAGAATTCAAAGGGCACGGCACATTCCCCTTGAGATTGAGACCTAGAGAATGAAAATGATGTTCACCTTGATGGCACAACTTCAAGGTGTCTACGTTCCTGGTGGGTCTTTACGACCCGTTCAGACGGTTCTCCTCATGCTCAAAACCAGTTGATTGAAAGAGAGTTAACCCACGTCATGAGAGGGCGGGCAAGACCTCTGGGGAGTGGATTCCCCAGAGGTCTTTTTTTGATCTCCTAACCCAGCAGCAATTTTGTACTCATCCCTACAAGGGTTCTTGAGCCAGTGCATAACAATTACATCGTCACCGCAGGGGTGACGGCGTCGAGCGTGGGGAGGTCTGGGGAGACCTCCCTTTTTTATGGGAAAGATCCGTTCTCCCAATGGGATGTACGGGACACCAGCGATGCATTCAATGGCTGCAATGCTGCACCACCAATCAGGTCACCCCTTTGTGTCAAAGGGAGCGAAGTGCCCCCTTGGCGAGCAGATTCAGTTGGTCTCGGTGACTGCGGCTGGCGCTGCACTCTTACCTGACATCTCTTTGAGCGAGTCAGCGGCGCAGAGGCTGGAGAGAGCGATAACAACGAGGGCAACTGTGTTGACAACGTTGAGGACAACAGGCAGATGCGTGTTGACCATGTCACGGACGTTGGACATCGGAAAAGTTCAGAGCGAACATTCCCATGGTGCAAGGTCCGTCAAGCCAAGCAGACTTAAAAGAGTGCGCAGCATTGAATCCAACTCCAAGCGTTTCAGACGACTCCTGATCAATCAGAAGGAGTCTGTTGATGAGACAGATCGATAGTTTTGGGGGCCATTGCCCTGAGATCCACGGCAAAACCTGGATTGGTACCCGTCCTTACAAAAAAGTTCAGAAGGATACATAAAAATAATTAGGTCCCTGAGGGAACGGGGATGCGTCGTACTTGGGAAGGTCTGGGGAGGCCTTCCTTTTTTATGGGCTGAGCCCTGTCGCAGCACACCAATTAGCTCGACAGCCAGGGCCACTGAATCCCAAGGGATTCGATCGGATCCATCATCAGTTTGTTAAGCGCACGGCCAAGCACCACTTGCGGTTCATCGGCTCGGATAGGGAGTACTGAGTGCTGAACAGCAGATAAGTGAGTGCCTTTCACGATCCCGCGGCGAAGCAGTGAGTTACCTGCTTCCAGCCCGCATACGTAGGCACGCTCTTGGCAAAGGCCCTTGGCTCCGTGCTCTCTCACACCCATCCGTACCCAATCTCCAGCGCAGACCACGGACGCCAAAGAGGTTTCTAGTGGAGGCCGCTGACTAAAGCTTCCTGGCGAAAAGAGAGACACCGATCTGGGGTAACGCCGCACCTCGTAGTCCACAACCACAGCTTCATGGAAGGCGGGATGCGCCATCGGCAGGAGATCCTGCATCAGGCAATCGACAACCTCCTGATCACTGAGTTCAGCGATGGCGGAGGCGTTGTAAAAGTCGCTGGCGATCACCGAACCCTGCACGGGCTGATCCCCCCAGAGCGCCTGCTCCGTTTCATGTTGCAGTTGATCCAGCATGAAGAACGTGGCTCCAGCTCCCTTCATTGCACTGAACCGCGAAAACACATTCGCGGGGTCGGCGACCGGAACGGTGCGATCCAGCCACAAACGCACCGACACCACATCGATCGCATCGAGGTTGCCGGCCCGCACCAGCTCTGGGGTGAGCGCCGCGCACTCCGGCGAGTGGGCCATCAACGCCCCCATCCCCTTGGCACCTACGGCCAACACCACGGCATCGACGTTGTCGATGACACCACGACTTCCAGTTGCTATCGATCTGGTCTCGATTGACCGCACGCTGCAGGTGTCGGTGGACATGTTGAGTCCAGTAGCCAATGTGCCGCCGATCACCTGCAGCTGATGCTCTTCCTGAAGCCGCTCACTCAGGGGAGCTAACAACTGCTCCGCAATGCTCTTGCTCTTGATCCAGCGCACATCAAACGAATCCTGATGCGCCAGCGCGTAGTAGTAGAGAAGCTCCATCGTCACGGCTGCCGACAGCTCCTCAGGCGGCTTGAACAAGCCCACCAACAGAATCGGCCGCAGAAAGTCATCAATCATGCGGTTACTGATGCGGAGCTGCTGGAACAGCGTCAGCGCACTAATACCGTCGTACTTGCGATAGACCGCATCGCTGCGATTGAGATCGAGGATTGCGTAAAGCAGGCCCGCAATACTGAGTCGATCCTGAACGGGTAGGCGCTTGAAATTATTGACCGTTGCAAAGGCCTGCCCCAAAGGACTCGGCAACGCAGCGGCATCCCCGAAGACAGGAGCCGTCGCCTCCAGCCCCTCAGGCGACCAGAACGCACTAGTCGTGAACTCGGTGAACACGTTGCTGAGACCCAACTCAGCAGTGAGCGCATTGATATTGGGATAGTCCTTCCAAAAGCCCCGAGTACCGGCCTCAAACGGCTTGCCGCTCGCGGTCGTGACGGGCTCGCTGCCGGTTGGATCAGGCATCCCATCGATCAAGGTGACGCGAACACCGGATTCACAAAGAGCTTTTGCCGCACCCCAACCTGCCCAGCCAGCCCCGATAACCACCACGTGGGATTGCCCGCTGCCGAAACCAACTCGATCGGCCATGGAGCTGTGTTGCATCAGCCCAAGCTAAGGACATTGATCAATGGTTTGATACTTAAAACCAACCAGTTAGCAATCGCTTTGGGCGCCATGACGATCGCGAAGCAACGACCGCTCAGCCTCTTAATCAACCCGTACACAGCAATCATGGTTGCTCTGATGGTTGCCCCAGCAATGTCATCACCAGCTCAGGCCCATGGCAAAGGGATCTACGCAAGTGAAGCTGAAGCACTCACGCAAGCTGAAAAAATTGGTTGCACTGAGGCTCACCAAAACAAAGGCCGCTGGATGCCCTGTGCCAATGAACGTGAACTGCATCAACAGATGAGACGCCAATGAAAGGTCGATCCACATCCACCCAACGCCGAGCCAGGCGCCTCCACCGATGGGTGGTTCCTCTAGCCGCCGCCCCCTTGCTGATCACGGCAGCGACAGGATCGCTGTACAGCCTTCTGCTCGAACAAAATATCGACGCCTTTTGGTTACTCAGAATTCATACCGGACAATTCGGATGGTTCAACCTTCAGCCCTTTTACCCAATCGTGTTAGGGATTCTCACAATCCTGGTGAGCATCTCAGGCCTTGCCTTACTCCTGAGACCAAACACCTAAGCCTGCAATTCTGAACAAAAAAATCATTAGACCAGAAGCCAAGTTCAAAATAAACAACTCATCAAGATTGAGCACAGCCTGCAAAAATAAATCAGGCTTCCTACAAACATCGGCCTCATCTTTCGTATTTAAATCCCAACAGCATGAGCATGGAGACAGTCACCGCCCGGAGCCTGCATCAATGCGAGTTTGAACAGTTTGGCACTGCGATTTTGCCGATTGACGATATGACACCCCACAGCAGCTGTGATGCCGAACTGAAGTTCAACGGTGACAATTTGCGCTACTACGTGATGCGTCTTCGTCGACGCGCGGCAGTACTCGGGAGCATGACTCGACACAGCCAGGCAACCCAATGCTTGGGATCTGCGGATGCCCAACCATGGTGGCTAGCCGTAGCTGCAGCAAAGCTTCGATCCGAACAGCTCGACGACAGCACCGTGAAATTGGTGAGAGTCGAACCCGGTGAGGCCGTGAAACTGCATCAAGGCACTTGGCACGCGGGTCCATACTTTGTCGCTCCAACTGCCCTATTTTTCAACCTTGAATTAAGCGACACTAATCTCATAGACCACAATTCTCAACCTCTCAAAAAGAAACTCAAATTGAATCTCAGCAGCGATTGAGTCGATCAAACAAATGAGAACGAAGGACATCCGAATCAATCTTATTAGCTAGGCTGCAAATCATTTTCAAACTCAAGATACAACGCACGAGCATCCTTTGGCCGTTTTTCGTCCACTAGTAATTCGAGGCGGTCTTTCCACCAAAACCCGATCTGCTCATCACGCTCAGCCTCAGGGACCTCACCAAATGGAATCGTCATGGGCAATTTTTGCGATGAATCGATATTAGAAAAAAGAGGCAGTCGCTGTGGAGAGCCTCATTGCGATTCAGTAGTAATCACTACAAGGTTCGCGACAATTAGAGCCCGTTGTGATCGACATTAGCTTCAACTCCAAAGCGCTGCAATGGATCTGGTTCACCGAGGGAAATCGCACGAGCTCTTTGATAAAACATCGTTTCTGTCAAACCAGCAGCCTCCAACTGTGCTGCAACACGAATCCAATTGTTGATTTCTGATTGATGCATCTCAATCCCAGGAATTCAATGAATAAATGAAACCAAGAACACAACCAACCATCAGTAACACAGGCAACACTCTCTCCTGTAAATCAGCATTTCGAAAAATAGTGCCACACAAAAGTAAGCCTTGAAACAATTTCAAGGGGTAGGAAATAATGATCGATGGATTGTCAATCAAGTGATTATCGATACGGTTAGGGCAATCTTTCCATTAGCTCAGCGTGAAGGATCGACTCCTGCTGCTCCTCTTAATTGCAGCACCAGCCTTCGGCAGCCCCTCTCGCGAAGAATTCGTTGTCGAACAAGTCATGCATCAATCACAGCCAATCTCAGAGCGAACACAATCCAAACTATTGGTAAAAGCTATTTTTCAAGAGTCTTACCTCCAAGAACCAAACAATCCAGCATTCAACATCAAACATCTCGGGATTGGAGTTGCGAGTTGGTACGGGCCTGGCTTTTATGGACGCCGAACAGCCAACGGTGAAATATTTCGGAAAGGAACTTTAACGGCCGCACATCGCACTCTTCCCTTTGGAACAATTGTTCGCGTGATCAATTTAGAAAATGGAAGATCCGTTAATGTAAGAATCAATGACAGAGGCCCATTTAAATATCACCGCGTGATTGATCTCGCCCACGGTGCAGCAAGTGAATTAAACATGATGCATGCCGGCGAAATCAACGTCAGACTTGAAGTCATTGATTAAGTAATTAGGAGCCAAATAGGCGCCTTCTCACCAAAACATCCCAGAGCCCTGCAGGCACAAACGGTTGAAGCAGCACCGCCTCAGACTCACTTCCGCACAAATAGCGAGATTTCGGCTGATTGGTTTCAAGCGCCGTTGAGATGGTTCGTGCCACCAGCTGGGGGTCTGAACCCTTGCGGAAGCTCTCAGCCCATCCGGCGGCCACCCGTCGCATCATCTCTCCCCAAACAGGATCCTTCCCCCCCTGATCCATCGACTCGGCCGATGCCTGCTCGAATCCGGTGCGGATTAAACCAGGCTCCACGAGCACCACTTGAATACCAAATTGATGCAGCTCGAGACGCATGGCATCACTGATCGCTTCCACGGCGTGCTTACTGGCGCAGTACCAGCCGGCGCCGGGAGTCGCGAAACGACCAGCAATGGATGACACGTTGACGATGCGGCCACGACGGCGATCTCGCATGGCGGGCAAAACCAACTGAGTAAGGCCCATCAACCCAAACACGTTGACTTCGAACATGGATCGGGCCCGCTCCAACGCCATCGTTTCCATTGGTCCCACCTCCCCATAACCAGCGTTGTTAACCAAGGCATCCAGCCGTCCACCGGTCCTGTCGTGAATCTCTGCAGCGAGATCTTCCCGGGATTGAGCGTCAGCAACATCCAGGGGAAGAACGACAGCTCCACGACGTTGAAGCTCGTCCATCGCCCCCTGACGCCTTGCTGCAGCAAACACGTTCCAACCTTGATCCAACAGCAGATGCGCGGTGACACAACCGATGCCGCTGGACGCACCGGTGATCAAAACGGTGCGGCGGGAATCTGCCATAACGACCCTTTCAAGCGATTCACTCTGGCGCGAGAACAAGAGGTCTGACGACTCCAACTTGATTTCCCAACGCCAAACCCGAAGGATTGGCCCCTTGACGCCCCAGAAGAATTAAGCAAAGGCAAGGCCTTCAACGGAGAGTGATCCCAATCATCTCTTTAAGAATTAGCAAAATTTTGATTAGGTTTAAAACAGACACCGCTCAGCAATTGAGGTTTTTAGCAAGACACTGACGAAGTATAGAAATACAGTCTAAGACCAAATTATTCCAACCAAGTAGAACTCAAACCAAAGATTGTCGGCCAATTGAATAGATCGAATCCACACTCAGTTCGACCCATAAGAATCAAATTCAACCATCGTGCCGTTTTTAGCAATGGAAAAAACAGAAAAAGGATCGGCAGTCATCCCATCAACCTCCATCCCAGGAGAACCCATGGGCATCCCTGGAGCCGCCAGACCCTTGATCTCAGATCGCTCCCTCAGCATCCGTTGGATTGATGCCGCAGGAACATGACCCTCCACGACATAACCGGCCACACTCGCGGTGTGGCACGAGACCGCTTCTGCCGGCACTCCCATTGCTTCTTTAATACCGTCGATGTCGTCAGCGATATGGTCTTGAACCACAAATCCAGCCTCAGCCATGTGGGATTCCCATGCTTCACAACATTCGCAATAGGCTGAACGAAACACCACAACCTTCTCAGCAGTCGTGGCAGCCATTGCCGCAGCAGGACACCCAGAAGCCACCACCAAAGTTGCAATAATCCAGATCAAACATTCTCGCAATCGTGTTGTCACACAATTAGTCAAGGCTGGGAGAGACCAGGGGAAAAGCATATTTGTTTGACTCAATAAAATCAAATTAGCCATGAAATTTATTGCATCGGACTACTGAATTCCTTTCGGGGTGTTCAGGAGCAAAGGCCATAAAAGCATCCAACAAAGCCAGTCATTCGAGCTCCTCTCCGCCCATAGGTCTTGCATGAAAATTCCAGCTTTCACCATCTTCAAGCCAAAGCTCCCAAGCGAATTGTGAGCCATCCTTCAAGAACAACTTTCCGCCAAACCCCGCCGGTGATGGTTGATATAAATCTTCGATGGCCAACGCAGTTATTCCATCTCTTGTGCAGAGAGAGTCGACTGTCTTTCCCAGGCGAGACGTGAGATCAGCCTTTAAATCATCGAGCGTCATTGACTACGAGGGATCAAGGTTCTAACGCTTCAATCAAGCTTTGAAAAGCATGCCCTGATCTCCCCGACAGCGGACACATGCACCCTGTTTCTTCCAGATTCTTTTTAACGACCTGGTAACTCCCCTCGGCAGTATGGAGATAAGAACAAGGCTGTGATGCTGAACCGACTGCAAGCAGCACTGATCAGCCTGATGGCGTCGCTGCTCATCCTCTGGGGAATCCAGCCCGCTCAAGCCTGCGTTGAAGGATTGGAGTGGGGCATGCCCCTCGACCAGGTTCACGCTCATCTCGGTGAGGTCCATCAAGCCAATACAACGCATCCAGAGCGCTTCTTCGCGCGCAACGTGATGCTGGATCGGCTGCCCGTGTCGCAAGTGACATTTGATCTCACCCCAGACGCCGGCCTCCAGTCGTTGGCCTATGAATTCGCCATCGACGACATGACGGAAGTGTTAGCAGGACTTCGTGCTCGCCACGGATCTCCGCTCAGCACCAGCTCAATGGATCCAAAACAGAATGAACAAATATGGGTGTGGAACACCGGTGAAGACCTCATCACTGCTGTTAAACACGACGGCACAACACATCAACAATTTGTGATTGCTTATCGCCCAAGCCGGCTTCGACCAGAAACCCTTTAAAGATCCCAACCGCCAACCGTTTTTTAATTCTTTTGGCCCGGAAACATCCGATTAAGCCTTTTTCGCATACGACGCATTTGGGTTCGTTGAATCTCATGACGCGTTGTCCGTGTAGCTCCGTACAACAGCACCGTGGCCGTTGATGCCAAAGCAACGCAGAAGAGCGAGATCGAAATGGGATCAAAATCGTCCATGCGATGCAGACTAAGAAGTGACCACAGATCCACCGGTACATTTTGGACTTAGCGCATCAGTCATGTACGCCATGCCAAATCGGTGCTCCCACACTTACCGCCACGGAACTCGAGGCGGCACTGCCGGAACTCCCCGGATGGTCGGTTATCGACAACCACCATCTCAGCCGAACACTTCGGTTTAAAGACTTTCAAAGTGCACTTGATTGGGTGAATGCAGCAGGTCGGATTTGCGAGCAGGAAGGGCACCACGCTGAATTCAGCCTCGGCTGGGGACGTGCTGATGCCACGATTTACACCCATAAAGTGAATGGATTAACGCAAGCTGATTTGGTGCTCGCGGCAAAATTTGTGGGAATCACATCCTCGCAATTCTGAGCAGAGCAAGACCGACTTACACCGCAATACTTCATCCCATCGTTAAGTCTTAACAGTGCTCAAAAACACCAACAGTCATATCACTTGCATGGCTGGTTTGTTGACGGCCGTGAGCGATAAAAGCATCATCAGCCTCCTTTAAAGTTTCGTCATCATCGTGAAAACGACAGCGATACATCAAATGAATAATGCGATCAACATCGAGATTTCGATCAGCAACATGCTGCCAAAGCCGTTGCGTGAGTTCCTGGTCAGCCAGCTGGAATTGGGCCAGCACCAAATCGCGAGCACAACTGAAATACTCGTCCCGGTTTGATTTCACCGGAGAGTTGTATCGGAGCAGACTGCTTTGAAGGGTTTGCAGAAATGCCATACAACAAACATCGCTAACAACAGACTGCGCCAAAACAGCACGTAAGGCGCGCAGCCTTAATACCAAAACAATGATTGCGCCCTCAACGCAATTGAAGCCTCAATCAGCTCGATCCCCAGCCTGAACGGATGCTCCATAACCACCACCACCGGGCGTCAACATTTGGATCGCCTCCCCAGCCTTGAGCTCCAACTGAACCGAACCAGGCAATCGCTCTTCCGTTCCATCGGCACGAATCAACTGATTCTCGCCGCAAGCACCGCTCAATCCTCCATCGAGTCCAAAGGGCGCCACTCGCCGTGACCCACTGATCAGGGACAGGCTCATCGGTTCGAGGAAACGGATGGTGCGCTCCAGTCCATCACCGCCACGCCAGCAGCCATCACCACCGCTGCCGGAGCGGATTCCAAAACGTTCCAAACGCACTGGGTAACGGGCTTCCAACACCTCAGGATCCGTCAGTCGGGAGTTCGTCATGTGCGATTGCAAACCAATCGATCCCGTAAATCCCTCGCCAGCGCCACCCCCACCAGCCACCGTTTCGTAGTACTGGCAACGGCCATTGCCAAAGCTGAGGTTGTTCATCGTGCCCTGACCCGCAGCGAGCACACCAAAGGCACCAAACAGCAAGTTGCAAAGGGCTTGGGACACCTCCACATTCCCAGCGACAACGGCGGCAGGAGCCTCCGGATTCAATAGGCAACCCTGCGGAACGCGTAGCTCCAACGGAGCAAAGCAACCTTCGTTCAGTGGAATGTCGTCGTCGAGAAGACAACGAATCACATACAACACAACCGCACGGGTAACCGAAAGCGGTGCGTTGAAATTCCCCGGCTGTTGCTGCGATGTTCCATGGAAATCCAGCAGAAGTTTCTGTTGATCGCGGTTATTCGGATCGCGGTTCACGCCAATCCGCACCGCCAGGGTGGCGCCATCATCCAACTGCAGCGCATGGCTCGTATCAGCCAAATCAGAAATCAGACGCCGAACACAGTCGGCCGCGTGATCTTGCAACCCCTGCATTTGTTGCTGCACCATCGCTTCTCCCTCCCGTTCGACCAAGCGTTGGAGCCCTTCAATACCCGCCTGGTTGGCGGCCACCTGCGCCCGCAAGTCGGCGAGTAATTCCTGCGGATTGCGTGGCGGGATCGCCATCCCTCGGAAGGATGCCTCCCAGCTTGAGATGTTGATCGCACCATCACGTACAAACAACAGATTGCGCAGCAACAGACCCTCCTCATCAATGCTTGTGCTGAACGACGGCATCGAACCGGGGCTGATCCCACCAACATCCGCATGGTGACCGCGGCTCGCCACAAAGAAGCTGGGAGTCACCCCACCACAAAACACCGGTGTAATCGCCGTGATATCTGGGAGATGTGTACCGCCATGGAACGGGTCATTGCTCAACAGGGTGTCGCCAGGTTGCAACGGCAGCACCGCGCCAGCCGCCACCTGCTCGAGCAGATCACGCACGCTGTCTCCCATCGAACCGAGGTGTACGGGAATGTGCGGTGCATTGGCGACCAGCCCACCGTGGGAATCAAACAACGCACAGGAGAAATCAAGCCGTTCGCGGATATTCACCGAGCGACTCGTCTGGCGAAAGCGCTCCCCCATTTGCTCAGCGATCGCCATGAAGCGATGGCGAAATAACTCGGCCAGCACAGGATCGTCCTGCTTCAACGCTGGCTTCTCAGCCTCTGATTTTTCAGCCTCTGAACCAGTGATCAGCCCATGCTCCAAGACCAAGGCGTCGACACGATCCACCCGCGCCGTCCAACCGTCCTCCACGACGACGCAACCCGTGGCCTCAGCGATCAGGGCAGGCCCCTCGATGCAGATCCCAACGGGCAACGTGTCCCGATCGAACAAGGCAACGCTCTGCCAACCCGTGCGCCGTAGATGCATAGGTACGCGCTGGGGCGTTCCATCCCAAGTTGATTGGCGAGCGGTGGCGTTCCTCTCTGGCGGTTGAAACTGTTGGGGGGCGACCACCTCCACATTGAGCATCTCCACAATCAACAATTGCTCAGAACGGATGCAGTAGCCAAAGCGCTGCTGATGCCTTTCCTGAAATGCCGTTATCAATGCAGATGGCTTCACCCCCTTCTCGAACGGCAGCATCAGGGTCTGCTCAGCACCGGGATAACGCAGCTCCAAAGACAGCCAAACCACGGCTTGGTTCTGGGAGCCATCCACTCCATCCCCCCGGTCGATCAACTGTTGAAGGGCTTTTTGCGTCAGCTCATCAACCCGCTGGAACAGCTCGACAAGCACCGCGTCCGAGAGCTCAGCTCCAAAATGGAGCTGCATCCGTCGACGTTGGCGGGCCTGTCCCATCCCGTAGGCAGACAACACGCCAGCCATGGGATGCAGCAATACCGAAGCGAGTCCAAGTTCCTCGGCCAGCCGGCAAGCATGCTGTCCACCGGCACCGCCATAGGCCACCAACACGCCGCCACGGATATCCTGCCCGCGATGCAGGGACACACGACGAATCGCGGCAGCCATTCGCTCGATCGCCAGCTGTAAAGCCCCCTCCGCCAGCTGCTCCGGGCGTTGGCCCAGATCGTTTGCTAACGCCCCAAACTGCTGTTGCACCACCCCAAGGTCGGGTGGTTGATCGCCCTGCTCACCAAACACGCTGGGGAAACGATGAAGCTGAAGCCTCCCCAGCAGCAAATTGGCATCGGTGATCGTGAGTGGCCCTCCCGCTCGATAGCAAGCGGGTCCAGGCCGAGCCCCCGCCGAGCGTGGTCCCACCCGCAAGCGATCGCCATCCTTCTGCAGCACCGACCCCCCACCAGCAGCAACCGTTTCAATCGGTAAGCGCGGCGCTAACAGTTGGAGGCCAGCGATGTCGGTTTGCTCCTGCACGAGACGCAAGGCCGCATCTTCAGCCGCCTCAACACAAAACACGTCCGTCGACGTTCCACCCATATCGAACCCCAAGACGGGCAATCGCTCAAAGCCGGAGGCCCGCGCCGCTGCGATCGCCCCCACCATCCCGGCAGCGGGGCCCGAAAGGATGGTGTCTTTAGCCATCAGGTCCTTGATGGATTGCAAGGCTCCACTGGAGGTCATCACCCGGACGGGCGTCGATGAGCCAAGCGCCGTTTGCACCTGTTGCAAATAACCATGCAGCAGCGGAGTTACAGCCGCCTCCACCAGCGCCGTCTGACCACGGGGCACCAGGCGTGGCTTGACGCTGACCTGATGGGAACACACCACCCTGGAGAAACCCACTGTCTTCAGTTCATTGGCGCACTGCAACTCATGGGCAGGATTGCGTTGGGCATGCAACAACGCCACCACCACATCCTCAAAACCATGGCCCCGAAGATCCGCAAGTCGGTTGCGTAAGTCGTCGTTCCAGAGGGCCGACTCCAACTCAGCGCCATGGGCATCCAAACGGCCTGGAACTTCGACCACCTCACTCGCCAAAAATGGGCGCTCCGACTGAACTAACGCAAAGAGATCAGCGCGATGTTGATCCCCGATGCGCAGTAGATCAGCCAATCCGCTGTTGGTGAGCAACACCAACGGTGCACCGCGACGCTCCAACAAGGCATTCGTGGCAACTGTGGTCCCCAGCCGGACGCTCTCAATCTGTGCGGCCCCAATGGGTTCCCCGCTAGGGATCCCCATGAGCTCGCGCATCGCTTGTACGGCTGGATCTCCCTCAACCCCTTCGGAGAGCACTTTTCGGATGTGCAGTATCCCGTTCGGGTCACAGCCGATCAGGTCGGTGAAGGTGCCGCCGCGATCCACCCAAAAGCGCCAAGCAGCCATCGAGCCCAGAGCTATCTGCAATCCAGGATGAAGCCTTGCCGCTTTTCATTTCGCAAACGACCTGAGATGGTGAAGAGACCTTGTTGCCGCAGAGCTTGGAGAAACTCTCCACCGCCTGGGCGATCTTCCAGGGCCTCCTGCTGGAAGCCATTCCCTTCCTCTTGCTGGGAGTTGCGATTGCAGGGCTGGCGCGCTGGCTCGTTCCCCAGACCGCTTGGGTCCAACGGCTTCCCAAAAATCCACTGATAGCTCCAATCACAGGGGCCTTGATGGGATTCGCCTTACCGGCCTGCGAATGCGGAAACGTTCCAGTTGCCAGAAGGCTCCTGGCCAGCGGTGCTCCCATGGGTACAGCTTTTGGCTTCCTGTTTGCAGCGCCGGTTCTCAACCCAATTGTCTTGGCGAGCACCTGGGCTGCTTTCCCCGATCAACCCTGGCTGTTGATTGCACGGCCACTGGGGGCCTTTGTGATTGCCGTTTTGCTGAGCTTGCTGCTGGTTCAGCTGCCGGAAACCCAATTGCTGGAATCCGCCTTACTCAGCGAACGAAGGATGAGCCAACCCCTAAGCAAGATTGGGCTGCTGGAACGCAGTGGCGGTTTAATTGGTGATCCCATCGGGGAAATTGCACCAGCAGAGCCCACTCGTCCCAGAGCCATGGACGTGCTGGACCAGAGCAGTCGGGAATTTTTGGATCTTTTGGCTCTGCTGGTGCTGGGATGCCTGATCGCTGCCCTTGTTCAAACCTGGCTACCGCGCAGTTGGTTGCTGGCCGTGGGTGGTGCCCCAACGGGATCAATTTTGGCGTTGATGCTGTTGGCCGTGGTGGTGTCGGTGTGCTCCAGCGTCGATGCCTTTTTAGCGTTGGGATTTGCAGCGCAGGTCACCCCCGGTGCACTGCTGGCGTTCCTGCTTCTTGGGCCAGTGGTCGACCTAAAACTGGCCGGACTGTTCACTGTTTTGATGCGTCCGCGCGCCATTGCGATCACGGCCATGGCCGCCAGCCTTGGCGTGCTCCTGATCGGCCAATGGGTCAATCTCTGGCGGCTGTGAGGGGCAAGACATGATTCGAGGCGCACTTCTGATTACTTGGGGCTGGATTGTGCTCTGGAGCGTCATCTCCGGACGCCTCGACCTGCTCCTTCGTGGCGTGTTCCATGGCCTGGTTGGGATCTCGGGAGCTGCGCTGCTCCTAGCGGGAGTTGTCTTGTTAATCCGCCAGCGCGGTCGATATGAACGGTTGCCATGGGCCTGGTGGAGCAGTGCAGCCATTGCACTCCTTGTCTTACTCGTACCGCCCAATCCATCCTTCAGTGATCTCGCCGAAAGCCGACCGCAAGGATTGCCGGAGCCCCCTGAACTTGCCTTCGTCTTACCACCAGAACAACGAACCCTGACGGAATGGGTTCGACTCCTGCGAAGTCAACAAGATCCCGATCTCGTGGACGGAAACCCAGTCAACATCAGCGGCTTTGTTTGGACACAGCAAAGCGGACCACCGCTGATTGCCCGCCTGACCGTGCGGTGTTGTCTGGCCGATGCCACCCCAGCCGGCTTACCGGTGCATTGGCCAGAGGGGTTCATTCCAAACACCAACCAATGGTTGTCAATCCAGGGGGAGATGGTGGTGACCACGCTTGATGAGAAGAGGGTTGCAGTGGTGATGCCCAAAGCGATCACTTCGATATCCCGCCCCAAGCGGCCTCTTGAACCATGAACAAACGGCTGGGTCTCCTCCTTGGACTTGCAACTGCAGGGGTGTTGGCACAGCAGCAGATCTTGCTGCGATTACCACCTCGGCTAGTACAACTCAGGCCACAGCACATTCATTCCGGGAGCGCTGGCCTCGACCTGCGGTTCAGCAGGCCAATGGAACTGAAAACCGTCAAGGCACAGAGCGATCTCAAGCCTGCACTTCGCCATCGCTGGATCGGCAACCATGCTGAATTGCGGTTAATCCTCAATCCAACCAAGGCCATTGCTGAGCCCATTGAGCTCCAGCTGGCAGGCCACGATCTCAGAAGCCAAGGGCTGAAGCCACAAACTTGGTGGTGGGATCCCAGACCATGGCTGCTAATCAACCGAACCACGCAAAACGGACAACAATTACAGCTGCAGGATCGACAAGGCGAATGGACACCAATCGGTCCCCCATGGACACGGCTGAACAAGGTGGTTCCGCTCGGTAATGGTCGTGGTATCGCCATGGTGGCAAGCGACGACAACCGATCGGAGCAGATCTGGCTGCAACCACTCGAACCGAACAGCATCAGCCAAAAGCACAGCTCACTCTCACCGCCTAGCCCCCAAACGATTCAAAGGTTGGCGAAAGGGAACGTTCTGTTCGCTCATCTCAGCAGCAACCTCAATGGCGACCTACTCATCCAAACCGGTGGTTTTCTACCGGATAGCGAAAAGAACGAGCTGTTCTTAGCCAATGGTCAACGTCAACGAATCAACGTACGCTCTGCCGGACCAATGGAGCTTCTTCCAGGAGGGGGAGGTTTGGTGGTGCCCACATACAACGGCATCAATCTGCAACCCTTGATCAACAAAAACAATTCCGTTCAATCCCTACCGGGCAATCGCGAATTGGGCACATTCTGCGCAGCTTCCGGACGAGCCCTGTTGATCCGTCATTGGCCGGACTATCGACGCTCGATCGAACTCATTCTTCCGGGAAGGGCACCCCGTCAACTTTGGCTTGGGGAAGAAGCTGTTTTGGGTGTGGCCTGTGATGCAAAGGGGGAGCGAATCTGGGCGGTGATCGGAACATGGACTGGAGATTGGGCACAGCACACGATCCTGAAAATGGATAGCAAGGGCAATGAAATCGATAGACGGCTCCTAGCCCCATGGAGGATGAAGGGGGGAACACCACTTCAATTGGATCCCGTGGGCAAGCGATTACTACTCACCGTGAGCAAAAAGGGGCAGAACTCAGCCAATCCGGCCTTTATCGATGCAGCAACACTTCAGTGGAAAAAAATTATCCCGATCGACGTGGAAGAAGCCCAGCTACTAAATCCATGACATTTCGAAAAAGATAGACAAAGAGGAGGTCCCTCCATCAATGATGAGGAAGGGACTTTTAAATAGCACAACAACGAAATATATTGCTTAAATCATCTCTTGAAAATGAGCATGAGCATGGGCATGGGCTGCACCATGGTCATGGAACACTTGAGTCATCTCAGAATTCAAAAAGCTTAGATGCTCATAACCCAGTTCATTGATGCCAAGGGGAGAAATCTTGCTGTGATCATGGCTGCTGTGATCATGGGCAGCACTACCCTCTTCATAGGGTTTGGCAGTAATCAAGGCTGAGCTTGCAAAATCGATCAAATCACCACGCTTCGTTTTACGAAACCCCTGGCTGAGTTTTCCACCAACAACCAAACGATCGGATCGATTCAAAATTCCATCATCATTAGCATCCAAATACATTTGAAACTGCTTATTATTTTTAGCTTTATTTTGGACGATAAATCCAGATTCACCATCTGAAAAGTCCCAAGTGTATTGAAATTTTCTACCCTTACTAGGCAGATTTCTTTTACGCACGCGAGACCAGGTACCAATCGTTGTAGCTTCCATCGAAGAAGCCATGGAGCCAGATTCGTTCATCAAGAATAAATTGAGCATCTAAAGGATATCCAAGATGGCAAAAAGACCCGAAGAATGCAATTAAACACAATTATTTTTAATCAAACCATATAGAAAACAACATAACTCCACAACAAAAAGCCGCGAGTGGTTAAACGCGCGGCTTTCGATCAAAAAAGGGAGCTGGCTAAGTCACGAAACTAGAAGCTAAATGTGACGCCAGTACCGATATGGTGCTGCCAACCTTCACCCCAACCAGGTGCATTCACCGAGCTATACGTCGGTTGCCAATGGGCAAATAGTACGGCTTTCCCAACGGGTACAGATACCTCTAATTCTCCAGCAAAATCAGTACGCTGCTTCAATCCTGAGTAACTCCCAGGTGTATAGAAACGCGGACCGCCATCAAGCTTCACACTGATTTGATCACCACCGATGATGAAACCAAACCCAAGACGAGGGTCCGTATAGTTCCCCATCCAAGTCCCGTCAGATTCCCAACCCTGACGATGCTCTAACGAAAGGAAGAGTCCGTCAGCAAGACTTTCCAATCCATCACCAAGCGAGAAATTCAAATCGCCGTCACCGAGTGCCCAGACAACTTCCGCACCAATTTCATTCTTAAGACCCTGGATGTCATCCCCTTGATCTTTAGTGACGTAATAGGGCTTCCAATCAACAGAAACACTTAGGCGATCGTTCGGTGCATACCGAACCTGAAGAAACCCTCGGACATCGGTCCGTTTATAGGACGTATCTCCATGGTCATGGCCGGCATGGTCATGGCCGGCGTGATCGTCGTGGTCTTCGTGGTCTTCGTGGTCTTCGTGATCATCGTGGTCGTCATGATCATCGTGATCGTCGTGATCGTCATGATCATCGTGATCATCGTGATCGTCATGATCATCGTGATCATCGTGATCATCGTGATCATCATGGTCGTCATGATCATCAACATGGACCTTGCCGTAAAAGTGCTCCGCTTCGCCCCAAACAAAAGACGGTCCAACGGCAGCCTCAATGGACAAACTGCCACCGGAACCTAAACCCCACAGGAACACTCCACCAAACAATCCATCAAGGGCGTAATGCTTGGGTTTGTCGTCGAGATTCTGTTCAAAGCCACCATGCCCCTCGAGAGTCACGACAGGCGTAAATTCGAATTCACCAGATTCGGGTACATCGCCACCGCCACCATGGGAGCCATGGGCAAAAGATGGCCTGGCTTGAATCAACGGCAGGAGAAGCAGGGCTAGAAGAAGAGTGCGTTTGCGAGACATAAGAAAAGACAGGTAAAAGTTCGAGAGGAGACGTGAAATTGAAGAGAGAAGAATCAAATAGAAGCCCAACGATTAGCGAGGGCGGTTGCAGCAGCTTGGTCACAAGTTGCACCCTGGCCCTTCAAAATTGCACAAACATTTTTGGTAGCTGTAGAAACTGCAGATTCACCGGGTGCAATCCCTTCTCCATAAAGAGGAGTCGAGGCAATGGGAAGACCCGAACGCTTACTAATACGTTTTAAAGACTTATTAGCAGGTAAATAGGATGAGAAGATCACCTTTGCACCAGAACCCGTAACAGCTCTTGTAATTGCATTCAAGCTTGAGGGCTTTAATGCACCGCCTGTTGTATAACTATCAAGCATCGAGATTTCTTTAAGGCCATATCGGGACGCAAGATGGCTATAAGTTTGATGGTCAGTTACCAGCACTCTTTCTTTGGCAGGTAATTTTTCGAATTGAACGGAAGCCCAAATGCCAAGGTCGTTCAACACACTCAGGGCTCGAGCGGCACGTGTAGCAAATGACGAACTTGCATCACCGGATAGGAGAGGTGAGAGACGATCGGCAACCACAGACGTCATGGCCGCCGAGTTGGCGGGATTATGCCAAACATGAGGATCGTTGCCTTGATACGAAGGCAATGCCACCTCTCCTACAGCAACAACAGGGCCTGGAACAGAGATTTGCTTAGCAGAAGGAGTGAGATTGAAGCCAACATGAACAACAAGATCTGCCTTCGATAAGGCTTGTCGATCACTCGGCTTTAGCCGATAACCATGGGGATCACCACCGGGTGGGATCAAACAGGTGACACGGATAGCTGTTCCGGCCAAGGTACGAGTCAAATCACAAAGAGTTCCATCGACAGCGACGACAGATGGTTGCGACGCTTGGACAGGAAGATGGGCAAGGGAGATCGCTACGAGCGACGGCAACGAGCCCAACGCAATCCAAGAGGACCGACGCATGTGACAAAACAGCGAGAATGGTTATCATTCTTTCAGCGCGTCGAATTCCCGCAACCACCTTTCAACCGGCTTTCCAATTGCACCCACAGAGCTCGTGACAATGTCCGCCCTTGCCAACAATGAAGGGTTACGCGCGTCACGCGTCTGCTTTAGCTACGGCGATAGGCAGATCATTGACAACATCACCCTTGAACTCAAGCCCGGAACTCTCACGGCACTCGTGGGGCCAAATGGGGCTGGCAAATCAACCCTGCTGCACCTCTTACAAGGGCGATTGCAAAGAGATAGCGGACACGTGGAATGCAACAGCAGTATTACCGTCATGCCGCAAAGAGCCTCCATTGATTGGACGTTTCCAATCACCGTCAATGAGATGGTGCGTTTAGGCGGAAGAAATCACTCCCATCAACCAGGAGGGTTATTAGCGAAACAACTCCTAAGGCGAGTGGGCATGGAAAGGTTGGCTCACAGACGACTCAGTGACTTATCTGGAGGACAACAACAACGCGTTTTACTAGCAAGAGCCTTGATGCAACAAACCGGAGTCATCCTCCTCGATGAGCCGTGTAGCGCAATCGATCCGCCAACTCGTGAACATCTCCTGTCCGTCATGCGAGAACAAGCTGATGCAGGGCAAACATTGTTGATCAGCAGCCACGACTGGGGAAGTGCTCTCGATAGCTATGACAAAGTTCTGGTGCTTGACACAAAATTATTAGCTGATGGAACGCCATCAGAAGTCCGCGAGAAACTAAGTGATATGACATGCATGATGGGGAGCCATTGCTGTGGATGAAACTCAACTTTGGTGGCTTCTTCCACTTATCTTATCTCTATTAATTGGTATAATCTGTCCAGCAACAGGATCATTACTGATCACCCAACGACGCATACTGCTAGCCAATTTAATGGCTCATTCAGTACTGCCAGGTTTAGTAATAGCCTTAGCAATTGGCATTGACCCAACAGTCGGTGGTTTAATCAGTGGACTACTTGGTGCCCTAGTAGCAGAACGGCTTAATCAGAGGTTTAAGGGTAGAGAAGAGTCGTCGATGAATACTGTCTTAGCAGGCTTTACGGCTCTTGGAGTACTTCTGGTACCACTACTTCAAACCAGAGTTGATCTTGAAACCATTCTATTTGGTGATCTTCTCGCTGCAAGTGGTAGTGACTTAACCCGAACCTTGGTGGCAACATTTGCACTGGCCTTATTACTAATTACCCGCTATCAAGATTTAGTATTTATTGGTGTAGATCCTGATGGGGCCTATGCAGCCAAGCGACCGGTAACACAAATTCGATTCATAGCAATTGTTATAACAGCATTAGTCATCATCAGTGCCATAACTGCAGTAGGAATCATACTTGTCATTGCTTTACTTTGCGCACCAGTTCTGATGCACATCGAAAAAAGTACCAGCCTTAAACAATTAATGGTGAAGTCAGCTGCCACTGGCTTGGCATTAACAAGTGGGGGAATGATGCTCGCAATTGCTGTCGATCTACCTCCAGGGCCAGTGATCGGAAGCCTCTGCATGGTTGCTCTTATTTTAAAAAGATTCTGAATAATAATTTTATTATGGCGAAGACAAGCGATAATTACTGATAGTTGAACAAATCACACCTCGAATAATTACAAACCCTAGGCCAAATTGTATACATAGGGAAGAGAAAAGATGGCACCACTCATCAAAATTACCAATACTTATGCTGTTTTTGGCAATCGATGGGAAGCGATTAGGCGAAAAATATAAGCAAATCAAAAGTCAAGACCTTGAAGCAATTATACAGGAAAAAATCTTAAGCTTGAAAACAGTTGGACCCAAAGCGAGAAAGTCAGAGCCACTTAACATGCTATATTATAAATATATAGTTCAAGAAAACTTGGTTCTGAAAAACAAAGCCATTCATGAGGGATATATTTACATAGGGCCAGCATCTCTTTGCCCTTGCCCAGACATTAATTCTCCTCTCCTAGTCATCACAGGAGATGACAACAAATACGCGGATATACTAATCCGAGAGCGCTCACGTACACACTTTCGCACAGATCCTAAGCTTGAAATAATTCATGGAGTTATAGGAAAAGAAGGAGGCAAAAGAACATGGTATACATTTAATAAAAGCTCGATGAATGGGATTTTTGCAAGCCCCCTTATCAGATGGTGCAATCCCTCCCAACAATTAGAACTACTCCGAAGATCCGAAATTCAGTCACGTAAATTAGAAGCCTTCATTCAAGACTCCAGTCTTCTGAAAACGGGAACAAATAATTTTAATATCAGCATTGCTCAAGGAGACCCATTCCTCACAATAAAACGCTCAGACAAGATAATAAATTTATGTTCAACTATTGATCTAACACTTCATCCATTAGCACTGATCTGGAAGGATTCCATTAGTCGATATCTAAAGAAGAAAGGTTTTTGTCAACTTATGGATACACAATTAATTTGGACTAAAGATTGGAAAAACAAATCATCAATCGTTCCTCTCTCCAATCCAAGTGAAAGCAATAAATACATTGATAAATCAATTCAGAGAATACTATATTTAATCGATTTCGATGAATACAAGAAAAAAAGTCAAGATACTAGCAACTTACTATTGGCGCGGCAAATAGTCTCAGGAGAGATTGAGTTATCAATAAAACACATCATATTGTCTGGCATTCGCAGAAGATTCCTTCAAAGAGAAAAAGGAATTGCAGTTGTAGACATAACCCGTCCCCCAAATGAAAATCAGGAGATCCAACCAGAGAAATCGGTAGGGTCGAAATTCAATCATCCGATTGAACTATCAAAAAAGGTGGTGGGACATATCGATGGATTTAGTGAGTCGCAAAAGTTACATGGTTGGGCCGATGCAAATGAATTCGGTACAGATCCTTCTTTAATTCAAATATTTTGGATCGAGAGAAATCTAATCATTGGAGAGGCAGAGGCTTCGATCCCAAGGCCAGACCTACACAATATTGTTGCAGGGAAAATCAATTGTGGATTCTCAGTGAATCTAAAGTTGTTCACTGATTTTTCGATATCTGAGTGGCTCGATCAACCTGTCACATTGAACATTATTGAAAGTAAAAGTGGTTTGCCCATAGCAGGATCACCTTGGACAGTTACCGACTCGATGAAGTGCCGTCTAGTCGAAGAGATAACATCTGAGAAAATATCGTCTGATCAATATGAACAAATCACTGAGTATTTGTCTAAATCTAGTAATAGCCAGGCAACGAGCAGCATCAGAAAACGATTATTGGAAATCTCAGCACTTCGCTGTTGTGCTGGATATTGGAACAATCTTCCCATTGATTTAGCCATACAAAACCATACAAAAAATGTGGCCCTAGACTATGGAAGTAATAGTGAATCAGCAACAAGATTAGAGCTTATCTTAAAAGCTTTCACATATATAATTGCGTTTATAGATCAAAGTAAGATTCATGGCAATCACTCAGTTCATAACACTCAAGAGAGCCTTGAAGAATGTCTATTCAACATTAATTTGTTACTAAAGGAGCGAAGCTTCATTGGGCTTCAAAATTGGGAAAAAGAGATCTGGCGATCCTCATGCATCCCAATATCAGAGATTTTAATTGCTACAATCTTTCTTCAAGATATTCCAAACCGATTAGGCAAAGCAGGCCCATTAGTTGATACAATCGCATCCATTGCGGCAGGAGTCTATGCAGACCAAACAACTTCATATTATTTGCGTTCAATTATTGAATGCAATCAGAGTAGTTCTTATAGTCAAGAGTTTATAGATCTTGCCCATAAACGAGGAGATCGTTTCGGCTATCTAGCAGCAAATTATGCCAATAGCATTGTAGAAAATAAACCAGTTAATGATCTATTTTATTATGCAGCTGCAATCGATTTTTCAGATAAATCAGCTGAGATTCTTTGGTTACTGACCCAAAAACTTGGACAGACAATACCGCAGCATATAGAACAATATCCCCGTCAATCAGCTCCCCGTCATTGGGTAGACAGGCTGGGCTTTATTGCAAATAATTCAACACAAAGAACAATCGAAGCCATGCTTAATTTAAAATTTAGTCGTAAAAATATCATTTCACATCATGAGAAGATGATCTCTATCAAAGGATCTTTGGCTCAATTAATTTGGGAACCAATAATTAAAGCAGAGCAATCAACTACAAGCACAAAACCCAAAGAACTTAAGCGGTGGCTTATTGTTGGAGAAGAGAGCTTAAAACAATGTTGGTTATATAGAGTGGAGCAGAAAAAAAGACAGCTTGAAGGAATCGGCTGTGAAGTCAGATGCATGAATCACTTTGATCTTAATTTTTGGGAATGTAGTCATGATATTTTGTGGGCAGATGCCCTCGTTGTGTGCAGACTAGCCGCAACATATCCTGTTTTAAGGGCAATTTCATTCGCAAAGAATAGTGGTGTAAAGGTGTTTGCTGAGATTGATGACCTAATCTTCACACCTGAATATCCAGCAGCATATGAATCCTATGGTGGATCAATCTCCAATGATCAGTACAAGAATTTATGCATTGACTACCCCCTCAGGGTCGGCGTCTTAAATGCAGCAGACGAGGTAATTGTCTCCACATCTGTGCTCTCAGAATATTGTCGTCAATATTTGAGCGATTCCCAAAAACCCATCCACATCCTCAATAATCTTCCCCTTGATTCACTCATAACGGTCTCCAACTCACTAAAAAATATTAGAAATTCCAGGAAAAATAATGAAGAAATTCAGATCGTTATCACGTCTGGAACTCTCTCACATAAACAAATTCTAAATGAGACGATATTTCCGGTGCTTGCTAATATCTTAGCAAGTCACAGCAAAGTCAAATTACTAGTAATAGGCCATATTGATATTGGATCTGAACTTAAGAAGTTCGGCCAACGCATCCAATCAATCCCATTTTCCGATTATTCAACGTACCTAGATCTTCTTACAACGAGTGATATTGCATTAGTTCCCCTCGAGGTACATCCTACGACCCACGGCAAAAGTGCCATTAAGTGGATGGAAGCCAGTTTATGTGGTGTGACCTGCATTTGTTCACCAGTTCGTGCGTACACCGATGTGATCAGCCATGGCGAAACAGGTCTGATCGCCGAAACAGCAGAGGAATGGCATCAAGCCATTATCCAATTGATGGAAGACCCATCAAAAATGCGCCGTATTGCAGAAAAGGCTCGAAACCACGCCAACAATTTGTTTGATAGTGAAATTGGGAGAGAGTTCTGGAGAAATCAAATATCGAAATCAATTTCAACGACGACGACGACTAATCGACCTTGTAAAAAAATTTTGGTGATGAATGTATTCTTTGCACACCAGAGTATTGGCGGAGCTACACGCGTCGCTCAAGACTACGTTCAAACAATGTTGACGGATGATCAAACAAATTACGAGATAACAGTTTTATGCACCGAGTACAATAACTGGCAGTCTGACCCAGCCAATCTACAGAATTTAAAGGAAATCGAGCAAGAGCCTTTCCTCGCAGATTTACAGCATATTGATTATCAAAACTATCAACAAGAAGTACAAGTTGATGTCTCTCACTGGCGTGGAGCCAGAATTATTCGTCTTTCATTGCCACCCAAAGTATGGTCTGAATATCATGATCCACTAGTAGAAGCCTTCTGTGAGGACCTATTCATAAGTGAATCATTCGATTTAGTTCAATGTCACTGCTGTCAACTTCTGACCGCCGCCCCATTGGTTGTAGCCCGGCGCCACAAAATCCCCTACGAAATCGTGATGCATGATGCTTGGTGGATGAGTCATCAACAGTTTTTGGTATCAGCGGCTGGACGACTGATCGATCCTGCAGATCCTCTCGGACATTTTGATCAGCAACCAAGCCCAGATGAAGCCCAACAAGCACTTCAACGTCGATCCGATCTCTATCAACTTTTAGAGGGTGCTCAACGAAGAATTGCAGTTTCAGAAGCCTTCAAAAAGATTTGTGAGAGTGCAGGCATTAAAGATGTTGATGTTCAAGTTAATACAGCCACAGACATGGGGATACCAGCTGGAAGCAAAAAGTTGCCCTCTAAAGCTTCCATTAATAACTATAATTTATGCCATATTGGTGGCATGAGCTTACACAAAGGTTACCAGTTACTGAGGCAGGCCGTTCATTACTTGCCGCAATCACTTCCCATACAATTCACCATTATAGATCATAGATTATCATCCTCTAAAAATAATTATGAATCAATCTGGAATGGCTATCATGTTAATTTCATTGCCCCAATTCCAATGGATAAAATGCCAGAGTTCTACAGTGAACAGGATGTATTAATCGCACCATCCATCTGGCCAGAAAGCTTTGGACTCGTAACACGAGAAGCCCTTAGCGCTGGACTCTGGGTGATTGCTAGTGATGCAGGCGCATTGGCAGAGCCTATTTTGAACACACAGGAAAAAAATGGAACCGTCATCCAGCCAAATAATTTAGAAGATCTAGTAAAAGCACTAAGAGATCTACCAAACTGTCTTGACACAACCAAACCGAATGTCAAAAACTGATAAAATGAATTGGAGATTTTGGCGAAAAAATATGCATCCTTCACTCGGATTCTTAATTTGTGGCCTTGAACATAGTGGAACTACAATGGTTTCTGATCTATTTCGAGAACATCCTGCAGCAGACTCAGGCTTTGAATGTGGTGTACTCCTATGCAACACCCCAAGCGAATTTTTAACATTTGAACCTTTTTGTCGGCACATGTATGTGGGATGGGGAATAGACCATAACGACCTTTCCTATGCCTGCTCAGCACATTCCTTTCAAGATTTTTACCGTCGATTATTCGAACGTTCTGCAAGCATTAAAGATAAATCCCCCAGGATTATTTTTGATAAAACACCGCGCTATATCACGCGATTAAGACAAGTTCAAATACGTTTCAACCAACCAGCAATCGCTGTAATTAAAGATCCAAGATCACTTGCTCTTTCCGATTTCAAACGCTCGGAACGTTCTTTAGATGAGATTGATTCGTGGTATGACGAATGGAAAAATCCCAAAATAGACTATATGCGTTCAGCTTATGAAGGCTATCTCTATGCTTGGAAAAATAAAAACTGCCATGTTGTTCGTCTCGAAGACATCTGCTTTGACGCTAAAAATACCGTAAACAAAATGTTTGACTTTGTTGGCCTTAAATTTAAAAATGAATACTTTAATCTTAGCAATAAACGGTTTAATAATACGATTGAATGGTCTCGACAGTTTGGATCATCCATTAATGTAGGATCTTGCATGGCATTTATGGATGCACTTCCTACACGAATCCAAGAACGAGTGTGTTCTGACTTCTCAGAGTTCGACAAATGGTTTTATCCTTTTTAATCTAGATGTTTTACATTAATAAAGTCTTTGCTTGAGAGATAGTCCCCAAATATCCATCAAAGGGTGGCTAGAAATCCACCAAGAACAGCGGCAATAATTCCACAGGCCAAGACCTGAGAAACAATCTCGCGGCTATCTTGCTTTTGCCACTGGTCGATCGTTTTGCAAGCCATTTGATAACTTTCACAATTCACCTGAAGTTTATGAACATATTGATCAACAAATTCTTCCGACAGTTCTAATCGACGTAGGCGCGACTTGATTTGATTGGTTTCGAACTGATTCATTGTTGTTCGAATTCACCTAATTCGTCGAAGAAACCGTAGCGACGTTGACGATCCCCCTGTGGGACATGCATGCCCCATAAGCCCTCCCAATAGAAAAAAACAACGCCATGACCACGTTCTCGAGCCAATCGAACTTTCTCTCGCAGAACGGGGATTGCCGTCGTCCGTGGGCCAAAACCAGCCAAAATCCCGATCTGAGTGGGGATCCGCCACTCACGTGCTTTGCGTAACGCAGGCTGATCCAGATCACGGGCAAAGCCCTTCACTGAATGGGCATAGTTCTGCACCACAAGCTCATCGATGAGCTCACCCATCGCCCAAAGTTCCCAGTCCTGCAGCCAAATGTTGTACGCCTGTCGAAATGGACCGGGGGAAAGACTGATCCGTTGGGGCAATTGTTCTTGTTTCAGGCGGGCACGTAAATCCCGTAAAAGCGAGGTGAGCTGCCGCCGTCTCCAACGCATCCAGTAGCGATTGGTGTGATCGATGGGAGGCAACGTTCCCGTTTGCTCCTCATACAAGTTCGACGTGTAGCTGTCGTAGCCAAACGCCACAGGCCAAGCGAAGTGGTCATCCAATTGCAGGCCATCCATGGAGCATCGCTGAAGTAACTCCACCACCAACCCAATAAATCGTTCCCTCACCTCTGGGTGAGCTGGATTCAACCAAGCCATGCGATGCCGTCCGTGCATCGTCATCGTGTGTTCGCCATTCGCTTTCGCCAAAACCCAGTCAGGGTGATCTTTCACGACCTGAGCATCGGCCGGTTCCATCAGGCCATATTCAAACCAAGGCATCACCTTGATGCCGCGCTTTCGCCCTTCAGCGGCGAGCGTACAAATCGGATCAATCTCAAGCCCAACCTTGGCTAAGGGTGGTTCCACCGGCGCAAACCGACTCCGGTGAAATGTGGTTCCACGACTCCAAACATTAGGGATCACTCGCGTAAATCCAGCCCGCTGCAGCTCTTCCATCGCAACCGCCATGCGACGGCGGTCGTAATACAAAGGGCTTGGGCTATTGGTGAGCCAGACCCCCATCGTGGTCTTGGTTCGCAACAACCGATCCAAGCGCGATTGCGACTGGGCGTTGAGCGTAAACACTCCAACAGAGGTGAGCCCCGCAAGGACGCCGCAGAGCAACCGTTGCAACATCAGGGAGAGGCTTTAACGGAACATCGAGCTCACCGAGCTCTCTTCATGAATCCGCAGAATTGCCTCACCCAACATGTTTGCAGCGGAGAGAACTTTGAGCTGCGGGAAACTTCCATCCAACTCAATGGGGAGGCTATTGGTAACAACCACCTGCTCAAAAAGACCTTCTGCCGAAAGACGTTCGCAAGCTGGTGGTGAAAAAACAGCGTGGGTGGCACAGGCGATCACCCGTTGCGCACCTTGTTGACGAAGCAGCTTCGCTCCAGCACAAATCGTGCCGCCCGTATCGATCATGTCGTCGATCAAAACAGCCGTCTTACCCGCCACATCACCAATCACCGTGAGGCTTTCAGCCTGGTTATGACCGGTCCGTCTTTTATCAATAATCGCAAGAGGCGCATCATTCATTTGCTTGGCAAACGCTCGAGCCCGTGCCACTCCACCGACATCGGGCGACACGACAACAATGTCTCCGAGATTTTGCGTTGATAGGTAATCAACCAGCACCGGCGATCCATAAATGTGGTCACACGGAATGTCGAAGTAACCCTGGATCTGAGCGGAATGAAGATCCATCGCCAACACGCGATCCACTCCCGAAGTCACCAACAGGTTTGCGGTGAGCTTGGCGGTGATCGACTCACGACCCGCTGTTTTGCGATCAGCCCTCGCATAGCCGTAGTAAGGAACCACTGCTGTGATTTGTCGAGCGGATGCGCGTCGACACGCATCCACCATGATCAGCAGCTCCATTAAGTGATCATTCACCGGAGCACAGGTGGGCTGGATCAGAAAGACATCACAGCCGCGGATCGACTCTTGGATTTGAACGTAGAGCTCCCCATCGGCAAACCGCTTCACAATCCGAGGGCCGTCAGGAACTCCCAGGTATGCGGCAATCTCCCGAGCCAAGCCAGGGTTAGAGGTACCGCTAAAAAGTCGAAGCCTTGGACTTTCACCAGAAAGCTTCTCTTGCTCGGCCCGCGGTGCTGTCAGGAAGCTGGTCACGGCGGCCGCGGAACGAATTCTGCTGTAATCCGATGGTAGTGGTGAACGCGCCCCCCATGTCCAAAGGTTTTCCGCTGATCCTGGGTGCAGGCCCCATCCCGGAGTTGGCCATGAGGCAAGCCTGTGAAGCCATCGCCGAATCCTGTGGATGTGGCCTGTTGAGTTATGCGTGCGGAGAATCTCCGCACAACGTGTTGGCATCGACAAAATCCACGCGCGATTTGGTTCGACTTTGCGGTGATGCCGCCCGGTTCCATCGCGATGGAGGCAGCTGGTTGGAAGCGCTTGCCGACTGGCGCCAACCCGTGCTGCTTTTGGTCCCAGGAGATGACGACGGCAGAATCCCTGGGGTCGGCCCGGCCTATGCCGCGCTCTGCCGCGAATTAAAAGTGCCCTTGATTGGCTTGGTGCAGCTTCACGGGGCATGGGATACGACGGAACGCCGCAAAGATGGACTGCCATGGCGCGGCTGGATTCCAGCAGCAGAGCATCACGATCACAACGATGCCGTGGAAACGTTCAGTGTCTGGTTGCGTCGATCGCTCCTCAGTCCTGTGGCCACAGGGGCAACGTCTGATCAGGCTTAACTTGTCGCAAAATCTGATTGTCCATACGCTCGGCCAGGGGCACCTGGGTGATGCGAACCGGTAGCGGACTCGCGATCAAAGCCGCCGCCAAACTCAATTGCTCACGACGGCTGAGATTGGTATCCAACTCATCGTCCAACCGGCTCACCAGCAACGGCAGCGTTGAGATCACACTCGAATCCTTCACCTGATCAACCAAGGCCAAGATCAAATCCTGCTGTCGGTTTCGTCGGTTGGCGTTATCCAGAGGAGTTGGTCGGTAACGGGCGAATTGTTCTGCCTTCTCCCCATTCAGTCGTTGCCGTCCGGCCTGAAGATTGATGCTGTAACCCTGAGACTGGTCGTTGTGCTGATAGGTCTGATCGAGAACTAAATCCACATCACCCAGACCATCCACAAGGCTGCGTAATGCTGAGCGAGGCATCACGACATACCGCTGAGGTACCTGTTGCGTTGACCCAAGAATGTCTTGAATAGCATCGTTCAACAACGCCACCCCACCGCGTTGCCAAAGGCTGGACAAACTGGTCGGTGAGTCGCTTCCTGGCAATTGCACGGCGATCTCGCTGGGAAGCTGCAGCACCTGCAGCGGCTCTTCGGCGCTAACGCGCAGCAGGAGCAGTGCATCGGCATTGGCTCGACCCAATGGTGCGGCTTGATTGGACGATTCACCAAGCTGATTGGCATCAATCCCCACCACAAGCACCATCACAGGCGCGGAGGGGAACGGAGCCAAGTTAGTCATGGCTTCCGACTTGGTTGAAGCCTCTTTGGCGGCGCGATCTGGCTCGGGCCAAAGCACGCTGAGCAGCCAACCCGTCGCACCCACACCTAAGGCGATCGCTCCCAGGCGCAAGACTGTTCTCAATGGACGACGTCCAAACCAGCGCGTCAAGCGCGTCTCTTTGGAAGAGGTCATCGTCCGCCGATTCCTGGGTTACACCAGACTTATCTTCACCCCGCTGTCCAGTCTTTAGCGTTGGGGCCTTGCATGTCGTCCTTTATGCCCTTGCGCCACGACTTTCGAGAACGGCCTGCCGCAGACATTCGCGTCGTGGTGTTCGGCGCCACGGGCTACATCGGTCGGTTTGTCGTGAAGGAACTCGTCAAGCGGGGCTATCAGGTGGTGGCTTTTTGTCGAGAACGCAGTGGCGTTGGCGGACGTCAAAGCCAAGATCAAGCGGTGGCGGACTTCCCTGGAGCAGAGGTGCGCTTTGGAGATGTCACAGACGTGGACTCCCTGAACCAAAACGCTTTTCAGCAACCAGTGGATGTTGTTGTGAGTTGCCTCGCCTCTCGAACGGGAGGGGGACAAGACTCTTGGGCGATTGACCATCAGGCCAGCTTGAATACCTACACCGAAGGTCTGAAGGCTGGGGTTGCCCATTACGTTCTGCTCTCAGCCATCTGCGTGCAGAAGCCACTACTGGAATTCCAAAAAGCAAAGCTGGCCTTCGAGACAGCACTGCAGGCCGATACCGAGATGAGTTACTCCATCGTCCGGCCCACAGCTTTTTTTAAAAGCTTGGGCGGTCAGGTGGAAAGTTGCCGCAAGGGGGGACCCTATGTGATGTTCGGCGGCGGAACACTCGCCAGCTGTAAACCGATCAGCGAGTCGGATTTAGCTGCGTTTATGGCCGACTGCATCACGGATCCGGAGAAACGCAACCAGGTTCTTCCCATTGGCGGCCCTGGACCCGCCATGAGTGCCCTTGAACAGGGGGAAATGTTGTTTCGTGCCCTAGGGCGCCAACAACGAATGTTGTCCGTGCCAATCGCCCTGATGGACGGCCCGATTGCACTGCTCGAGGGCCTATCGAAGCTGTTTCCAGGTCTTCAAGACACCGCTGAATTCGGACGAATTGGCCGTTACTACGCCAGTGAATCGATGCTGGTTTGGGATGCCCAAGAACAGCGATACGACGCCGATGCAACCCCCTCCTATGGAGAGGACACCTTGGAGCAATTTTTCGAGCGGGTGGTCCGCGACGGAATGGCAGGTCAAGACCTTGGGGATGCCAGCGTCTTCTGAAGCAGGCATCCTGCAGCGATAGAGGAAGCACAACCGTTGATGACCGAGGCAGCCACCCAGCGGGCCCGCACAAGCGGTGTGTTGCTCCATCCCACAGCACTGCCCGACAGCCCTGTCTGCGGAACTTTTGGTGAACCCAGCCGTCGCTGGCTCCATCAACTGGCCAACAGCGGCATCGGAGTTTGGCAAATGTTGCCGCTCTCACCGCCAGATCCGACTGGATCCCCTTACAGCTCCCCCTCCTGCTTTGCCCTCAACGCCTGGTTGCTCGACGCATCAGATCTGGCGAATGAACAATTCATCAGCCACGAGGCCCTGAATGGCCTGCCCGGAGCATCCGTGACAGCAGCCGAGGCAACGATGCTTGATTTCCAGCTGGCAAACCAACGCAGTAACGCCCTGGCCGATGCACTCCTTGAGGCGTGGCCGCAACAGACGTCAGAACAACACGAGGCCTTCCGGCACTGGTGCAGCCAACAATCCTGGCTCGACGACCACGTGACGTTCAGCGTTTTGCATGCCCAACACAACAACGCATGGTGGACCTGGCCAAAGCCACTGGCCCAGCATCAACGTCGAGCACTCAAAGCCTGGGCAGCGGACAATCAAGCAGCGCTGATGAAAGAGCGCCTGATGCAGTGGCAGCTTGATCGCCAATGGCAAGAGATCCGACGACTGGCCCACGACCTGGGCGTGGTGTTGTTTGGCGATTTGCCCTTTTACGTGAGCACCGACAGCGCTGATGTGTGGAGCCATCGCAACCTATTCACCGTGAAAGAATCCGGGGAACTCACTCTTCAGAGTGGGGTTCCTCCGGATTACTTTTCCGAAACGGGGCAACTCTGGGGGTCCCCCGTCTATCGCTGGGGACGACACCGCATCACCCGCTTCCGGTGGTGGCGAAACCGCATCAGCCGCCAACGGGAATTAGTTGATCTACTGCGATTGGATCATTTTCGCGCCCTCGCTGCCTTTTGGGCCGTTCCAGGGGGGGATACAACCGCTCAAAATGGTCAATGGCAATCATCCCCAGGCCATGCCTTGCTGGCCAGATTGCAGAAAGACGCGGGCGGGAATTTGCCTTTAATTGCAGAAGACCTTGGCGTGATTACGCCAGATGTGGAAGACCTGCGTGATCAATTTGCCTTGCCTGGCATGAAAGTGCTTCAGTTTGCTTTTGATGGCCAAAGCGACAATCCCTATCTTCCAGAAAACATGGATGGCAGCCGCTGGGTGGTCTACACAGGAACCCATGACAACCCAACAACCCTGGGCTGGTGGCAGCGTCTCGATAGCAATAGCCGAGAGCGAATTACGACACGGATTAATGGCGAAGTCTCTGCTCCCGCTTGGCATTTATTCGATATGGCATTTGCAACACCAGCCACTCTTGTGGTTGCGCCCCTCCAAGATTTAATGCATCTCGACGACCGAGCCCGATTCAATACCCCTGGAACATGCACAGGAAATTGGAATTGGCGCCTCAGTCAGTTTGACAACACACTGGAGGGATCTCTGAAGGGATTTGGAGAACGCGCCAAGGTTTGGGGACGAAACCTTGAGAGCGCTACAGCGCTGCTAAACCATCAATAATTGTGGGAAAGCTGATGACGACTGCTCTTGCCAATGTTCGTTCAAAAGCTTAACTTATAGACGTTTCAATGATAATTGAAAGCTTTTTTGCAGCCACCAAGATCTTCCTAAGAAACCAAATCGACCGCTGCAAAACTAATAAATGATTAATTTTCACCAAAAGCCCAATATCTTCAAAACCACTCCCAACAATTAGCCAGAAAGAGGTGAGTAATTACGCCCATGGCACGGGAGAAGACGCACCCATAAGATTATTTTAAGGGAATGCATCAAAAGCGGCCTCACTCAGAGGTCGCTTTTTTATGGGAAATTCATATTAAATAGTGAGGAAAAGTCAGATCCTCAAAGAGAAGACTTCTCCACCCGGTATACCCCTGAAAACTTGGGAACTTGCTTTAACGGAACACCGTTCCACTTCACCTGTTGGATCTCTTCAGGCGGTGGGGTCATGGTTAGGTCAATCGGTGCCCTCATCTGAAAGGTGAGCTGACCTTGCCCGGCAGCAAGCTGCACACGATCGCCACCCTCACTGTTGATCTTCAGTTGACTCGGTTGGTTGAACAACAGTTGCAACACTCCATCGTTTGGATTGACGGACGTGGCAACGCCTTTCAGCCAATCTTGAGGCAAACGCTGGCGAGCCTGCTCGAGGGGTCGCAAACCCTCAAAGGTGGATAAAGCCCCAGCCGTCGACGTGACAGGCGCTGACGAGACGACCTGAATGTTGGCTTTTACAGGCTGCAAGGCGAGACCGTTTTGACGAGCAAAAGTTTGCTGCTGACGATTCATCGCCACAAGGCTAAAAATCATGACGGCGCCATACACCACGCTCCCTTGCCAGGTCGTAAAGACATCAATACTTCCAGGGGTAAAGCGACCAAAACCGCGAACAGATTTCAGCTTCGAACGGGACACCGAAACTGGAAGAACCGGTTCCAAACAGCCAGGGGGGAGCTCCAGGCACCTCTCAACCTGAGGAAGCATGGAAGCCAAATAGGTTCGCTCAGGCAAACGATCGATCCAGCCACGCTCTAGGGCTTCGAGAACTGGCGTTGTAATCCTGATCTGAGTTGCCAGATCTCTCAGCGTTAACCCCATCAACTCTCGACGTTCGCGAATCATCGACCCAAGAATTTGAGCCTGCTGTCCACGACTCACAGACTCAAGATCAGACCGCTTCAAGGCAAGCCCAGAACGCGTCCACCAACGCCTTGGGAATCTCAATCGCAGATTCATGATGGGTCCATGGACCGAGGTGCGTTCCCAACCAAGATGGTGCTCCACTCTCTCGCGTCAAGACGGCGCCAACAGCCCTCGGCCAAATCATCGAGACGAATGCCATCAATGGCAACCCGCTGCAAATCGATCACAGGATGACCAAGCAACTCAGCCACCCGTCGAATTTGGCGGTTGCGGCCTTCTTTGAGCTCAACTTCCAATAACGATGATGCGCCGCGTGACCGAAGACAATGCACGCGAGCTGGTCGAGTCAGGCGTCCATCTAACAGCAAGCCATCTCGCCAACGACGAAGGGCTTGCGAACTGGGAATCCCTCTGACCAAAACGCGATAGGTCTTGGCGTGGTTGTAGCGGGGATGGGTCAACCGCAGCGTCAGTTCACCTTGATCAGTTAGCAGAAGAGCGCCACGACTATCAGCATCCAGTCGCCCAACAGGGTGCAGACCTGAGCGTTCTTGATGGGGCAGACAATCCAAAACCGTGGCCCGGCCTTGAGGATCACGACAACTACAAATCACCCCGACTGGCTTGTTAAGCAAGAACACGCGTGGTTCTTGAACTGAAATCAAGGGAACGCCATCCACCTCAATCAGCTGAGAATTGGGATCGGCCTGATCCCCGAGGCTCGCAACACGCCCATCAACCGTTACGCGACCAGCTTGAAGCCAATCTTCTCCGCGCCGACGTGAACACAGCCCGGCAGCGGCCATCAATTTTTGAAGCCTTTGACGAGTCACGCTATGAAATCGGGCTGATAATGTGCTTCAAATCAACGTTGAATTTACAAGACAGAAGCCAAAACCTCGACAAATGATCGCCTAAAAATAAAGATCAATACTACTGAGGGAACTCAATTCGTATCCTGGCATTTAGGCAACAGATGTCTTCATCAAAAAAGACTATCGATCCAACTATATCAGCCAATAAGCTGAACATGAACGAGAGATTTTACTTGAAACGACAACAACTAATCATATAAAAAATTGAAGATTTAGCTAGTAATTCCAAAATTATTCAAGGAGTTACTTTCAATGCACTGGATCCAGTGGATCGTTAAAGCGGGAAGAGCAAAAAGAAAGGTCTAAAAGAATTCGTCAAAGTTATCAAAATCAACTGCCTTGAAATTACCGCTCTCCACTTGTTGCATCAAACGCTCCAATTGTGCGAACAAAGCTCCTCCAGTGAGCAGAGAGAGCAACAGCGCAACCAAAAGAGCAGTCCCTGATGCGAACCCAAAAATTTGCAAGCAGCACCCAATAAAGAGGGTTACACCAATCAAGGTGCCTGAAAAACTCAAAAAGATCTCAGCGGTGGCCAGAGGCAAAAGGGGTAAACGGTCTTCCTTCCAGCCATCGAGCTTGTTCTGAACAAGACGACCAAACGTCAGTCCACAGAGGACACCTATCAATAGGCCAACTCCAGCCATCAGGTATGGCGGCTGAGGAAGAACCGCCATCATCAAGTACTGCTCAATCTGCTCGGCGGTGATCTCCTCAAGCATTGAAGCAATTCTCGAAACGGGACGTTGACCTTAGTGGATTCATCAAGCTGCAACGAGGGGATTGAGCCGCTGCAAAAAGCCTCCCGCAATACGGCCAGGCCCAAACGTTCTGCCGATCAAGCCCGCAAGCGCACGCACATCGTCTGTATGAAGGCGATCGTCCCGGATCAAAGTGAGCAGGAGACGCTTCCTCAGATCAGCACCATCCCGACTGAACAAAAGTCGAAGACCAGCTCCTGCAACGGGTAACAATTCCACGCCTGGAGAGGGCGCACCTTGACCAACAACGTCTAAGAGACTTTCCAATCGCTCGAGACGCAGACGACCTGATTCGTCGAAGATCACGTCCAACAACTTCTCTCGCATCTCACTGGTGTCGCCAGCCAGCAACCGTTTTGCCACATATGGATAGGCAACGGAAATAATTTTGAAATCAGGGTCGAGGCGCAGGGCGAGACCTTCTTGACTTACCACCGCACGGATAATCAATGCGAAACGAGCAGGAACACGGAACGGGTAATCGAACATCAACTCTGAGAAGCGGTCGGTGATGGCTTTGAAGTTGAACGAACCAACCGACTCACCAAGGCTTCCACCAAGCACTTCTTCAAGGGCAGGAATGATCGGGGCAAGATCTGCGGTTGGACTTAAGAAACCAAGATTTTGGAAGTCTTCAGCAAGCCCAGCGAAATCACGATTAATGAGATGAACTACGGCACCGGTAAGCGTGAGCCGGTCGCTATCACTAATCGAATCCATCATTCCGAAGTCCACATATCCAACATGACCCATGTCACCGCTACGACCCTGCAGAGCAAAAAGGTTGCCCGGATGTGGATCGGCATGGAAGTACCCAAATTCCAGCAGTTGCTGTAAGCCACAAATCACACCAGTGCGGATTAATGCGGCAGGATCTAAGCGTTGATCAATCAACTCTTGACTATTTCTCATTTTCGAGCCTTCAATCCACGTAGTTGTCAAAACGTGCGTTGAACTAAGCATGCGCTCAACACCGGGCACATAGACCGCTGGATTGTCAGCAAAAAGTTTCGCAAAGCGTTCTGCATTATCTGCTTCCTGCTCATAATCAATCTCTTCGAACAAGCTCCGCCCGAACTCGTCAATGATGCTTCCCAAACCGAAGCCAAGGTTGAGGGGAAGAAACGGTGCTGTAAGAACCCCGAGAGCCCGAATCAAAACAAGATCACGGCGAAGGATAAAGGTGAGGTTGGGCCGTTGAACCTTGACCGCCACCCAGGATTGACCTTCAAGTCGCGCTTTATAAACCTGTCCAAGACTGGCGGCGGCAATCGGTGCTGAGGGGAATTCCTCAAAGAGTTGTTCCGCTGGGGCACCAAGCTCCTGTTCGATGCGTGATAAGGCGATCGAATGAGGGAACGCCGGAAGATCGTCCTGCAAACGAGTGAGCTCCTCAAGCCAATCGCGCCGAACAAGATCGGGACGGGTGGAAAGAGCCTGACCAAGTTTGATAAAACAAGGACCAAGGCCAGTGAGGGTGTTGAGAATGCGTCGAGCCAGACCTCGCTGAACGTCAGCATCGGAACTCGAACCACGCAGCAGAAGAACGATGACCAAACCGCTCAGCGTCCAAAGCACCTGAATCAACCGCGGTATCGCAATCCATGGCCGAAGGAGCAACCACCAAAAGTCACGCCCGGAGTCGTACTGCATATTGCGGCTAAATACAGAGTGAGACTCTAAGGACAATCGCTCTGTGCAATGGCCCTTTTGCCCCTGTTAAAAAAACGGCTCGGCAGGAGCTTGTTTTTGCCGGCTCATGGAAGAGGACAGGCGCTACCGAAGGTCTTCAAACGTCTTTTAAGGCAAAGGGCTGGAGCATGGGACTTACCGGAGTTGGCGGAGATTGGCGGGCCACTCGAACTCCATGGTGCAGTTGGAGAAAGTCAACGGGAATCAGCAGCCGCCATAGGGGCTGATCACTGCTGGTACGGCGTGAATGGGGCCACAGGATTACTTCAGGCAGCCCTGTTGGCAATCGCTCAGCCCGGCGATGCCGTTCTCATGCCTCGCAACGTTCATAGAAGCCTGATTCAAGCCTGTGTACTCGGAGACATCAAACCAATTCTTTATAACGTTCCGTACAGCAATAAATATGGGCATGCGACTCAACCAGACTGTGATTGGATGCAGTGCATTCTTAACGAGTTACCCACAGATAAGAAACGAATCAAAGCTGCAGTTCTCATTCACCCCACCTATCAAGGCTACGCCGAGGATCCAAGCAAAACAATTCAACTTTTGCAATCACAAAATCTTGTTGTACTCGTAGACGAAGCCCATGGAAGCTATTTTGCAGCAAAGGTGGATCCAGATCTACCGGCTTCAGCACTACATTGTGGGGCAGATCTAGTCGTCCATTCACTGCATAAATCAGCGGCAGGAATCGCGCAAACGGCGGTCCTGTGGCAGAAGGGACAGCGTGTAGATCCAGAACAAATCAATCGATGCCTAGGCTGGCTGCAAACAACAAGCCCAAGCTCTCTACTTTTAGCGTCGTGTGAGTCAGCAATACAAGAATGGACGAACCCAAAGGGCATAAACGAGTTAAAAAGACGAATCAACGAGGGGCGCTTACTTGCGGAGAAGCTACGTCAATCTGGGATGCCATTGATCACCAATCAAGATCCACTACGACTCATCCTCCATACTGGTTCCATCGGACTGAATGGCTTAGAAGCTGACGAACAATTCATGCAAAGGGGATTGATTGCTGAACTTCCAGAGCCCAGCACATTAACGTTTTGCCTAGGTATGGCGAAACATGAAGGCCTTTATCGACACCTCAAAAATGCGTGGAAAGACATTGAGTCAACAACATTAGATAAAACACCTCAACCAACATTTTCAAATCCACCCTTACCATTAGTCCGGGAACCTGAGGTGAAACTCAGCACTGCATGGACAGCAGAAAATAGAATAGTTTCAATTGAGAATGCTGAAGGGGAAATTGCCAGCGAGCTGGTTTGTCCTTACCCGCCGGGGATACCACTTCTCATACCAGGAGAGAAAATTGATCATGCAAGGATGAGATGGTTAATAGAACAAAGCATTGATTGGAAGAATGCAGTGCCTAACGAAATAAAGGTAATGTTGAATGCTACAGGCAATTCATAAATGACATTAAAATTGATCCGCACGTTCCCAAAAGAAATAAATCAACCAGCAATTAAGAGTGCCAACACCTACTGAATCATGAAGTGAATATGAAAAACCCAGAAGACACCGAAAATACAGATAAGATAGAAAATATAGATAAATAAATGAATTCATCCACAACATTGGCCCCACAACGTCTATCAACCGGGCTTAAAAGAATGTCTGCCGGACTGAACCTGTGCCATGAGAATTCCCAAGAACTATTTGATCAAAGGCCAAATTTAGATTTTATTCAAATACATCCTGAGCACCTTCTGCAAGAGCAAGGCGGAACCTACAGGGAACACCTAGATATACTAAGACATCATTATCAAGTTATTCTTCATGGATTTGGCCTATCGATAGGTTCATCAGGCCCGCTTGATAAAGAATATCTGTTACTGATTAAAAACCTACTAAAAGAACATCCTGAAGCAGTCTTCTCAGATCACTTTTCTTGGAGCTCGCTATCAAAGCATCACTTCCACGACTTGATACCGCTTATTCAATCAGATGAAACAGTGCAATACATGGTCGAAAGGATCGATGAAGCACAAGAAGCCATAGGGGCTCCAATCCTTTTGGAAAACATAAGCAGCTATATGCGCTACAAAGAATCAGAAATGTCTGAAATACAGTTCATCAATGAAATAACAAAAAGGTCAGGATGCTTTGTACTGCTTGATGTAAATAACATTTGGGCCAATGCGATGAATTTCGGAGAAAATCCATGGGAAACGCTTAGTCAGATCAATGCTGACAGTATTAAAGGGTATCATCTAGCAGGATGTACGGAGGAACAAAAAGGAAATGGGAAAGTCTATATCGATTATCATGGCGAGGCCGTGCACGACGAAGTCTGGGATCTATACAAACAATGCTTAGAAAAATATGGGGCATGGCCCACACTTTTAGAATGGGAAAATAATATTCCACCGCTAACACGCACACTTCAAGAGGTTGAAAAGATTAGCGATTGCTTCAAAACACTCCAGGAAGGTGCAAATTCATGAGATCACCACAAATCGTTCGCCTACAACAACAGTTCTTGGCAAGTTTGCATGATAAACCAAGGCAATGGCTACTCGATCAAATTGAACCCGCACCAGGCTTTAAAGACAGTGAAGAGGTCCTTGAGATTTATCTTCACCGTGCAATGGCACGAACAGTTGAACCACTGAAAGGTATCTACCAGTCCTTACAATGGGTACTTGGAGAGGACACATTCAACCAATTTGTACAGCAGTTTTATACCGACTCCCTAGGAGAACCATTAAATGCACAAGCCCTCTCAACTGAGTTTGCTTCCTATGTTGGAAACATCGGAGAAGAACAGAGAGAACACCTAACAAGCATCAATCGGGACTCGTCAAAAGACGATTACTCGACATCAACCATGGTCGAAGCAGCAGCAATGCTCGACTGGCGGATTCACTGGGTGACGCTAGTCGCCAATAAAAGCAAAGCATCAGCTGAAGAGCTCATAAGAAACTTGAACCATCGAAATTCAATATGGTTAAGGCCTCGCCTTAATCGCGCCTCAAGGCTTTGTTATTCCGGAGTCGACCTAAAGGAACTTCATCGACTAGCAGCAGAAAAAACAAAGGGCAGCTCCCCAACAAAATGTTCCGAAGGTGTGAGCACGTTTTTGATCTATGCAAATCAAAATCACAATGCAATTGTTAGGCCCTTAGACACTCAAGAGGCCAGGTTGCTCAATCATTGCGATGGAACACATACTATCGCATCACTAATTCATGAAGGTAAGTTCTTCGATCAATCAAAGAGTCAAACATTGAAGTTGATCAAACAACTGATCGACGAAGGTGTAATTTGCGACCTTGAAGACAAGCTGATATGAACAATGTGCAAATATAATATTGCATTCGGAACATTAGTAAAGACCACAGAATTCAAACAAGGCCCGAAATATAGTCGCAAAATCTTTAAAGCCTTAGACGCCTATCCCATTAATTACTACTTTAGATAGTTCAACAAATGACCAACATAAATAAGTGGTGGCTATTAGTTCTCGTAGCCCTACCAACTCTCTCGACATGCCTAAGTACAAATGTGGTGATGTCTGCACTCGTGTCGATTGGGCAAACCTTTCCAGATGTTGCAGGCATTGGTGAATGGACTCTATTGATCTATTCGATGACTGCAGCAAGCTTATCGATTTTGGCTGGAGTTCTCGGAGATAGATATGGTTTAAGAAAAATGTATACCATTGGTTTAATCATATTTCTACTTGGAGCATTAGGAGCATCATTCGCCACCACAGGAGAATCTTTATTGGTGTTTAGGAGTCTTTCAGGGATTGGCTCGGCAATCCTGGCTCCAGTTGCCTTAGCTTTCTTAAATAGAATTTTTAGTGGCGTAGAGAAGCCAATTGCGTTCGGGTATTGGGCAGCAACAATAACGATCGGAAATGTAATAGGACCATTTCTTGGTGGGTTGATTCAAAGTATATCGAGCTGGCGATTAACATTTCCAATTGCCGCTTTACCGGCATTAATTGCTTTGGCATTCGCAGGAATTCTTCCTGCCTATAAGCCTGGTAATACCAGGAAAAATATCGACATAAAAGGAATTGCATATCTCTCAGCATTGCCAGCAGTCATACTATTTACCCTTGCAATGGCGGGAAGATTAAATCCATCAAGCATCATAATATTCTTGTCGCTAATCGGAATCGGCTTTTTTACTTTCTGGAAACACCTGAATAAGACAGAGAATCCCGTCATTGATCTACAAATATTAGAAAATTACAAATGGTGGAGACCATCAATAATTCAACTGATTATCCGTTGCCTATTCATGGCAATGCTGATTCTTTTGACAGGTTATTTCCATTCCATTCAAGGACTAAGCGAATTAAACTCTTCGTCGGCACTATTCCCATTTTTGATATCAGTGGGAGTGATGGCATTTACAAGCGGCTACATCTGCAAATCGATCGGGATTCGAAAATTAATGACAACAATGTTCTCTCTGGGGTTAGCAGGGGCTGTCATTCTGCTTTCAGTGCAACCGGATGGCTTTAGATTAATTGATTGGATAGCCATATGCTTTATTGGCCTACTTGCTGGAAGCACATCACAATTAAGTCGATTATCTATGGCAAATTTTGGAGTCAATGATTCCATGAAAGGGGCTTCGATTAACACTTTAATTATCAACGTTGGCATATCGATCGGGGCTGCCTACCCAACCTTAATTCGCTCGATCGTCTCAAAACAAGCCCATCTTTCAAACATCATTTCCAAAGAAAATTTATTACACATTATGCACGAAGAAGTGATGGTACTAATATTACTTTTCTGCATTGGCATATGGCAAGCAGGAAAGCTTCAGGATTTAACCGAACCAAAGACCCTAAGTACTTAATACCAAAACAATGAAACTTTTAATCAGGCGAGCAATTGAAGCAAATTAAAGCATCATTAACTTTAGAGTACTGGCGCCTTGGCTAGCTAGAGTGACTGAAAGGGATTAAATCAATGGCAGTCAATTATATTATCGGCAGTTTATTTCCAAAAAAAACTGATGGCAGTCCCAACATCAAATACTCTTCAAGCTTGGTAGCTAAAGGGACAGGATCAAACATCAGGCTTAGCAATAAAAGAAGACGAAATCAATCCTATAAAAACAAATTAGTTGCCAATATTGATATCACAAGTGATCCAATCAATATCAAAGGATCTTCGAATTTCGCCAAAGAATGGTTGATACCGCAAATCACAAATAAAACAAAGAGTGATGGATCAATCAATTCCTCATCAATTTTTGGAGCAGTACAAAAAAAAGTCGTTAGCAAGTGGACAAAGCAGCCAAAAAATCAGTCGATGAAAAGTCTGATCATGCTCGGTTATATTGGACCTGGCTCGAGTGAAAGTGCTACAAATAATTCAACGTGGAATTCAGTCGGCTCTAAAAAAGATAAATATTATCAAGCAATACAGGACTTGGGCAACTATGATCCAAGAAAAATGTGGGCTAATTATAATAACAATTCTGTAGATGCTGATGTTATCAAGTCTGACTACGACGAAAGAAATCTCCTGCAAAATCTCAATGCAGAAAAATTGCAACTTGAGGAAGGTACTAATCCGAATCTCTGGTATCCAGCAATGCTTTATAGCTACGGCTTGCGTGGAGAAGGAACAAGTTATCCCGGACCAGTTTTAATTACGCAACCTGGCGATCAGATCCGACTCAATTTCAACAACGACATACGAATTGGAGAGTTAAATAATTCACAAATTCAGCAAGCAACTCTTGTCCCAAATAGCACCTATGGAAATGGTGCAAGTGATGGACTTGGAGGAACGACATCTCTTAATTATCACCTCCATGGATCTCACACCAATCCCACTGGATTTGGGGACAACGTAGTTTCGAGATTTACGACAGGGCAGAAATGGACAACCATTATTGATTTACCAGAAGATCATGGACAGGGTTCTTATTGGTATCACCCGCACTACCACCCCTCTGTTAATCAACAAGTCTACGGGGGTGCATCAGGTTTCATGCAAGTAGGGGATCCATTAAGCAAGATACCTGCTTTTAAGGATATTCCACGAAATCTAGCTGTTCTAAAAATGCTAGATATTGGAATCGATACTGATACTGGATCATTACAACTAGCGGCCTACGACAATTACGGAGGTCCGCTTACCAATGCCATGACAATGGTGACGGTGAATGGTGAATTTCAGCCAGAAGCCGATGCAGGGAAAGGGGGATGGCAATCAATTACTTTCAGCAATCAAGCTAATCAAGCTTTCTACAATGCTAGCCTTATTCATCAGGAAACTGGAGAAAGACTCCCTTTATATATCTATGGCGAAGATGGACATCAATTCCCAAAAATACGAGCGGCTAAGGGGACACTAACAACCACAGACGATCCAGAAACATCTCTTCCTACGGAGTATAAGCAGCAGGAGAATGTCATCTCGCTGGCACCTGGCAAACGGGTTGATGTTCTGGCTTATCTTCCAGGGGGAACAACTGAGATCGTCTCTAACTATACATTTTCGGATGATTCGGGCAATATATTTAAAACTGAAAATATGGGTGATTATCCAGACCTAAGCACAACAGCCAAGGATCTTAAGAGCGTCACGAATGGTCAAAGTGCGGGCCCAATGGCAACTTTTGTTGTTAACAAAAAGACAAAACTGCCATCACTTGGAAAACTCAATCGTGATATAAGAATTGCCAACAAAGGGATTGAAGTTCAAAAGATCAAACCATCAACAAAGCCTGAGGATTATGATACAAATGCTGTTCCAAGCATCAATTTATTTGATTCGAAAAAATCAAAATGGAAACCTCTACGAAAAAGAGAATTTAATTGGGCCAAAGGAGTGCTTGTTGGTGACAAGGATGAGTGGGATCTAGCTACGCAAGAACGAGTATCTGATTACAATAGCTCAGCAGACGTTAACAATCAGTTTGAACAATACGATGCTCTTTCAAAAATTACAAGCGGCTCTAACAACTGGTTTGGATACAATAATCCATTTCTAATTAATGATCATGTTTTTCCAAATGGTTCAATAACAATCGCCCAACTTGGGACAATGGAAGAATGGAACCTCCGCAATTGGAGTGTCAATGGAGGGACTAAATATATTGGGCATCCTTTTCATATTCATATCAACGACTATCAGACAAAAAATAGCGACACTGAGCTTGACAAAAAAAGGAGCCTAGAAGATGTTACGATGCTTAACTCTTCAGGGTATAAGTATTACGATACCGATTTAGAAAAGAATGTAGAGCTAAAACCACTTCAAGGAAGGTTTCATGAAATCAGTGCTGCATTAGACAAAAATAAGGTCGATTCAATTGGCACCTGGGGCGCCAATGATCAAACTGTTAGAATGCTATTCCAAGACTATCTTGGGACATATGTTTTTCATTGCCACATACTTCCTCATGAAGATGCTGGAATGATGCAGGTTATTACGATTGTCGAAAATACCGATAGTAGCTGGATTACAAACGCAGAATCTGACAACTATACAAATAAGGATGGGAATATTACCTTACGTCAAGCACAGGACTTTAGTGAGCGCACACTAAAACCTGAGAATTCAAAATTTAAAATTGATAGGATGCAATCTGGTGATTTAAACTACGATTTCACGCAAGATATAGTTTTAAGCCGTAGAGGCTCCAACTCTTCATCGGGTCATTTAGAAATTTATGATGGCGCTGCTGCATTAAAGAATAAAACGACACTCTTGAGTAAAATTAAACCCTACAAATCAAAATATGCTCCCTGGGCGTTTATTGAAGACTTCACGGGTGATGGCAACCGCGATCTAGTTACGGCTGGGTTTTCTAAATCAAAGGCCGGCAACATCAATCTTCAGGACCTTCAAATTAAAGCCTGGACTTCCTCAAAGACTGCAAAACAATGGAAAAATGTTTTTGACTTCAATCCGTTTGCCGATATCAGTACAATTATCAACGTTGATGATCAAGAATTAAAGCCAGTAGACGGATTAGATATTAATCAGGTTGGTGTTGCAATGGCTGACATGAATTTGGATAACTTCCAAGATATAGCGGTCAGCTATGCCGTAGACAGTGGATTGAGAGTTGTTGTTTTGGATGGTGCAGCAATGGCATTAAACTATCAAACAGGAACCATGGAGGGTGGATATTTTCCCAATGATAATGTGCTTGCTGATGCTGTTATTCAAGACAAGAGCCTTCAAGATCTAAGCAAAGTTGTTTTAACTTCTGGCTTTAGTAGTTACGCGCAATCAGCATTGGAAGACCTAATTATCACAACCCATTCTGAATCCAACAAAACAAAGCAGGTCTTCACTACTCAATTGCAAGCTGGTCACTTTATTGCCACTTCAGAGATGGAGTCGTCCATGGATGGAAGCACCCATAGTGGTCATGGAGCCATGGTCATGAAGGACGATCGCATTGAGAATCTTCGTCACAACTCAATGCCTCTCTCCATTACTGAAACTGATCTTTATAGCGAATCAGGGCTTGCTACAACACCAGTCATTGCAGGTGTATTTGGGACCACCGGATTAATAACTGATGATCAATTAGTGATTGCACAAGGAGTCAGTAATGGAAAATACAGCTATGGAAATTCAGCTAGCAGCAAGGATTTATTCAATTCATCTCAACAGCTAGCTTTTAATCTTAATCAAATCAATAAGACAAATAGAACTGATTTAATTGGTGCCATAGACTCAGAGTTGTCAACTACATTCAAAGCAAAAAGCACTCAAAAAAGAATCAATATGGCAAATTTAACGTATCAAGTTTATGCCAATCAAACCATGGCACCTGGCGATCTTGCGACTGCCGCCGGAGCCATTCTTGGCCAAGGGCAAACAGCACAGCAGCTTGCTGAAGACCTCATCAATAATCCAAAATCTTCTAAATTAATTACAGCTAGCTATGGCGGTTCACTGAGCACATTGCCGATCGCTGATGTTATTACCGGAGCGACAAAGAACCTTTATGGGAGAACCGCTACGAAGGGAGAAATACGCAAATGGAGTAATGCTGTGAAGAGCGGACTTGATCAAAGTTTGATTCCTCTATCTATTTTACAGAACACAGGCGATGACGACATTTATCGCACAGCATTGATGTCTTCAATAGCGCAATGGAATCAAGTTCAATGGAGCACAAATGCCAACCAGATGGGATCCTTTGGTCAAGGTCTTCAAAGCGATGAAGCTCGCTTTCAAAGCATCACTTCACCCCTTGATGCAATTGGTAGTCTCAGCAATTGGAGGGCTGTAATGGAAGAGATGACGTCTTATACCCAGACGGCCCTCAACACCTTGATAGGCACAGATATCTCAAAGTCGGGCTTCTTCTAATTCAGAGGGCTGTCCAAACAAAGCTTTGAACACGAGGCTGTGAGTACAAGGCTTTGAGAGCGTTGAAGAGCGGTTGATAAGCTGATGGTCATCACGGGTTTGGGTGATCATCGAGGTCTATCCATCAGTTGATCAACCACGATCGACAGAGTCCTCACGCAAACGACTGTTAAGCGGATTAGCCGTTGGTGGTTTTGGCCTCGTTGTTGTCTGCCTTGGTGGGTGGTGGTTCACCGCAGCCGTCGGGATTCTGGTGCATCTCGGCCTGTTGGAATTTTTCCGCATGGCCCAATTCAAGGGGATGCGTCCTGCTACAAAAACCACCCTGGTGGCCTGCCAACTGCTGTTATTCAGCACCCAATGGGCAGCTGTATCTGGAGGATTGCATGCAGAGCTCTCCTCAGCCGTCTTGCCGATATCTGGAGCAGCCATTTGTGCATGGTTGCTTCTGCAGCCAGTAACTGGCTCTATCGCCGATGTTGCAGCGTCAATCTTTGGTTTGTTTTATCTGGGATTTTTACCGAGTCACTGGCTATCGCTTCGGAATCTCACGCTGGTGGAACTCACGCCAGGCACCTCAGAACTCTGCACAAGTGGACTTGCAATCACCTTGTCGGCATGTCTGATGATTGTGTGCAGCGACATCGGCTCCTGGGCCTTTGGACGTCGCTGGGGGAGACGTCCGTTATCACCAATCTCACCTGGGAAAACAGTGGAAGGTGCCCTAGGCGGATGTCTTTGTGCCATGGCCATGGGGGAGGTTTGCGCCCTTGTGATGGGGTGGCCTTATTTCGGTTTACCCGGACTCCTCCTTGGCGCCCTCGTCGCCCTCATCGCCATGGTGGGGGACCTCACCGAATCCATGATGAAACGCGACGCTGGCGTCAAAGATTCCGGTGATGTTTTGCCCGGCCACGGTGGAATCCTCGATCGAATCGACAGTTATTTGTTCACCCCAGCCGTGGTGTATTACGTCGTGGCGCTGATTCAGCCTCTACTGGTTCGATGAACCTAGGAGCCTCCTTGCGCAAAGGACAAAGATCACGATTAACGATCAAGGTGTATCAATCAAGGTGTGACATCAGCACAACCTTGGAGATGGAGTTGTCCCCCCTGAAGAGACGCATGGGTGATTTTGATACCAGGATCCATCGGCAGCAGCATTGATGAGGCATCCTCAGAATCGTGTGATCGAAACCGCAACGTGTTGTCTGAGGCATCGATCTTGAAGCAACGACGCACGGGTTCTCGATGAGCCACCACTGAAGATTGGAGCTCCATTCGATCGTTCTGGATGTTTAAGGCACCCAGGGTTGTGAGGCCCATGAGCTGTTCAGCAAGCCAATCACCAAGCCAACGCCATGGCTCCGCCAGCAAGGCATCGTTCAATGCACCGCCACTGATCGACACATCTCCCTCCACTTGAAAAGTGTGCTGGAGAGCCAGCCTTTGCCCAGGACTAAGCACATTCACATCCACAGTGATCGGACCACTGCGGAGTTGAACATGCTGAAGTGGCAAGCCCTTAAACCCCACATCACGGGCCTTCAATGTGACCCCTTCAAGGCGACCACGCATCAACGTGAATGCTGATCCATGGAGGGTGAGGTCCAAACTGCCGAGCCGATCACAACGACTACGGACCCAAAGCTTTAGAGCTCCAGCCAGAAGCGTCATTAAAGGGTCAGCCATGGTCAAAAAAAGTGAAACAGCGCTCGGCAACGCGTTGGGGGTGATCGAGGTGTGGCAAATGCCCACAGTCTTCAAACGTTTCCACGGGCTCAGCCAGAATCTCAAGGGCAGCCCGCTTTTGCGGTTCCCGCAGAATTCTGTCCTGCGCACCCCAGATCACATGGAGTGGTTGAGACGGTAAGGGCGAACCACTGCCAGCGAAGCCACCGCCGCGGGCAAAGGCTGCCAAAGCTTGGGCCCAACCGGGACATTGAAGATGGAGTGACGCAATTTGTTCTTCCGCGGCTCCCACCGAGGAGTCGGGATCAGCAAAGGCCTGTCGACACAGCCCACGCCGCACCCCAGGCCGACTCAAGAACCAAGCTCCAAAACGATCAAGGAGAGGTGGCACGGGCATGCGCCGACCCGACAAGCCAGCGGGGGCAAGGAGCAACAGTGACCGCACCCGCTCGGGAACACGACGAGCCAGTTCCACGGCCACCGAGCCTCCCATTGATGCACCAATCACCGATACAGGGCCCGATGATGGCAACTTGTTTAGAAGAGCTTCCAAATGCAGCATGACCGGCTCAGTGCCGTAGGTGGCAGTGAGGGGGCGAGGCGAAAAACCAAAACCAAATAGATCCGGAATGATCAGTTGAAAACGACCGGATAACAATGGCGCCAAGCGCCGATACTCCAAAAAGCTGCTGTCGAAGCCGTGCAGGAGAAGAAGGGGATCACCCTCTCCCAAGACCGCCACAGGAAAGGGATCGTCGACACCCAAGGACGGGAGCGACCACCATTCGACGGCATCGGTAAGGGCACCGGCTTGGGGATCCAACAAGCCTGGACGAAGCTCCTCTAGAAGACGTTTCAAGATGGCACTGGGCTGCGTTCAGACAGTCCAATCAAAGCGTCGACCAGCGCAGCAGGGGTCACCGGAAAAGGCAGATGATGAAGATCGGAACCGTCTTGACAGGCAAACTCACACACGGTTTGAAGATCGCTAGGGCTGGCGTTCGCCAGACCCAAATCATCAAGACACACAGGAAGACCGAGGCTCTCTAAAACGGGCTTGAGCTGACGGTGGGCCTGGGCGGCAAGCCGGTTGTTGCCGAGACGCTCCTCTAAACGCAGCTGCACCAAAATTCCAAATCCCACCTTTTCTCCATGCAGCATGTGATGGCAGGCAGAAAGTTGGGTCAGGCCGTTGTGCACGGCATGAGCTGCGACGGTGCGGCAGCGAGCACCACCAAGTCCTCCCATGACCCCTGCCGTTAAGCCACAGGATTCAATGGTGCGCTCCCAAGCAGCACTGGTGGAATCTGCAATAGCAACTGGGCTGTCGATCAACAATTGGTCGCGCAACACCCGTGCCATTTGCACCGCTTGCTGGACCAACCCATCACGGCTATCCGCACTACTTACAGATGCCTCGTACCACTTCGCGAGAGCATCTGCGATTCCACTAGCCAATGTTCGCGGTGGTGCTTGGCGTACAAACGCGTGGTCAAACACCAATAAGTCAGGACAACGATCCAACACGACATCGCGCTCAAAGGCACCGTCTGGTGTGTAGAGATTGGCCAATGCTGTCCAGCCTGCACAGGTGGCAGCACTCAACGGAACCGTGATGCAGGGCAGCTTTAGACGATGGGCAAGAAGTTTTCCTGCATCGAGAACCTTTCCACCACCAGCAGCCAGGATTGCATCGCAGGATTGAGCTTCATCGGCAAGACGATGAAGATCGACTTCACAGCAATCAAATCGAAGGTTTGATGCTGTGACAGAGAGTCCAAGGAACTCAAGGTCGGAACTGAGTTGGTCTCGCAGTGGTTGTGTGGCCATGGAACGACCCAGTAACAAGGGGCGCTGACACAGCTGAGTGATGTAAGGCAGGGCTTCACCCCAGGCACCTTGCCCCCTCAACAGTGTTGTTGGGGCAATGGCCTGGGAAGAAATGGGCGAAACCATCAAACGGCAGCACCGGCCAACTCAGGTTGAGAGTCAACACGGCCCTTGTGGCGGACAACAACCTTTTTGTTCTCGTCCACGTCAACTTCTGCGTGGTCACCGTCTTTAATGCGACCTGTCAGAACTTCCTCGGCTAGGGAGTCTTCGAGCAGACGCATCACGGCGCGGCGAAGCGGACGTGCGCCATAGGCGGGGTTGTAACCCTCTTCCACCAAACGCTCCTTGAAGGCATCCGACACCGTAAGGGTGATGCCTTTCTCTCCCATGCGGCCAAACACTTCTTTGAGCATGATTTCGGCGATCTCTTTGACTTCCTCTCGATTGAGTTGGCGGAAGACAATGATCTCGTCGAGGCGATTAAGGAACTCAGGGCGGAAATATTGCTTGAGTTCTTCATTCACAAGGGAACGAATCCTTGTGTATTGAGAATCTTCAGCACTTTCACCAGAGAATTCAAAACCAAGACCACCACCACCTTTTTCAATCACCTTCGAACCTATGTTCGAGGTCATGATGACCAAAGTATTTTTGAAGTCGACAGTGCGACCTTTTGAATCGGTCAGGCGGCCATCTTCAAGCAGCTGAAGCAAGAGATTGAACACATCGGGATGGGCTTTCTCAATTTCGTCGAACAACACAACTGTGTAAGGACGACGACGAACAGCCTCGGTGAGTTGCCCACCTTCGTTGAAACCGACGTATCCCGGAGGAGAACCGATCAGCTTGCTGACGGTATGACGCTCCATAAATTCCGACATGTCCAGACGGATCATCGCTTCTTCACTGCCGAAGAAGTAAGTCGCGAGCGCCTTGGTGAGCTCTGTTTTTCCAACGCCAGTTGGACCCGAGAAAATGAAGCTCGCAATGGGACGATTTGGATTTTTCAAACCAACGCGCGCCCGTCGGATGGCCTTCGAAACAGCCTTGACGGCTTCATCTTGTCCAATCAAGCGTTGGTGAAGGGTTTCCTCCATATTGAGCAACTTCACAGACTCACTTTCCGTGAGTTTCTGAACAGGAACGCCAGTCCAAGACGCCACAATGTGAGCAATATCTTCTTCACTCACCATTGGAGTGGTGTCGACAACAGCTGGAGTCGACACGGCTGATTCATCGGAGGACCCTTCCTCAGAGGAAGAACGGCTGGTTTGCATCAGCGCACGGATTTTTTCACGCAGCTCAACTTCTTTTTCGCGTAATTCGCCAGCTTTGGCAAAATCCTGATCGCGAACAGCGTCTTCTTTGTCCTTTTGGACGGTGCGCAATTCCTTATCAACTTCCTTTGCTTCAGGAGGAAGTTTGGAATTCATTAAGCGAACCCGGGAACCCGCTTCATCAATAAGGTCAATCGCTTTATCTGGGAGGAAACGATCGGAGATGTAGCGATCACCAAGCGTTGCTGCAGCCACTAACGCTTCATCAGTGATCTTGAGGCGATGGTGTTGCTCGTAGCGCTCACGCAAGCCTCTCAGAATTTCGATGGTGTCGTCGATGGAGGGTTCGCCAACATTGACGGGCTGAAAACGACGCTCTAAGGCAGCATCACGCTCGATATGTTTTCTGTACTCATCGAGGGTCGTGGCACCGATGCATTGCAATTCGCCTCGAGCGAGTGCCGGCTTAAGGATGTTGGCGGCGTCGATGGCACCCTCAGCGGCACCTGCACCAATCAAGGTGTGAACTTCGTCGATCACCAAAATCACATTTCCGGCGGATTTGATCTCCTCCATGATCTTTTTGAGGCGCTCCTCAAATTCACCTCGGTACTTCGTACCTGCCACCAACAAGCCGATGTCCAGAGTCAACACTCGCTTGTCTTCGAGAATGTCTGGGATATCACCCTGCTGAATCCGTTGGGCCAAGCCCTCCGCGATTGCAGTTTTTCCAACACCAGGTTCACCAATTAAGACCGGATTATTTTTGGTGCGGCGACCAAGAATTTGAATCACACGGTCGATTTCGTTGTAACGACCCACCACAGGGTCCAACTTCGACTCGGTGGCCATTTGGGTGAGGTTGGTACCAAACTCGTCCAACGTCGGAGTCTTGGTGGAGCCCTTTGCACCACCGCCACCGCCACCTGCAGTGACTTCGGCGGTTTCACCCAGCATGCGGATCACTTGAGTGCGAACCTTCGCAAGGTCGACACCAAGATTTTCCAGAACACGCGCAGCAACACCTTCACCCTCGCGAATCAGGCCAAGGAGGAGATGCTCTGTACCGATGTAGTTATGACCAAGCTGACGAGCTTCTTCTAAAGAGAGTTCCAAGACACGCTTGGCACGTGGTGTGAAAGGAATTTCAACCGCTACAAAACCCGATCCACGCCCAATGATTTTCTCAACTTCAATTCGAGCGTCTTTGAGGTTGACGCCCATCGACTTCAAAACTTTGGCGGCGACACCTGTGCCTTCGCCGATCAAACCAAGCAAAATTTGCTCAGTTCCGACGAAGTTGTGACCAAGCCTTCGAGCTTCCTCTTGGGCCAGCATGATCACTTTGATGGCCTTCTCGGTAAACCGTTCGAACATCGCTAGGCCGATGTGAAGATGACACCAAGCTATCAGGACTTGGTGTCACCTGTGAGGAATTGATCCAAACACCAACCAGCTTGTCTACGACTGGGTTTTAACAACACAAAAGTAACAACCAACTCGAAAAAATTGACGGTTTCTTTGACTGTCGAAGACGGGAAACCGAACAACAAAAATAAATGATATGTAGCTATTTCGACGGACTGATCCGACACCACTGAATCAGGGCATCGCTTCCATCGCTGTAGTACTTGGTTCGAGTGCCAGCGGATTGAAATCCGCCACTTGCATAAAGGGCTATCGCAGCAGAATTGTGATTGGCCACTTCGAGAGTGGCGTGGATGGCACCTTGTTGCCGTGCCCGTTGCAACAGAGCCGACAACAATCGTTTGCCATGACCCCGACGCCTCACGGACGGATCGACGGCAACCACCGTGATATGCAATTCATCAGCGACAAGCCAGCCACAGGCCACACCTAACAACGACATGTCCTCAGTCCAGCCAAGGCATAGGCGTCTTGGCTCCTCCAATTCGCGGCGCCATTGGTCTTCGGTCCAAAGACCCTGAAGAGCACAGCGATCAAGGGCCAAGCAATCGGCCAACCACGATGGGTCAAGTGTGATAACGGCCATACCGAAACCGACCGTTTCAGGATCAATTCCTACATTGCCTTCCTCTGCCCAACATCCGTGACCCAGACCATCACCAATGCAAGGCCCTATGAGGCGGATCTGGATCCGGAGAGTCCCAACCGAAATCTCACACCCTTAACAACCTCATTGGATGGCGACGATCGGCTCGTCGTGGGCGACTGTCTCTTAAGTGATCTCGCCCAGCGCTACGGCACTCCGTTGTACGTGCTTGATGAGACAACCCTGCGCAGCACTTGCCGTGCCTATCGGGATGCTTTGAAGCGTCACTATCCCGGGCCATCCCTACCGATTTATGCCTCAAAGGCCAACAGCTCACTTGTGATGAGCAGCTTGGTGGCGTCTGAAGGTCTCGGCCTTGATGCTGTGTCTGCCGGAGAATTACTCACTGCACTCCGGGGCGGAATGCCAGGCAATCGGATGGTGTTGCACGGCAACAACAAATCCGATGAAGAACTACTTCTTGCCTACAACAACAACGTGACCGTGGTGGTGGACAACCAGCACGACCTCGACCGCCTCTCAGCCCTCATTCCCCATGACGGCGCCCCCGTGCGGTTGATGCTGAGATTCACCCCTGGCATCGAATGCCACACGCACGAGTACATCCGCACGGGACACCTCGACAGCAAATTTGGCTTTGATCCCGACCAGGTGGAACCCGTCCTGCGCGGATTGGTTGGTCAGTCCTGGGCGAAATTGACGGGACTTCATGCCCACATCGGCTCACAAATTTTTGAACTCGAGCCCCACCGTGACCTTGCTGCGGTGATGGCCGACGCCCTCAAACTCGCCCGCGACCTCGGGCATCCCGTTGAAGATCTCAATGTGGGGGGCGGACTTGGCATCCGTTATGTCAAATCCGACGATCCACCAAGCATCGACCGCTGGGTGCAAGTGGTCGCAGAAGCCGTCATTGCCGCTTGCCAAGCACGGAGCCTCGACTTACCCCGACTGATGTGTGAACCGGGCCGATCCTTAGTTGCCACGGCGGGGGTGACCTTGTATACCGTTGGCTCAAGAAAAACGATTCCAGGCGTTCGCACCTACGTGGCCATTGATGGCGGCATGAGTGACAACCCACGGCCGATTACTTATCAATCGCTCTACACCTGCTGTGTTGCTGATCGTCCGTTGGCCGAAACGGATGAAACCGTGAATCTCGTCGGCAAACATTGTGAGTCGGGCGATGTCTTGCTCAAAGACCTCCCTCTTCCAAGCACCACAAGCGGAGATGTCATCGCCGTATTTGCCACCGGTGCCTACAACGCTTCGATGAGCTCGAACTACAACCGCATTCCACGACCAGCGGCCGTACTCGTCCATGACGGAGCTGCAGAACTGGTGCAGAAACGAGAGCAGCCGGATGATTTGCTGCGCTACGACGTGCTGCCGCAACGGTTCCACAAGGTACGTTAAGTAAAGAGGGGAGTCTGGAGAGGTTGGACGTTTTCGCGGAGGAGAACCTGCGCATCGTCCTCGACGTTCTGTTTGCCTCTGCCATCGGTTTTTTAATGCTGTCCAGGGTTCGTGAGGCACGAACCCTGTGGTTGTTGCGGGGATATCTGTTTCTTGTCGCGACAGCCTGGTTTGTTCAGCGATTTGCCAACCTCCCCCTCACCACCCAATTGGTGGATGCGTTGGTGTTGGCCTGTTCCTTGTCTTTGGCCATCCTTTGGCAGGGCGAGTTGCGCCGCTTGATGGAACTCCTTGGAACTGGGCGGCTCGCTGTTTTGCTGGGTAATCCCCAAAAAGAATTCAAAGCGGCTGAAGGCACCATTGCCCAGCTCACTGAAGCCGCCGGACGGCTCTCTCAGCAGCGACGTGGCGCCCTAATCGTGGTGGATCTCGGCAGCGACCTGCGACCAGAAGATTTTCTCAATCCAGGTGTCGCCATTGGCGCCCAACTCAGCCGAGAATTGTTGTTGAACGTGTTTGCCGCAGACACACCTCTCCATGACGGAGCCGTGTTGGTCCGAGGCAATCGGATTGAATCAGCTGGAGTGATCCTTCCCTTATCGCGTCACAGCGTGAGTCGTTACGGCACAAGGCACCTCGCAGCCCTTGGAATTACGGAACGCTTCGATCGCTGCATTTGCATCGTTGTGTCCGAGGAAACCGGAACTCTCTCTTTGGCCAATCAGGGAAAACTCGAACGACCAATCACCAGCAGCCGCTTAGAGACGCTGCTAAGGGAACTGTTCAGCAATACCGAGGCACGACAGCCAGCGAGGCGTACCGTGGGTACCTCATCATCCGATTCGCTGACTTGAGCCGAACCCCGGCCACGAGCACCGATCTCACCGCTTCGTCGCTCTGCCCGCCGGAGCTTGATTCAGCTCGGCTACCAGCTCATGTTGCTGTGATCATGGATGGCAATGGTCGTTGGGCCAAGGCCAGGGGATTGCCGAGGGTGGTTGGCCATCAAGCCGGGGTTGAGGCTCTTAAATCCACCCTGCGACAGTGCAGCGATTGGGGAATTGGAGCGCTTACTGCCTATGCCTTTTCAACGGAAAATTGGTCCCGTCCAGGGGATGAGGTGAATTTTCTGATGACCCTGTTCGAGGGGGTCTTGCAGAAAGAATTGCGGTCGTTGGAAGAAGAACAGGTGCGGATTCGCTTCCTTGGTGATCTCGATGGTCTTCCAGAGAAATTGCAGCACCTCATCGACAAAGCCACGGAACGAACAGCAAAGAACAGCGGTATTCATTTCAATGTTTGCACCAATTACGGAGGCCGCCGAGAGCTTGTACGCGCCGCCCAACGCCTCGCCAAACAAGCAGCCTCTGGAACGCTCGATCCAGAGGAAATCGATGAAAACAGCTTTGCGAGAGAGCTTTTCACCGCTGGAGATCAGGATCCAGACCTGCTGATCCGCACCAGCGGTGAGTACAGAATCAGCAACTTTTTGTTGTGGCAGTTGGCCTACGCAGAGATCCACGTCACGGATGTGTTTTGGCCCGATTTCAACGCAGATGTCCTGAAACAAGCTCTACTGGATTACCAAGGGCGCAACCGCCGCTTCGGTGGGCTTGATCCAATCACAACATGACCATTACGACCCGTCACGACTGGACCACCGAAGAGATCCAAACGCTGCTGGAATTGCCTCTGATGGATTTGCTGTGGCAAGCACAAACCGTTCATCGGGACGCCAACCCTGGCTACCGCGTTCAACTGGCCTCCCTATTGAGCGTCAAAACCGGCGGATGCGAAGAGGATTGCTCCTACTGCTCGCAGTCGATCCACAACAGCAGCGATGTGTCTGGCTTCGAAGCTCAAATGCGTGTGGAGCCTGTGTTGGAGCGGGCCCGCGCCGCCAAGGAGGCTGGAGCAGACCGGTTCTGCATGGGATGGGCTTGGCGAGAAATTCGCGACGGCGCTCAGTTTGAAGCGATGTTGGAGATGGTGCGCGGTGTGCGGGGCATGGGCATGGAAGCCTGCGTGACCGCAGGAATGCTCACGGACGATCAGGCCGGACGGCTCGCCGAAGCAGGCCTCACCGCCTACAACCACAACCTCGATACAAGCCCAGAGCACTACGAAAAGATCATTTCTACGCGGACCTATGAAGACCGCTTAGAGACGCTTCAACGGGTGCGTAAGGCGGGCGTGACGCTCTGCAGCGGTGGAATCATCGGTATGGGAGAAACCCTCCGGGATCGAGCCTCGATGCTGCAGGTATTGGCGAGCATGAACCCCCATCCAGAAAGTGTTCCGGTGAATGGGCTAGTTGCCGTGGAAGGAACGCCCCTCGAGGAGCAACAACCTTTTGAACCGCTCGAATTGGTTCGCATGGTGGCCACCGCGCGAATCTTGATGCCGCACGCCCGAGTTCGCTTGAGTGCTGGACGCGAGCAGTTGAGTCGGGAAGCGCAAATTCTCTGCTTGCAAGCGGGGGCCGATTCAATTTTTTACGGCGACCTCTTGCTCACCACAGGAAACCCCGATGTGGAGGCCGATCGTCGATTGTTGGCCGATGCCGGAGTCCAAGCCAACTGGCAAGAAAACGCCAGTTCCTTGGCAATCAAGGCTCCCGCATCAACCTGAACAAAGTGCCCAGACAACGTGCTTTAAGTTGCCCAAGACCCTGTTAACAGCAGCATGAGTCGGCTGCAGGTAGCTGCCTTTTATGCCTTCACGCCGCTGAATGAACAGCAGCGTGCGTCGCTTCTCAGCGACCTGCCAGACATGGCAATGACAAACAGTGTGTTGGGTTCAATTCTGGTGGCCCATGAAGGGGTGAACGGCACGATTAGCGGCCCTGAAGCGGGGGTTGAAGCGTTGTTGCAGAGCCTGCGTACGTCGCTTGCCTTGGGTTGCGAGCATTTTGAAAGGCTGGAGGTGAAACGCAGCTGGGCTGATCAAGCCGTGTTCCGTCGTTTTAAGGCCAGAGCGAAAAAAGAGATCGTCACGATGGGGGTGACGAGCGTGAATCCAAGGCAAAACGTTGGCACCTACGTGGATCCCAAAGATTGGAACGACCTCGTTGATGATCCCGACACCCTGGTGATCGACACCCGCAACAGCTACGAAACCGCCATCGGCAGCTTTGAGGGCTCCCTCGACCCCAGCACCGAGAGCTTTCGAGACTTCCCAGCATGGGCCGAGGCAAGCTTGCGCCCCCTCATGAACGACCAATCACCCAAACGAATCGCCATGTTTTGCACCGGGGGGATCCGCTGCGAAAAAGCAAGCAGCTACTTACAAAGCAACGGATTTGGTGAGGTTCTCCACCTCCGCGGCGGCATCCTCAACTATCTCGGGGAGATCCCAGAACAGGAAAGCCGATGGCAGGGCGAGTGTTTCGTCTTCGACCAGCGCGTTGCCCTCAACCATCAGCTGGAACCCGGTGTGCACAGCCTGTGCCATGCCTGTGGCCTTCCGCTTTCACCCAGCGATCGCGCCGACCCGAGCTACATCAAAGGTGTGCAGTGCATCCATTGCATAGATCGCTTCAGCGAATCAGACCGGGCCCGCTTCTTGATGCGGCAACAGCAATTCGATCAGACGCCGACTTAAGCGATCGCCAACGCTTACTTCCATCAGGAGCAATTCATGCTGCCAATCCTTTACAGCTTCCGCCGTTGCCCTTTTGCGATGCGGGCCCGCTGGGCCGTGCTCGAAGCAGGCCTGGTGGTGCATTGGCGAGAAATCGAACTGAAGCGAAAACCAGTGGAGATGCTGGAGTGCTCTGCCAAGGGAACGGTGCCGGTCATGGTGCTGCCCGATGGCACAGTGATCGACGAAAGCGAAGCGGTGATGCGCTGGGCCCTGGCCCAAGCCGATCCCCGCGGGTTGCTCCTCAGGGATGATGCTCCAGCTTTGATCTCCGAGAACGATGAGGTGTTTAAACACCATCTGGATCGGTTCAAGTACACCGACCGCTACCCCGGTGAAAGCCGAGATGAGCATCGTGATGCCGGGCTCCGCATTCTTGTCGGCTGGAGCCAACGACTTGAGCAACACCCTTGGCTACTCGGACCGGCCATCTCCCTAGCGGATGCTGCCCTGTGGCCGTTTGTGCGTCAGTGGCGTCTTGCCGACCCGGACGGATTTGAGGCCAATGGGGAGCTGGGACCGCTGCGCGTATGGCTGAATCGATTTCTGGAGGATCCAAGCTTCGAACGCTTAATGCAACGCGCCGACCCCTGGTGTGCGGGGGGCCTACAGCCCTTATTTCCAGCCGATGCCACCGCCGTACCCCTCGATGAACCCCTGTTTCACCTCGCCCTAAAGGACGACTGGGAGCAAGCTCAAGACACCAGCAAATATCAATGGTCTACAAGAGGCATGCGCTTGGACCAGGTGGGATTCATCCACTGCTCATGGCAAGAGCAGGTGGCGAAAACATTTGAACGCTTTTACGCCGATGCAGGGGATGTGTTGCTGTTGGAGATCGACCCAAAACGCTTGACCGCACCACTTCGGGCCGATGCCGTCCCGACCGGCGAACTCTTCCCACATCTGTATGGTCCCCTGCCAATCGAAGCCGTGCGTTCGATCACTCCCTACGGCAGCGATGGCTAACCAGCGCCTCAACCGAGTGATCTGCTGCGGTGATGATGGTTTGATCACTCCCGAGCCTGATGCTTGAGCACTTAGAAGCACAGGCCCGTGACCGTGGCTTGCTACTGCGAGTACAAGTCGGACGTCCGCTCGGCCAGTGGAGTTTGCGGATGGTGGTGGCGCGTCCGATCGATGCGTCGCGCGTCCAGCTGTTGGGTGAGATGAAGGGCTGGGCTTACAACGCCGAAAAGGGCCTTCAACTCGACACGATGCGGGTGATTCCCTCCCGATCGGTGGGAGTTGGGGATCTGATCTGGGCCGCCACGATGGCCTGGGCCTTGGAGAACACCCCATGCCGCCAAGCCCGACTCTTGGCCATCCGTGATGACGAACGGCAACATCGACGACTCAAGCGTTATTTCGAACAACGCGGCTTCAACACCGTGCGGGAGGTGGAAGCTGCGCTGTGGGATTTGCCGCTCCGGATGATCTGGGGAGGGGCCGGAGCGTTGATGACTGGGACCGTGGAGACCGTGCTGCAGCGCAGCATTCGCGGCTGGGATCAATCCGCAGCGTGATAGCTACTCCGCACCAAGGGACCGCTGCGCACCTGGGCAAAACCCAGCGATTGAGCAACCTCCCCCAACTCATCGAATTCCTCGGGAGTCCAATAGCGCTGCACGGGCAAGTGAGCCAAAGAAGGCCGTAAATATTGGCCCAGGGTGAGGCGCTGACAATCCACCGCACGGAGATCGTGCATCGCAGCAATCACTTCCTCTCGCGTTTCACCCAAACCCAACATCAAGCCTGATTTAGTGGGGGTGGACGGTGCCAACTCACGGGATGCCGCGAGCAAGGCCAACGAGCGTTGGTAGGTAGCTCCGCGACGCACCTCGCCTTGCAACCGCTCCACCGTTTCGAGGTTGTGGTTGAAGCAGACCGGCTCAGCCGCAAGGACCGTGCTGAGCCGTTCCCGTTGGGCTACCACGGCACGATCGGCATCCGCTACACCGCCCCAAAAATCAGGGGTGAGCACTTCGATCAAAATGAACGGATTACGGGCCCGAATCGCTGCCATCGTGCTGGTGAACAGGTTGGCGCCGTGATCGGAAAGATCATCACGGGCAACGGCCGTGAGCACCACATATCGAAGGCCCATCGACTCAACGGCATCGGCCACCCGTTCGGCCTCAGCTGGATCGACAGCCATGGGCGCACGGCCCTTCTCCACCTGACAGAAGGCGCAGCTGCGCGTGCAGATCGAACCGCCCAAGAGAAACGTTGCCGTTCCGGCCGCATAACACTCACCGCGGTTCGGACAGCGCCCTTCCTCACAGATGGTGTGCAGGCGATTCTCCTTAACCAACCCTTGCACGCGCTCCAATTGCGAGGCGTTACCAATCGGCCGACGCAACCACTCCGGCAGCCGTTCCGACGGCGCAATCGAGGAGTATTGGCTCATCTCAAATCACCACCTGCGGCCAGTCTGGTGAGCGAAACGGAAATTTGAAGCCGATCTGCTGGGGTCCGCATGATCAATCCATCGGGCGGCGGCCTTCGAGGGCCCTGCTGAGGGTGACCTCATCGGCGTATTCGAGTTCGCTCCCCATCGGCAAGCCATAGGCGATCCGGCTAACGGGGCAAAAGGGCTTCATCAACCGTGCCAGATACAAACTTGTGGTGTCTCCTTCAACGCTGGGCGTCAGCGCCAAGATCACTTCACTGATCCCATCCTTAGCGATGCGCTCGATCAAGGGCTTGATATGCAACAACTCCGGGCCGATGCCATCCATCGGAGAAATCAAACCACCGAGCACGTGATATTGCCCCTTGAACTCCCGCGTGCGTTCCAAGGCCAATAAATCCCGCGAATCAGCCACAACACAAATCAAACCGTTGTTACGTTCCGGTTTGCTGCAAATCTCACAGAGGGGATCGGCAGAGAGGTGAAAACAGCTCTGGCACTGGCCAACTTGAGAGCGGGCCGCCAACAAAGCGTCTGCAAATTGCTGAACCTGATCTTCGGGCTGGTTGAGCAAATGCAGGGCAAGGCGTTGCGCCGTGCGCGGGCCAATACCAGGCAAACGCTGAAACTGATCAATCAGCCGCGCCAACGGTCGAGTAAAGCCGCTCAGGAATCTGGCGCTACTGGGGGCAACTCTAGGCAGAATGGTTGAACTTGTTCTGGTTCTGATGCGGCTGCTCCGATCGCTCACCCGCTTGATCGCCTGCGTTGCGCTGGCGTTCACGTTGGGGGCTTGCGCTGCAGGACCAACTGCAGGGCTGCAGTCGTACCAAAGCCCCGATGGCCGTTTCGCCTTCCTCTATCCAACGGGTTGGACCCAGGTGCAGGTGAGCAATGGGCCGCGGGTGGTGTTTCACGACCTGATCCACAGCGATGAAACCGTGAGCCTCATGGTGAACACGGTGGATGAAAACAACGACCTCACTGAACTGGGCAGCGCTGTTGCCGTAGGCGAACGGTTACGTCGCGAAGTGATCGCCACCGCTGGAAGCGGCCGAACCGCTGAATTGGTTGAGGCTGGTGAACGCGAGGTGAACGGCCACACCTTCTACGACCTGGAATATGCGGTGCACTTGGAGGATCGCGACCGGCATGAACTCGCCACGGTGGTGGTGGATCGCGGCAGGCTGTACACACTGGCCACCAGCACCAATGAAGAGCGCTGGCCAAAGGTGCAGGATCTTTGCAACCGCGTAACGCACTCCCTCAACCTCCTGATATGAGCCAGATCAAAAGAAACTGAATAAACATCACCTCTACAGCCTCTTTCAATTCCACAAAATTTGCGACTAAATATCTTTTTCAGGCAAACCAAAAAATAAGATCTTTATACCAATAATTCTGTTTTGATTTTTTAAGTTACTGGATCACTAATCACCATTGATGCACAGGGCAGCTGTTTGATGAGCTTGCTCGTGCGATCGCTACCTGGAATCGGAAGACCGGCTACACGACGGCGCTGCGTACGCAAAATCACCAAATCATGCTCTCGACTTAAGCGATGAATCGCTCCATCAATACCCGGTCCACGCACTAACACCGTGTGAAAGCGCTCTGCCGGGATAGCAGCTGGTCGCCAACGAATCAGTTGCTCTTCCATCCAGGTTCGATCTTGATGATCAGAACGAGGATCATGGACGTGCAGCAGAGTGATCCTCGTTCGATGCAAATTCGGGGAAGAATTAATCACACGTAGGGCTAACTCAAACTGTTCGCGAGCACTCGCGGAAAGATCTTTTATAGGCACCAAAATTCGTCCCAAAGGTTGTTGGGGTTCTCGTCCCACATTCACCACAACAACAGGGCAGTGGGCGGTGCGACACACACCATCCACGATGTCCCCCATCAACCAAGCCCGCAGTTGATCAGTACGTCCCGCTCCAATCAACAACAAATCGGCCCCCTGCTCCAACGCCGACCGACTCATCCCTCCCGGGATGTCCTCATCCAGACGCAGCAGGGTTCGTGTTGGCACGGAGAGCTCGGTGCCAATCGCTTCGGCCGTCACTAGTCGGCCCCGTGCCGCGGCCACCGCACGCGTAAGGCCACCTCGCAACTCTTCCAGGCTGGGATTCACCAGAGCCAACGGCAACAACAGGCCTTCCCCCCCCGCAGAACCACGCACCAAGCGGGCCGCCATCCCAAGTAAACCCTGTTCGGTACCTGGGTTTGCCACAGGCACCACAATTCGCAGCGGCCGTTGCACCACCTCACTCACCCCATCCAGAACGGCGGCTTCCTCCCCAAAACTGGTGGGAACCATGCCAAGCGGAGCATCCATGAGCCGCTTCACCGAGCGTTCCGTCAGGATCGGCCCCAAGGTGGCCGTCACCACCATGACGGCCAAAACGCTATTCAGCACGGTCTGATTCAGCAGACCAGCCTGATAACCAATGAAAGCAGTCGCCAACGTTGCTGCCACCTTCGGCATCGTGAGCGACCACATCATCAAGATTTGGGGCCGCCGATAGCCAAACAACTTGCCGCTGATCCAAGACGCGAGGCCCTTTCCCCCAATCGCACCCACGAGCATTAAAGCGGTGAAGCGAAAATCCCTGAAGCTCTCACCAAGGCTGCCGAGGTCCAACAACAAGCCCAGATCGATGAAAAAGATTGGAATAAACAGCACGCCGCCGAGGAAGATCACCTGTTCTTTCACACGCCCTTCTGGCAAGACGGAGTTCACCGCCAAACCCGCCAAAAACGCACCCACAATTTTTTCAACGCCGGCCAACTCAGCGCCAAGGGAGGCGAGGAACAGCGCCACCATCACCGCGAGCACCATCCTGTTTTCGTCGTTGATTCCCCGCAAAATCAAGCGTCGGCCCAACCACCGAATCGCAACAACCACCAGCAGGGCAAAACCACCAATCCGCAACAGCAACAAGCTGAGATCCATCCCGCTGAGGTTGCCCTGGCCTAAACCCAAGCCCACGGCCAGTAACAACAGGGCGACGATGTCGGTAAAGATCGTGCTCCCCACACTCACCACCACCGCCTCATCTTTTTGGGCGCCATAGCTGCGCACAATCGGATAGCCCAGCGGCGTATGGGTAGCCATCAGTGCGCCGAGCAGAAGGCACGACACCGAGGCAAAGCCTGCCAACAGACCAATCGTGACGCCGGTACCAATCCCAATCAGCAGAATCAACAAGCCATAAATGAACGATCGACGCTTCACCCGGTTGAACTCCTCCAGGTCGATCTCCAACCCCATCGTGAACAACAAATAAACCGCACCGAGATCGGACAACAACCGCACGGTTTCACTGCCGCTATCCACCCAGCCCAAGGCATGGGGTCCCACCAAAATCCCTGCGGCCAGCAGTCCGACCAAATCGGGTAGACCCACCCGCCGAATCAACGGTGGAACGGCTGCACTGATGGCAACCAGGAGGGCAAACACCCCGAGTGGATGGTGGAAGACGTGCTCCACCGATGCCTGCATGGCCATCGAGTTGTTGCCGATCAGAACGCCAGCATGCTCCCCATTGACTTAGGACACAACGCCCTGTTCAGGAAGCGAAAAGCCGTTCACCCGCCTGCACCTGCCAAAGGTTTTGATAGACCCCGCCCATGGCGAGCAACTCGTCGTGGCAACCCTGCTCCACGATCCTTCCGTTCTCCATCACCACGATCCGATCGGCATGGCGCACGGTGCTTAAGCGATGGGCAATCACGACGGTGGTGCGGTTCTTGGTGATGCGTTCCAAAGATCGCTGAATCGCGGCTTCGGTGTCGTTATCGACCGCTGCGGTGGCTTCATCGAGCACCAGCACCGGAGCATCTTTGAGAATGGCGCGGGCTAAAGCAATCCTCTGACGCTGACCACCCGACAAGCGTTGCCCCCGCTCTCCCACCAAGGTGTCGTACCCCTGGGGCAATCCATCAATAAATCCAGCAGCTTCCGCCAACCGTGCCGCCCGCTCAATCTCATCGGGCCGCGGATCAACCATCCCATAGGCGATATTTTCCGCCACCGTGCCGTGAAAGAGGTAAGTGTCTTGACTCACCAAGGCGATTGAGCGACGCAGATCCTCCATCCGCAGCGACTCAATCGGAAAACCATCCAAAAGAATGCGACCGGCGGAATGCTCATAGAGGCGTAGCAACAGTTTCACCACCGTGCTTTTGCCAGACCCCGTGGAGCCAACGATGCCGAGGGTTGTGCCGGCTGGAACCGTGAGATTGAAACCATGGAGCAACACCTCACGCCCGGAGTAAGCGAACTGCACATCTTCAAAACGCAGATCCCCCCGCACATTCGTGGTGGGCAACGGAAGAGAGCCACCATGAATGGTGACGGGAGCATCAATGAGATCCAGCACTCGCTGGGTTGAGGCCATCGAACGTTGGTACTCATCCAGGGTGCGACCTAAGGCCGTGAGCGGCCAAAGCAGGCGTTGAGTGATGAACACCAAAACGCTGTAGGTGCCGACAGCTAACTGACCAGCCACAGCCTGAAAGCCACCGATCAGAAGAATGGCGAGGAAGGCAAACAGAATCGCAAAGCGAATCAACGGAATGAATGCCGCAGACAGGCGAATGGCCTTGGCATTGCTATCGCGATAGGCCTCACTTTCCTTGCGTAACCGTGCAAGCTCCAACGGCTCGGCCGTAAAACTTTTAATCGTGAGCATGCCGCCCAAATTGTTCGCCAAGCGGGCTGAAAGATCCCCGGCCCGGGCGCGCACCTCGCGATAACGGGGGGCAAGCTGATGCTGAAACCGCATCGATCCCCACAGGATCACTGGGATGGGCAAAAAGGCGAACAGCGCCACTTCTGGGGCCACCACCACCATGCCGATTCCAACCACCGTCACGGTGGTGATCAGCTGCAGTATCTGATTCGCCCCACGGTCGAGAAAACGCTCGAGTTGGTTGATGTCGTCGTTGAGAACAGAAAGCAAACGACCACTGCTGTCTTGCTCAAAAAATGCCAGTTCAAGCTTTTGCAGATGGTCGTAGGCCTCGAGGCGAAGGCTGTGTTGAGTGCTCTGGGCCAGGTTGCGCCAAAGAACGTCGTACTGATATTCAAAAATTGATTCGGCAGCCCAAATCACGAAGGTGAGAAAAGCAAGCACCCACAGCTGATGCGACACCGAATGAATGCCATAGCCAGCAAGCAGAGACTGCTTGCCACGCACCACCACATCCACCGCCAAACCAATCAAGGCTGGTGGAGCAAGATCAAACAGCTTGTTGAGAACGGAGCAACTCATCGCCGCAAAAACCAAGCGGCGCTGGGGCTCCAGATGACGAATTAAACGTCTCAACGGAGCGGCTTGAACGGAAGCTTCGCTGAGAGTTGTTTTCGCCACGGTTTTCAACACAAAAGTGGGTGTACAACGGGAGAACAACCGAAGGAGTTGCAATGAACCGTTCCAGGTCGTTCAACCGCTTTCACCGTTACCTGGCGCGACAAAAGCGCCATGGACTTAAAGCAGTTTTGCCTCAATCGAGTTTGCTCGGGTCAATCATCAACAAGGATGTTGATCGACGCCGAGGTCACCTTGATCGCCTTAGCCACCAAGACGTCGTGATGGAGCTGCTGGAAAACCAGGCCTAACGCTCAATCGCGATAACCGCCGCCGCCGCCACGGGGACCACCAGAACGTTCCCGCGGGGTGGCTTTACTCACGCGAATCATCCGGCCCATCCATTCCACGTCTTGAAGGTCATCGATGGCCTTTTGCTCGTCTGCGTCGTTCACCATCTCAACGAATGCGAAACCTCTCTTACGGCCCGTTTCGCGGTCGAGTGGAAGACTGCAATTTTTAACTTCGCCGTACTCGGCAAACAGGTCAGAAAGATGCTCTTGTTCTGCCTGGAACGAGAGATTGCCGATGTAAATGGTCATGGACCGTGGAACCGTGAATGAAATCGAGCGCGTGAGCCGGTTTCGAAAACAAAGTCGAAATGGGCCGGTGGTCAGGCGTTAACCCTCAAACGTTACAGGGCAATCGCACGGAACAACACAAAAAACAAAAGCAATTCCGAAGAGCAAAGCGAATTCGATCGATCGGCTCCATTGTCAGCAGATCCTGACGAAAGGAGAACGATGGCAATGCTTCACCTGCAATCCATGCGCTGGACAACAGACGGCGAGCTCAATGATGCCGACCGAGTGATTCTGCTCAACACCCTGATCCCCCAGTGCATTCCCTCCGTACAGACCGAACTAATCAAAGTGGTCGAACGGATCGCACTAAGCCAAACCACCCTCACCCCACAGATTTGCGAATCCTGACAACGCGTCAGTGCTCAGGATTTGTAAGTTTCGGCAGCGCGCTGCTTACACGTCTCACGAGCTGCGTCGATCCCCGCACCGCCACCCACCTCATCGAGGAAGCAACTGCAGGTTTCTTCACCCATTCCTGGAGGTGGGGTTTCTCCCGCCTGTGCCATGGCCGCTTTGAACGCTGCAAGACAAAAACTTTTGAGCAAATTGTTGTCTTGGCTCGTCGCGGGAGTTGCAGCGATCAATCCCGCCATTAGAAGCGAAATCATCAAGAATCTTGGGTGATTTGCAACTCACGATTCATCACACGAAGGGTGCGCAAACTATTGAAAATGTCCTCTGGCATGCCCTTTGGGAGATCCACAAGGCTGTGATTGTCAAAGATTTGAATTCGACCAATTGAGCGGCCTTGTAAACCGGTTTCACCGGCAATTGCACCCACAAGATTGCCGGGTTTCACCCGATCACGGTGACCAACAGCAACGCGGTAGCGCTGCATGTCTTCTTCAGGAGCCCGTGCCGGTCGGTCGATCCGACGTTCACGGCGTTCCCCACGATCGCCGCGATCACCACGGTCACGGTCCATCCGCTGGGTGTTCTGAATCCAGTCGTCATCACCTTTACGCAACAGGCCATTCGGACCAATGGCCAGGTTGAGAGCCGCCAAAGCAATTTGTTCTGGCGTGAGTTGCAGCTCCGTCGCCACCCGCTGCATCAGTTCTTGGATGAGTGCCCCTTCCTCGGAATTACCTGCAACACCATTGGCCGCCTCACTGAGTCGTTTCCGCAATCGATCCAAACGACCCTGGTTGATTGCCGTATTACCAGGCACTTCCATCATCTCGATCGGTTGACCAGTCGCTCTCTCGAGATTTCGAATAAACCGACGTTCCCGCGGCGTCATGAACAACACCGCTTCACCGGTGCGGCCTGCCCGACCTGTCCGACCGATGCGGTGCACATAAGCCTCGCTATCGAAGGGCATGTCGTAATTGATCACAAGACCAATCCGCTCCACATCCAAACCTCGGGCTGCCACGTCCGTGGCGACCAAAACGTCAACAGAACCGCTGCGCAAGCGTTCCACGGTGCGTTCCCGTTGGTTTTGGGGAACATCGCCGTTTAAAACAGCCACCTGATGCCCTGCAGCCTCCAGGGTTTCAGCCACCGTCAGCGTGATCACTTTGGTGCGAGCAAAAATGATCACACCCTCTCCCCCACAAGCATCCAACACCCGTTGCAAGGCCTCAAGCTTGTGGCTCATCGGCACGGTGATCGCCCGTTGCCGAATCAGCTTTCCGTCTTGATCTTTGGTTTTGATGGTGACTTCAGCTGGATCGTTGAGATAACGCTTTGACAAGCGACGAATCTCGGGAGGCATCGTTGCCGAGAACAAAACCACCTGTCGTTCCTTAGGCAGCTGCTCAAGGATCCACTCCACGTCGTCGATGAAGCCCATACGCAACATCTCATCGGCTTCATCGAGCACCAAGCTCGTGAGCCCAGATGTGTCGAGGGTGCCCTGGCGCATGTGATCCATCACACGGCCTGGCGTTCCCACCACCACATCAACGCCCCGTCGCAACGTGCTGATTTGGGAGCGGAAATCCGTGCCGCCGTAGACAGCCAGAACTTTTAAGTGGGGATGACCAGCGGCATAGGCCTTGAAGGAATCAGCCACCTGCATCGCCAATTCCCTTGTGGGAGCCAGCACCAACACTTGGGGGGTCTTCTGGCCACTCTCCAGACGTTCCAGCAGAGGCAATGCAAAGGCCGCTGTCTTACCGGTACCGGTTTGAGCCTGACCGACAAGGTCGCGGCCCAACATCAGTTCCGGAAACGCTGCCTTTTGGATCGGTGAGGGGTCGCTGTAGCCCTTGTCTGCGAGGGTTTTGAGGAGAGCTTCACTGAAGCCAAAACCGTCAAATCCGGATTGAGGCTCTGATTTGGCCTCATCGGCCGTGACCTCTGCCGTGACCTCGGTTGTGGACGCCTCAGTTGTGGATGGCTCGGCGGTGGATGACTCGATTGTGGTGGTTAAAACTTCTTCTTGGTCGACTTCTTTTTTGTCTTCTGGCAATGCAGATGCGGAAAGATCAACTGCGCACGAGGGATCCTCGTGCTGCTGCTGCTGTTCAGTCATGGAAGGTGGCCCTGGCCTGATTGATCTCTGAAATCAGGCTCACAACCTCCCAACAATCCAACAGATTGCAATCCGGTTGTGTTGCCTACGCTTCAAAGGTTGGCGCTCAAGCTATCACCCTGCCGTAATCATCCTGCAATCGTTCGATGTCCTCCTCGCGAAGATCATCGCCATGTTGAACCTCAATAATCACCAAATCACATTGCCCTCCTCGCGCTCGATGCACCGCACCAACTGGGATCGTCAGCATGACTCCAGGATGTGCTTCAACCCATTCGTTGTTGCACAAGAGCAACCCATCACCTGAAGCGACAGTCCAACTTTCACTGCGATGCTGATGCCGCTGCAACGACAATTGCTGGCCTTTGAACACCAAAAGCCGCTTCACCTTGTAACCCTCGCCCGACAGCAAGTGTTCGTACCAACCCCAAGGTCGATCAACGCGCATCACGGCACGATCATTAAATCCAGGCTGACACGGGCCCGTGTGATGGCCGTATAGAGAAGTCGGCAATCGTGGTCAGACCCATCAGGGGAATCCAGCGGTTGTGGCCACAGCACAAACACCGCGTCGGCCTCACTTCCCTGGGCGCGATGAATGGTGAGCGCCACCGCTGGCTCCAGTCGTCGCAACCGTGCCGGATGCAAACGCTTCACCTCCACACCTCCATCATCCGTCGCCACCCGAAACAGCAAACGGCTCTGGTCGCCAGCTCCAACCGTGATTCCCAGATCACCATTGGCAAGGCCCAGTTCAGGCTGGTTCCCACCACAGATCACTGGAAGGCCACTGGGCCAACGACGGGGATCCGCTGCAATTACCTCCCCCAACAACGACCGATGCACATCTTCAAGACTCCAGGGCCCACGGCGACGGGGACACAGCACCAGATTTTGCTCCAGGGCTGCTAACAGAGGCTCTGCCTGTCCGCTCAACTCTGCCTCTGAACAATCGAGAAGTCCCTCCGATAACTGGAGAAGTCGGCGGTGATGACCTTGCCAGTGCCGTCGAATCATCGGTGGCAAACGGCGGGAGGATTCGCGGTGGATCCGAACATTCGCCTCAGCATCCAGCTCAGCCAGACCCCCCTGAAACGCGTCGATCCCACCCTCCCGTAAGGCACTGGCCAGTTGAGCCACAGCTCCACGGTTGCGATACGTCTGCTTGAGGTGAATCGCACCGGTCCCAAATCGTTCTCTGACATCGGATTGCTGCAAGCGATGCCAAACCGCACCACTCCCAACGGGTGGCAATTGCGCCGGATCACCAACCAACACCAAACGACAGCACGGAGGAAGTGCAGACAGCAGCGCTTGCATCAACGCCAAATCGAGCATCGACATCTCATCGATCACCAAGAGATCCAGCTTCAGCGGTCGCTCGGCATGGCGCGCAAATCCATGGGCACCTGCCTCAAGCCAGCGATGCAATGTGCCGCATGGCAACCCCTTGAGTCGAGGGCGGACCGCATCGCCCAACCGTCGAGCCGCCTTACCCGTGGGTGCGGCCAAACCCATACGCAGGTCGGGATGATGCAACTGCACCCGCGCCAACAATTCCACGACGGTGCTGGTTTTGCCTGTGCCCGGTCCGCCGCTGATCAACACCACTGAAGCCTGATCGAGGGCCAATACAGCATCGCGTTGCTCACGGTTCAAGCTCGACGGTGGATCGATAGCACCTGGATCGGTAGAACGCGGATCAGTCGGGGATGGGTCAGTCGGCAGTGGATCACTCGGTGTCGCGCGTTCCACCAGTGCTTCCACCACGTCGTCCATCGCCTGCATCCAACGACGCCAACCCAGCCGTTGGCCCTGCAACACCAACGGTGAAGCCTCTCCCTCCAGCCAACCGCTCTGCCGCACCAGCTCCTCGCGCTCGGGAGACAACGGCACCGTGAGGTTGCCCTGCTCCAGCGCTTCAATCAAGGCAAGGCTGAGCTGCTCAAGCTCAGGCCCATTGCGATTTGGTGGGATCCTGCGCACCAACGCAGCGTGCAAGCCAGAGGCAAAGGAGGCTGGCCAACCAGAACTGTTCATCGATCAACCTCAGACAAGGCACGATCCAGGGCCAACACCCGCTCCAACGGTGCAGGTTCCACCAGACGTCCTGGTCCCACACTTGCGCTGTCCTCAAGCGAAACAAGCTGATCTCCAGGCATCCCTCTTAAGAAGACATAGACATATCCACCCAGGTGCTGTTCGGGGTTGTAATCCGGCAGACGCCAACTCAGGTGTCGGTGTAAGGCAACTAAGTAGAGATGGGCTTGCAAGGGGTAGTGATGGTGAATCATCTGCTCTTGCATGGCGTCCTGGTGATAGTGACGCGGTCCGCAACGGCCAGGGCTGCCCTCCGATCGACGTTCCCCGATCCAATTGCTCTTCCAATCCAAAACCCACCAGCGCGACTGATGGGGGTCGCAAAACACCAGGTCGATCGAGCCGGTGAGGAAGCCACGGCTATTCACCCCCAACGTGGCGAGGTGATCGATATATCGCCCTCCAAACCGTGCGTTGGGAGAACAATGAAAGGCTTGAACGAGATCCTTGGTGCGTACATGGCCTACCGGCAGATCAAAGCTCAATTCATGGATGCGTTGCTTCAGCCCCAACTGGCTGAGTTGCAACTGCTCTAAGGGGCCACCAAGGGGAGTTTTGAGTACATAACCCAGCCCCTCCATCACCATCGATTGCAGGTTGCAATCCAACCCAGCCCGCCTGAGTTCCGAGTCGATCACAGCTGCCCGAAGACTGTCCAAGAGGGAAGGGTCGTCGGCATCCGCGGCCTGATATGGGATCTGCTCAAGAATCCGATGCAGGCAATCCCCAGCCACGGCACCCCTCGGGAAATCGGCAAGGGGCCCTTGCTCTGGCCAAAGCTCCGGTCCAGTGAGACTGCACTCCTCAGCTCCGGGGTCAGGGTCTCGACCTTGTTCATGCACGACAGGATCCACAGGCGCTGAGATCCAGGCGGAGTAACTCGCCCGTCCCCAGCTGCGATCGATTCGTCCAGGCGTTTCTCCAAGGCCGAGCGGCTGCTCGCTCGGCAGTGATCGCCAACGCTGAGATGGGAGCAGGGGATCGGGCAAAACACGGCGCAACAGCGACACACCCCGCTCGCTCAGGGCCAAGTCGAGGCGGTCATCGTTGAACTGATCCACCGAATCATGGATGGCGTCCGCGCCAAACAGCCAACACGGCAGTGGAGCGCCCTCTTGTCCCGTTGAACGCACCCAAACCACCATCAACTGGGAGCGGGCACGGGTCATCGCGACGTAGGCCAACCGTTCCGCTTCCGCCATGGCGTCGTCAGTCGCTTGTTGCGCAGCACGGTGTCCCTTTCCCCAATGGGAATCGATCGCAATGAACCAGCGACCATCACCCGTTTCCCGCCAGAGCGGTCCACTTTCTTGGCGCGGGGCTTGCCAGAGATAGGGACAGATCACCACTGGATACTCCAGCCCTTTGCTGCGATGGACAGTCACCACAGCCACGGCTTGATCGGCTTGGTCGCTGTGGGGCTGACGGGCTTCTGGCACCGGAGTTGTGGGATGCAAGCGCTCGCGACGCAGCCAATTTGCTGCCGTTGCACTGTCCAATCCCTGCCGATGCATTGCCTCCTGCACCAATCGACCCACCTGCTGCAGGTCCCCCAACATTCGGCCCCGTTCGGACAAATCCGCAGTCCGCTGACCCTCCAGGAGTTGGGCCAAACATCCCATTAAACCGAGCTTGGGCAAGGCGCGTTCCCAAAGCCGCAGCTGCTCAGCAAGCTGATCGAGCCCCCCCTCATTCTCCATCGCCTCTAAGGACCAATTCATGAGCGGGGAGCTCACCAACAGCCGCAAACAACGATCATCACCGGGATCTGCCAGGGCATCCAACAGGCGCTGCACCACTAGAGCGGCTTCGCTTTCCAACACATCGCCCTGGGTGACCAACCGACTGGGAATGCCAGCGGCGCCAAGGGCCCGACGTAGGTCCGTCGCCTGTTGATGACGACTGACCAGCACACACAGATCAGAAGGGTCGGGTTGATCGGGGCCTTCCAAAATTTCAAACACCACCGCAGCGAGGTGTTGCGGCAACTGCTGCTCCAATGCCGTTCGTGATGCAGGCGTATCCAGCTCCAGCTCAAGCAGCTGTAGCGCGGCCGTCGTCGGAGACACCTGATCAACGGCTTGAGCTCGCACCGCAGGAATTTCCAAGTGAGAGCGAGGCATGCCTGGCGCCATCAACGTGTTCAACCCGTCCATCAGCGATGCGGTGGCGCGGAAGTTATCGAGCAAGTGATCAATGCGATCAACCTGTTGGCGAGCCTCTAGATAGGTTCCGAGATCGCCACCACGAAAGCGATAAATCGCTTGCTTTGGATCGCCCACCAACAGCAGAAGATGGTGAATGCGATCACCAAAGGCCCGTCGCAGCAAACGCCACTGCACCGGATCGGTGTCTTGGAACTCATCCACCATCACCGCGCGATAGCGCTCCTGAAGCGGTGCCAGCCAATCCACCTGTCCATCACCCGGATCCATCGCCGCGAGTAATCCAGCGAAAGTGATCGCTCCACGACGACCACGACGCTCCCGTAATTCCTCAAGACCACGCTCCAGCAAATATCGCCATACCCGTTCCAATGGCTCATCCCAAAGGGCACCAATTGCGGACTGCAGTGCCGACGCCACCAAACTGGGCTCGTCCTCTCCGCACTTCCGGGCCATCCGGCACCAACTGCCGGGATGGAAATACTCCTTCAAGGGTTTCTCAACCGAGGCAATCGCGGCCAGGGACGGCACACCGTTTTGGATCGCGATCCATTGGTTGATCACAGCGCAGCGATCCGTGCGTGGCTTCGCGCTGTAGGGCGATGTTGAGCCACAACCCTGGGATTTCCACTGCGCAGCTGCCGCTCGAAAACCCGACTCCAGGGCGGCATGATCACTCTCCCAGTGGGATTGAAACGCATGCCAAAGGCTTTCGATCCAGCACGGGAGCTGATCACGCAGCGGCGATTGTCGATCAACACTTGTCGAATCGCCGGCCAGCCGGGGGTTGGGATCTCCATCCAGTCGGGCCAAAGCCGCACCGAACGTTTGCGGCGACAACCCCCGTTGCCGTAGCCCTTGCAACTGCTCATCGGGAAGGGTCAACAGCTCCTGCTGCCAGAGGTATTGCACCACCTCGGCCTGAAGTGCGGCCGCGTCACTCTCGAGTTGAGGTTCGATCGCAGCCCCGTTATCGAGGGCTAAACGGCGCAGGCTGCGGCGGCAAAACCCATGGATCGTGGCGATGTCAGCCCGGTCGAGTTGCTCGAGTGCCACCAACAGCCGTCGAATTCTGATGCGTCGATCCGCAGACGCCGTGCATTGCTCCCACCATGCGGCCATGACCGGGTCGGGAGCCGACGGAAACATTTCGTTCTCCAGTTGCTCCAACCCAACTAGCGCCTGCTGCAAACGCTGACCAATCCGAGATCGCAATTCCTCAGCGGCGGCTTCGGTGTAAGTCACAACGAGCAGTGCTTCCAGCGGGTAAGCCGCCTCGGTGATCAATCGAAGGGTGAGATGGGCAAGCGCGAAGGTTTTGCCCGTCCCTGCACTGGCTTCCAACAGACGGATTCCAGGCTTAAGGGGATAAGTGTTGGCGTCAAAGCGTTCTGCCATGGTTGCGATCAACTCCGCCGCGCTTGAAACAGGGGTTGATACAGCGCCGAACAGGCTTCATCGAAGCCCGGTGTCTGCAACAGCGCATCCGCCTCCAGCTCCGCTCCGAAACAAAGCTGAAGCGCAGGCGAAAGGCGCTCCTCTTGCCAACACGTTCGAAAACGATCCATGCCTGTCCCTGGTTTGCGCTGCTCATGCCAAACCATCTGCCAACCACTTTTAGGGGGAATGGGCCAGCACTGATGCATCCCCTGATGAGCTAGTCCTTGCAGCGTGACCAGCTGCTGCTCCGCCTGGTCCGCTGGCAACGCCATCCAGTGCAGGTGAATTTCCGCACCGATGGCACGGGTACTGCGGGCAATTACCGCCGTGGGGGTTGGCATCAACCGGCAAAGGTGGAGATGTTGAAGCCAACCACGCATCACACCCCTCGCACTGAGCATTCCCGCCTGAACCACGACTTGGGTTTCCCCAGCGAATACAAGCGGTCGGAGAACACCTTCAATCACGATGTCCTCGCGACGGCAAGGGCCGAGGCTGTCGAGCTGACGTCTGAGGCGTTGCCAACGGTCTGCCAACTCCTGTTGCTCTAGGGCGGCGCCAGCTCCAGCCGGCAGCACCCCCTGACCGGCCAGCAGCGACCGCCAATTCGGCAACTCTCCGGCGGCAAGCAACGGTTCCAGGTTTTGATCCAACAGCTGATAACGCTCGAGGGCATTGAGCTCGAGGGGGTCGAGATCCTCCACTGCATCAATCCCCTCACCCGGTCGCAGCCCCTTCGAACGCAACCAAGCCGCCTGGGGTTGATGCATCCAGCGCAGGAGCTCTTCAAACACCAACGGCTTCTCTGGCTTGGAACTGGTCCCTGGGTCCGCCTGAGGGAACGTCCAGGCCAGGGGCCACGCCAGGGCTTGTTTTGGTTCCGGTCGAGAACGATCCAACCAGCGGCGGGCCTCCAACTGACGGCGATCGCAACTCAAAGGGGTCTCGATTTGAAAGTTGCTACGCGCCAAAGGGTTGGCAGCTGGCGTCAGCACCAAACCGTCGGTGCTGCTGGTGGACAACTCCTGCTGGAGTTGGGCCAACCATTGCTCCACAGGAGCCGCAGGGGGTTGGGCCTCACCGGTGCGTTCATTCCGACCACACCAACTGATCAATAGATGGCGTCGTGCTGACATCAACGCCTCTAATAAGACGTACCGGTCTTGATCACTACCGCGGGGATCACCAAGCCGACGGTGTTGTTCAAGAAGATGGAAGCCTGGGCGTTGATTGGGACGTGGGAACACGGCGCCATCGAGCCCCATCAACACAATCACCTTGTGGGGGATGGCCCGCATCGGTTCCAAGGCGCTGATGGTGAGCGAACCAGTGCGGTGCCCGAAACGACCGCTATCCACCGACAGGGCTTCATTAAGCACCTCCAAGACAACGGCGATATCAAGCTCCAGCGCGCAATCGGTGGCCCGCAATCGCCAGTCTTCTAGGGCTGCGGTCCAGGTTTGTAATTCACCACTCCAAGCGCGGCCATCCCCAAACAATTCCTGCAACACCGACTGCAGCAACGCCACCCATGCAGCACAGGTCTGAGGTCGCCTGAACTGCTCGAGCATCCGAGCCAATCGATCCAGCAGGGTCCACCACCGCACCAAGCGCTCCGGATCCAACTCCCACTGGAACGGTGCCGCACCCGCAGGGGCTAATCCATCACGAACAGGCAACACCAGGCCCAAAAGCCAGCGGTCTAAACACCAGCGCAACCCATGGGTTTCGTCTCCACCCCGTTCCTTTGCATCGAGCCCCCAACGGAAACCGGTGTGCTGCAAAACCCGCGTCATCAAGGTGCAGTCTTCGGACGACAACCCCTGTAATTCCTGAAGAGCAGGGTTGGCCAACCATTGCTCTAAGCCGGTAGCCGTTAAACGACCAGCCGCCAACTCCAGCAGGTTGAGCATGGCCATTGACAGTCCAGGACTGCTTTGCTGAGTGCGGTCAGTGAGACGCCAGGGGAGATCAACACCAATGGCATCGGCATCGTTAAAGACTGAATTCAGCAACGGGGCATAACGATCCACCTGCGGCGTCATCACCAGAACATCACGCGGAGCGAGGTCTGGATCCGCAGCGAGCCACTGGAGGATCCGATCCCGCACCAGCTGCACCTCTCGCCAAGGTCCAGGGGCTGCTTGGAATAAGAGCGATTGATCATTGGCTAACCGGAGCAGTCCTCCCGACTGCTCCGGATCAACAAGCTGCTCTTGCAGCTGTTCCAGGAGAGATGGAGAGCCCGTGGATGCTGCAGCCATCTGCACCGGTGATGCAAAAAGATCTCCCTCGCGCCGCTCACCCAACTGAACATCACCCGACCCCTCCAACAATTGCTGGAACTCAGCCCCCATACGGCCAAAACTGGCTTCCAGCCTCGGTGCCGCCTCAAGCCAATGTCCATCTGGGGGCTCCAACCAAGCCTCCTGGAGCAGCTCTCGACGGCTTCCACAGCGTTGCCATAGATCGGGGCAAGGCGTCAGGAGATACACCTCCACATCAAGAACACCCGAGAGGGCCTGAATCAGGTCCACTTGCACGGGGGCTAGGGCACTGATTCCAAACAAACGCAATCGCTCAGGAAGAGAATCAGCGGATACCGCACCCCGCCGCAATCGATCGATGGCGTCACGGACCTGCAGGCCAAAGGGCGGGCGGTTCAGCTGATCCGCCAAACGACGCCAAAGCAGTGGTTGCCAATCGGTCTCCGCTGATGATGGGGACGCACTCCACTGACCCAATTGATCAGCGCGATAGAGGGCGTAATCGTCGAAGGCATCAGCGATCATCCGGGCCAGCTGCCAGCGATCACGACTGAGGGCTTGGGATTGGCCACCTCCCTCCCGACCATCCAACCAACGCTTCAGTGGCAGGGCGGCTGGCTGCTCGAGCAACTCCGGGAGGAGTTCCAGTACAGACCAGACCAATTGATTGGCGCGCCAAGGATCGGCTTCCTTCGGGGGAAGATCTAAAACCTGACGAACCAACTCTCGAAATCGACTACCCGGAAAAGGGAAGCGAACCAACGAGCTAATTCCATTTGCTACCGCAAGCTGTTCGCCCAACCAGCGGCTGGTGGGCCAGGTGTTCACCATCACCTCCAGCGTTTCCAACGGTCCCGGTTGCTGGTCAATCAGTTGCTGAGCCAGCAATTGAGCGAGGAATTCAGCGCGGTTGCTGCGATAGAGGGTCAGCAAAGTTCTGAAGCACCAGTAAGAACAGAAAGCACCCGCTCGAGCTGGGCTGGCGTATCTCTACAAAATAATCAGCACCGAGTGCACCAGACATCAAAGGATGCAGTACCGCATCACAATTCCACAACAAAGATCACGACCAGGAATTTTTGCAATGAACGGTGCTGGCAAAACAACCAAGAGCTTTGATGTGTAATTTTCCGCTTTCACCAACAATTGGTCGAAACCAAAAAGGCAAGACTCTTTCAAAAAGTAGGCAAGCTAGTACAACTCAATCGATCAACTAAAGAACACGACAACAGAAACAAAACAGATCAGCAGCCCCCTTTGATAGCAGTCATTTTATCAATTTAGAAAAGAAATTAATATGAGAAGAAGACCATCAAAAGTCTCATTCGCCTTTTACTAATCGATCCAACCCCTTCATTTACTTTCCAATGGTGATCAAGGGTTGATTATTTTTAAACCAAATCCAATCCCGAATGGGCGGAGTTTCCGTTAGATCACGGCGCGTCAGACGAAGACCAAGCTTCGCTGATGCGCCCAACAAAATATCCACCATGGCATCGCCATCCGCACATGTTGCCAAGGCTTGATTGGTTTTTTCGGCACCATTCAAGGCGCGAACCAACAACGTGATCCGCTTGGACACGGGTAATGAACTTGGATGCATCAAACGCTGCCAGACAAGGGGTCAGGAATGGTCGAAGAGGGAGCCTCGAAACGTCCCACGGCAACGTATTCCAACCTTAATTTCAAAAATGTGATGAATTTTTCATCTGTGGATACAACCGCTGCGGACGGCTGAGGCACTTGGCTGGCCAGCTCCGCCAGCTCTGATGCTTGAAGAAATGCTGGGCGAATCAGCAACCAAAAGTCGATCTCTCGGTTGGTTTCGGCGTAGTTCCGCCGACGCTCCTTGAGCACTTCCTCAAGGGGTTCATCAACGGTGAGGAACGTCTCGCTGGCGGCAACGAAGTGATAAGTGGTCATCCGAGTGCCTGTCCAAACAAGGGGTCACGCCGAGGATTCTGAATCAACGCCTTCATTTCTCGCACCGCCTGTTGCAGTCCAACGACAACTGCACGAGCGACGATCGTATGGCCAATGTTCAGTTCTTCCATTCCGGGGATCGCGGCCACAGGCTCCACGTTCTGATACGTGAGCCCATGACCTGCATTGACACGCAGGCCCATGGCCCGAGCCGTAGCGGTGCCCTCGGTGAGTCGAGCTAATTCGTGGGGTTGATCATTCCAACTGCCCTCCGCATAACGCCCGGTGTGGAGTTCCACCCAACGCGCCCCGGAATCAGTGCAGCCTCGTAGCTGAGAAGCCACGGGATCCACAAACAAGCTCACCGGAATTCCGCTGGTCTGAAGCTGGCTCACCATTCCAGTGAGTTCCGACAACTGCGCCACCACATCCAGGCCACCCTCCGTGGTTACCTCTTGGCGATGTTCTGGCACCAGCGTCACCATGTCGGGCTTCACCCTCAAAGCAATGGCCACCATCTCGGCCGTTGCAGCCATCTCCAAATTCAGTCGAGACCGAACGGTCTGCCGCAACAGTTCAACATCGCGATCTTGGATGTGACGACGATCTTCTCTGAGATGGACTGTGATCCCATCAGCACCCCCCAATTCAGCGAGCATCGCCATCGGCACGGGATCAGGTTCGACCGTGCGTCGCGCTTCGCGAATGTTGGCAATGTGATCGATATTGACGCCCAAGCTGGCCATGGAGGCTGGTATTGATGGCCAAATCCTATGCAGGACGGCCGGCGGGCCTTACATTCTCGAGGTTTTCCTGACGACTGTTCACCGTTGACAGCGGCACTGGCAACCCGAGAAAGCGCTCTGCAGGTTGGGATCGACCGGTTCTGGGCACCCTTGGCCATGCTGGCCACGCAAGACTTGGCTCTGCCATTGCAGTTCCGGGAACGGCTGGTGTTGCATCGCGAACGACTGCCGCACCACGGACCTGTGCTTTTGGCGCCAACCCATCGGGCCCGTTGGGATGCGCTGCTCTTACCCATGGCAGCAGGCCGACGGGTCACGGGCCGCGACTGTCGCTTCATGGTGACGACGACGGAAATGAAAGGTCTGCAGGGATGGTTCCTGCAACGTTTGGGCTGTTTCCCTGTGAATCAAGGTCGCCCATCGATGACCACACTGCGGTTTGCCATTGATTTATTGGCCAGTGGCCAGCAGCTGGTGATGTTTCCAGAGGGGCGGATTCAACGCACCGATGCCCCGATTCAGGTGCGTGGTGGTCTGATGCGTCTTGCCCAGCTCGCCCAAAGCCAAGGGGTCCATGTTCCTGTTATCCCAGTTGGTCTGGGCTACAGCCAAGCTCCACCACGACCGTTGAGTCGTGCAGCGGTCTGTTTTGGCGAGGCGTTGCACGTCCCGAAAGAAACGGGCCGAGATGCGGCAGAAGAGTTCAACATCCAACTCACCGCTGCGATGCATACGGCTGAACAAGCGGCCCGCAAGGCTGTTGGACGACCCCTAAAAGCCTTCTAAAGTCCGCGCAAATTGCTCTGACTGACCCCATGGGTTGTCGCTCTCTGCTGACGGCTGCCGCCCTGGTGGCCACCCTTGGCGTCACAGCTCCGCCGGTCCTCGCTCAACAGGCCTCCAGCGACAGGGTTTTGGCGCAACCCGACAGTGGCTTTAACCCATCGGCCGTTCGCGGCATGATTTCCCGTGGCGATGCCGCCGCAGCCCGGGGAGACCTAGCCAGCGCTCGTACCGAATACGACAAAGCCCGGAAAGTGTCGAAACAGCTGTTGTCGTTCTATCGAGATTTAAGCGGCGCGTTCCGCGGCCTGGATGCACGGATTCCCCGCGAAATGGACGAAAAAGGACGTGAAGCCCTTGGATTATTAGCGGAATCTGATCTGCGCTTAGCGGCCCTCTTCCGTCGTCAAAACCAACCCGAAGTGGCCGTTCCCGTCCTCGTCGAGGTGGTGAAGCTGATGACACCCTCCAAACCTCAGGGCCAAAAGGCCTATCAGAGCCTTGTCGAACTTGGTTTTGTCGAAACGGAGTTCAAGGGTGCATCAAGGCCAGGCAGCTGAGTTCATCTGCCAACATCATTGAATTGGGAGTTTTGTCATGGTGCAGCCGTCCGCGGTCGAATCTGCAATCCAACGGGCCATTCCTGATGCAACGGTGACCGTTGAAGATCTCACTGGCGGTGGAGACCATCTCCAAGTGAGTGTGGTGTCCACTGCGTTCAGTGGCCTGTCGCGCATCCGACAACACCAAATGGTGTATGGAGCACTGCAACAGGAGCTTGCCAGTGAGGCCATTCATGCTTTGGCTCTCAGCACCTCCGTCCCTTCCTAATTCTCGAGACCTCTTTTCCTCGTCATGGACGCTTCCACCAAATCACGTATCGAAGGCTTGATCGCGACGAGCCCAATCTTTGTTTTCATGAAGGGCTCCAAATTGATGCCCCAATGCGGCTTCTCCAACAACGTTGTGCAGATTCTTCACTCCCTCGGGGTGACTTTTGAAACTTTCGATGTGCTCTCCGACATGGAGATTCGTCAGGGAATCAAAGAATTCTCGAGTTGGCCAACCATTCCTCAGATCTACGTCAAAGGGGAATTTATGGGTGGATCCGACATCCTGATCGAGATGTACAACTCTGGCGAACTCAAAGAAAAACTTGAAATTGCCCTCGCGAGTTAAACGGTTTTAGTAGCCGTGGGGATGCTGCATGTAGAGCGTGCTGACGTCCCCATCTGGACCAATGAAACTCGAGGGATCCAAGATCCAGCGGTCGATTAGCTGCTCTAGGCGATGTTGCTCACGGATGTCGAGGGAGCCGGTTTTACGAAGCGCATGAAGATATCCATCGGCGTAGAGCCGAAGCTCAGAAGGTGTGTGATATCGCGTCGTGAGTTCTTGGCACGCATCACAAATCGACTGAAAATGACGGATGGCCTGTGGGTCATCAAGTGACGTCATTGGTGGGAGACGGCAGCTCTCGCTACCAGCGCTTCATGAAATTGGTACTAGCCTAGTCGCGCCTCGATCGATCCAGTGACCTCAACGCCACAAGACTTACTTACTGAGTCGAACACTCCTACTGACCAGGCCATCTCCATGCCTGGCTCCGGAAGCGGTCTTGAACCCTCACGTGTTCTGGTGGTTGAGCCTCATCCCACCCTGCGCACTGTTCTGGTGCAGCGTCTTCGTCAAGACGGTCACCTCACCGCAGCCGTGGGTCGAGCCGTCGAAGCCCTTGAAATTTGTCAGGATCAATCGCCAGATCTCTTGGTGAGCGCAGAGATCCTTGAGCAGAGTTCTGCCCTCCGCCTCGCTGGACAACTGCGTTGCCCAGTGATCGTGTTAACAGCTCGCAGTGGTGCCGAACCTGTTGTCGGCCTATTAGAAGATGGTGCAGACGATGTTTTGCGCAAGCCCTTTGGGCTGGAAGAGTTAGCAGCGCGTTGCCGCACCCTTTTAAAGAGAGGTCATAGCGGTCTGCAAGAGCGCGTCACCGTCGGTCCCCTAGAGGTGCATCTCTTGCTGAGACAGGTCACGCTCCGCGACAAACCTGTGGAACTCAGTCCTCGGGAATTTGCTCTGCTCTGCGCCTTACTCATGCCCCCAGGGCTGGTACGCAGTCGCCAAGAATTGCTTCGGATGGCATGGCCTCCCTTCAGTGGTGGTCCTCGCTCTGTGGATACTCAAGTTCTAACCCTGCGGCGCAAGCTCGAGCAGGCAGGTCTTGGCGAGGGCGGTGGGATCACCACTGTGCGTCAACGGGGCTATCGCTTCAGCCTGGATAACTTGCCGGCAAGCTGATCCAGCCCTGGCTGATCGCCAAACCAGACACCAGCTCTCCAACCACCATGAGAGCTGCAAGGGAAGCAAGCACTTGGTAGGTCCAAGGAGGGGTCAGTCGACCGATTCCCATGGTTGAAATGGAAGCCCGCTCACTGAGCAGTTTCAGAAACAAATCGAACCGTTCAATGCGCTGCGGAAGCAATTGATGACGACAATCAGCGGCTTTTAGGTAATACACGGTGCCTCCTTGGCTCGTTCCTACAGGAACCAAGGCACGGATATCGGCCCAGTCCATCGACCAGCTCCGTCGCAATAACCAACGAATCCAGCCGGGATAACGCACCCGAAGGCCGGCAGCATCGGTTTCAACCTGCTCGCTCAGCAAACCCACAACCAACACAAGCCCGAGAATCAGGCCAGCAACCATTAACGGCCTCAAGGATTCGGGGGCCAAGACGGGCAAGGGCAGCACCAACGCCACGTACAGGCTCAACAGGGTGAAGCGAATCAGAGGAGAAAGGCCAAAACGTTCCATGGGATTTAGCGATCGTCGGGTGATCCAGGCAACGGCTCAATCAATTCGGAAGGCACATAAACCCCTTCAAACACCTCAGCTTCTCGACCCTTCCAAAATTTGCCCAAGCGCATCAAATCGGCATGGGCTTCTTGGAGTTTGGCGATGTACTCCAGCGGATCCATCGTGTTTTTGGCCGCTTTTAGTTTCTGAAGCCGAAGGATTTGGAGGTTCCACGGTTTGTGAATATCCCCGCGTTGCTCCATGAATCGCGCAAGTTGTTCAGACGATGGCTGCGGATTGGTCGGCATCGCATCTTTTCAGTAGGCAAAGGCTAATCAGCCCATCACGCCGGCAGGGCCCAGGGGTTCAGGCCTAAATCGGCACCAACCCGATGCGCGCAGGCAAAACCGCTGAAGGCAACTGCATTCAGCCCTTGCCCGGGGAAACAAGAATCCCCAACGCAATACAGGTGCTTCACTCCCGTGCGATTGAACGGCATCGGCAACAACCCCGGCAATTGCATCGCTGGAATCGGCCCATAACTGCCTTGAAATCGTCCCAGAAAGCGCCGGTGGCTGCGCGGTGTTCCGATCTCCTTGTGGGTGATCGCCCCAGAGAGACCAGGAAGAATGGCCTCTAAGCGTTGAATCATCCGTGCCGCATCAGCCTCTTTTTTGACTTTGTAATCCGACGGACTCAGCCCTTTCCATGCCTCCATCGATGACGGCGTAAACGTATGGACGATGTGATGCCCCGACGGTGCTAAATCGGGATCGAGCAGCGATGGCATCGACACAAAAATCACGCCCTGCTCGTCTTCCATCCGCTCCCAGTCCTCCAGCAACAAGTGATGGCAATGGGTGCCAGCCGGAATCACATCGGCCCGTACGCCCAGATGTAGCGATAAAAACGAGGGCGACGGTACGTAACGTCGGCGCCAAACCTGCTCCTTGGCCGGTGTTTGGTCGGAACCGACGAGGGCCTGACCTTCCCCCTTTGTCCCTGCCACCTCACCCGAGAAGGTGTCCCAACGGGTGGCATTGGAAATCACCCGTTTGGCATAGATGATTTCGCCATCAGCCAGCTTCACGCCAACGGCCTGGCCCTTCTCGATCAACACTTGGGTGACGCGGGCTTTGTAACGAATCGATCCGCCATGGCGCTCCAACCCTTTCACAAGCTTCTGAGAGATCACACCCACTCCACCTTTGGGGTAATTGATTCCACCGGCATGACGGTCTGAAAAGACCATGCCTGCGTTGATCATTGGTGTGCGATCGGCTGGCATCACCGACCAGCAAAAACATTCGATATCAATGAACTTCAACAGTTGTGGATCTTTGATGTGTTGACGCGCAACGGCCCCGACGTTGAAGGGAAGCCAACGCGCTAACCCCAAGCAGGCGAAGGGCGCTTTGAAAAAAACCTTGGTGAGATAAGCAGGGTCCTCAAGCGACAACAACGGCATCGCATCTAGGCAGTTGAACACCTGCCAGCAGGCGTCATAGAAGCGACGAATACCTTCGGCTTCATGGGGGAAACGGGCTGAAAGATCCGCAATAAAGGTGTCGTAATCACGGTCGACGGCAATGCGTAACCCGCCAGGCATGTGATATTCCAGCTGGGCCTGATCGGGAATGGTGTCGCAGTGTTCCCCGATGTCCGCCAGGGCGCGCGTCAGCAGGTTGGTGTAGCCCTTCTCCCCAAATCCAAAAATCATCGAGGCACCCACATCAAAGGTGTAGCCGTTCCGATGAAACGCGCCTCCACTACCGCCAGGGATGAGGTACCTCTCCAGTACCAGCGTTTTTGCACCCTTCGCCGCAAGCTGGCTCGCTGTGACCAAACCACCCACACCAGAGCCGATCACGACGGCATCCCATTGCTGCTGATCGACCAAAGCTTCGAACACCACTAGTGATGACGCTAAGGGGCAGCCTGCGGAGTTGGATCCAAGTGATGAATTGGGGGGTTCACGGTGAGGATGACCTCAGACCGCACGGGCCGTCCCAGTGCTGAACTGCAGCGTTGATCGATTTGATCGCGCAGCCCATCGATCACAAAGCCGTCCTGCGGTTGTACCGGGTTGATGTAAACCACCACAAAGGCAGTCCGGCCATGCTGTTGCACGGTGGAATCCCACCAATTGCTGCATCAACACGGCGCGCGTGATCTCCACACACTGGTCTGCGCTGCAGCCTGCCGCTTGGGCCATCGAGCATCAACGCAGACGACCCATCAGCACGTGAGCCGACAGCCCAGCCAAGGGCATCACCGCGTTAGCCCAAACCCCGAAGCGCAGTTCGAGACGTCGAGCCGAAGCGGTGGAGAGGGGTCATGCCAGCAATGGTTCTGGGATGAGCGCACGAATCGGCTCTAAATCAGCCAAGGATCGATCGCGATACGCGCCGTAACGGGCCCGTTTGTCGCGAATCCGTTCGGGCAGGTCTGGCAGCAGCCCAAAGTTGGGGGGCATGGGCTGAAACTTCTTTGTGGGGGCTTCGCTCACGAAGTGGGTGAGAGCACCAGCCATCGTGGTGTTGGGCAACGCGATGGGATCCAAACCCCGCACAAGCCGCGCCGCATTGGTTCCCGCGAGCCAACCACCAGCGACCGCCGCCGCGTACCCCTCGGTTCCCGTGATCTGACCTGCGGCCAAGAGATGCCGGCGTGTGCGGAACTGCAGCGTTGGGTCCAGCAGCTGAGGGGATTCAAGGAAGGTGTTGCGGTGCATCACCCCAAACCGAACAAATTCCGCCTGGGCCAAACCGGGAATCATCTGTAAGACCCGCCTCTGTTCACCCCATTTGAGGTTGGTCTGAAAACCCACAAGATTCCATAAGCGACCGTCTTTGTCTTCCTGACGCAGTTGAACAACGGCGTAGGCACGCTTCGCCCTCCGCACGTCACGGTCGTTGACGTCTCCCCAGCGGGGATCCCAAAGACCAATGGGCTTCAGAGGGCCATAGCGCATCGTGTCTTCACCACGACGAGCCAACTCCTCAATCGGTAAGCAACCCTCAAAGAATTTGGCACTCTCCTGATCAAAATCCTTGAGTTCCGCCTGTTCTGCCTCCAGTAGAGCCTCGCGGAACGCGAGAAACTCGGCCTTATTCATCGGGCAGTTGATGTAATCCGCGTCGCCTTTGTCGTAGCGACTTGCTCGGAAAGCCAAATTGAGATCAATGCTGTCGCCATGAACGATGGGGCTCGCTGCATCGAAGAAATGGCAGTCGTCTCGGCCGGTAAATCCCCGCAAATCGTTGGCTAGCGACTCACTGGTGAGTGGGCCTGTCGCGAGCACGGTGACGGCATCAACCTCCGGCAGGTCCATCTGCTCGCGACGTTCAATCGTCACCAAGGGGTGTTGATCAAGGATCTCCGTAAGCGCGGCGCTGTAACGACCGCGATCCACGGCGAGAGCACCACCGGCAGGAACGGCGTGATCATCAGCTGTGCGAATCACGAGGGAGCCCAACCGTCGCAACTCCTCTTGCAACAATCCAGCTGCGCGATCGCTACTCAGGGCACCAAAACTATTGCTGCACACCAATTCAGCAAAATCGCTGCTGTGATGGGCTGGCGAGCGACGCACCGGCCGCATCTCCACCAAGGTGACTGGAATGCCAGCACAGGCCACTTGCCACGCAGCTTCAGTGCCAGCAAGACCTGCCCCCAACACAGTGACGGATCGCTTGACGGATCGATCGTTGGGCAACGGAGTGGCCGAGGCAGCCCTCAGCCTACGAATTTTTAAAGGCTTGAATCAGGCGCGGCTGCGTCTTAACAAAAGCTGCAGTTGTCCAACGGCAGCACGGCCGATGTTGAAGGCCGCCCAGCTCAGCGCCGCAAGGATTGGAGCAATCACGAGGAAGACACGGGCGTCAATGCCGAGCACTTGGCCAGTGGTAATCACACTGAAGGCCGAGTAACCGACGATGGCAAGGATCAGAACCAGGCCAAGAGCAACTCGGACCATGCTTGCAACTTGAAAATGCGCTCGGTGATCTTACGGACAACACGTCAGATATCGCGCTTTTTCCTTCCAGCTGATCCATTTCGATGCAATCACTCCAGGCGCTGCGCATGCAGTTGAGCCAAATCTGAGTAACGACGAGCATGGGCTTGCTGCTCCTGCACACACTCCAAAGAGAGTTCTCGACAAACCTTGGCCGGAATCCCCATCACCATCGTTCGTGGAGGGACGTTCTTCGTCACCACAGAACCTGCCGCGACGAGGGCACCCTCGCCAATGGTGACGCCGTTTAAAACGATGGCGCCAATGCCCACCAAACAGCCATCCTTCAGGGTCGCTCCATGGATCACGGCACGGTGACCAACGGTGACCTCTTGGCCAATCCAGACCGGTTGCCCCGGATCGCCATGCAGCACTGCACCGTCTTGGACATTGCTGTAAGCGCCGATGGTGATGGCGGCCATGTCTCCCCGTGCCACCGCCGTCGGCCAAAGGCTGCTTCCATCCGCCATTGAAACAGCTCCGATCACCACGGCGCTTGGAGCCACCCATGCCGAAGGAGCAATCGAAGGATTCGGCCACGGGATCTGCGCTGGCATGGCTGGAATGTCATTGCCCAACAGTCTGTTTGTTGACGGCATACCAAGTGATACTCTCCATTGGTGCCGGATTCGGCATGCCCAAGCGGGCAAGGGTCGCTAGCTCAGCGGTAGAGCATCCGGCTTTTAACCGGCTGGTCCTGAGTTCGAATCTCAGGCGACCCATTCTTACGGAATGATGCCGTCTCAAGACGCATCGTCCTTCTTCTTTTTTAGGCTGTTAGAAAGCCACTACTTCATAGTTGTGGTCAACGATTTCGAATGGCTTATTTCATCTTTTTCGGAGTCACGATCTTATTAGCTCTTTTGGGAGGTCTTTTCTCAAGGGCCGCCGCTGAGCGCTACTGGATGTAATCGCATCGCGTGAATCACTACGACCTTGTTGTTATTGGAGCCGGGCTGGGTGGATGCAGCCTCGTGGCATCACTCGAGAAGCTTGGATATCAGGGTCGTGTTGCCTTAGTGGAAGCCGGACGAGGTCCTGGAGGACGAACAGCCAGTCGTCGCAGTCGCACAGATCCGCGGTGGTGCATCAACCACGGAGCTCCAGCGATCAAGCTGAGTGAATCCCTTCCATCCGCCGTTGATGGATTGCTGGAACCGCTGCGAAACGCGGGAACGCTGCAACCCGTTGTGAACCATGAGGTGGCGATCGATGCAAACGGCCAAGTGGTGGCCATTGATCCAGCATCCCCATCTACTAGCCAATGGTGGACTGGAAGACCCGTTATGGCGAGTGTCTGTGAGGGCTTGTTAGGGCAAAGCTCAAACAAGCTCGAAAGTCATTTCGGAACACGGGTGCGATGGCTCAAACGCCCCGCAGACCATTGGATGCTGTCGGATCAATCCGAAGGCTGGCAACTCAAGGCCAAGCGCCTCGTTCTGAGTGGCAACTTGCTTGCCCATCCACGGTCACTGGCGATGCTCCAGTGGAACGATGTGCCGTTGCGAACTGCCGTCCCTAAAGGAGTCGACCCTGAATTGGATGCCGTCCTTACAACATTGGAGGCCAGTGCATCCACAGTTCGCTGGAACTTGATGCTCGATTTAGGTGATGTAAACCTGCAGACACCTGCGCTTCCCTGGCAGATCGGGCTAAACCCAGATGCACAAAAGCGCTGGGGAGTAGAGCGGATCGTGCTGCATCGCCAGACCGATGCACGGCTTGGCTTGGTGGTTCATGGATTGCATAACGGTGCAACGATCGATCCCAGCACCCAGCCGGTCTTGCTTGAGTCCGAAGAAAAGCGATTAGAAGCTGTTTTGCCTGAACTCCTCCTGCATTGGCCTGCCCTTCGCAAGGCCTTGAAATCAGCACGATCGATGGGCGTGATGCGCTGGGGAGCAGCACAACCTCTGAACCACCCCGTTCCGAGTCATTTGCAGTGGTGCCACCAAAGCGCCGTTGGTTTTTGCGGCGACTGGATTGAAGGCCCTCACTTCGGAACAGGCGAAGGAGCGATCCGCAGCGGTGTTGCTCTTGCCGAACGGCTGACCGCCGACAGTTAATCTGTTGAGGTGCCGGGGAGTGGCGCAGTTTGGTAGCGCGCTTGCTTTGGGAGCAAGATGCCGCAGGTTCGAATCCTGTCTCCCCGACTCGCAAATGAGTCAGCCCCCAACTGACATCTCCGCCGCTCCGCAAGGGGCGGTTTTTTATTGCTTAAGCGCAGGTGTGTGGTGAGCGTGTGGTGAACCACCTTGCCGTGTACTGCCCACCACACGACTTTCTGAGCATCTGGTGATTTCTATTGACAGGATTTGGTGATCAATTCAGGATTGATTCATCCGAAACGCGGTAGTCGCGATCCGAGGCAAGGCTGGTCCTAGACCAAGTAAGTCCTCGACCTGGCTACCCCCCGCAATTGCGGGTCGTACTGCCGAGAAACTTGTTTTCTGTCTGGCGGGCTGATGAGCGACGGGTTCTGTTCATTCCCTTGTGCAATGGCACGAAAGCAGGACCGCTACGCCGAATCAGCCCAGACTCAGGTCATGGTCAACGGACACGCCATCAGGCTGTCTGGACCAAAGGACCGTGCAGAGATCCAACGCAGTGTCGAAATCATCGACCGCAAATTGGCTGCAGAAGACTGGCATCCTTACTCCTCCAAAGAGGAGTGCCTCAAGCGCTGGTCTGAGTTGAAAGGTGTAAAGGCTGCTGTGCTCAGAGCCAAGGGGCTTATCTAGTCGCCCGCAATGTCCACTACGCCCGAATGGGTGCATGAGCCCGATGCTGCAGAACTTCTGCACATAAAGGCCTGCACCCTCAGAAATATGCGCCGTGAGCGCAGGCTCGATGCTGGAACGCATTGGGTTTATTCAACTGGATCCATTGGTGGTCCCGTCGTCTACAACATCCCTGAAATCAGGGAGATGCAGCGTCAACGCACCATTGAATTGGTACAAAAAGAGGATGCTTCACGCAAGGCAGAACGGAATCGTCGCCAACAAGCAATCGAGATTTACGACGAGGCAACAGCTCCGATCCAAAGTGGGAGGGCCTGAGTCGTGGCACATCTCACTCAAGATTTGGACTCCTGCAAAGAGTCAAGAAAGAGACGATTAACCCCAGCAGAACTTTGTTCTTTATGGCGATCAGCGCCGTACAAGCTGGCATTCAATGAGCTGACTCAAGAAGTCGAACTTGATCAGGCTTCCCTCCCCGTTGTGGAGATTGAGGAGGCTTACATCGGACTCTCTGAGAAGGGTTACAACGCTGATCCGAGGACGACATTCGACAGTGTTCTCAAGGTCGCTCGGGAAAAGCGTTTTCATCCCGTTCAGCAGTACTTCGAGCGGATTGAAAAAGATGATTCGATCACACCGATTGAGCTATCGATGTTCTCTCAGGATTACTTCGGGACCAGCGATGGTCTCTATGACTCCATGTGGGCCGCGGCTCTTCGAGGAGTGGTTTGGAGAGTGTTCAAGCCTGGCTGTCAGTTCGACTTTGTACTGACGCTTAAGGGCGCTCAGGGAATCAGAAAAAGCAGCAGCTTTTTGGCTCTTGTGCCAAATCCCGATTGGATTTCCTCATCAACTCATGACCAAGCCAAGGACATGACCGTTGCACTCCACAGAGCAGTGATCACTGAACTCGCAGAGCTGGAACACATCACAGGAAAGCGATCAACAGGAGCCCTTAAAAACCACATCACAACAAGAGTCGATCTTTGCCGTGTGCCTTATGGAAGAACTTATGAACGGCTTAGGAGGCGATCGATCATGGTGGCCTCCGTCAACGGTGATGAGTTCCTTCGGGATCACACCGGTGATAGGCGTTTCTGGGTTGTTGACCTCGGTCAACGGGTCATCGATACCGGCAAGATCAGCAGGGATCGAGACCGCATTTGGAAGGCTGCAATTGCCCAGTTCAAACAAGGCTTAAATCCTTGTCTGTCGCAGGCAGAGCAGTCCGTCAGTGATAAGAGAAATGAGGGCTTCCGAAGCGAGAACATCTACCTCTCTGCTGTTGAAGAGGAATGTCTTGGCAAGTTGAAAGCCAAAGGGCGAGAGGGTGGCTTTGACACGCGGTTTGCGATCAACGAATCAGGCGTATGCGAGGGGCGCCCTCCAGGGCAGACCGAGATGCGCCTGATGAGCCAATGCCTCAGGGAGTTGGGCTTTGTGCAAGATCGCAATGCCACACGTGATCCGAATCTTGGTCGATCCCGTAAATGGCGATTGAGCGACACATCTGGCACTAGCTGACGGCTGAGTGTGTGCCATTGCAAAGCACGACCAAGACTTTGATTTGAGGTATTTGGCACACAGCACAGCATTTATTGGAATGTTGAAGCTGATTAAGCGGTATGGAGGAGTCTTTGATTTCCTCTGTGCCGCTGTGCCAACGACACTTATAAGGTGCAGCCACGCAAGAAACCAACAAGATCAATCAAGAAAGACTTGGCTCGAAAAGCAAAATAATTTGAATCTTATACAATTAATAAATGGGTAAGAAGAGCGACGCAGCAGAAATTGATCGGCGAGTTCATACCATCGTCAAGCTTTTATCGTCAGCAAAAACATCGAGTTACGTTTGTCGCTATGCGTCCGAAGAATGGGGGGTCGATCCACGCACAGCTCACCGCTATCTCGCAAAGGCCCGAGAGATCATCAGGGATGATTACTCAGTTGATCGTTCCGACTTCTTAGGCAGCCGTTTGGCGCTCTTAGACGAGATCATCGAAGCCAGCATCAGAACCAAACAGCACAGCAATGCAGTTGGCGCTCTGAAGCTTCAGGCGCAGCTCACAAGACTTCTAGATGGGTAAGGACGACAATGGATATGGAAGTTAGGCGTTTACAGAACAGGAAAAGATTGAGTATCTGGTAGGCGCGTCACTATTGGCGTTTGTGAGAGGCCTGCGGGCTAAAGCAAAGCTGAAACTGGTCATTTCACTAGGCAGCATTTGCCCTGTCACGCCACCATTCGATTAGTCCAATTTCCCTTTGATGCTGCGTCGTCTTTCTGCAGGGTTGCTTGCCACTGCTGCTTTTGTTGCACCACTGGCTGCTACTGCGCAAGAGGGCAGTGCTGACGACCTTGGTGTGATGAGCATCAGCCTCGCTGATGTCGTCAAACCCACCATTGGCTTTCAAGGTTCACTCCAGGGTGCAGGAACACCGAACCAAGCAGGCATCGGTGGCTTCCTTCCGCTGTCTGTTGGTGACAACAGCGTGTGGTTCCTGGATGCACTGGTCAACGCCAGCTTTGCTGATCGTGAGGGCTACAGCAGCATCATCAACACCGACGTTGCTGGTGGAACTGTCTCCACCTCAACCCGAATTGGTTACCGCTGGCTGAATAGCGATCGCAGCTGGATGTTTGGGCTGAATGGCGGATATGACAGCCGCTCAGTGAAATCTGGTGGTACTGACACTGGTATCAGCGTCACCAACAAAAAGACTGTCGGGTTCCAGCAGATCGCACTGAACGCAGAAGCAGTCTCCAACAGCTGGACCTTGAACGGCTATGGACTGATCCCTGTGGGTGATGTCGAGCAGAAGCTCAATAGCGTCTATGACGCTGGTGCGTTGAACACCTATGGCTTGGATGCTGGTTATTTCATCACTCCTGTTTTAAAAGCATCAGCTGGTTATTACTACCAACACCGCGATCAAGAAGATGTCGATGGTTCTGGTGTGCGTGGACGCTTGGCTTATGAAATGACAAGTGGAGTTACAGCTGGTGTGAATGTCTCTTACGACGAGGCATTTGACACCAGAGTTTCTGCAGACCTTAAAGTTCGCTTTGGTGGTGCAAGTACAACAGCCCAGCGCAAAGAAGTTCAACAACTACCTGTAATCAATGCATTAACATCAACACCAAGCAACAGGGATGTGAGGGTGCACGATTGTGACGGTGGTTACGACAGCTCAGACAATTTTAAGTGCATACCTAATACCTATTGTATACCTGACTGTTCCTCGGACGACAGGCTCGCAACGCAAAAAGGACGAGATGAATTAACAGGAGAAAAGGGGATAAAATGTTGTTGAATAATTAGTTAAGACCCTGGATGCAACTTATCATTCAAAGCCCCTGCGACCACAGGGGCTTTTTATTTCTTCAACCAACACCATAAACCCTTAAATCAGCCTTTGATACCTGGCACTAAATAAACTTCACCCCGTCGCAAGGCGGGGTTTTTGCTGTGAACAATTGATCACTATTGGCATTGAGGAGATGCCTGCGGGTTAGTCCGTTTGGGGGGTAGATCAGGCGTAATGACTACCCGTTTGGGTGATGTGAGAACTTACGGTTTCGCAGAGAATTGAGGAGTCAAAGCAAAGAAGTAAATCGATGACTACTATTTCTAAATACGCACCTACTTTTGACCACTGGAATCTTTGGGACACGTGCAAGTTTAAGATTGAAAATGCTATTCGTCATGCCTATTGGGGAACTCTCATGCATGAAGAGCAACACTTTCGGATGGTCTACCAACAGTCAATCATCCACAAAATCAATGGATATTTTCAAACTGGATGGCAATTATTTGGAAATGGTCCAGTTCCCTGGTGTGAAATCAAATGGAGTGGATCTTGGGTGAATACTCTTTTTACATGGACTGACCGCAACGATCCTTCAAATAGCTCATACCACTACCGGATTGGATGCACTGACCATGAAGGTGAGTTTGGCGTCTATTGCAGCAGCACTGATGAAGTCTTCCAGCTTGGAGAGAGCAATGGATCTGATGAAGACATCTTCCTCATGATTGCTGCGGCTTCAGTTGGGCTGATCGTGGATAGAGACAACTAGACATCTGATCGAATGATGGTGATTAAAGAGAGGATTGCTGCTGCTGAAGGACTTGTCCAATGGAAGGCTATTGCGGAGGAGGTGAAGTGATGTCAAATAAAAGTTCTTTTAATACTTGTACTCTCATGCAATACACAAAACAACAACTCTCACAGTATTTAATTCGGAAAAACTGATGCAGAATCTCTTTCAGAAGTGCTGCTCCGTATGCAGTAAATCATTCCCTGCCACTCGCGAGTTTTTCGGGCACTACTCACGCAATGGCAAGTTCAAACCGAACTGCCGCGAATGTGAACGCGAAAGAGTCAAAGCTTGGCGAAAAAAGAATCCTCAAAAAGCAAATGCTGGATACAAGCGGCGCCAGAACAAACTTGATGGCTGGGCTCCAACTGCCGAACAGAAGATCAAGCTGTACCTAAAAGCTGATGGTATTTGTCGTTATTGCCAAACCCCCCTTGGTGTGAATGCGCAGGTTGATCACGCCATTCCAGTAGCCCGTGGTGGGACCAACGACATTTCAAACTTGGATCTGATTTGCGCTCGTTGCAATCAGGAGAAAGATGCAAAGACCCCAACGGAATACGACTCGTGGAAAAGGAGAGCTGCCTGATTCCCATAACACGGGGGCTGAACTGGGGACTACCGCTCGAATGCGCCGCAAGCTGGATCGACAGACAAGAAAATGCGGGAGTGGGGTGGAGCGCCAGTAAGCCAATAAAGCCAACACGAAAGCTTGAACAACATCAAATCACAAAACTTTCTGCCAACATTGAAATGCTTTGAAGACTCTAACCATTTCAGTTTAGAAAATTTATCCCTAAAGCATTCACTTCTAAGTATAAAGAGTTGAGAAAAAATATACAATCTGCATAAATCATACAATTCGCGTAGCTGGAAAGAAATTATGATCATATTTCAATGAAGCCAGCTTAACAAGCTAATGTCAAAAACAAAGTCTTGGCTAGAATAATAAATTGCATGCAACTAGATGACTACATCAAGCGCAATGCCTTATGCGTTTTTTCTAGATACTATTAGTTCCTACACAAATACACCAAACGGTTCAGCAATTATAGGTGAAACTAGTTTAGCAGGACAAAAAGAGATAAACGATAGCAAGCGTTTTTTTGGGATGAGTGCCGCTTTCAATGGGGGTGGAGATGCCGCAGAGACTTGGGGCTTAATTAATAAGAAATTAAATACGATTAGCAGGCTGAGCGGAGATGCCAAAGCATCCGCAATTGTAAACGCAGCGTTACTATATCCTATCGAACTTGATCCAAGCTTGAATGATGGACGGCCAGAAGATCCAAAAAATTGGTTTTACGCCCAAAACTTTCAAATGAAGAATCCAGCAGATGCTGCAGAAAATTATGCTTTAGTTACCATAATGCTATGGGTGGCAAATCAGTTATATCCAAACACTAAAATCATTCCTGTCTTTGACTCCTACTATGTTAAAGGATTAAACTTTCCGCCCTCAGGTATTGTTGATGAAGTCAATGCAAAAATTACACCATTAGGCATCCCAGCACTAGAAAAAGTCAACGATAAGCCACCAGAGGGAAAACAATGGAATATGCTTTCCACATTCTATAATAACAAACTGATTGATGGATGGATTGGAGATATTTATGGAGACAAAGGCGACACTACCGATCTTGAGGGAAAACTTCCTACGCCTGAAAGTCCTTTCTATAGCAAAAATCCTGTACCCTACGTATTGCAATCAAGATCAGATTATCTAGATCAGAAATCAAAATTACCCATCGGATCCGATTATTATGATCCCAATGGGATAATGCCATTCAATGCCTCAATTGATTTCAATGGTGATCTTACAGTCCCAGTAGGTTATTCACCATCGAGCAAGCTTACGCCAGTACCTAAGCCGTATTCGGCAACATCACTTGCGCCAATTGGTGTTCAAACCACCGATGGATTTACAAAATTCACTGGTTCTGAAGACTCACTAATAGGGCAATCAGATATCAAGTCTCGAATGATGGGAGGAGATGATTATCTTGAGGTAATAGGTGGCAATAATTATGTTCATGGAAATAGGGGTAAAGATACCATTGTTTTGCGTGGTGGCATTGGTAAATACTTAGGAGGAAAAGGCAGCGATGTATTTATTGTTATTGAGACTGAAGCAGGCACCTTAATAAGAGCTGATCGTGGTGCGGACATCATCACCGGCTCCGCCTCTGGTGTGATTTATAGGTCTGGTAAAGGCAATGATGTGATTTCTGTTAGTCAAGGGAAAGTGTGGGGTAATCGTGGAAAGGATGTATTCCGTGGAGTACCCGGAGAAGGATATGCTGAAATACAGGACTACACCATTGGAGAAGATTATGTTGAGATTGCAATGGATGGTGTCTGGAGCAATATTGAATCAGGCTTGATATTTACAGGTGATTCAGGCGACCAAATAATGCTGCTTGTTGGAATTAGTGATATTAAACAAGTGACCACGGTCTGAGCAATATTCAAAAGTTACCTCTCAAACAGCCCCGCCACGAGCGGGGTTTGTTAGTAGTTGATCACGCCCCAACATGTGTCCGGCTGAACTCCTCCAGCACCGCCAGAAACTCTGACTCCTCTGGCGGGTCATCAAACCGGGTGGCGCATTGCACGCAGAACTTGATCCAGGTGGTGGCTTGAACGTCCCCTGCTGCAATCACCAACGAGTAGGCGTTCTCAAATTCAGCACCGGTCAACAGCATCTCCCCGATGGCGTCATAGAGACGATCCATCCCATCGAGCCGAGGGTCAGCAAAGACAGCGCGGATCTCATCTCGGGTTGCCATCGCTGCTCATCAAAGCCATTTCATCTTGGTTGTTTCCTCTAATTAAGAGGTGAACTAACCCATCAACGATGAGAACCTGATCACATGAAACGACTCACCGCCATCGCTGCTGCTGTGTTGTTGGCAGGCCCTCTCGCATCAAGTGCAGATCCCACCTATTTGCGATGTGACTTCAAAGACCACCAAGGCTCAAGTCCTAGTAATGGGGCCATTGATCTGATCCTTAATGAAGCCCAAGGAACTGTTGAAACCACGGTGTTGGGCTTTGACGGTTATGAAGACAATGCCTATTTCGGCGAAAGCACCATTGAATTCGACGCGGTAGAAACCGGTATTCCTATGGTCCTAAATCGAAGAACACTCTGGGTTGTCGCCAAAGGCCAGAACAACGTCAGAGTCTGTCTCTCTACAGGAGTTCCAGCACCCTGAGGGTTTGGATCAACCTTCGACTTGGCATCGGTGCCGTCCTTGCCATGAACCCAATGGAGCAACGCATCGAACTGGCGCAATAACTTGGCTTTTGGGTTGAGAGCACGCGTGAGAAAAGCAAAAGCCCTTTCAGCACCAAGAAAATCTTCCTCCTAGTTATTGAGACAGGAAACAGATGGAGACAAACGTCTCTGATACAAGCAAAACGCTTATTTGAAGCGATTTTTGGTCCTCTACGGTGGGAGTATTAGCGAAACGACGTTCAGTTATGCAAAAGCTACGCCTTGGCCTTTATGGAGCAATAACAGCCGCCGGAATCGGCTGGCCTTGGTATTGCATTTACAAGTTCGTTAAGGAAACAGAGGTGTTGGGCCTCACCGATCCGATTGAAATCGTCAACCTTTTTTCAGCTGGAGTCTGGGCCAATGCATCAGCCGGTTTCATCGCAGCTGACCTCACATTGGTACTAATTGCTTCTTTCATCTTTTACGCAGCGGAAGGCATGCGCATTGGTATGAAACGTTGGTACCTCTACATTCCTTTCACATTCGCAATTTCTTTTGCCTTCTCATTCGGCCTATTCATGTTTAATCGGGAAAAACTAATAGCTCAGAACGAAGCTTGAAAGGGTCTGAAGTATTGCCATCCTTTACGCATAAGAAAGTTTCTGCGCCTTGACAAACTTATTCCATAACTTCATCTAGCTCCCTCTCGGCGTAGTTATTAGTTGTCAACCCTCCATCAACACCTTGCATTCCATTGTAATTTACTTTTTCAAATCGGACTGTTATTGGGTATCGAGATTTATTCGGTTCTTTCTCGCGAGATACGACGACGCCAACCTCATTAAACCAATAGGATTCTTTCCTTTTGATCCGAACTTTCGAACCTTTAGCAATGGCCATAGAAACAGTAAAAAGACGTCAATAACAAAAGCATGAATCCCCGAACGAAGGGATCCATAGCTTTAAGGAAATCCATCAGGAATATCCTCCCGATGAATACTATTCATCGGGAGGAATCGATGAACTCTTCAAACCTTGATCGCACGTTTACTCCGATCTGCATCACAACTGACAGATCGGTGTATCCAATGGCTACAAGCGACAAGCTGTTTCGTCACACCATTGCAAAGATGTACGTGCCCCGTTCAGCATTGACCCAAAGGATTAATCCTGAATCAATATCTGCCACTTGAAAGAGGCTCTGGCTCTGTTATCTCCTAGACCGTTCAACTGGTCTGAACCTTGAGTTAGCTCTTCCGATACCACTAGCCGTAATGAGTGGATGCATTAGACGTGCTAGGCAAGCAAGAATTCACTTAGTTCATCGACCCCAAGACGATGAATAGGACTCACCGGGATGGGAACTTTCAGTGGGTCTGAGAGAGGCTGTAGCCCCTTCCTACCCAGGGGCTGCACCTTTATGCGTTCTTCAGCAGATGCCTAGAACGCCTCTCTTATTCGCTTCTTTGAAATTAATTTTGTTATCTATTTTAACGACTTATTGATTATATTTTTCGGCCACTTACACGAAGATAGCTAGAGATGCAACACAACGCCCTAGCAGAGCTTGTAACCCCATTCACAATCATCACTATGGACAAGGGTGGTGAATTCAGTTTGCACCAAAGAGAAACCCTAATGTATATGGCCCTATGCCACGTCTAAGAACAAGTTGTGATTACAGAACGCAAGAAGCCAGAGGAATGAGATGGATGGCATAGAGCTGGGATGATGAGTATAAAAAAGAATGCAAATACAACTAATTATCTGGGCTGTTCTAAAAGTCAGAAAAACAGTAAAGAATTAATTGCCAGCTTTATCAACCGAAAATAAAAATGCTAAGATCTTGAATAAAGTGTTTTTCACGTGGCAAAAAATAAGCGAAACAAGAGCAAGCGATCAAGAAATGGAAGAGCAAAAAATAAGCGAGGAAAAAACAGGAAAGGGAGAAATACTCAAGTCAACAATGAAATAGCTAATTCCGAAGGAACAAGTGCCGATGCATCTAATAATAAGCAACTCTGGAATGAAAGCAAGCAAAATATTGTCGACGTAAAATGGAGTAACAAGATCCATGAAAATGCATTGCTCAATACAGGTATTCCACTAGAAGAGAATGGATGGGTCAGACCAGGAATTCCAGCAAAATGGATCAGCGATAGCAGTTTTAAGAAACAAAAAAATACAACTCTGCTCACTTACAGCTTTATGACAACCAAGTCAAAACTTGACTATGGCGATGATAGGCGAGAGACAATTGTACCCTATGCCAACTTTAGCGAGAAACAACAGAATGACATAGCAAAGCTATTTGAGTCACTTAGCGATTACGCAAATATTAGATTTATAAAAGTGCCCGATAATAATACTGTTGGAACTATTCGGATTGGATTCAACACAATTACGGATGAGGCAGGAAAATGGCGACCTGGTATTTACGCTACAGCGGATACACCAAACCCTGAACCCCGCGGCGGAGATATTTGGTTTAACAAAAATTTTACCAAGGATAACTTTAGTACTGGATTGGTCGAAAATGTCGGACCTGCAACGCCATCAGCAGTAATGTTGCATGAAATATTGCATGCACTTGGCTTAGAGCATCCTGACAACCCCAAAAGAGTGACTCCCAAATTTGCTCGCAATCGAGAATATACATTGATGGCAGATGAGTTCTCCCATCGCGCAGAATTCACTCAATATTTCAAAGATAATGGAGAAATCGCATCTTCACTGGCGGAGTTTGGTAGAAGTGAAATTAGAAAAGATTACGGCGTAAGCTCTACTCCTATGACATGGGATATTGCTGGACTACAGTATCTCTATGGGGCCAATACTAAATTCCAACAAGGAAATACTATTTATAAATATTCAAATACGATTCCCTTTTACGAAACAATTTGGGACGCATCCGGAATTGATACAATAAATTTAAGCAACTTCAAAAAAGATCTCGTAGTCAACCTTAATGGCGGACAACTCTCAACACTATCCTTCGATGTTGCCGACCAAAATTGGTCGGACAAACAGCATGGCAATCTAGGTATTGCGTTTAATACGGTGATCGAAAATGGAATAGGTGGATCAGGCAATGATTCGATTATAGGAAATTCAGCTAATAACACACTAAAAGGAAATGCCGGAAATGATACTTTGTCTGGCAAAGACGGAATTGACGTCTTAATTGGTGGCTCAGGCCAAGATATTTTTAAACTTCAGCAAGGTAAAGGCCACGCCATTATCCAGGACTTCAATAGCGGAATCGACAAAATCTTACTCCAACAAAGTTCCGGGGTAAAGCTAATAAGTGTCAACGCAGGGATAGAAATAAATCAGAATAATGACCTGATTGCCATTGTTCAGAATTACGAAGGCCGACTCAATCAATCAGGTGTAAATATTATCTAAACACACAGGGACCTTGTTCTAAGAACGGGGCACCTACGTAAACGAATGCATCGTGCTGCATATAAGTCCAGACTGTTTCCTTCGATGGATCGAGGGATCCTTCCACTGTTTGTAATACCGGAAGTTTATTTGCAACGCGCTACTAAAAAAATTTCAATCAACAGAATTGAAGAGAAGTACTGAGATCACATCCGCAAATCGGGAGAAGTTGGTTTACGGAATATCGGTTCTGTCGAGCTGAGAAGGCGGCGTTAATTATCTTGTGGCTCAAAAGAAGCCACCAATTCATCGGCTCTATTGAGCACTCGAACTGGGACCCCTATCTGATTGCAAATTTTACCTGCCATTTTCAGAGCTTCTTCAAAGTCATCCGCAGCACCATGCAGATGCCATTCCTGAAATGGATTCAGCTCTTGAACACGGAAAGTAGGGTCATGCATCAGCGAAGTGGCGCTAAATATTCACAGCTGCGAAGTTGGCGGCGGTCTTGTCTGGCTTGAACCTCGCGTAGCTCTTCAGATGAACCTCGATGGTGTGACCCATAGCTTCTGAGATTTCAGCCACAGCTAGACGCGCTGCATGGGCTTGCTTGGCATAGCGATGACGAAAGGAATACGGCGTTAATTGCTCGCCGTTGTGTTCTGCCTCGTCTCGCAGTGCCATCCACATCTCACGGCGGCGCAGGTATTGATTCAACGCTTGCCCTCCATCACCTTCACGGTTCAACGGCGGCAGCTTTTCGCACACTGCCAAACGCGCCTGAAGGTTCCAATCGATCGCCGTTCCATCGGCATCACGAAGCAATAACGGATGTAATCGCCGTGGTTCGGTCTTGGCTCCCTTGGTACCGCCCATCGACTTGCGGTAAATCGTCCAAAGTTCAGATCCGCTTGCCCCGCTCTTGATTCGCAGGTGCCTCAGTTCTTCAGGGCGTAACCCATAAACAGCACAAAGCTGAATGGCAAACCGCCATTGGTTGTGGGGGTCGCCTTCAGGGAGGTTGTCGAGCAACTGCAGGATCTGTGCATCGCTGAGGGGATAGCCAACACGCTTGGGCTTCAGCACCTCTGGCAACGTCGCAGGCGGGCTGTAAATGGGCTTCAGGTGTCCACGCTGCACCGCCCAATTCAGGAAGCCATAAAGCTTCTGGCGGCTGGTTTGGCGCATCCGTGAACCCTGCTCCCATTGCTGCAGGCATGCGATGCAAAGAGCTTCACCGTCCACTGGTGGTCGGTCACTGAATGCCTTGGTGCAATTACGCAGGACGGGCAGGTAAAACGTCTTCCAAGTGGTCTCGCCCGCATTAGGGACAAACTGCCGATATTTATCAATCAACTGGCTGAAATTCAGTTGTTGATGGCTGCTGGAGGTATTTGCGGACTGAGCAGCCTGAGCCAGAGTGATCTGCCCATTTGCCCAACGCTTGAAGATCTGCTGAATGCGAGGCAGCCCTTGAGTCGAGCCTTCAAGGGTCCATGGGTACGGGAGGGAAATACTGCCTACTCCTTTGACCTGCAAGCGCATCCGTCCACGGTTATTGAGCACCCACCAATCAGACGCCGTGGAGGCTCGAACCTGATCGCGAAAAGGCTTCACCCAGGGCTCTGCATGGCGAATAACTCCCAAAGCAGAAGAGGCATGTTGCTACCCCTAGTGTGTGGTGAGCGTGTGGTCAGTGTCAAATATCTGTTGACAGCAGGTGACAGGAGACAACACAGAAAGACTGCTATAACTGAGTGACAGACTGGATAAATCAAGACCACCACTCAATTGCCCTGTTGCTTTGGGAGCAAGATGCCGCAGGTTCGAATCCTGTCTCCCCGACTCGCTAATCAGTCAGACCCCAACTGACATCACTGCCGCCCCGCAAGGGGCGGTTTTTTTTGGGAATCAGAGAATGCCGAGAGGGCCTTTCTTCTTTTTGCAATACCCAGCGCTGATATTCACCCAGCCGGATTTGCAAGCTTCTCCATTGGTTGGAGCAACCTCGTAGTAAATCGGGGACACACAAGTTGTGCCGAGGGTGTTCACATAACCCAATGGGCACTGATTATGACCAGGGGCCTTGGGAATTTCCTTTTGAGCCAGGGCTGCTCCAGGAGCAATCAGGAGGGGTAAAAGAGCCAGAAGGATTGGTCGCATGAGAGGAACGAAGACATTTATTTTTTAGCTTCTACAACACTTGATAGGGTACGAAAAAACCACAATCTTCTGGATGCTCTTACATGAGAAAACCTTGATAACAGCGACAAACATTGTCAGAAGCTGTCGGCGGAACTGCCACAGATCCGAATAGCAAGAAAGTTTGGTATCAACTGACACACAACAGCAGCACGTCGCAATTGCAGCATTGTGTAGACCTCGTCCCGAGCATGTGACGAGGTGTTGTTGTGTCCTTGGGGGTGATGTCTCAAGGACTTTTTTAATCCCCCAGCGCATACCCGCCTGCAGCGGCGATAACAGCCCTGACGGGCCTGGCGGGCATGACTCCCATGATTCCAAGGCTGAGTGCGACCAGCAGGGCAGTTTTTGTACTTGCTCGCTCGCGTTCAATGAGGTACGTGGTGATCGCCCAGAACTCTCAAACCATCAAAGGTGTTCATCTACCCCTGAAACATTTTCGGATCGATTTCTGCTTTTGGATTGAGCTTCAGGACCATCCACAAGAGCATTGCTGAACATGCCTTGTCATCAGCGCCGTAGTCGTATTTCCAGTCCTTAACCATGCCGACAAGCTCTTGCTGAGCATCGGTGATGAATTCATCAGTCCATTCGCGCATGCGCAGCTGCCTTCAAAGCAGTTCCATTTTGCTTAAATCGCTCCTATGACACAAAAAAACAGGACACCTAAACCAAATAGATGGAGAATTACGGTTCCTTTAACTCCAGAAACGGTGCAATGATTGGAAGAGAACTCTTCTAATCACAAAGCTAGGGCACTGCTTGATGAGATTTAAATTTAATCATCGCACCACTAGCAGCAGAATCTATTCAACAGAACCCTCTTAGATATTGATAAAAGAATTGAAGAAAATGAAAGATCAAAAGGACAATTATGAACTAAGTATGATTAACGAGTATTTCTGGAGAGCTTTCTGCGCCGATGGATTTAGCATAGCAGCCAAGGCGATCGACAGCGCTGCGACATCAATACCGAAAGAAAGACTGATCGAGACAGTAAACGATAACCAGTGCAAATCAGGAATAAAAACACCCACCACTAGCAGAAATTGCTCCTACAAAAAGAAAGAATCCTAGCAATCAGCTTGAACAAAACTTGATGAATCTAGAAGACAGGTTATTGCGAGATAATATAAATGCTTAAGTAATGAAAATGGCTTTGAATATATGGCAAAACTATTGCAGAATTGAATGCACTGGGAACAAAACCTTGTTAAAAGAAGCTCAACCATTTGCTTTTTACCACGCCTCTGAGCGACGCAGACAGGCAGCAGCTTTCCTAGAGGACGTAGAAAGTGATTACAGGTTGCGCGATAAAATTAGTATCGCAAATAGCGATGACGAGTTAGTGAAGATCGCCGAGAAAGCGGGATATCGTGTGTCTTCAGAAGATATTTGGTTATATCAAGACCGCACGTTCAAAAGAAAGGCTGGCATTCGTGGATGGTATTCCAATTGAAATGAACCAGAAGTCCTACGCTGCAGCCCTGCAGCTCATTCGCTTGATGGAATTCGATGACAGCTTGGCAGCTGCCGCAGAACCATTCAATTGGTATCATAATTTGATACATCAAATGTTTGACTATGAGGAGAATAATTTCAATCGATCGCAGCTTATTAAACAGTTAGTGAATCAACCTGAGCAATGCAGCTGTCTTGTAGATGCACATTTTAAAATCTGCATTTGTGATGGGTCTAGTCTTGATACCGTTGGAACATTCAGGGATTTAAATCTGGCCATAGATTGCTACGTCAAACATATTTTCAGCTTAAATGAAGCAGGTATTCACGTAGAGTTTCTTCAGTCTGACCAAGAGAAAGATGATTTCATTTGCATTACGTCTCATGTGTTTTCTTAAGGGCTGAGCGGACGGAGCTATAACAAACATTAATCTCAACAGGTGCACTAATTTCAGTTCTGCCTCCTTTCAAAGGCGCACGAAGCTCGATCTATCTGCCTTTTGAAAACATGGCTAGATCATACAATTATTATGCGACTACTTCTTCCAAAAATAGACAATATAAATAACCAAACCTACAATAAAGAATGGGAGCAGCTGATTTGACATGGCTATTAATTAATCTTCCACACAAACCACATCAGACTCCCGGCAGCAAGAGCAGTTCCAAGCGTTGCGACGGTTGGAGACTTGTCTTTAGCAAAGGTTGACTCAAAGACAAACCCGTACACCAATAATGCGACTGAAAAGAAGAGCCATGCCTTCATCGGAGTAAAAAGGCTTAAACAAGCAAATTCACAGTAGCCAGCCCTTAAGTCCTTTTCAAGTTGTGTTTAGACAGTACAACGCTAACGAATACCTCAAGGCCTGCACTTGCCGTAAAGACACTTCAGGGGTGATGAATTGTGGCATCATCGATCTCCCGACAGATCTCCTCCAACATCACAAGGAACTGAGATTCCTCCGGCGAATATCAAACCGATGAGCGATAGAAGAACTACTCGAGTCGAATACAGGTTTGCAGCAAGGAGCAGCCCCGCCGAAGCCGTTTAGGAAACTACAACCCTGTTGCGAGCCCTCGCAGCGGAGAACGATGAACTCAATGAACGCTGATGAAGCTTGCGCGCAGCTTCTGATCACAGCCAACACTTCATCGCATCAGAAGAAACCCGAGCCACGATCACTCATTCATCAACCAACTGATCGCAGCCTTCAAAAGCCAATTCGACGGGTGAAGCACAAGCATCTTCACGTTCAGTTGAATCGCCACCACACCCACTTGTGACAATTTACGGTAGACGAAGTAATGAGTGTCACAGACTGCTTTAGGATCGTTTGAGTAGAGGGATGAAGCCATGAAGGCTGGAACGATTTGCCCACTACCACTTGCAAATTTCGACAGTCTTGATGACTGGACTGACACAGCCTTGATGTCATCCGTTAGGCCTATAACAGCCAAGAAGAATGACTTTCTCGACAAGCAGTCGAATAAAAATTTGTCATCGTAACCAAGTAAACCAGCGCAACCTCATGGGAACGGACCTCACCGCAATCCTGATCTCATCGGTTTTTCTGGGAGTTGGTTATGTGATTGCGAAATTCTTCCCTGAAGCATCTTTGATGGCTGCAGTGTTCTTGGTAGGGCTCGCGATCCTCAACATCACCTTGTACTTCGTGGCCTAACGACTCACTTCCTCAGCGAAGGGGGGCAGGCAAGCTGACTCTGTGCAGCTCATCACCAACTGGCTTCCACTGCACAAGATGGATGCGATCGATTTTGTTTGAGTCAAGACAGTCCCATATGTTTTCGCCACTTAATATTGCCTTCGACCAATTATCTCCTTCACTTCTCATTTTCTTTCTGTTGAGATCTTTCCAGTCAGTCCAATTAATACTTTGGTAAAGAGAGACATACTCGCTAAGGATCACAACAGAGAAATCCACGTCTTGTTCGCTATTCAAAATCACTATAGGAAATATGACGTCGAGGAGACGCTCCCATCGATCGGGCTGATGGTCGGAGCAAGCAGTTGAGGTCAGGATTACGGATCACATCTCGGGTTGCCATCGCTGCTGGTGAAAGCCCTGTAATTTTTGTTGATCCCCCGATGGGGGCAGAAGCAAGGAGATCAAAACCACACATTTGGGGGATTTTATTTCCATTAATTCCGGAGATCGTGTGTTTTAAGGGCGAGAGCCTCACACATAACATCAAATCAATGAGCTTTCATCCCTTCTTCCAACACAAGAAACGACTGGCTGAATTATGGGAAAAACAATGGTGTTCGATGAAAGGGCATCAGACATGCACGGCTGAGATCCATCGCAAAGTGATCAGGATGGTGACTCCCATGAGTGATCTCGAAGCCAAGCTGATGCTTCGTCAGATGGGTGTACGAGTTTAATCAAACAATCCAATGTCTTCATGATCGGGAAGCCTGATGCCCTATCGCTCAGGGCTGAAAGCCATACAAGACCCTTCAGGGAAAAGCAAGGGGCGTTGATTGTGTCGCCATCGATCTCCCGATCAAACCTCACATCTATCCCCCCCGTCATAAGGCGGGATTTTGATTGAACAGACTGCTGGAAACGCAAATTTGCCATCAGAGCCAAGTCCTGTAGCAATGTCATAGGGACACCACCTCTCTGGCAACATGACGATCAATGCCGCCTACATCGCATTCCGTGACATTTAAGGAACTCGTCTGCAGCTATAAGACAGGGGAGACGAGCTTTGACGACCTCATCCTGGAAGTGAGGTGCGAATCATGTTTTACGTCAGTGTTTGAGGAAGCACAACAGCAACTGGGAGCCGATAGCCCAACGCTGGACAAGCTTGCAGATGAATTCCCGATCTATCACCAGAGCTTGATTAAACAGCAATAATCAGAGTTCTAAGCCATGAAAACTTAAGCAATCACAAATCTCAGTTGAAAACTAGAAGTGCGATTGCTTTAATCGCTCTAATGATTATCAAAATGATGGCTCCGTCAAGGCGAGAAAAGCTAGGGCAGCTCCTAGAACAGAAATTCAACAAAGTATCCGAAATCTCAGACTCCGATAGGGCAAAACACTTCAGGAAGTCGAATGGCTACGAGCAAGCCTTGGTGGACAGCCCAATTGAAGACGAGTTGCTGTGGATGGACTTTTCAGAATGCCTGTCTGAGCTCGAGCAGATCGAGATTGCAGAGCTATGCCAAGAGAGAACGAAATAGTCAAAGCTTGTAATATGTTTGCGTTTAAGATCAAATCAAACAACGGAATCCGTCACAACCAATAAAGAAAAGGGGGATATTCTTGCCTGCGAACTCCTTTAATAAGTAAATACTTTTAATTGAATTCAAGAAAAAGAATTAGAAACTATATCAATATTACAATTCCCGTCTGGAATCAATATATCCAAACACAGAGCAAATAAATCATCAAAGAGGCTCCAAAAACCACAATCCCGACAGACGTCTTGATACGCATCCATTTCTTATCCCATTTGTATGGAGCCATCACCAAAATGGAGAAGAAAGAAGAGGCGGCATAAAGCACAAGAGTATGTTTTGGATGTTCTCTAGACACAAGGATCTCAATTCCATGCCAAAGAAAAATTAGCATCGAGGAATAGGAGGAGATAGCCCCAAGGTTGTATAGGAGTTCTTTACGTTTTGTTAGCTGATTGCCAAATGAATAACGAGACATCGTCTGGCTTACGGACAAGATCACATCATGCTAGCCACAAAGAATTGAGGCATTAAATATTGATTCACAACAAGCTTGCATGGATAGACCAAAGCGTCGTGATGCTTTAGATGATTAACCTAAATCGTGAGGAACTAAGGACTAAGGAACATGTCTGTAGCGCCATGAACGTCAGATCAGTTGACGACTACGCTATAAAGATCTTGTAGCGAGAGCTACGCACAACGTTCACCTCACATTTGTGAGGCGCAGACAACCCAGGCCAAGGAACGGGGACCTGGACATCTGAGCAACTTCAAATGACACTCACCTATCGCGGTCAAAAGTACGTGCGGATTCAAGGTGCTGACGCATCAAAAAAAGCAGGCTTGACCTACCGCGGCGTCTCGTACGCCAATTGATCCCCTGCTGACCAAGTTGAAAAGCTCCGAATCATTCGGGGCTTTTTTTTTGCCACAAATTTCGTTGAGAAAGGGGGAGGCCGCCCCTCCCGTATGGAAGAGACGGCCTATCTCGCTCGTTTGTTCATCGTTCACCTGGACAACAGTTTGGCTGAGAAATCAGCCCACCGACGACAGAGATGGGGGGATTTCTCGTATTCCTCGCTTCCGACACCACTGCTTCCTCTTCCAAAAAGCAGAGATCAGGTCGTTGGTCAACACATAAAAGTAGAAGAGCGAAGCGACTGGCTTGGTGGCAAACCCTGGGGCCATTGCTACCAGGTGTGAAACCTCGTTTCCTTCAAGGGCACCTCAACGATGCGGAGGAAACTCGACTGGGTTGACGCTCTGCTTTGTCGCGCCAGACGAACGGTTCACGGATGGGTTGAAAGTTGGAGCAGGGGCCAGAAAAGTCAGCGTGCTTCTAGTGCTTGCTCAGGTGGAGTTTCGGCCGTCATGGGCTCCTCCGATTTCGATGCCCATACTTTTGCCCAGTACGGCTCCTTTGCCATCGGTGTTAAGGCGCATTGCCCTCTCAAGCAAAACCTCCGACAGTGGAAACGGCGTGCTTTGAAACCTCAGCAGAGGAAAACCACGGCCAGGGAAAACTTGCCAAGAAATGTCGGACTCTTGAAATGACTTTTCAAGGCCTGGCATCAAAACCACGGTTGACGGCCATCAATCTTGATGGGTCCGTACATCGATAGAGATCTTGAAAAGCTAGAGGAACTTCGAGCGTCCCAAAGAACCCGACAAGCAGGTCGGAGAAATGTCGGTAGAAGACAGCGGGCAGGTGGGTCCCTGAACCCGTTGCGATGTTTGAGGAGATGTAATGGCTGACCTCAAAACACCACCCTGCAACCTCGGAGCGGCCAAGTTCAGCTCCATCAGTGCAGATACCGCGCTGAACCGACCAGTGCCTGAGCTGACGAGAAACCGACTCGGCCTTTGTCTTCGAGAGGATCTCACAGGAAGCGCAAACAGGGTTTTGAGAGGCGACCTCTTCGTCGAGATCAACCATGAAACCCAGGCTGACTCGATAGAGCAGATTTTGAATCAATTTGAACTATTTCCTGATGTAAAGAGCAAGATTTGTATCCCTGCATCGACCATCCCAATCGAGAAAACGCAACAAACATCGAATTCCCTGGCGGATCAAGCATGCAAGTGTCCTGAAATCCTTACGGATGGATTTGGGTTGCTCGAGACGGGTCGAATGCTGCCTAAATTGGATTTGAACGATTTTGAAGGTCCCCTTCTATTAACCAACAGCTGATGTTTGTTAATAGGAACGCCAACCGATGACTGACCGCACCCTCGACCTCGCCAAGGCACTACGCGAAGCACAGCTTCAGCGCCTAGAAGCCTCTTTATCGGCGAGATGTGCGACACCAATCATTAAGACGCCCCAACCAATCAACGAGAAAGACGTCGCTTCACGCGACTGATTTGGAATCTGGTAAAAGGTTTGGTTGGAAATTATTGTGTTTGATTCACTCGATAGAACCAGATTCTCGAGCGTGTCTTATGACGAGTCCACCCGTGCAACCAAAATCGACTAGTAAGGCATTGCGTAACCAACAAGAGTTTTCTTGATCTTCGCAGATGAGATTCATGGATCAATCAACCCAATACAGTTGAAACAAATATGAATTCGATAATCTTATGTTTTCGATCTTAGAAATAAAAGCCTATTTTAAATATTACCTAGTTGTATTCTTGTTGAGCTGAGAGTTGAGATGTTGTTGCTCTACCAGCAAGAGGTCTTTCGACAGAAGAGTGAGGCCAACACCCATCAGGGCGATAGCAAATCCCATATCTTTGTCTGCAGCCTTGGCTACATTCCTGGAAAGTATGTGATGTTTTTCCCAGGAGAAATGCATGAAGCTCTTTAATACGGATCTTGTCTAAGCCATCCAACGAGTGAAATCGCTGTGGTGCATGGGGTTAGGACATGTTCTGTAACGACATGAATGTATTGGCTTGAGCACTAAATCTTCAAAACAGTTGCTGAGACTACAAAAGTGATTTGCTCTTTCAAAGCTTTTCCATTACTTTCGACGCATCAAGTCACCAGCCAATGGACCCAATCTCTTTGACTCTTGGCCAAAAATTTGAGATCGAAAAATTCTCGAGAGAGATAGATAATTCGGACGATCTTCTTCAATTGCGTTCGATCGCCAAAGACTTGCTAGTGGCTTGGAAGCAGCAGCAGGCTGCTTCTGCTTGGGCTTTTCGACAATCCCAGGGGCTCTAATCAAAAATACCTTTGTCCTACGAGTTGTTGAGCGATGGAGCAGGATCAAACAGTTGTTTCAATTGAATTAGGACTTGATGCACTCCGTGTGATGCATCGGGCGATCAACCAAGCCTATGAAAGCTGGCCTGGTGGCTGTGCCGAAGAGCAAGAGTGCCTGTTCACGATGAGAAATCAGCTTTATGCGGCACTTATGGATCAATTGTTAGACATGGAAGCAATTTAACATTTGAATGTGAACTTGGTCGATCGATTGTTCCATCGTCGACTTATTGATCCTGGTTGATTGCTTTGCTTCAACCGAACGTGACTATTATGGATTGACATGCCAAGTGGTCGTCGCGACTGATGTCTTCCCATGAAAAGCAGTTATCAAGTTCAGGTATCACGTCGTTTCAAGAGTTCATCCGACATGCCGACTATTCATTCAGAACAAATTTAAGCGCTGATCCCGCCTCTACGGATGATGGCAATGATCATCGGGCTCGAGAAGTCTGTTCGGGACATTTTGTACCCGTCAATCCAACTCCTCTCACGGATCCGGTCTACATCACGCATAGTTATAACTTTTTTGAGGAGCTTGGTCTTCAAGATGAGCTGATTAAAGATCATGATTTTATAAAAATGTTTTCTGGAGATCTCGCCTCGATCAACTCTCCTCAATGCATCGGTTGGGCGACTGGGTATGCCCTATCAATTTATGGGACTGAATATAATCAACAATGTCCATTTGGAACTGGAAATGGCTACGGAGATGGGCGAGCAATCTCAGTTTTTGAAGGCCTTTTAAATCAAAAGCGCTGGGAAATGCAACTAAAAGGCAGTGGCCCAACGCCCTACTGTCGAGGCGCCGATGGACGTGCCGTACTTCGATCAAGTGTGCGCGAATTTTTGGCTCAAGAATTAATGCATGCCCAAGGAATTCCCACGACACGATCATTGACGCTATTTGCCTCGCAATCACAAACAGTGATGCGTCCCTGGTACTCAGAGCAATCCCAATCTCAGGACCCTGATGTTTTAGTGGATAACCCCATAGCAATTAGCACAAGGGTTTCATCTTCATTTCTACGTGTTGGGCAGTTGGAGTTGTTTGCACGTCGAGCCCGACTCGATGCCCATCCTCAAGCTTTCGATGAATTAAAAATGATTGTTATGCATTTAATCGAACGAGAGTACAAAAATGAAATTGATCAGTCGCTTCATTTTGCTGACCAGATCGTTTTATTGGCTCGTACATTTCGTGAACGTCTTTGTTCCTTAGTCTCTAACTGGCTACGAGTTGGTTACTGCCAAGGTAATTTCAACAGTGATAATTGTGCAGCAGGCGGATTCACCCTTGATTATGGACCGTTTGGCTTCTGCGAACTTTTTGACCCGCAATTCCAACCATGGACTGGTGGTGGCGGACATTTTGCCTTCTTGAATCAACCAGTGGCTGCGGAAGCAAATTTCCATATGTTTTGGAAATCTCTAAGGCTTTTGATTCTTGATAATGATAAAAATCTTGAGGAATTAGATCAAATCCGCAAAGATTTTGAATTACATATGCAAGCAAAGCTGCAGGATATGTGGTCTAAAAAGCTGGGATTGCCTCAATATGACCGGCAGCTCTGCGATGGGTTATTGCAATTACTTGAACTTTCGAAGGTAGACTTCACAATCTTTTTCCGTGAGCTGTCGCATTTACCGACTGATTTCTCAGCTCTAAACAAAAGTTTTTACACGCCTCTTCCTAAGCAGCTAGAGGTGCAATGGCAATCTTGGTTTGATCAATGGCATCTGTTGATTGCCAGCACCAACAATCAACAGGCTATATCTCAAAACATGCTAAAAATCAATCCCAAATACACTTGGCGAGAGTGGCTCATTGTTCCAGCCTATGAACAAGCAAGTCGCGGAGACTATTCGTTAATCCATCAGATCCAGGCCATCTTAAATCAACCCTATGAGGAACAAACTCAAACCATTGAAGATCAATATTACCGCTTACGCCCAAACTCATTCTTCTATGCAGGTGGGGTCTCCCATTACAGCTGTTCTTCATAAACTTTTGCTCGAAATCTAAGAGTTTTCGAATCAATGGAATTCATACTTTCAAATACTTTGATGATTGCGGGATTTACGCTTTCATTATTGTCAGTCATACGAAACGACTCACTACAAACCTTGGGTCCCTATCTACAAGCCAACCAAGGCCTTATACCGAAGTGGTGCCAAATGATTTTTTTATGCACAGTATCCGTTGTGGTGTTAATGCTCGGCTGGAGCTTGAACGGAGGCGATCCTGCATGGGGTCGCCTCAATGTTCCAGGTCATGTTTTTACTCAGCCTGCAATATTCACCTGGGTATACCTCATTCCTCCCCTTGCGATGCTGCTGCTCACCCAATGGGGTGCACCATTAAGCACCTCTTTTCTGGTGTTATCGACATTTGAATTTACAAACAGCTCTTCCCTCATTAAGTTGTCATTATTGGGTTATCTCATTGCATTTTTAATTGCAATTGTTGTCTACGGGCTTGGCCTTTGGATTGTCGAGCGATGGATTTTTATTTCAAATCAATCTGCTCAATCGGTGAGCCCTGTTTGGATAGTTATGCAGTGGGTAACAACCGCATTCCTCTGGGGAATTTGGTTAATACAAGATCTTGCCAATGTATTCATTTTTCTACCCCGACAACTTGAGCTTCTACCAATGTTGATGTGCACAGTCTTGCTTTGTCTTGGGCTGTGCTGGTTAGTTAGCGCTGGAGGGGGACCTATTCAAGGGATTCTGCAAACAAAAACCAACGCATCTGATCTGCGATCCGCCACAGTGATTGACCTGTTATTTAGCAGCTGCTTAGTGGGAAGTGCGTTGCTCACCTCCTTTCCGCTCAGCACCACATGGGTATTTCTTGGTCTGTTAGGCGGGCGTGAAGGTGCGCTGCGTTTTCATTCTCATCGGAGCGGTCAACCATTTGCGCTCCAGGATGGTGGCCACTGGAGTCGGGTGGTAGGCACTGATCTTTCGAAAGCTTCTGTTGCGTTGATTGTGAGCATGGTGATCGCCTCTGGCCTTCAGCCTCTTCTATGAAGGCCCTGCCTTGAGCCAGCGATCTAGGCATAAATCCACATCATGGTGGCCGTCTTTTCTTGATGCAGCTAGGAAGGAGATGGATGAGACTCGGCATGGGACGCTTTGTTCTGCTTCTGATCTTGGTTTCCCCGCTGTGCGCTGGAGTCGCCGCTGCGACACCGGAGCCTTCGCCAGCCCTTGAGGCTCGGCAAACGATTCTGGAAGCGAACCGATATTTAGTGAAAAAGGGATGGCAACCCGCCCCGAAGCAATCCCCCTCTCCAGAAGAAAGGCGATGGTCAGCAGTCCCGCTGAGCAGCCTGTCCACCTGCTCCGGCACGGGAGTTGGTTTCTGTCGGTTTGATTATCAGAAGAACCATCAGCGTTTGTCGGTGGTCACAGTCCCTAGTCATCCAGGACAACCATCGGTGGGCCGCGTCTCACGCTGGTGGTGATTTAAGGGTTGAGTTCTTCAGTTCGCCAGTTTTGATTTCTCTGCCAGCGTGTTCGATGGTGTGGGTGCGGTCCAAGATGCAGACGTTCGACATGATCGATCTCAATTCTCAACACCGAAAAGTGATCTGGCATTGGCTCGTCATCGGATAAGACCTCGGGAAATGCTGCATGGCGGTTCAACACCTCCCCAGGGCTTGGCCATCCCCATACCGATCGTCCCGATGGGCTCAAACCCAGCCATTTCTGTAGGCATACCTCACGGTTGTTGTCGCTGTTGATGACATTGGCAACACCCCCAAATCGATATTGCTCTCGAGCCTTCGTGAATAGCCAGCAAATTTCAACGGCTGGTTGATAGTCGAGATCCTTGATTTTTTGACTGCGCGTGTCAGTGAACAATTCCAATTGATTGGCGTCAGTCCAGGCCCGAAAAACCAAGGTCCGGACGCGCGGATGTCCGTTCTGTCCAACAGTGGCCAATTGCAGCCAACGGGCGGAAGGTGAACGCCCCTCACGTCGTTGCGCAGCTTTGATCAATGGTCGCCATGGAGGAAGAACTGGAGTTGTCATGCCAGGTTGAAAAGTCGGGCCTGTTCTGCCGCTGCACGAAACACGATGGCGTGTCGACGCACCAACGGCTCCAAAGTGTCGTATCCACCGCCGATCACCGTTGCTACCGGGATTTTTCGTCGCAAACACGCATCCAAAACCAATCGATCTCTCATCAAGAGCCCGTCGTCACTCAAGTGAAGACGACCGAGTCGGTCGTCTCGATGGGGATCAACCCCCGCATTGAACAAAACAAGTTGTGGCTTGAGTTCATCCAACACATTGGGGAGTTGATCACCGATGGCGGCGAGATAGTCCCCATCTTCGGTTCCATCGGGCAGAGGAATATCAATATCACTGTTCACTTTCCGAAGGGGAAAGTTGCTCGCGGCATGTACCGAAAAAGTCGTGACACGTTCATCCGTCTGAAAACAGGCGGCGGATCCATCGCCTTGGTGCACATCTAAATCCACAATTAAAATTCTTTCGACTTCACGTCGTCGAAGAAGAACCTTCGCGGCCACAGCACAGTCATTAAAAATGCAAAAGCCGCTCCCAAAGTCAGGATGGGCGTGGTGTGTGCCCCCTGCCAGATGGTTGGCAAGTCCATACCGAAGCGCCAACCGAGCCGTCAGCAACGTCCCCCCCACTGCAAGCCATGTGCGTTGCACCAATGCCGAAGTTGCAGGCAACCCAATTCGTCGTTGTTCAGGCCGAGTGAGTTGATCGCGGCTGAACGTTTCGTGATATCGACGCGGATGGATCTCTTCCAGATCACGCCGAGCGATGCTGAGGGGAACGTGAATCTGCTTGCGCTCAATCAGTCCTTGATCAAGCAGGAGCTGATGCAACAACTTGAACTTCGCCATCGGAAAGCGATGGGTGCTCGGCAATTCAGCGGAGTAGCGCGGGTGGTAAACAACAGGACGAGCCAAGGTCGAAGACGGAGCCTCAAACTCACAGGTTTCAATGCTCGCTCAGCCAGGGACAAATTGGGGTGAACGAGAGAGCTCACTCAAAAAAAAAGACCTCCAACGCTTGCAGGAAGTCTCGGGTCCGTGTGAGGGGTGTCTCAAGCCCCAAACCAATTGTGAGCGATCGCGACTCGCAATCAGATGACTCAACTACGTCTAGATCTTTCAAGCTTTGATTCGTCCACGCAACCAAGCCAGCATTGGCGAGGCATTACTAACTACATCTAACTGTCGTGTTGGGGCTGGGAAGGAATGAGCTGGTCGATGGAGACGCAGCGTGCCCAAGCTGTTTTAGGCAAGGCTGAATCGGATCGATCAGCGATCTTGTACATCAGCTTGAATTCGCAAAACCCTTGGTGGTCTTTGATTGAGGGGATGTGAACGCGAACCTCTGGCAGTTTGAGACGCGTGGCGTCGGAAGCGTTTGGCGCTGAATAAAAGCTGGTGTTGGGTTTAACCGAGAAAATCGATGCCTCGGCCGGAGGTGCGATGGCGATCAGCAAACAAGTTGTCGCAACAAACGCCTTCATACCAATGAGATCAGACCAGGAAGGCTAAGGAGGGGGCAACAAGACGTCAAGATGGAAGGAGTCGTCCAAAGTTGTCTTCACCTGGTCGTGGTGAAGGGAGTCATGATGTTGATCTCATCACTCCTGATCACCACTCATCAAAAGGACATACAAGCTGAACGACAATTTCAATCAAAGACAACGATTATTTCGAGCTTGTTCGGAAAATGAAACCAAGTTCTCAAATCAATATTCGGAGCTGGCGCTATTTGGGGCAAACGGCTTTAGAGGACATGATAATTGGGATGGACGAATGCGCCGTCAGGGACACAAGTAATGTCGTCTCGTCTGATGAATTTTACGAATGCATAGCGATTGTTGTGTGCCAGATGGGAGACAACATATTTGCCCATGCCGCCCAAATTTCTGGACATTACAAAGGTGAAGCTACCGGTGTTTGGAATTGCAGTCGTGGGGAAGGACCACCCCCTGGCCATACCTACGAAATCAAGGCAATCAGCAGAATTCATCGGGTACCGGATGAACTCGCGGGGCCAATCAATGATCACGGCATTGGAGATCATTATCGAGTGGCTGTCTTGCATTATTTACTCGATATGGGGTAACGATCAAGATCTGAAGGGCACGAACAAGTAAAGAACTCAACGGATTGTTGATTTAAATCTAAAACTTTGTTGCTGATCAGCATTTTGTCGATCATCGTTCAACCATGAAACACCAATCCTCCTTAGAAAAATTTCTAGCAAATCTGCTCGGATTGGTCGACGAGTACTGGGCGATGAGACGTCCCTGGCAGTACGGAAGCGAAGATCCGCAATGTGGATTGAAGTGCGAGGGCGATCACTGTCATTCCAGTGATCTATCCCCACGTCACTAGTTGTTTGACCCCATAAAAGCAGCGAACGGGAACCGCTAACCAGAGAGTGATTGTCATGGACCCAGACGTCCGTCAATTGATCATCAGTCAATTAATTGTGATCATTCTTCCCGTCGGGACACTTTTTGCTGTTTGGATTTGGATTCTCAGCTTGAGGGCTGGAAGGCATTGATCGCAAGACGTCTAGCGAAATCCGAACCCACCATCCTGTGAGGCCGATGATTGATATGAATCTGAAAGCTGGCTCAGCATTGTTTGAATAAATGGATCATCAGCACCGGTTTCCTTTTGAAACGTCTGAATAAGATCCCGCAATTTCTTGATTGTATTGGGAATTTGGTTGTCGAGATGCTCTTTGCTCGGTTGATAGCGCACAGAATCAATGCCTCCGTTCAACTGTAACCAGATCAATGGGCCTGATTTTTCCAGTAAAAAATCCCCACAGCATCGCTGCGGGGATTTTGGATCAAATGTTTTCCCTTTCGAGAAAGAGATCGATCACTCTTCGTCGTCTTCGGCTCCAACAGGAACCAAACGAATCGCTTTCTTACCAAGCTTGATCGTGAACTCAGCACCTGGCTCTAGTTCAAGCATGGCGGTGTAAGCCTTGCCGACCAGAAGATTGCCATTTCCCTGAACTTTGGCGGTGTAGCTCAACTTGCGGCCACCTTTGCCAATTCCAGCACCACCACCAGTTGCCAGGCTGACGCCCTTGGCTTCCAATAGAGCTTCATAGAAAGCTGTGAAATTTAAACGATCACCGCCATCCTTTTTCGTGGATACGTAACCGCAGGCTTTGACAAGGTCGGATTTGGACACATCGCCAAGCTCCTTTACTTTGGCGAGGAGGTCGGAACCGGTGAGCATTGATTGTGTAAATCAGATAACTAATTAATAACTCATCAATCCATACGTTGTCAATTCTCCCCGAGCCATTTTTCTGTCTTCCGAAGAAGCCTTGTCGATCGACTTCTCGATAATTTTCGTCAGTCTGCAGATCTTTCTCCATCCCATGTAAGGGTTTGATGGCGTCAAGCCATGCGAGAGGTGTTGTTTGCTTTCCTCGGAATATTGGAGCTGTGTGTTGATTCCAGTTCGAGCCATCATTCAGCCTTTCTTGTCCCCATGGGCTCATACCGGTGATTCATGGCAAGACATCGGATGAACACCTGTTGGTATGCATGAGGTCTTCAATCATCGCAATGGCTTTTTGCTTAGCTGCTGCGCCTTTTCTCGCGCCTGCTTTGCATGCAAACCAGAAAAATCACTTCCATCATCACCGTAATCACGTCGTCTGCGCCAAGGGATATCACTACGAAGGGGGTGGTGTATGCCGTAGAAACGGTGCTTGGAGGAAACAGGAACGACCTGTTGCATGGGGGCCCTCATAAAGGCCTTCCCCCCCGGAGTGATGTTGTGATTGATCGTCCAAACGGTTCAGGGATCAATATCAGTTGGTGAAACCGGAGAAATGAGCCGGTTTGGATGACCGCGTGATTGGAAGTGACGGTAGTGAAGATCCAACCATCGCTTCTGATGCCTTTCTCACGTTGCTAGCAGGTGCTTCGCTTGCAATGCGGAATAGATAGGTGAAAGAGCCTGTTGTTTTCCTAGCGAAGTCGGGCCACAACAGAGGAAGATAATTTTCACGAATGGCAAGGCGACGTTTTCAAGACACCCGTCCTCTGACGAATGAGCAGGGTTTATTGGCTTTGATCTTGATGGGTATGGGATTGACCATTGGAGGCGTCGTTGCCACTTGCTTCCTTGCTTTAAGTGAGGGGGCCAACCAAGGGGCAGAGTTGTGGCTTTCCGGCCAGTTGTCTTTTTAGGATCAAGTCAATTTCGGCGCTGTTCCGTTGTCGTCGCCTCTTCAAGCCTGTTGGTTCTCCATTAAGGACAGCCAACAGGCTTTTTAAGGATCCTTCAACAGTTTTTTCCTAACGACCAGGCTTCATCTCAACAATTACGCCCAGCTCTGAACGACGACTTGATTGATCCTGAGATCGGTGAGCGTGTGATGCCTTGAAACAGATCACGCACACAGCTGACAGAGGATGCTGGGAAAATCGCCAATCATCAAGCTGGTCCACGCTGGAATGCCATCGCATTCCTTGAGAGGCATAATTAGCTCGTGAGGAAAAAATCCTTCAAAGGGTGGAAACAAGGACACACTCCTGAGATTGATTTCGAAACCCCTGCCTTTGGCGGGGGTTTCTTTTTGGCGACCTGATTGCCCTTTTGTTGATCTCTCGGACGAGAAACACGGTGACGGTGAGCGCTCAACAATCCTGCTCAATGGTGCTGATCTGTTGATGCAGGCATCCATCAGCTCCTCCCTACAAATTGCACTAGCGGCCGTTCTTGCTTTGGCGACGGCCCAGGCTCTTCAGCTACCGGATGCGTACTGGGCGCCAATATCCGCCATAGTTTGTTCCCTGGAGGCCTTTGATCGTGCCTTTGAAACCGCTCGACGTCGCTTAATTGGGACCCTTCTCGGCGTTGGGCTAGCGGCTGTTCAAGTGAGTTTTGTTCAACAATCACTTTTGACCTACGGACTATGTATTGGACTGTTGGGATGCCTTTGTTATGCAGCACGGTTGCATCCGAGCTCTTTACGGTTCGGAGCGATCGCCTTCACCGTGGTGGTCACCGAGGCTGATCAAGCAGCGATTTGGCTTACGGCAGCGACCCGCTTTATTGACGTGGCCTTAGGCATCCTTGTGGCCCTGTTGGTCATCCAATACTGGCCAGGACGATCAAAATCATAATTTTGCTTCATTCAAAGGGCTAAGGAATCTCGTTGAAGCGAGCCACTGCAGTACCTCCTGAGTCATCCAATGGTGACCTTTCAAATAATCCTGTGTTCGTCGGGCTGGCTTTCGTTAACTCTGATCATTATTAAAGTCTTGATTAATAGCTCGTATAGCATTCACAGAAACAACGAATCCAAGCACGGCAAAAACAATCATCATTATGGCAAGAACAAACTTTAAAAATCACATAGATGGATCTATTCACTTGACGAGATGTTTACCAAATGACTGATTTGATTGTTGTTTAGATTTTTATCGGACATGGGCTCTGATGATGACGCCTGTGATCTGACGATCGCAGCGAAGGTTGCTTGCGACATCCCCCATCTGGGGGATCTTGGAAAATTTTTGATCCAGCATCGCTCTCAGCTCTACGCGATGGAATTCCTGCCATCACCAGCATGGGACCAGTGACAGACACGACAATCACCACAGAACAGAGATGCCCGCTTGGGCTTCCCTGGTAAACGATCGCTCAATCGCAGGCAGCACCTGATGAGCGACCAATCGATTTTTCTTTAGTCAAAGCATTTAGTTGTATTGAGTAGCTCACCCAAAGCCACAGGTTGTTGCGAATATTTCATGAACTTACGTAAATCGGCGCTTCAATCGCGGTCAAACCGCAATCAACGGACATGTTGCGGCTTCAGATTTCCTTTAGATTTTTTTGGAGTGTTACTCACGGGCTCTGCCCTCATTCCAATGGTACAAACGCCAAAAGAATTAGCTTTGCTTGGTGGCTCCTTCCTCATTGGATTAGGTGCTTTGGAAGTTTGTCTTCGCTTTGGAGGCTTTTGACACAACGACCATGAATGTGATTCAGCGACAGCTGCCATAAGGGGGGGGGGCTCATTTATTACGTTCAATTGATAACGGACAAAAACGGTTGGTGCTGTCATTCTTTGCAAGATCAATTCAACTCGCATGACCTTTTTAATGCACTGGTCTTTTAAGACTGGTTACCACGAAATTGCCGCCAAGAAGTTCTTAGCAACTGGGGCTCCGTTTCCTGAATGCAAGTCATGGAAGAGATTCCATGCGCCGGGTTCCGTCGAAGGTTGGATTTTGGTTGAAGCCGATACTGCGGACGCTTGCTATGAACATGCTGCCGAATGGGCTGAATACCTCGATTGGGAGGTGACACCAGTGCTGACCGACAACCAAGCTGGACCGCTAATGGCCAAGGCCTATAGCTGATCTAACCTCCATCAAAATGAAGCAAGCCTCAACAGATATGACCATTGTGGTTGGCTTTGTTGAGCAAGTGCCTCCTAATTCATATCCCATCAATTGCATCATGATGAATAACTATTCGAGACTCCATCTTTCAATTCATCCCCTCTATTAACAAACCACATCAAAATAAATAACCAACATTCCAAAATTTTTTAATGGTGGCTTTTAATAATCTATAAATTCAATACGTTAGGATCTAAATAACCCACCGATGTTCGCCGTCCAGCATCACCCATCAGACTGGATCCAAAATCTACGTTTAGGTCATAGGTAGTAGCAACTTCGGACTTGATCCCCAACCTTTTTCAATGCAGGATGATTCGGTAGCCGACGTGGTGTTGTGAAACGCTTGATCTCTGCACTGTTTGCTTTACCACTTTCGTGCTCAATTGGAGCGCCAATCTTCGCTGAAACGACCTATCAACCGGGATATTCCACAAGTACACAATGCTTCCGCGATGAGTACCGAGAGGAATACGTCCCTGGCACAAGAGACAAGCCAGGGCATGTTCGCAACTGGACCGAGAAGGTCGAGATCCCGTGCCATTCAACTTCATCTGCTCGCAAGCACCAGCACCCAGCTCCTAAACATTCGTCAAAGGCTCAAAACGTTGATGACAACAGCTGCATCGAAGGGAGCATTCTTGGTGGACTTCTCGGTAGTGCTGCAGGTGCTGCTTTGTCGCGAGGGGATGGACGCTGGATTGGCGTACCCGTTGGTGGAGCAGCGGGAGCAATGCTTGGTTGTCAAGTGGATGGCGGGTGAAACCAGGCTGATTGAAAGTTTGAGTCCATCCCGTTGGTTCACATCTAGCCCCTCTGATTGCCGATGATCCGCATCTTTCTCACAACGATTGCTATCGCTCTCGCCGCTATTGCCACACCAGCTAAGGCCGATACAGCCGATGTTTGGTGCTTCACGCAGCAAACCGGCCAGCAACCCACACAAACCAAAAAATGCAGATTCAGCCAGTCGGGCGGCAACGTGAGCGTGTACCGCGGAAGTATCGAATATCGATTTACCTCTGAACAGCAGGGCAAGTTTTATACGCGCACAAACGGCTACGGCGGCATCGTTTTTCGTTCACCCAATGGCTTACTACATGTGTTTTGGGAACAGCCATGCAACGAATGGACCGGTTGCGCTGGCGACGGCTGAACTTGATAAAACCTGATTTCTTGCCGTGCTCAGTCGAGATATAAATGGATTTCGAGGAGGAACAAAGAAATAGTAGCCATCATCTACAGCACACTTAACACAAAAAATGCGAAAGCAAGCATATAAGTACAATTACTCTCAAGAAGTTTTTTGTAGTTTATGATGCAAACTACCCAAGCTTGGGCTATAAAGTGACACTCATTCAGGGAAACTGTATGAATTTCACGCTTCCTGCCGTCGCATTAGGCGCCTTTATTTCTATCTGCCTCCATTTCTTACTGGCTCCTATCATCGGCTAAAGATCAAATCGTCTCGGCTTTGTCTAGATCTATTTGCAATCGAAGAGCTTTTTCAACGCATCATGTGAATCACGCATTCCTTGGCGCGATCTGATCAAGAAAGCTTGTGATGGGTTTAGTTGCCATGCCCAAGACTCCTGGATCAGCAGACCCTGCTGTAGCCCAGCTTGGTTTCAAAAATTTTGAGAGGCAGCCCAAAGGATTCCATCAGCCTTCGGCATTCATCGGCGACAGTGCCGTAAACCTCAATGCTGAAGCCATCGCCGAGTTCAGCATGCTTTTGGAGGTATTCCTGAACAGGGGGGTTGGAGACATGTGCGCTGAAAGCCTCGTCGTTGGCATAGACCTCTGACCAAACAAATGCTTGAGGATCATCCGGATCCTGGTCAAAGGTGTGGTGGATCATTCCCGACTCAGATGCCTGAACTGCTTCGTCGGTGGCTCGCGCAAGCTCTAAGTAAGCATCGACGCATCCAGGCTTCACATGGATACGGGCCAACAGCATGAAGGGTGTCGTCTGATCAAAAACAGCCATTGAATTCGGAAGCTATGGAAGCAATCTTTCATGAATCACACCCCGAGTCTGTTCATCGGGCCCTTGGTGGGAGACCACATTTTCCAGCGGAGCCTCATCATTCTCGGCCCAGCCGATTTACCCAGACACGACTAGATATCCAGCGATTCCCACACGTCCGCCAACAAAACGCTGATTCCAAAAGTATTGGTCTGGCTTATCCCAAAATGGTGATGCCACTATCTCGATCCTCACCGCTGGAGCTGGACTCGATTGGCTCGGATGAAGGCTGACGATTCCAAGAATCCAGCCAATTGCGGAACGCTTTGATGAAAGCCACGGCTCATAGAAACACTGAGCTAATCAAAACTTGGATTTGTACGTTGTCGAGCCCACCCACTTACTACAACCGGCGCTGACGTTCAGTCGGGCAAACAACCGAGCAACCACCAAAGTGGCTTTCACAGCAGTCCTGCCGAGATGGAAGCTTCCTCGGCCTGCGATAACGAATCAGGATCTAAATCCATATCAGCGATGACGCTTTGAATCAGATCGCGTGTGAGGCGAAACCTCTCTTTCTTTGATGCAGAACGAGGCCAATCATCGATGCCTTCAAGGATCGGGGTATTGCTGCAAATGCCGTCAAGGATCTTTGCCATTACGTCTAAAGATGCGTTAAGGAAAGATCAGACAAACGTACGTCCATTCCAGCCCCAGTCCGAGGCGTTCACATCATCAAAGCCAATATAAATACGATCCTTAGAGATACCTAAAGACGCCTTTATCAACTCACAAAATTGATCTGACATTTCCGGAGGAGCCAATGCTCCAATGGACTTGATCTCGACATAAGCACAGGGCTCATTACTCCCCGCGAAGGTCATTGGAACGCCGGAGTCCAAAAGCGTCATTACATATGACTCAGGCTTCCCCGTAGCACTAGCAAGAGCCGCAGACAGCTTTTTCAAAAGAGCATCTGGTGTCTGGACATCTGAAATATTTGTCCTGACGTTAATGAGAGGCATCTTTAGCAAGACAACAGATACATATTATGGCCATAAAGCCTAGATATGTCAGGCGCACTGATCAATCTTGAACTAGGTTTTCAGAGCAGTAGCGCAACCGGAAATCAAATTTATTTAGGAAACCCTCAAGAAACTCAGTAAATCAAATAATCACATAGTTTCACTCAATTAGTAAGGATTTACGCTACTTTTTACAGCTTTAGGCGACAGTAATTATGCCGCTTTGGAATGACTACGTTTCGCTCTGCGTGGCTTGCCTTGCTTTGGGTGCTCAGATGCCTTGAGGTAAACCTTCTTGCCCTTGGCATCGATTCGATACAAGCCGCCTTTTGGGCCTCTATGAATCTCGGACACTTGGTCGACTCGCACCGTCTGCTGAGTCCGCTCTTTAAGCGTTGACTCCTTCGGCTGATCAAGCTTTTTGAGGAACAGCCATTCCATCAACGAACCAAGAGCATTGAACACAACCAGAAAGCTCAAGTAACAGCTCTAATAAAGCGTTGCTGTCAAGAGTTCAGTGCACTGACCAAGACGCAGAGAGCTGCTGTCCCGATGGTTAGCAGCCACGTAATTGCCTGTGGTTGTGCCCGACGAATGTGCGAGGTTCGCTTGAATAGTGAAGACATCACATCCCCTTTGAACCGAGTGTTTCGACTTTTTCTACCAGCAGAGCCGCTTACCGCCATTTGGCGCACATTTTGGCGCAGAAAAATGATACTTAACCGTTTCGGCATCAAAAAGGCGACCCTTACAAGCCGCCGAAAAAGCTGTCCGTGACTGGTTTATTCTAAAAATGGAGCCAAGCGGATTCGAACCGCTGACCCCCTGCATGCCATACAGGTGCTCTTTAGCTAAAACCTATTGGTACGACTAGGCCAGAGCAGAAGTATTAAATTTTTAGAGTAATTTTTAGAGTAGAGCTGTCCTAGCGGCTTAAACGCGCAAGAACCGTTGACAGCACTACTAGGTCGCCCTTTCTCAAGGTTGTATTACTACCTTGAAAGCATCAAATAAGGACCACCGAAGCAGCCCTTATTCGCTGTGCTACGCCGACTAGCCACCGTAAGACTGGCCAGTTACATATTAACGAAGGAAGCTACAATAAAACTATCTTAAAACAGTCTTTTTGAATGCCTAAACGTCAGCTACCTATCGAGGCTGAGCTGATCATCAACCGTCTTCGCTTGGAGGCAAATGTTGAGCATCAGTATGCATTAATTGATACGGATGACGATGCACCATCTGTGCCGTCATTTGATCCAATGAGCAATCCACAGAGCCGTCGCACAGCAACCCATGTCAGCTGAATACCAATCAATCGACGACCAGATCAAGGCGTCTTATCAGTCCGCTTCACAAGTGGAAACTCAGGCCCGTCAGCTTGAGGCTCGTATCGCCAAAATAGATGGTGCAAAGCGCCACTTACCGGCACGACGTTATGGGCAACCTGTAGACCTCAACAAAATCCGCAGTAACCTCACACTTACAAGCCTTATTGCACAAGATTCCGCAGAGCTATCTCACTTTTGCGGCATTGATCCAAGCCTTCGGCACCGTATCGACGAGGAGCGCGAGGCCCAAGCCATGCGCGTCGAGGCGTTGCGCATGCAAACCGAGGCTCTACGGCAGCAAAACGCTCAGGCGCAGGCCGATCGTGATCGTGCTTTTCACGCCGGGGTTAATCCAGCCACTCATCGTCGCCACGGGTACTGATGCTTTCACGACCACACCCTTGCTTGGGATGGCTGCACGTCACACCCAATGACACCCGCAAGCTCTTGGATCGCTTGCTGAAGGATCGTGATGCTGCTCTAGAGGCAGACCCAATCCATAGCGGTATGCCGCAAGCGTTCATCGACTGGACGTGGCAAACCTGGTTGCCCGGCAACATGCACCGCTATCAGGCTCAGGTTGAGGAACACGTCCGTTACCTCGACCTCAAGATCGATGGTTTGAACAAAGATCTCGAACACATCGCTGGTGGTGTTCTTGATGACCGTGACGCTGCTACGGACCTACGTGATCGCCTCAAACGTGAACTTGCTTCAACAGCACTGCAGTCATGAGCAACATCCTTGATCACATCGCTCCAACACCAGTTCTTGATGTTGTGGACGATTGGCCTCGATCAACGACACGCACGGAATGGTTTCGCCTTACACGCGATCTGATTCAAAGCGTCATCGCTGATATGGATTTAGATCCTGATTCGTTATCGCAAGTCGAGGAAGCTTTTATCTCTGCAGGACTGCTGTGAGAGTTGCGCTTGGTTACGTAACCAACTAAACGTCAAAGGATCAGATGCGGGGATGGGATGGAGAGAGGCTGAGAGGGGGAGATTGGTGAGAGATAATGAAAAGAGATCTAGAACAAGACAGACCGCACAAAGATGAAGCAGGAAACTCAGGACTTTCTGGACTTTATAGATCGAGAGCTTAATCCAGGCACTATCACCATTGAGAAATGGAAGAAGTATCTCAAAAAGCTTCCCCAGATCTACAACGGCGACATAGCATTCCGATTGCTATTCGATTGGCACTGGGACCGAACAAATAGCATAGGACGCGCATTCTTCAAACACGACTCACTTAATACGGAAGATTACATTTACACCAAGCAAGTGGAAATAATCGGAAGCGCAGGCATGCATTTCCATAACCTTGGATATCAATACCAGGAGCTTATCAAATGCCACGCACGATGCGACTTTCTAGGCAAGTCTATTCTTGAAATTGGAGGATCACTTCCCAACGACCTACTCTTCGAACATCTTGGGATTGAGTCATACATCAACATCGAATCTCCTGACTATATTGAAGCCAAGTCAGGCTCGACATATAGCTCCAAGCACGGCGACCACGAGAGGAGACAAACAATCTTCTGCAATGCGGAAGAGATCGACAAGAAAGTCAACAACGAATCAATCGACAGCATCTTTTCGGTCGCATGCTTTGAACATATTTACGACCTACCAGCAGCACTAGAAGCATGCCATGCTTGCAGCAAGAAGGGAGGCACCCTCTATTCATTCTTCGCACCAATTTATTCACAAATCGACGAAGGAGACCATGGCGTCATCCCTCAGCATGAGAGATTCCCAGAGAAGCCCATCGGACTTCACTTACTCTCACGAGAAGATCAGAGAAAGAAACTGATCAGCGCAGGCATTACCGACCCCAAAGAGATCCAAGACTTTTTGGGTCGAGTCAACTTCAACCGAGTCCCCAATCGTCTTCTCTACAAAGACTATGAAAGGATCTGCACCGAATCTCCATATGCCGTTTTAGAGCTTGATCGGCAAGATGAATACAACATATCCAAAAGATTCCCGCGTCAGTTTGCAGAGGTTAGATCATCCAACATACATATCAACAATATGATGACATTGGGTTTCAGGATTCATCTACTAAAAGCATAAACTGCACCCCCTTTGCCTCAACACAAAAACTTAGCAATACAAACGCATCTGATATTACTTGATTCTGCAACTACTTGTTTCCAGGTCTACGGTGCAATCCAAGGCTGTATCTAGCATGAATCGTTCCCCCGTATTGATACAGATAATTTCATCATTGCACCAGCTATTAGGCGATCAAGTGATCAACGGCTAGCATCTCAGTAATATATATTGTTTTCAGTAAAATAAATTGAGCTGATAGCATGATAACCCATGGCTAAAACCACTTACAAGGAGCGTCAGTTACGTCGTCGTAGAGCTGCTGAATTACTCGCTGGAGGTTTATCGCCTGCTGATGCCGTGTCACGCCTGACAGCGGAGTGGGGGTGCAGTCGTCGAACAAGCCTGCGTGACGTAAATCTTGGGCAGGATGCGTTGTTAGAGAGCATCGACTCACAAACGCACGCGCAATTAGCTGCATGGTGTGTGGCGTCATATGCACGACTGATGAACAAGGCTGAGAAGGCACATCAATACGGTGCAGCGATTGGTGCATTGAACGGCTTGGTGCGATTGGTGGTGGAGCCTCAGATGCAGATCGCGAATAAGCGCACGTTTAACGGCAGCAGGCTGCAGCAGATAGCACAATTCAGGTATACCCATGGCATGCCAATTACCTCGCTTTTTAGTTATCGGCAGCGACTAATCCTTCGTTATATCTCTCAACTGCCGCTTCCAGACTGGCTTCATCAACCCAGCTTCCGTAATGCTTCAAGTGAACTGCAACTGTGTGACCCATAAGCGCAGCTGCTTGTCGAACATGCAAACCATTGTTTGACCAAACGTGACAGCGCCAGGCCCATGAATGTCTCAGCGAATAAGGAGTGACGCCTTCATTGGTGCGAACCAGATTTTTCCAAGGCTCATAACGCTTCAGCAACTGCCCAAACGCGTGACCGACTTGCTGGAAGGTGCCCTTGTCTTAAACCTTGCTGATCTCGTTCAAAACAGCCGCTGGCAGCTTCACCAAGCCGGATGAATACAGCTGCAACAACCGCTTGCCCTCACCTTCACGGCCAGCAATATCCAGCGGTAAGCAGCGCCGTGGTGGCTTTGCCTTCTGCGCCAACGTTGCGATGTTCCGCTTAACGGCACCGGCGTAGAGCTTGTCGCCTTTAACGGTCAACAGAGCCAGCTCAGCAGGACGCAAACCAAACAGCGCAATCAGACCAGTTGCAAGGCGAAGGTCATGACGACCGTCAGCTTCCATTTGATCCAGCAACGCGGCTAGGTCTTCTGGCTTGACTGGAGGCGTTAGCCGCTCCTCGGTAGAGGTTGCGGCTAACGCCGATCAGTTCATTGATGAACGCCTTCTCTGGTGGCAACCAACGCTGTGGCGCTCCTGCTTTGTTGACGGCAAAGGTCAAGAACGCACAGGCATCACCAAGGTTGCGCTTTCTGCCTTGGCCACCTGGTGCCATGCCCTTGAAATGCAGTTCCGCAAACCGCTTCAGCAACGCCCGTGAATCACGTGGTTTAGGTCTGCTTTTCATGCACTGCAAAACACGATCAAGACGCGTCCTGAGGTCAGCCAGCGTTGAGGTACGACGGCCTTCTTTGGTGCCCAGATACTCCTCAACAACAGCTGGCCAACCTTGATCCGCAGTGCCGTTGTGCTCTTCAGGAACAGCTAGTGCCTCAGTGTCCAAAGGACGGCCTCAGCAACGCTGACGTTCCTGGTTTCAACCAACTCACGAACGCGTGTGACGGCGTTCAAGATCACCACCGATTTGGTGGCTTTCCACTCAATAGGCAGCACCTTGGCCGACTTGGTGCCGTCTTCGTAGCGGCGCGTCAGCTTGCATTTGCCGCTTTGAGCAATGACATTCCAACCGTTTCCGTGGTTGTCCCTGATCTGGCGTCTCAGCGTTTGTTCCCACTTCTGTGGAGGCATGACTGCTTCCTGGATCTAGAGCAGGATTTAGAGCAGAACAGCCCCAGCAGGCTGTAGCAGGGTGTTGTCAGACAACAAAAAAGCGGTCTTATGACCGCCAAAAACCTTGTCTATGACTGTGGTTTTCCTGATGGAGCCAAGCGGATTCGAACCGCTGACCCCCTGCATGCCATGCAGGTGCTCTACCAGCTGAGCTATGGCCCCAAAAACGATGGAATTGCCCTCGAGCAACCCTTCGTCGTGAGGACTTTACACCGTGAAGACCCCTAAACCTGGCGCCAGACAGCGACGAGCTTCCCTTGGACTTGCACCTGTTCCGCTGGCAACTCAATCGGGGAATAGGCCGGATTAGCTGCCTCCAGCACAACGGTGGGGCCCTGGCGATGGAAATGTTTGAGCGTGGTGCCGCTGCCAGCCACCAATGCACTCACCACCGTGCCATCCCTGAGGCGTTGCGGGTCGACCACGGGCTCCATCAACACCACATCACCATCGGCAATATGCGCGTCCACCATGGAGTCACCGTTCACGGTGAGGGCAAACAAGCCGCGTGTTTCCAAGACGGGAGCAAGGTCTAGATGATCTTGCACATCGTCAAAGGTGTCGACCAAACCACCCGCCGCCACAGCGCCTAAAACGGGAATACCAACTGATGCCGCCACATCACCGAGCAATTGCAGCGTTCGAGCTTGCCCTTCTTGCCAAGTGATCCAACCTTTCTGCTGCAAATGACGAAGCCGGCTCTGTACTGGAGCGGGAGAACGCAAGCCCATGGCTTGCATCATCTGACGTATCGAAGGGCTATGGCGATGGGTGCCGATGTAATCGGACAGCCAGTCGTACAACTCCTGCTGTGCGGAGGTCAGAGCCTCCTGGGGGTTGGCGGCCACCAGCAATCAATCATTGAACAATACATTTGTACCCCCAACCAAGCCTGCTTGCAAGGGGAATGTGCCAGCTCAGGCCATCACAGGCCACCCATCAGTGCCGCAAGCAGTGCTTGCTGTGCATGAAGTCGGTTTTCGGCCTGATCAAAAATCCGACTGGAGGCACCTTCCATCACCTCAGCGGTGATCTCTTCACCGCGGTGAGCAGGCAAGCAATGCAGAACAATCGCATCCTTGGCGGCTTGATCCATTAAGGCCTGGTCCACGCAGAACGCTGCAAAAGCAGCTTCCCGTTCAGCTTGTTCATCTTCCTGGCCCATCGACGCCCAGACATCGGTGTACACCGCTTGGGCCCCCGCCACCGCCTTGACGGGATCGGTGCAAATCTCGATGGAAGCCCCATGTTGTGCCAGGGATCTGGCCTGGTCCAACACCCCAGACAGCGGCTCAAATCCCTCCGGACAACCAATCCGCACGTTCACCCCGAGCAAGGCCCCACAAAGCATGAGGGAGTGAGCAACATTGTTGCCATCACCGATGTAAGCCAACGTTTGTCCAGGAAGATCTCCATGCACTTCCAACATCGTGAGGAAGTCCGCCAGGGCTTGGCAGGGATGTTCAAGGTCGGTGAGGGCATTAATCACCGGAACCGACGCCCAGTGGGCGTAATCAACGAGTTCCTGTTGCGCAAAGGTACGGATCGCTAAGGAATCGCAGTAGCGACTCAACACACGCGCTGTGTCTTGCAACGGTTCGCCGCGGCCCAGCTGCGTCACGGTTGGATTCAGATCCACCGTTTGACCACCGAGTCGGGCCATCGCCACTTGGAAACTAACCCGCGTTCTGGTGGAGGCCTTGGTGAAGATCAATCCCAGAACACGGTTACCGAGATCGATGCGTCGGTCCCCTGATTTCAGCTGTGCCGCCAGGGTGAGAAGCGCTGCCGTTTCACCGGCGGAACCATCTGCGGAGGAGAGGTAATCACGACCATGCAGCCCCACGAGAGGGGCTGCAACCCCTTCAGCAGCGAAAGCCATTGCGACGCTCTAAAGGACAGTTATCGGGGATGGAAGGGCCACACGTCAAGCGCTAACGCCTTCCGGAAGAACACTCGCCTCCAACATCTGTTTCAGATCGTCGCCCTCAATCACTTCTTTCTCGAGAATCTTCTGAGCAATGGTTTCAAGAAGTCCCATGTTTTGACGCAGGATCGACAGGGCATCGTCGTGGGCTTTATCCACTAGACCCCGCACTTCATGGTCGATCGCTTGGGCTGTGGCATCACTCACAGATCGGCGGGGATTGTTATTGCCGCCAAGGAAACGTCCTCCCCCCTGTTTGTCGTAGGCCAACGGTCCAAGGGTGTCGCTCATCCCATAGGTCCCAACCATTTGCTCCGCGAGATCTGTGGCCCGCTGAAGATCATTCGCCGCACCAGTGGTGATTTTTCCGAAAACAATCTCCTCTGCCGAGCGGCCACCCAACAGCGTGGCGATTTGGCCCTGAAGATCTTCCTTGGAATTGAGGAACCGTTCTTCTGTGGGGAGTTGAAGGGTGTAACCCAAGGCACTCATGCCCCGAGGAACGATTGAAATCTTGGCAACCTTGCTGCCACCCGGCATCAGGTGACCAACGATGGCGTGGCCAACTTCGTGATAAGCCACGACTTTTTTCTCATCATCCTGAAGCACACGACTCTTCTTCTCCAAGCCAGCGACAACACGCTCGATGGCTTCACCTAAATCCTGCTGCTCAACTCGAGTGCGTTTTACTCGAGCTGCTAGCAGGGCGGCCTCATTCACAAGGTTGGCTAGATCAGCACCAGCAAATCCACTGGTGGCTTGCGCCACGCTGTCGAGGTCAACTCCTTCAGCCAATTTCACTTTCTTGGCGTAGATCTCCAAAATTGTTTTACGACCGGAAAGATCTGGACGGTCGACTAGGACTTGACGATCGAAGCGACCGGGACGCAACAGAGCCGCATCGAGAACCTCGGGTTGGTTGGTCGCCGCAAGAACGATGACGGGTTTGTCCTGGGCCGCGAAACCATCCATCTCCGTGAGCAATTGGTTGAGCGTTTGTTCGCGCTCGTCGTTTCCACCGACAACTCCCATCGAGCCAGAACGACTCTTACCGATGGCATCAAGTTCGTCGATAAAGATGATGCAAGGGGCTTTTTTCTTGGCCTCTTCGAACAAATCACGAACGCGAGCGGCACCCGCACCAACGAAGAGTTCTACAAATTCTGAGCCGGAAATAATAAAGAAGGGAACTTCTGCTTCACCAGCAACAGCCTTGGAGAGCAATGTTTTGCCAGTACCAGGAGGGCCAACTAACAAAACACCCTTGGGAATACGGGCTCCAATTTCTGCATAGCGCTCAGGAGTTTTGAGGAAATCAACGATTTCAGTAAGTTCGTCTTTTGCTTCATCCACCCCAGCCACATCAGCAAAGGTGACGCGTGACTCTTCATCCGGGACGTAAACCTTTGCTTTGCTCTTGGTGAAACTGAGGGCTCCCTGAGCACCACCGCCCATCGAGCGACGCGCAAAGAATTGCAGAACCAAGATAAAAATCAGTGGTGGGACCACCCAACTCAAAATCGTGGTGAAAATATTTGGTTTTTTCGGGGGCGCTGCAGCGAACTCAACTCCCTTTGCCTCAAGGCGTTGGGGGAGATCCATATCGAAAATCGGCGTTGTGGCCAACACAGGAGGTGTTCCCTCCTCCGGGGCCGACAACTCGTAGCGAATTTGATCTTGCGTGATGAACGCCCGTTTTACGGCGCCATCATTCACTTGGTCGATGAACAACGAATAAGGAACCCTCGGCACCTGCTGCATACCGTTGCTTGGGATGAAACTGCTCACTAGCAGCAACACTCCAAAGCCGATTAACACCAGGTTGATGATTCCGAAACGACGGTTCGGTTGGTTGTCGTCCTGACGGATCGGCATAGCCCACGCCTGCACTCTCCTCACGCTACGAGGGATGGCGCGAAGCGTGACGCCAGCATGGGTGTGAGAACCGAACGGCCCCTAACGTTTTAAAGATGTGTGGTCGCTATTGCCTCGAATCAACAACCGGTGAATTGGCGCGTCAGCTGAAGCCATGGCTGAAGGCAGACGATGCTGCATGGCTGAAGCATTACGCCCCACGGGCGCTGATTCGGCCCGGAGAGCCCGTACTGGCACTCCGACGTGAACATGGCCAAAGTCGAGCAGCACACATGCTGTGGGGACTGCTGCCGGGCTGGGCCAAAGATCCAGTCGCCAGTCATCGGCCGATCAATGCCAGGGCTGAAAGCATTGCGGAGAAACCATCCTTCCGCGGGCCCTGGCGCCATCACCGCTGCCTCTTACCGAGCAGCAGCTTTTTTGAAAAAGGCCATCAAATCGGTCGGAACGACCAGGCCATGTTTTGGCTGGCGGGGCTCTGGGATCGCTGGGTGGGGCCTGATGGCAGCGAAGTCGAAACCTGCTGCGTCATCACCACCCAGGCCAATGCCTTGGTGAAACCGCTGCACAACCGGATGCCCGTGATTATTCCCAACGGTCTTGAGGAGCTGTGGCTGGAACCTGGCGACCAACACCATCGCCATGCCCTTGAACCGATGCTTACTCCCATCGCTGAACAGGGTTGGAGTTGCAGGCATCCATCTGCCAATGCCTCTGCAGCGGAACAGCTCAACCTGCTCTAAACACCTCTGTGCTCGGGCTATTTACGAAACAGACGGTTGACAGCCGCGACGGGGGGATGACCCTGAACCCAGTGCTGGCTGAATGCTTTGAGGTGGGCTTCGCGATTGCAACGCAAAGGAGGCTTGCAACTCAAGTTGCTGCTCCTATTCACCTTGATCGTGATGGTGGGCTTCGCCTTTCCGCGGCTGATCTGGACCACCCACGTGGGCTACACCTTGATCGCGCTCACGCTGACGCAAGTCATGGTGCGCGATGGCTTAGCCCCAATTTGGGCTGATCGGCTGTACCGCTGCCTTGGTTTGCTGGCTGTGTTGTCGATGTGGATCTGGCTGCTCACCCCCCATGAATTGATTTACAGCGGAGTTCCCCTCGCCCTGAGCTGGAGTTTGCTGGTGGGCTGGAGTGTGATCCGCCTTGTCAAACGTTTCGCCCAAGAACCCAACGTGAGCGAATCGTTATTGATGGGTGCGACAGCGGGCTACCTCCACATCGGGCTGACCGCCGGCCTCGTGATGAGCGCCCTGGAAACCATCCAGCCGGGCAGCTTCGAACCACTCGAATTTCCAGTCGGTGCAGGGACGAGTGTGTTTGCCACCTCCCATGTGTTTTCGACAATTAACTACTTCGCCTTTGTTTGCCTCACCACCGTGGGCTTTGGAGATATCAATCCGATGCTGCCGCTCTCAAGAATGGTGAGTGTGGCTACCAGCATTGCCGGACCGCTTTACCTGGCTGCCGTGATGGGTGTCCTAATCGGTCGCTTTGCCAACAACCTGGAGCGAACCATCATTGAGTCGGAGCAGGGACCTAGGGAGTGAGCTTGAACTGAAACAGCCAATCGTCTCCCAAGGGAACAGGGCTGAGAAAAGATCCGGCGACCACCTGATCCATGGCCGTGAAACCCAAATCTCCGAGGGGTGTTCGCGCCGGCACCCCGCCCATGAGCTTGGGAGCCACCACAGCGGCAACGTCTTGGATACAACCCTGACGAATAGCAGCGGCTGCCAACTCAGGACCGCACTCCCAGAGCACACGATTGCAACCACGGTTCGCCAGCTCCTGCATCAAGGGTTCTGGTTCAGAGGCTGAAAGGAGCAGGCGTTGCGGGCCGGAGGGGAACGGCCGATCCTGGGATTCAGGTCCATGGGCCACGAGCGTTGGAGCGAGCGTTGTATCCCAAAGCTGCGCTAGTTCGGGGAGCTCCATGCTTCGACTCAACACCACCCGTAGGGGCTCGGGCATCCGCCGTCCGCGGCTGGTGAGCAATGGATCATCCGTACGCACGGTGCCACCACCAACGATCACCGCGTCTGATTTGGAGCGGAGTTGATGCACCCACTGCCGTGCCATTGGTCCACTGATCCATTGACTCTCTCCATTGGTCAAGGCATTGCGCCCATCCAGACCCATCGCCCATTTGAGCGTCCCCCAGGGGCGACCAGTGCGGACCCGATGCAGGAAAGCCCGATTCTGGAACACGGCTTCCGCCTGCAAAACCCCACTCATCACCTCAAGCCCTGCAGACCGGAGTCGCGCTATTCCTCCCCCAGCGACCCTTGGATCTGGATCCTCAAGGGCAATCACCACCCGATGGATACCAGCTTTTAAAACTGCATCGGCACAGGGGGGGGTGAGGCCGTGGTGACAGCAGGGTTCGAGGGTCACAACAAGAGTTCCGCCTTTCGCCCGATCACCGGCTTGGGCCAAGGCACCCACCTCAGCGTGGGGCTCACCAGCCCGCGCGTGAAACCCTTCCCCCACCAGACACCCATGCTGATCGAGAACAACAGCTCCCACGAGGGGATTCGGGCTGGTGTGTCCATCGGCAAGGGCAGCCAACGCCAACGCCCGCCGCATCCAGGCATCCCACATCAGCTCAAGGGCAGGTCCTGAAGCGAGCGCCACTCACCCACCACATAGGGAGGAACAGGCAACTCCGTAATCACCCCAGGCAGAACAATGCGCAAGGGTCGGTTGTTGGTGAGGTCGTTGAGCAAGGGGTCCAGCGCAAATTCCACAGCAGCGTCACGACCGTCACCTGCCAAGACCGGATTATCCAAGGTGATGTCGTCGAGCACCCATGTGCGGCGGCCAGCTAAGACCTGGAGTCCGACGGGATGGTCAATGCGCAATTTGCCGGGATAACCAACGATTCTAAGAACCACGGGTTCCCCCGGTTTGCCCTCCCGATAGGCCACCGCTTGCCAGCTGTCGTAGTCGAGATCGCGCAGGCTCTCCAGCGATCGGACCATGGCAACACCGGATTCACTTTCATGCTGATGGACCTGAGCCCAGGCGATGCCAGGCGTTAAGACCAATAACGCCAGAGCAGCCAAGAGAGAGCAAATCAAACGGCGCATCTGGACGAATTTCTGGGTGAATGGCTGGAACGTTACTCAGACCAATCATTCTGATGAATGATTTGAGAAACAAAAAGATCAGCAGATTTCATCGCACTACCCATCTCCGACGAAATCTGTGATAATGGAAAAATGCAGACGTTGCATAAACACAAATATCAGCCGACTCCAAAACAGTGTGAGCGCGCCGTCCGAAGCAGGTCGTTTCGGACGGCTTGGGAATTTGAATCCTGCTTCGCTGCTGTTGGCTACGACGTTAAAGCTGTTCAAATCACCCCAGGCGAGCTGAGGGGCAACTTTGAAGTGTATGGAAGCAGCACCCTTCCGATCCTCTCAATTCGGACCAATCAGGGATTGGTGGTGGAAGGGAGTCGCAGCCTAGAAAAAACGGTCATTGGACTTGAGCAGACCGAGAACATCAACCTTCATCGGGTTCGAGGCGAATCTCTCAACCCTTGCAGCATTCACGGATTCAGCACGCGACTCAAGGACTCTTACTTTCAAATGTCGCCGGGTGCCCACACCACCATGGCGATTTTTAAGACGCAACGTCTTCAAGACCTCGCTCAAATTCACGGCGAGCAGAAACTTGTTGATTGCCTCGATCGGCACAATTCCTTGCAACTTCAACCCGAGCATTTCAATCAGCTCAAAACACTGTTGCAACCCAACAATCACACCAATGGGGTTTCACAAGAAAGCCTCATTGAAGGAGCCCTGCTGGAATGTTTCCATCCGGAGGTCTTTCTTGGCAGCAGTAATGGTGAGCCAACCCACCAAGCGCAATTGATGCGGGAGATGCTCCTCTGGGGACTCGAGAACCCCAATAACGCGATCAAATTGGATGACCTCTCAGCCACGATTTTTGCTTCGCGTTCATCACTGGTTCAGAACTGTCGATCCACCTTCGGTCTTGGGCCGATGACCTTGATGAAAAATATTCGACTCGGACAAGTCCACCTTGCGCTGAGTCATCCCGAGATTCGACACAACATGGGGCACCACACGGTGCGGAGCATCTCCTCCCATTACGGCTTCCAAAGCCGAAACCATTTTGCGAGGGACTATCGCCTCTTTTTCGGAGAATCACCCAGTGCAACGCTTCAACGCTCAGAAGCACCTGGGATTTCAGCCCAATCGGTGTCGGTAGCCCACAAGCCCCAAATCGCCATGGCTCTGAGGTAATGACAGGCCCTGAAGGTGTTCACAGCTGTTATCGCCTCAGGCGTTCGGAACTGCAAGCCACCGGAGTACACCTGATTCACCACCGCTCCAGTAATCGCTAAAGCCGTATCGCTCTGGCCCATTAAACGGAAATAGCTGGCAATCCCGAAATTGATTCCAGTCCACACCTCAAGCGGATGCGTTCCATTTGGATCGAGTGGAGTTCCATCGCGTCGCAAGCCGTTAGCGACGCCAAGGGTGCCGCCCTCGAAACGCTCAAAGCAGGCGTCCCGCACCACATTCAAGGTGCTAAGGGCATTGGCGTCACTCACCACAGATGGCAAGCCCAACAAACGCGCATAGAAATCACCACAGAGCTGATCCGCCATCACCACAGGCGTTCCGCTTTCAGCATCGATTTCGTAGTACTCGCCATTCCAAAGCAAACGATCAAAGTTGCTCCTCGATTGTTCAAGCCACTGCCCAAAGCGGCGCTGCTCCACGGTGGTGTCGAGGCCAAGGTCGAGCTGCAGCCGTTGCGCCATCGCCAATGCCGCTTCCAACGCTGCGATCCAAAGCGCCCCGCAATAGGCGCTAACCCCTTTCAAGGGCCAATCATCAAATGTTTGATCCGGCGCTCCGCCGTTATCCGGTAGACCGTCGTCATTGACGTCAAAACCCTTGAGGTAATCCAAGGCTCGAACCGCCGATGGCCAGCAATCCGCCAGAAAGTTCAAATCTTCACCGGTTGGCGCGAGCTGGAAGGTTCGCCACACCTGCAAAACGAAGTCACTGGCCAGATCTTTCCAGAGATTGCAATCTTGATAGGCGGTGTAGTTGGTGGCATCAAAAGGCAGCTCATTCGGAGCGCCCAGATCGTGGGGGGTCGCACCTGCGACCTTGCGATCGGCCTCAACCCTTCCCCGGCCTTGGGTGAAGTACCAACCGATGGGGCGTTGGGTTGCGTCATGGGCCGGAATCGCACGGGAAAAACTGCGCAAGACAGCCTTATCCAGCTCGGGCCAGAGCTGAAGCAACGCCAAGGAGCCGTACAAACGAACGTCCAAGCTTTCGTACCAGGCGTAGTCAAGACACTCCAGAACCCCAAATCGGCCGTAGGGATCCTGCGCCGTCGCCGCCGTCCAGAGGCTGCCACCACTGCAGAGGTCGTAGAGCTCATTGAATAAAGCCATGCGCACAGGTTCCGGCAAAGCTTTCCGCTCCAAAACGGGTTGCTGCCAAGCCTCAATTCGCCCTCGCCAATCACTCCAATCCCTCAAGGCTTCCGCTGCGATCGCAGCTGCATTTCGGCCATCGCTGCCAAAGAAGTCGGTATAGCGACGGCGGTCCGCACAGCCGGAGGCAAAGGCTGTAATCGGCAGATCCCAACTGATCACCACTGGAATCTCGCGTGATTCCCCTGGAGCCAAGATGAATTTCACCACCATGGCGGCACTGGCCTGCTCGCCAGCGCGGCTCTCACGATCGTTATCGCTTTCCGGAATTCTTCCCTCTGCAGAAAAGGGAGTCCAGATGTCTGAGCCATCTCCGCTGGGATCCCAGCGGCTGCAGCGCAACACTTCAACGCCGGCTAGATCGTCGGGAACGGCAAGACACCATTGGCCCTCCCCCTCCTGAATCGGCTCGGACGATCGCCCCTCCATCAGAACACCGGTAAGTCCTGACTCGCTGTGGGCACGGTTGCGTTGCCCTGCGCCACGGCCAATGGCTGGGGAATAGTTGTGTTCAGGGCTTCCGTCATCACGGAAGTGAACTTCCGCTGAAGCATCGGTATTGGTGAACCAGCCAACGGTGTTGCGCCAACTCACCATCAACGACAACTCCAACGGTTGATCGGTGGGGTTCGCAAGCTGCCAACAAAACACCGCTACCGGATAACTGCTGCGTTGGTAATCGCCCGGAAGAATCGGGCTGAACGCTTCACACAGCACCCCGGAACGAAACACCCCGTCGTAGTGGGTCCAACTCAGCGGATATCGGGCGGCATAGGTGCCTGTACAGCGTTTGTTCGTACTAGCGGGGTACCAACTCCAAGCCGGAAGCGATGCCGCAGCATCTGGACGCGACGCATCACCCTCCGGCGCAACGGCAAGGGCATGGGCGCGCACATCATCACCCTGCTTTTCCCAAAGAGAGAACTGGCAATCGGGGAGCGTTCCAAACCAATGTTCCCCACCATCAAGGTGCCACAGATTGGTGTTGCCATCGGGGGCGCGGCCGAAGCATCCAGCACCTAATCCCCCCAGCGGCATGCCGTGGTTCGGACCATCATCGAGATTGCTCGCATAACGGACGCTGTAGGGCTGGTCCCAACCGAGGCCAAACGGTCGGCTCCAACTCGCTAATGGCGGGGTCCAAGGACTGGAACCACGGCGAAGCATCCCGCGCAAAGCGGAGAAACCCAGTCCAGTCATGGAGCGCTTAGAGATGTCCCCAGATTGCCAGGTTTAGGAGCATCAGCCAGGGGTTAAATCCTGCGGCGTGTCTTCCGCATCGATCAGCGCATCCAGGGTGACCGCTGTCCGTACCAGAGCCTGATAGCGATGCAGAGTGCGGCGGTTTTGATCCAACCAACGGGCTGGAGCAGCTCCGCTCGATACCTCTGGCCATTCTTCATCCATCAATGGCAACTCCTCTTCCCTTGCAATCAAGGCCAGCACCAATTCATGCAGCCGCTGTCGACGTTCAGGCTGTTGTCTTAAAGAGCTGTTCATCACACCCCCAAGAGCTCCCGCAGGCGCTGTTCCGCTAGCGGCTCAAGGGCCACTGGATCAGCTCGATAGGTCGACGACTGTTCGATGCGTTGACGAATAGGAGCTTGCGCTGTGCTCCAACTTGGAAGGCCGAAAGCCTCATAAATGCTTTCCACAACTGCGAAGGGTTGTTGGATCAAATCGGCGTAGTTCACCTCGATCAATTGACCCGCCGGAATGAGCTGCCGCGACGTTTCGAACGCCTGGATCAGCTCGCGGTGGGCCGTCACGGTGTCTTCAACTTGAGTGATCTCGGTGGGCAGCGGTTGCAACCCCACAAGACCAGACATGCGTTGCTTCACCTGAACAAGAGACCGAATCGAATCAATCGGCTCCCGATTTAAAAAAATGAACCGTGCCTTCGGGAAGTGCTTCAACACCATGGGCACCCGAGCGGTATGGGCGGGGTTCTTGATCACTAGGTGCGACCGTCCAGCACCGTCATGCAACCAGGTGAGACGCGTGATATCTAACCAATGACGTTCAAAGCGGCGGGTGGTGAGCAGAACACTCCGCCGAAAATGAATGAGGTAATCCAATGGAAATGCCACCCCCGCCATGTTGGTGTCGAGGGTGAGCTTGGCGATGCAGAGCTCATCTTCCTGTGAATCCTCCGGCCCCCAAGCCACCGCATCGATGGGTCGACGCGCCGACATCAACCGGGCCAATAAAAGGACGATCAGCGAACGCAATAGAACAGCAACCTGGGGAGCCACCATCAGGGAATTACGAACCGTGGCAGCGGCTGGATCACTGGCGAGCAGCTGATGCAGGTAAGTCGTTCCACTCCGCCAATGACCGATCACCACGATGGGGTCGGGCGGAAGTTGGCGCGCCCTCAGCTGACGACGAATCAGCAGAGATTGGACCCAGGCCAATGGTTCCACCAGCAGGCCGCTCAACGTGATCACCACAGCTGATGACCAACGAGCAAGGAAGGGGCGACCAACAAACAATCCACGCCAAAGCACCCAGGGCCGAATAAAACCGGCAATCACCAAGAGATCTGAACGTGGGGGACGATGACCCACCAGCAATGCCATACCTCCCACCAGAATGCCTGGATGATCGATGTGATCGGAACCGATGCCGGGGCACCAGCCTCCTTAGCAACGGCTCAACAACAACTGATCCGTGAGGCGCACTGGATTGCGGCACCGCGCCGACTTCAGCCGGCACTCAACGCTTGGCTCAATCAGCCCACACCCTTGATCGACAGCGACGATCCCCGCCTCTTGGTGGACGCGCTCCAAGACGTGGACGCGACAGTTCCGGGGGTGGTGCTGGCAAGCGGCGATCCCCTCTGGTTTGGCATCGGCCGCATGCTGGGGGATCGGCTCGGCACTGCGCGTCTGCGCTTTCACCCAGCCCCCACCTCGCTGCAGCTGGCCTTTGCCCGCATTGGCCGCCCCTGGCAAGACGCCACCTGGGTGAGCCTCCACGGTCGAGACCCCAACGTCCTGAGCCAGGCCCTCCAGAAGCGTCCCGCGGCGCTTGCTGTTCTCACCGATCCAAATCAAGGCGGCGCCAACAGCGTGCGGCGGATGCTCGCCAGTAGTGGTCTTGAAGCCAGCTACGACCTTTGGCTATGCGAAAACCTCGGTCACCCGGAAGAACGCATTCAGCAGATCGCACCGGATGACAATCTCCCCCTCAATCTGCATCGGCTTTTGATTGCGGTGCTGATCGCCAAGGAACCAGCGCCACAAGATCCAAAGACCTATCCCCTCTTTGGCCTCGATGATGGGGCGTACCTGCAGCACAGCGACCACCCAGGTCTGATGACCAAACGGGAAATTCGCATCCAACTGCTGGCCGATCTCAATCCACCGGAGCAAGGAGTGCTTTGGGATTTGGGTGCCGGCACAGGAAGCGTTGGGCTCGAAGCGTTGCGATTGCAGCCGCAACTGCAACTCATGGCGGTCGAACAACGGGCTGGAGGCGCCGCACTGATCAAGGCCAATGCCGAACGGTTGGGGGTACGCCCAGCAGCGGTGCTCGAAGCCAATGCCATCGATCTTTTACGGGGGGAGCTCCCGGTTGAGATCCCGCAGGATCTCCAGAAACCCAACCGTGTGCTGGTGGGAGGCGGCGGACGCCAACGCAACACATTGCTGCAACTCGTCTTGGAACGCATGGAGCCAACGGGCATCGTGGTGGTGCCTCTTGCCACCATGGAGAGCCTCAGTGGTGTGCGGCGGATACTCGAGGACGCCAACATGACGATCCGCATTAACCAACTCCAGGCCTGGCGCGGCCAACCCCTTAGCGATGGCACGCGGCTTGTGCCCATGAATCCAATCCTAACCGTAAGCGGCACGAAATCGTGACTATATCAACACTACTTAGTTACGGAATCGTTCCAATTTGCACAATATCGCCCGTTTCGATGCCAAGGCGTTCTGCTTCGCCAGCCGCCAGTTCCACCACCCCGTCTGCCAACTGACGCGGGCCATAGCTGGGGCAAGGCAACTCTGGGCACACGGGCACTCTTGACTGAATCGACACCACGGTGTCCTCCCGCACAAAAATCATGTCCAGCGGCGCCAGGGTATGAAGCATCCAGAAACGCAGTGGCCGCGGGGTGTTAAACGGAAACCACATGCCGCGCAGGGGAGGCAATGGCGGACGTTGCATCAGGCCAAGCCTCTGTTGCTCAGAGGTCTGGGCCACCTCCAAGGCAATGCAGAGCTGCGGCTCGATGCACCATTGCGCCGTTAATGGCAGCTGTTGGGGCAACGGAAGGGCGGGTGGGGCATCCATCGCCAATCAACCCTCCGCAGCAGAAGGGCCGAGACAGTAACCACGGCCCCGGACGGTGTGAAGAAGCCTGCCTTCACCCTCAGCCTCAAGTTTTTGGCGCAAGTACCGCACATACACCTCCACAACATTGCCGCTGCTGGCCCGCTCGTCTTGCCAGACCTGCTGCAGCAACTGATCACGGCTCAAAACACGTCCCTGATGTTGCAGCAGGGTGAGCAACAACATGAACTCCCGTGTTGTGAGGTCGAGGGCTCGACCTCCGCGCCAAACCTCCCGCGTTGATGGATCCAAGCAAAGGTCGTCGTTCTTCAATTGCAGTAGCGAAGGTCGGCTTGGTTGCCGTTGCGAGAGGGTGCAATGCAACCGCAGCCGCATCAATAGATCGCTTGGGGCACTCCCAGACAACCAAAAATCATCCGCACCGGTTTGCAGGAATTCAGCTCGAGCATCCACGCTGTCGACCACCAGATCGAGCAAAAGCGGCAAGCCGGCACAACGATGACGCAGCAATGGAATGGCGTGGCGTTGCTCCGCAGCAAGAACAGCAGCCACCGGCCCTTGGTTCTTCAGCCCAGCCCAGTCCGTTAACTCCAAGTTCGTCAAGTCGACGGTGCTGTAACCCGAAGCCAACAGACGGGGAGCGAGTGCAACAGCACTACCCCCCACCAGAAGCAGCAAAGCCTCCGTCATTCCTTGTCGGGCTTGGCGATGTGGGGCAATCCCCAACCGAGCTTGTTGCGCAACACCTGGAAAAATTCGTGGTCCACAAGCCGGACGAAACGCACGGGGTGGTCACTGCGACGAATCAACACACGATCCTCCGGCCACACGTAACAGCCAGCAGTTCCATCCACCACCATGATCAGCCGTTCTGGGGTGGCCGGGAACACGGTGACCGGTTCACGGTCGCTGAAGACGAGGGCCCGGGACGCCAAGGAGTGGGGGGCAATCGGCGTGAGCTGCAGCACTGGACAATCGGGTGTAATCACTGGTCCACCCGCGCTAAGGGCGTAAGCAGTGGAACCGGTGGGCGTCGCAAGGATGATCCCGTCAGCGGCGATATCAACGGGGGCATGGCGGCCGATCGCAATCTCGAAGTGACACATGCTGGTGAGCGGCTCTCGGTGGAGTGCCATCTCGTTAAGCGAAAGCGCTTCCCAGCGACGCTGCTCACCCCGCATCACACTCACCACAAGATTGCTGCGCTCTTCAATCGTCCACTGCTCGGTAAGCACCACCTCCAGGGCTCGATCCAAATCCCCCAGATAGGCCTCTGCCAAAAAGCCGAGATGACCCGTATTAATCGTGAGAATTGGTACACCCACCGGCGCCGTCTGACGGGCAGCCGACAAGACCGTTCCATCCCCTCCCAGCACGATGGCCAGGGCCATCGATGCATCAAATCCCTCTGGGACGCAGGCGCCGTAGCCCAGCATCCGCAAGTGTTGATCAGGGTTGGCAAAACCGACCATCCCACCGGCACTGCTGGCACGGACCACCTCCTGACCAGCGGCTTCTAAGCGTTGCTGAATTGTGTCAGCCGTTTGTTCCGCCAACGGCTTGCCATCGTTCACGATCAGTCCAATTCGGGGCACTGATCGAACAAGAAAAACAACACCCTTACTTTAAGGGGGATTGACATGAGCCCATTCGTACAGGAAGCCAATCGAGGGGATGGCAGATCGGCTGCCCCCCCTTAGCAAGGTGACAACACCACTCCGATTCAATGAACCAGTTCAAAACATTGAATCGTGGACTGCTGATCGCAGGTCTGGGCATCAGCCTTGCTGGATTCGGGGGCGAGCAAAGGGCAGAAGCCAGCATTCGCAACAAAGTGCGCGGCACGGTCTCGGTGATGGGCAAGCCTGTTGCAGACGCCTCCGTCACCCTCTGGACAACAAGGGGCGGGCAGAAGCCTCAACAAGTCAAGGCGATTCGTTCCAAAAAAGACGGAAGCTTTGCGGTATCCGTCAAACCAAAAGACGGAACCATTCACTACCTCATCGCCTCTGGCGGGACAGTCAACAAGTCAAATGTTGATCGCCTCAGCATGCTCACTGTTCTTGACGAAACAGTGAATGGAGAAGTAGCGATTAATGAACGAACAACCGTGGGCTCCGTCTGGCCTAATGCTCAGCAATTAAAGGGCAATCAACTCATTGGCAGCAAGAATGCTTTAGCGATTGGATCTGGACACGTCAGACATTTAGTTGATCAGAGCACAGGGCAATTCGGAAAAACTTTGCTCAATGGATTCAATTTACTGAGCTCAGAAACCGCTGCCCGCGTCAACGTTCTTTCCAACCTATTAGCACTTTGTGGAAACGCAAATCAAGAAAAGGGCTGCACACAACTTCTCGAACTAACAGGAACCGAGAACAGCCTTGATGCGATGACAAGCATTGCAAAATTACCGTGGAAAAATACAGAAAGATTATACAAATTATTCGACAAAAATTATCCACTGAACAACAACAATGAAAGAAGAGCGATCGCATCACTTCCATACCTGCTGTTTCAACCAGAAAGTTTTTCCTTGTCAATCAGGTTTCAAGGTGGTGGTGCGTTAGCCCTTGGGAAATTGGGCTTTGACCAAAAGGGACACCTGTGGAGCGGTGCCAACTGGATGCCCGGATCGCAATCAGGTGTGGTCAACAGCATTGGTGGTGGCATGACGCACTTCGACCAAACAGGTACAGCGCAATCACCGCCAATCACCGGTTACAACGGGCAGGGCCTCGATGGCGTTGGCTGGGGAACGGGCATTTCAGAAAAATATGCATGGGTGGGCACGTTCAACAACAAAGTTGGCGTGTTTGACCTCAAAGATGGACGAGCTCTTGGGCCAGCGACGATTGATCAAGAGGTTGGTCAGCTCCAAGGGATTGGAACATCTAAAAATGGTGATGTCTGGATCGCAGACAACACCAGTAATTACATGATTCAGTTTCCCGACGGTGATTTCACAAAAGGGAAACGACTCTCATTCGAAGGGCTTCAAGCCCCATTTGGTGTTGCGGTCGATAATCAAAATCGGGTTTGGGTGACGAGCAGCTTCAACAACAAGCTCACAGTGATTGAAGGTGATTCACCTGATCAATACAAAACAGTCACAGTGGCACTTGGAGCCCGTGGCCTTGCGATTGATTCCAAGGGCAACGCCTGGTTATCGCAACAATCCAATTCACCCACAGGTGCACTTCCTGCCGGTGCCGTCATGCCACCTGGAACACCAAACCCACCTCAACAGCCCAAGACAATTATGGAAGAGTTCGAGGCTGGTGCTGCCTTTGCTGCAGTCAATCCTGGGCTTAAAACCCTAGGAAATCTTGCCTTAATTTCTCCTGATCTGGAGATTATCAAAAATGGAATCGCTGGCGATGTCGCCTTCGTGCCGTGGGGTGTGACGATTGACGGAAACGACAATGTTTGGGTTGGCAACCTTTACGGCCAAAGTCTGATCCACATCTGTGGAACGGACCCATCCACGTGTCCTGAGGGAAAAACAACCGGCGACGTAATTCATAATTATCAAAGCGGAGTCATCCAAGTCACAACAGATGTTGTTGTTGATGATGCTGGCAACATCTGGAGCGCCAACAACTGGTACGACGCTGATGTCGTGATTAATAAGAACTACAATCCCCGCACATCAACCTTCCCAGGAGGGCAAGGCCTGGTGGTGACATATGGCGTAGCATCACCTGTACAAAATCCTCTTATGGGTGCAGTTCGAAAGGCACTTTAATGGCTCATTTTTGAAGATCAACGTATCAAAAATCCGCAATAAATTACATGCGAATCAATTTGCTACTGGGCCTGGCAACAGCCTGCCTGTTCTCTTCAATGACCCTTCCAGTCAATGCGGAAGACAATACAAAACAAAGTGACAACAACACCCGCTTGTATGTGGAGGCTTATGGATTCTTCCCGCTTGAAACCCATTCAAAAACCACGCTAAACAACAACATCACTAGCGAAACGCTGGATCTCAACGATGTTCTCGACATGCTCACCGGCGTGTTCAGCGGCAAGGTTGCTGTTGAAAAAGGGCGCTTCGGTCTACAAGCCGGGCTTGACCATCTCAGCTTCCGCACCTCCGAAATGGTCTCGTCCTGGCAGAGCTCCAATCCCATTCAAAATGAAAGCCACCCTCGGCTTCCGCAACGAAGGATCAACTCTGAAGGGAGCATCAAGTCAGTTACCGACACAGAGCAAACCCTGTTTGATCTTGCGCTTCGTTACCGCGGCGGTGCAATTCAAAAGCCAAGGATGACGCCTGGGGCGGTCAGTTTCGTCGGCTTTGCAGGGATGCGATTGATTGACGCGTCATTGGATATGGACGTGTCGTTTAAGGATGACGTCACAGTCGAGGGGATCCTGCCGTCACACAAGCTTCGACGTGAGATTGAGTCCGAAGCGAGTGAGACCTGGCACAACACCTGGGTGCAGCCCCTCATTGGCATGAACACCACCGTTGCCCTTGGAGAAGATTGGCAAGCCTTCCTAGCCATGGATGCAGGCGGTTTCGGGCTGAATGGCAAACACGATTTATCCGGAACCATCGAGGCCGGTCTTGCTTATGCCCTCGGCAATTCGGCCCAAATTTCACTGGCGTATCGCTATTTCGAGATCGAATACTCCGCTCACAATGGGCGCAACGGCTACTCCTCTACGCAGAACGGCGTGTCGATGGGATTTTGCTGGCTATTTGATTAAAGAACTTCTCGGTTGACGCGCACTCCCATCAAAACTGCTCGAGGAAACGCAGATCGCTTGTGTAGAGCCGGCGAATGTCATCAATGCCGTGGCGCACCATGCAGAAGCGCTCAACCCCCAACCCAGCCGCGAAACCGCTGTAGCGCTCTGGATCTAGTCCTAACCCTTCCAAAACGGCAGGATCGACCATGCCGCAACCCATCACCTCAAGCCAGCGCCCTCGCCACTGCACGTCCACTTCAGCCGAAGGCTCCGTGAATGGAAAATAACTCGCCCGAAAACGCACCGGAAGATCACCAAAAAAGGCTTTCAAAAAGGCCATCACAGTGCCCCTTAAGTGGCTGAAATCCAAGCCTTCATCGATCGCCAACACCTCCACTTGATGGAACACCGGCGAATGGGTGGCATCCACGGCATCACGGCGATAGACCCTCCCAGGCGCGACGATGCGAACCGGTGGGGGGTTCTGCTCCAGGTGGCGAATCTGCACTGGAGAGGTGTGGGTTCTCAGCAGGAGATCACCTTTTAAATAAAACGTGTCTTGCATGTCCCGAGCCGGATGGTATTCCGGGATGTTCAGGGCTGTGAAGTTGTAGTGGTCCTGCTCCACCTCAGGGCCCTCCGCCACGCTGTACCCCAACCCCAAAAAGAGGTCGACGATCTCTTCCGTTGTTGAAATCAATGGATGACGGTGACCCATTGGCGTTCCAGACGCAGGAGCCGTGACGTCGAGGGTTTCCCCCGCGATGCGTTCCGCCATCGCTGCTTGCTTCACCGCCTGAAGGCGCTCAGCCAACAACGTCTGCACTTGATTTTTTAAAACATTGGCCCGCTGCCCCACCACAGGCCGCTCCTCGCCAGGCAATTTGCCCATGGCTCCGAGGACTACGGAAATGCGACCCTTTTTTCCTAACAACCCGACACGCAGCTGCTCGAGGGATTGGGTGTTGACAGCCTCGGCAATTTCAGCGGCAGCTTCCTGCTCAAGGGCATCCAGCTGATCGGTGAGCTGCTGCAGGGTGACCGTGGCGCTCACTGGGCTGTCGTGAAGAAGACCAGACTGTAAGCAGTCGGGACGTTTAGGTTCCGAGCAAAGACGTTCGTTCCTATGGCACCGCTTCGGATTCTGATCAGCAACGACGATGGCGTATTTGCTGATGGGATTCGGACCCTCGCGGCAGCTGCGGCAGCCCGGGGCCATGAGGTGACTGTTGTCTGTCCTGACCAGGAACGCTCAGCCACGGGGCACGGCCTCACCCTTCAATCCCCCATCCGAGCTGAACGGGCCGATGAGCTGTTTGCCCCAGGCGTCACGGCGTGGGCCTGCAGTGGCACCCCAGCCGACTGCATGAAGCTGGCTCTGTTTGAGCTGGTGAAACACAAACCTGATCTTGTTTTATCCGGCATTAACCACGGACCCAATCTCGGCACCGATGTGTTTTGTTCCGGCACCGTGGCTGCCGCCATGGAGGGAACGCTCGAGGGGATTCGCTCACTTGCGGTAAGCAGTGCCTGCTTCCAATGGCGCCAATTTCAAGCCGCCGCTGATCTAGCGATGGATGTAAGTGAACAAGCCATCCATGGCAACTGGCCCGAAAACATGCTGCTCAATTTGAATATTCCGCCCTGTGCCAAGGAGGTGATGGGCCCCCTTCGTTGGACCCGACTGTCGATCCGGAGATACGACGAGCAATTCAGCTCCCGCAAGGATCCGCGTGGCCGCGCCTACTACTGGCTCGCCGGTGAAGTGGTGAACGATTTGGAATCAGCAGGCGAAGGGCCCAAAGACTGGCCGAGCGACGTGGCGCAAATCCACAAGAACTGCCCATCACTCACCCCTATTCAGCCAGATTTGTTCTGGAGAGGTCCCCTTGGGGATCTCCCCCAGCTGAAGCTGAACGATCAGTCGGTCCACTGAATCTGTTCATTGACTCGTTCACTAAACGACGCCAACTCCAAGCCGAACACGCTTCGAAGCCCAAGGCTTACTGGGTGCGATAAACGCGTTGCAGGAGCCACAGCGAAAGAATCAAACCAATCAAATGTCCAAATAAAACTTGGGTGTTGCTCAACACCGAAAGCATCTCGAGCGATGTGATCGCCAAATTGTCTGCAGAACCACCACCACCAATGGCGATGCCTGGGGTCTGCATTGAGGCTTGAACGAACAAACTTCCGGCCAGGGCTTGATAGCCAATCGCCGCAAAGGTGAGGCCCACAAGATCAGCGAGCAAACCCCGCTTAATCAGCCGTGCCGTTTCACCACGGGTGGGTCGCGCTGCACTGTCCACGGCCCGGCCGATTCGAACAATCAACCAGCCTTGCCAGAGGCTGTACAACAACACCAAAAACGACAGGGTGGTGAGCGATAACCCTGGCCCCAAACCCACGGCCCGTTCAGCATTACGGGCCAAACTTCCGCCAATGTTGTTGAAAATCAAAACCCCCACCACCACGACTCCGAGCACCACCTGAATCCAAAAACGGATCCAGCCCATGCGCTTCAGCCCAAAGGACAACTGCTGGAAATCAAGGCGATCTGCCATGTCCGGTCGGTCAGTCGTTCAAACTTGCCATCAAAGCGTCCGGCCCGCACCTCTTTGATCCCGCTCTGCTCGCCAAAGGATGCACGCCGGCCCACCGCCCTGGCCCTTGGCAGCTTCGATGGGATCCACGCTGGTCACCGCGCCGTGATTGCCGCGGCCCTCGATGGACTGGATCCAGAGATCGGTGCCGTTCCTAGCGTGGTGAGCTTCTGGCCCCACCCCCGCGAAGTGCTGTTTGGGGAAACACGGTTGCGCCTCGACCTCCCCCAGGAAAAGCTGTCTTTACTCGGACCGTTGGGCATCGAACAGCTAGTGCTGGTGCCCTTCACCAAAGAGCTGGCGCAACTCAGCGCTGAAGAGTTCGCAGATTCAGTTCTGTTGGAGACCCTTCAGGCCAAACGGATTGCTGTGGGGACCAACTTCCGCTTTGGTCACCGACGTGCCGGCGATGCAGAGCTCCTGCAACGCCTGGCTCGTCGTCGAGGCGTGGACGTGAGGATTGTTGACATCGTTGAGGACGCGGACGGGCGCATGAGCAGCAGCCGGATTCGTTCCGCTCTTGAGCAAGGTGCGTTGGCACAGGCAGAAGCTCTCCTAGGTCGGCCCTACCGCTTCCAAGGCAAGGTGGTCCGCGGCCGTGGACTGGGACGGGAGATCGGCTGGCCGACGGCCAATTTGCAGGTGGATGGTCGCAAGTTCTTACCTGGCCTTGGGGTCTACGCCGCCTGGGTTCAACTGGATGGAGCAGGAGACGTCATGCCCGCGGTGATGAACCTGGGGCCCCAACCAACGGTGGATCCCAATTCACCCTCAGCGGTGGAAGTGCACCTGCTCGATCGCAACCTGGAGCTCGACCATCGCGAGCTAGTCGTTGAACCCGTTCATCGCCTTCGCGGCCAGAAAAAATTCAACGGACTTCAAGAACTCAGTGCGCAGATCGGAGACGATGCCGAAGCGGCCCGACAATTGCTCAAGAATCCTGGCTAAGCCATCCCCGGGTAAGCATTCACCAAGCCCCACACGATGAACACCCCGATGCTGCCGAGGAGCACAATCCCCCAGATCAACACGCTCATGGAGCTATCGGAACCACCGTTCTCCATGTTGAGCCGCAATAGTCTCCCCACAGCGTGCCATGGAATCGATGGGTGAGGGGCCATTGCGATTGGTTGATCCACGGGTGGCACGACTGATCGATGCCAATCTCGATCGATCCAGGGAAGGCCTGCGCGTCGTGGAGGACTGGTGCCGGTTTGGCCTAGAGCGCGACGATCTGGTTGTACAACTCAAAGATTGGCGGCAACGCCTGGGGCGACTTCACCGAAGCACTTATAAACAGGCGCGATCGACGGCCACAGACCCTGGGGCTGGGCTCAGCCATCCAGCCCAACTGGAACGTGACAATCCCCAAGCAGTGGTGGCGGCCAATTGCGGCCGTGTGCAAGAAGCGCTTCGCGTATTGGAGGAATACGGCCGCAGCATTGATCCATCCCTGGCATCCGAATCAGCCGCGATCCGTTACGGGCTTTACGACCTGGAAGTCACTTGTCTCAACGCCAGTTTGGGCAACGCACGTCGCCAAACCCTGAACAACTGCCAGCTATGCCTGATCACTACCCCATGCCCCGATCTCATTGAGCGGGTGAGACAGTCCCTCACTGCCGGGGTGACGATGGTGCAGTACCGCTGCAAAAGCGGAAACGACCGTGAGCGCCTTGATGAAGCCAAGGCATTGCGAATGCTGTGTCAGACCCACGGAGCTCTCTTTGTGATCAATGACCGCATCGATCTAGCCCTCGCAGTCGATGCCGATGGCGTGCACCTCGGCCAAGACGATCTACCCACCGATGTTGCCCGAGACTTAATCGGAGAAGCTCGACTACTCGGGCGCAGCACCCACACCCTGGACGACGTGCGCCGTGCGGATACCGAAGCCTGCGATTACTTGGGGCTCGGACCGGTTCACACCACTGCTGTTAAACCAGAAAAAGCCGCAATCGGCCCGGTGCGTCTTCAAGATGCCCAGGCACTGACCCGTCTCCCGGTGTTCGCCATTGGCGGCATTGAGCTCAAGAACATCACGGCACTCCTCGATGTGGGTTGCCGGCGCGTTGCTGTGATCGGCGCAATCATGGCTGCGGAGAACCCTGAGAGCGCTAGTCAACAGTTGCTTCAGGCCTTATTGCCCCCCGTCGATTGAATCCCATGGCTCTCGACCTCCAAGTGAATGGCGAACGTCGCCGTCTTGATCCAGCTCCGACGCCATCAACCTTGGTGTTGGTAATCGAAGCGCTTGCCTATAACCCTCAACTCGTAGTTGCCGAACACAACGGCGTCATCGTTCCGCGCACGCAGTGGGCGAACACCGCGGTCAGCGAAGGCGACAACCTCGAAATTGTCACCATCGTGGGTGGCGGTTCCTAGAGTTCCAATACAAAACCAGCGCCATTTCGGCAGCTAATTCATTGTTCCGGACCCGACGCTTGCTCGCTTCGCTGCTCCTCCCCATGGTGTTGGTGGGCCTCAGCCTGATTCACGTCCAACCTGCTGATGCAGCTCGGGGTGGCCGTATGGGTGGTGGGAGTTTTCGAGCGCCTTCCATGCCTCGATCCGGCGGGCGCAGCTATGGCGGTGGTGGGTACCGAGGGGGTGGTTACGGCGGTGGTTACGGCGGTGGCTACAGGGGAGGCGGCATGGGTTTCCCCTTCCTGATTCCGATTTTTGGATTCGGGGGTGGCGGTCTCTTCGGACTGCTGATCTTGATGGCCGTAGCTGGGGTTTTAGTGAACGCCGTCCGTGGTGGCATCAGCGGAGGGGGAGCCCCAGGCATGGGCGGAGCTCCTGCCGCTCCGGCCCTCCCTCGCAACGTGAACATGATTCAGCTACAGGTGGGTCTGCTCGCCAGCGCGAAATCAGTACAAGACGACCTACGCCGACTGGCCGCGAGCTCTGACACAGGTAGCAAAAGCGGCTTACAACGCCTTCTCCAAGAGACAACCCTTGCGCTTCTGCGCCAGCCCGATCTCTGGGTCTACGCCAATTCTGAGAGCGGAAGTGTTCCCTTCAATGCGGCTGAAGCCACCTTCAATCGGCTGTCGATGAATGAACGCAGCAAATTAGATGCTGAGCTCACCAGCAACGTGGGTGGTGAGCGCCGTGCTGAAGCGAACGTTGGTTCTGGTGATGCTGATGACACCAACGAATTCATCGTGGTGACGTTATTGGTGGCCTCAACAGCGTCAGCCAAGCTGGCTGGCTCAGATACCGGGGAAGAGTTGCGTCAAACCCTGCGCATTTTGGGTTCAACGGCATCCACCGAACTCATTGCCCTTGAAGTGATCTGGCAACCGGAAGGCAGAGGTGATGTGTTGAGCGCTGAAGATTTGGTAACGGCATATCCAAACCTCCAACATCTCTGAACGATCTACAGATTTTCTTCTGGAGATTTGAGTGAAGTAGGCATTTTTTCTTAGGTCCAACACCTAAATTTCAAACCAACACATTCAGTCCGTCCCTTGTCTCCCGATCCTCGAGCAATGAAATGGCAACAGGATGGTGAGTTGTCCCCTGCCGATCTCGACGCTTTGATCAACACGATGAAGCGCGTCGAATGTGATCAGAACAGTGCCGAATTGGGTCGTTTAGGCCAAAGCACGACGGATTGATTGCCCGTTCTTATTCCCATCCATCCTCTGCGTCACCCCGCAGGATTCGCAGAGCTGCCATGGCCGCTCCGTATCCGTTATCGATATTGGTCACCAATAATCCAGGCGCACAACTCGCCAACATTCCTTCTAGGGCGGTGCGTCCACCCTGGCTGATGCCATAACCGACAGACACCGGTACACCAATCACCGGTTGGGGCACTAAGCCAGTGATCACCGTGGGCAAAGCTCCTTCCATGCCCGCACAAGCGATCAAAACGCGAGCGGTTTGCAGCCTTGGTAGTTGGTCGAGCAGACGATGCAACCCGGCCACCCCCACGTCCATCACGGTATCGACGCCGATTCCATGGCACTGCAACGCAAGAGTTGCCTCCGACACCACCGTGCGATCGCTGCTGCCGCCACTGATCACCGCCACCTCTGGTGCACCGCCCTTTGGCGTGGGCAAAGCACCCATCGTTAAACATCTTGCGTGGGGATGAATCCGCACCTGGGGTAAAGCCGCCGATATGAAATCTGCTTTCGTTGCATCCACCCGAGTGACCAACCCCAGCTCGCCCGCATCCTCAAAGCGCTTCAAAATCGCAATGATTTGATCGCCAGTTTTGTGCTCACCCCAGATGGCCTCCACCATCCCGAGGCGCCGTCGACGCTGCAGATCGAGCCGGGCATCCACCATCAGCCGGGCAAGCGGAGCGGCAACAACTCACCCTCCAGCACCAAGGGGAACGGGGATTCCGCCGATGCAGAACGGCCCAATGCAGCATTCACAACGGAATCAAATTGGCGCTGCACCATGTCCACGTCATCGGGGTTGATCGCCTTCCATTGATCACGGGTGGCCCAATGAATCAACAGCTGTCCTTCCTCATGCGCCGGATCCCAGGCGATGTCGCGTCCAAGGAATCCATCCTGTTGCTCAAGCCAGGGCTGCCAAGTCTGCTTCTCTGCATCAAGCCAGGTCTGAACTTGAGACTCCGGAACCTTCAAACGCAGTTGTTCAATTACCGCATCACTGGCCAAAACCTGTCCTGCGAACATCACAAGGATGGCGAACAGCAGCACAAACTTGCGAATCATGGTTTCTGCAAGAGCGCCACGGCATGGCAGCTGATCCCCTCTTCACGGCCCTCTGCACCCAGCTTTTCATTGGTGGTTGCTTTGACACCAACAGCATCTCCGGCGATGCCAATGCGCATCGCGATGTTCGATCGCATGACTTCGATATGGGGCTTGAGCTTGGGCCGCTCCGCAATCACAACAGCATCAAGATTCACCACCTGCCAGCCCTGATTGCCCACAAGCTGAACCACCTGCTCCAGCAGCATCAAACTGTCAGCACCCTTCCACTTGGGGTCGGTCGGCGGGAAATATTTACCGATATCCCCGAGGGATAACGCGCCCAGCAGGGCATCCATCACGGCATGCACCAACACATCGGCATCACTGTGGCCATCCAAACCGAGTCCATCCGGATGATCCAAGGTCACGCCACCAAGGATTAAAGGTCGACCCTTCACCAACCGGTGCATGTCGTAACCGTTGCCGATACGCAACTGCATGGCGGTGTCGCAAGGGAGCTCCATTCTCTCGGTTTGCCACCGCGTCCAAAGATCCGGCCGGCGTTCCTGGGTTCGCAGCTCACGCTGTTGCTGCCTCCAGTTCGCAATCGCTCCATGGTCTCCACTGCGAAGCACCGCGGGCACCGTCATCCCTCTGAAGTCCGCAGGCCGGGTGTAGTGAGGGTGTTCCAGTAACACCGTGCTGTGACTCTCCTCCACCAACGAATCGGGGGCCCCCACCGTCCCGGGGAGTAATCGCACCACACCATTGATCACGGTCATCGCGGGCAATTCCCCACCGGTGAGCACAAAATCTCCGATCGAAACCTCCTCATCTGCGAGGCCGCGAATGCGTTCATCAAACCCTTCGTAATGCCCACAGAGAAACACCAACTGATCGAACTCCCGCGACCAGCGTTGAAGATCGCTCTGCTGTAACGGGCGTCCCTGGGGAGACATCAGCAAAACCCTGGAGCGTGGACAGCGCGGCACCGACTCCATGGCGGCAAACACCGGTTCGGGCTTAAGCACCATTCCGGCACCACCGCCGTAGGGCACGTCATCCACTTTGCGGTGACGATCGGTGGCGAACTCCCGTGGATTGTGCAGATGCATCTCCGCAATCCCAGCGGAGAAGGCTCGCCCGATCACACCCAACTCCAATAAAGGAGCAAACGCCTGGGGAGCCAGGGTCACCACGTCAAGGCGATAGGTCGCCATATCGTCTTAAGCGGAGGGCTTCGAAACCCGGCGGATGTCGGTGCAAAAGCTGCCCTGCAGGGGAACACCTTCACCATTCACGGCCGTAGTGCTGCGCAAACGCAAATTCGCGCGCGTGAACCAAATTCGCTCCTGCACCACAACACCATCGGGGCTCGGAAGATTGAGTTCCATGCTGCCGTCGGGCCAAAAGAGCCAGGTTCCCGCAGGCTCTCCATTGCGAGATAAGCCACCATCCTCGGAAAACAAAAGGGTGCTGCTGACTCCACTGGGAGCTTGCACCACCAGCTGACCCAGGCCAGACGCTGGGGTGCTTTCACGACGCACCGTCAACTCCCCACGTTCACTGTTGTGCCATTCATCGTCTCCTTCCAACGACAGCTCGAAACAGCTCCGCAAACTCATCCATTGCCCATCGCAAAGGGCAATGAATGCGGCTGGATCGGCAGGAGGGAAGGGTTGTTCACTCATTTGCCCATTCTCTCAGCCAGCTTCACCAAGTGATCGGCAAAAATGGATACGGCCGATTCCATCCATAAACAGCGAGGCGCTGGTGTCCGGGTACAGCGGCACCACGACGGTGGAAGCCGAACACATCGGCAAGCACAAGGGTGTTGGCAGGACAGGTCACGGCTATGGGCTTTGGCAAGCCCAGGCTTACCAAAGCCTCATCTCGAATCCGAAATGAGCCCGAAACATCGGGCTGACGGCGATGCAATAGCGCCGCATCTGCAGTGGATTGTTCCCAGCGCAAGCGGACTGGATCCAAACGATGACTACCGGGGACGTACTCAAACGGACCGTCATCGAGCTCGACAGGGCGTAAGAACAACCAAAACTTCAAGGCACGAAAAAACGTATCGCGATGCAGATCTTTCTGAAGATCAGGGGTTTCGCGCTCCTCCCCATGAACCGTTAAGTACACATCTACCTTGTGGTGATCCATCGGCAAACCGATCACCTGCCGAGAGCAGGACGACAAGCGTGGGTCATGACAGACCTTCGCCGCCTGGGGCATCTCCAATGGATCGATATGAAGGAAGCGGTTGAGGGTGCCGCCATCAAACCGATCAAATCCGCCGGGGAAGGGTTGCTTGGGTTGGAATCCAACCCGATTGTTCACAGGCATCGGATGCTGATGCGCAACATCACTCACCCGCGATTCCACCTCATCACGCAACGCGGCAAATTGGCTCGGCGGGAGGAAGTTTTGGATCACAACAAACCCATCGCGCTCGAGATCGGCGCATCGTCCGGGTTTTAACCACCGCCGCCAAGTGCAAAGGGTTTCGGCGATTTCCACCCGTCGACGGTGCAGCTGAAACTGCCGGTTCAGGATGGGATGACCGACCCAAGGATCCCGAAAGCTCTTGGTGCGTGTCAGCAAAGAGAGCATCGTTGAAGCGTAGATCGGACGCAATCCGCGCTCAGAAATCACCCCCGCCATAACCCAACTCCGCAAGGCGATGGGGCTTACTCCGCCAATCAGGCACCACCTTCACAAACAACTCCAGATACACCGAACCATCGATCAACGTTTGCATCTGGAGCCTTGCTCCCTGACCAATCGTTTTGAGCATGGCGCCGCCCTTCCCAATCAGGATCCCTTTCTGACTTTTCCGTTCCACCAGCACCGTGGCCAACACGGCCGTCCGCCCTGGATTTTTACCCTTCGGTGGGATGTCTTCGACGCGATCGATCGTTACAGCAACGCTATGGGGCACCTCTTCACGGGTGTGGAGGAGCACCTGCTCACGAATCAATTCGCCTAAGAGCACGCGTTCCGGTTGATCCGTCACCATGTCTGGCGGATACAGCTGCGGTCCCAAGGGAAGCTGTTCCGCCATGGCGACGGAAAGCTCACGGCAACCATCACCCGAGATCGCACTGCAACGATGCACCGGCCAATGGGTCTCAGCGAGGAGTTCGTCGTAGCTGGCGGCGGCCTGATCCTGTTGGTCGGCAGCCACCAAATCCCATTTGTTTAAAGCAACCAACACTGGTAGCGACTGCTGTTTCAGCAAATTGACGATGAAAGCATCGCCGCGGCCTGGCCGCTCACACCCCTCAAGGAGAAGAAGCACAAGATCAACCTCTCCGATCGCGCTTCGGGCGCTGTGGACGAGCCGTTCGCCCAATAGATGATGGGGCTTATGAATTCCAGGGGTGTCGACCAGAACCATCTGGGACTCCTCAGTGGTGAGGATGGCGCGCAGGCGGTTGCGTGTGGTCTGAGCCACCGGCGATGTGATCGCCACCTTTTCCCCCACCAGCTTGTTCAGCAGGGTCGATTTCCCAACGTTGGGACGACCGATCAAGGCAATAAAACCAGACCGGTAGTGGTCTGGCACAGGGGGGTCAACCATCAAACCAGTCTGCGGGTTCATCAGCCGGCTTTGGTTTCGGCCTGCTCCAATGCCGATCTGGGATCTCCACTCAGGTCAGCCATCAAAAATTCGCGAGTTTCAGGCAAGGCAAGACGCAAGTTCGATTCAAGATCAAAATCCACCTGCAACGAATCGGCCCTTAGATCCAAGAGGTGGCCTCCGTGCTGTCGATCATCAGAAAGAAAATGCAAGTGATAGCCGGGGATATTCAGGCTGCTGGCATGAGTCGGGCTCCAAAATCCAACCAGAGTTCCTTGAATCGCCTGGTGGCGAAAGGTGGTTTGGGCCTTCGCTGCATCCAACAATGTGGCGCCTTCCTCCACTGGAGAAACCGATCGCACCAACACCTGATTGAACGTTCCAGTGATGCGGATGGCAACGAAGAGATTGGCGCTCGGCCTGAAGGGATCCAGCAACTCTCCAAGCTGCTCAAGGCTCTGTACGTCCTCAAGGGTGAATTGTTTTTCACTCTGAAAACGCGATGCAATCCAAAAGGGAATGCCTTCATCGAGAGGGGCCTGAATCAAGCTTCCATCTGCCCTGGCCTGCCAACAAAGTCCATCGAGAAGGATTCCCTCCCCATCAAGGTGCTCAAACGTCCCAATGCCAAAATCGCCGTGTTGAGGCAGATCAGACACTTTTAAGGCCTCTCCAAACACACCTTCCACCACGGCCGTCGACGTCGAAAGCTGCCAAATGGTGTGGTGCTCTAAATCGAGGAAATCACCGAGTGCTTTACGAATCACTGCACTGGCGCTTTCCCCCGTCTGCGCACAATGCTTCTGTAACGCCTGCCAATGGCCGGAAGGAAGTCGCAGATGAAGATCGTGATTCGAGGAACTGAGCATCACATCAACGCGTCAGACCCATAGCCTGGCTCGAGTGGCAACGATGCGCCATGCCGAATCAACAGCCCACGTTTCAGCAGGCGATGGAAATCACAGCCACTTGGCTGCAGCAATGGGACAACGAAGAAATCAGCGATGAAGTGCTCGCCGATCGGATTGGTGAAATGGTGGCGAGCCGCGATGGGGCGCGAGGCTTTTTCGTGGTGACGCTCGCCGGAGACAGCGCCTTAATGGACCGCATGCCCGATGTGGTTGCGGGGCAGCTGCGCAGTGCTGGAGGCGATGTGGTGGATCTCAGCGTACGCAATTTGGCAATGAGCACTGCGATGGCCCTGCATCACAAGCGCAGCGGAGATGACAACCAACAGGCCGGATCGGAGCGGGTCACCCTCCGCTGCACAGAATTACTACGACTGTTGGAGCCGATCCTCGTAAAAGAACGGTTGGAGCAGCTGCTTGAAGCCACCATCGACAACGCTGGTGCTGATGTCTCCTTCTTGGAACGATGGGGCTACGACGACGAACAAAAACGTGCAATTAGCAGCAGTGTGTACGCCATCGCTGCTGCTTAAGCAATCAAGATCGAGCGCAGTCAGGGCAATGATCCATTGAAGAGATGATCGAAGACATACCTCCAAAAGCCTGTTTAAGACACAAAAAAACCTCGACATCGTCGAGGTTTTTAATGAAATTAAATTTATGTATGCGTAATCTCGCTTAATCGCGACGACCACCACCATTCAAAACAATAATCAACCGAAGAATGAAAATAAACAGATTGATGTAGGTGAGGTACATGCTCAGAGCACCGGCCAAATATTGGTCGTCCCGATAGGCGCGGGGCATCGTGTAAAAGTCCACGAAAGCCGCACCAACAAATAGAACAGTTCCGAAGCCAGCGATCATCAGCTCAAAGCTGGTGCCATGGAACATTGCTGGGGCAAAAATCCCGCCAACGAACTGAACGACCATCGCCAAAATCAGGCCGATCAACCCGAGACCAACGACACCGGATAGGGCCTGACCGACGCTGTCGCTCATGCGACGACCAACGACCGAGGCGATTACAAATGTGATTCCGGTCGCTAACGCGGCAGTACCAACGGCACCGACACCGGCTACGGCACCGGCAAAGGCCACCAGTCCACTGAGGGTGAAACCAGTAATCAGGCTGTAGACGGCCAAAAGTGGCAATGCCGTGGCGTTATTGCCCTTCATTGCCACATTTTGGGCAACAAAGAAGAGAATCAAATTGCCAATGAGTGCCACCCAGAACAGGGGCATAAAAATTGGCGTGGCGATCAAGGTGAGACCACCAAGCACTCCCAAGGAGGTGAGCACCATGCCACCGCCCACATAAGGCAAAGCCTTATTGACGACGTTGGGGCCGACGAGGGCACTGGACTGTGCCTCGCGGATGGCCTGTTGAAAATTGCTGCTAGCTGGCATGTCGACCAGACCACATTGCTTTTAATACTTTGACAGTGGTGGCAATGAGTTGGGGTGTGGATCTCCCTATCGACGCACAATCCGCGATGAAGGCCTAACGACCCCTTGTTCCTCTCGTTTCTCATCGAGGCGGGCATAGGCCTCCACAACCCTTTGCACCAAGGGATGACGCACGACATCGGCCGATGTCAAACGGCAAACAGCAACTCCGGCCACGCCATCCAACACGTCCGAGGCCTCCTCGAGGCCGCTGAGCTGATTGTGAGGAAGATCCACTTGAGTGACATCTCCCGTCACCACCATGCGCGAATACTCCCCCAACCGGGTGAGCACCATTCGCATTTGGGCTGGGGTGGTGTTTTGAGCCTCATCCAGAATCACAAACGCATTATTGAGCGTGCGTCCCCGCATGTAAGCCAGCGGCGCCACCTCAATCACGCCTTTATCTAAGAGGCCAGCAGTCTTTTCTGGTCCAAGAAGACAGTGCAGTGCGTCGTACAGCGGCCGCAGATATGGGTCCACTTTTTGCTGGAGGTCCCCAGGAAGGAATCCCAGCCGTTCCCCAGCTTCCACCGCTGGTCGCGTCAAAATCAGTCGCTCAACCTTCCGTTCCGTGAGCATGCGTACCGCCAACACGGCGGCCAAAAACGTTTTCCCTGTTCCTGCAGGTCCGAGGGCAAAGGTGAGGTCATGACGCTCCATAGCGTCCACATAACTTTTCTGTCGCAGGGTGCGTGGTCTCAAGGTGTGGCCCTGCGGACTCCGCACCAAAACCTGCTCTGCCATCGCCGAGTGGTCGTCGCCGCGGCCTGTATTCAGAGCCCCCAGGGCCGATTGAAGATCAACGGACGACACCGCTTGACCGTCTTGCCAAATGGGGCGAACCAACTCGACAACCGACGCGGCTCGCTCAATCTGCGCAGCATGACCAGTGATCACCAATTGGAGACCCCGCAACACGACTGAAGCCCCCGTAAGGGCTTCAAGTCGGTGAAGAGTGACCTCAGCTTCCCCTGCAATGGCGAGAGCAGCTTCAGGATCAGGAAGGTCGAAGACGAAACGACCGCGGTCGCCCCTATCGGGTGCTGAAGTGATCAGCCTTCCGACGCTTCAGCATCGGCAGCTGGGGCCTCAGCTTCAGCAGCAGCAGCTGCCTTGGCCTCAGCTGCATCCTTTGCAGCCTGTTTTGCAGCAGCTTCACGCTTTGCCGTTTGCTTGGCCTGGCCAACTGTCACGGAAGGGCGAACCGTTTTTTCGATCAATCCACCACGCTCCAAGAGGGTGCGCACGATGTCTGTGGGTTGAGCACCCTGACCCAAACGTTCGCGGATGGCCTCTGTATCCAGACGAGTTTCCTTCGTTCTGGGGTTGTAGAAGCCAAGCTCCTGCAACGGGCGTCCATCCCGTCGAGACGTGCTGTTGCAGGCCACGAGGCGGAAGCTCGCTTCCCGCTTCTTACCGAACCGCTTCAGGCGGAGCTTGATCATCGTGGCCTTGGTGTGAAGTGTGGTGGGGGTTCAAGCCGGGCCAATCAGCCCGCCAAACAACCACCATACCGGTTCACCTTCAGAGTTCACCGAAGCCCTTCTTTTTCTTGACTGGACGCTGACGCTTGGGGGGTCCACCCCGGCCAGGCCCTGCGGGCATTCCGCCCATCCCTGGCATACCACCCATTCCTGGCATCCCCGGCATCCCCGGCATTCCAGGCATTCCAGGCATTCCAGGCATTCCACCCATCCCTGGCATATTTCCTCGGCTCATCTGCTGCATGAAGCCCCGCATTTTCTGGAAGTCAGCCAGAACTTTGTCCACATCGGCGGGTTGGTGGCCACTCCCGGTCGCAATCCGACGGCGCCGACTCGGCTGAGAGGCCAGCAGCTCCGGTTGACATCGCTCGCTTTCTGTCATCGAACCAATCATGGCCTCGACACGCTTGAGCTGGTCCTCGCCCTGCTTCAACATCCCGTCGTCGATCTTGTTCATGCCGGGGATCATTTTCATGAGCCCCCCGAGGGATCCCATCCTCTTGATCAGACGCATCTGCTGGAGGAAGTCAGAGAAATCGAACGACGCCTCCTGCAGCTTCTTCTGCATTTTTTCAACGTCGGCGAGTTCGACCTCTTTTTGAGCCCTCTCCACCAACGTGAGCACATCCCCCATGCCGAGGATGCGGCTCGCCATCCGCTCTGGATGGAACGGCTGAAGCGCCTCAACCTTTTCACCGGTGCCAATGAACTTGATCGGCTGGCCGCTCACTTTGCGGATGGACAGTGCGGCGCCACCGCGGGAATCGCCATCCAACTTGGTGAGCACAGCCCCGGTAATACCCACCTGCTCATGGAAGGCACGGGTTAATTCAGCCGCTTCCTGGCCAATCATCGAATCCACCACTAGCAGCACCTCATCGGGCTGAACAGCGGAGCGAATTCGCACCATCTCCCCCATCATTTCGGTGTCGATCTGAAGCCGGCCAGCGGTATCAACCAGAAGGGTGTCGTACCCCTCCGCCTTCGCCTTCGCCAAACCGGCCGCAGCGATCTCTTCAGGCTTCGCGTCTGTTCCCAGACTGAAGACATCAACCCCAATCTGCCCACCCAGGGTTTTCAACTGCTCGATGGCAGCGGGGCGATACACATCGGCACCCACCATGAGGGAACGACGACCCTGATCTTTGAGGTGCAGACCCAGCTTGGCCGTGGCCGTGGTTTTACCGGCCCCCTGCAGACCGGCCATCAACACAACCGTTGGAGCTTCAGAGGCTCGGGCAAGCGGTGCGTTATCGCCACCCATCACGTCCACGAGTTGATCGTGGACCACCTGGATGAACTTTTGGTCGGGGCTTACCCCCCGGACCACCTCAGCGCCGACGGCTTTGCCGCGCACCTCAGACACAAAATCCTTAACGACCGGAAGACTGACATCGGCTTCGAGCAGCGCACGACGGACCTCCTTAAGAGCCCCATCAACATTGGTTTCGCTGATCTTGTCCTGGCCTCTCAGCCCTTTGACAGCATCTTCAAAGCGGGCTGACAGCTCGTCAAACATTGCGGGACCATGACTGGCTCAATGCACTGATCGTAAAAAGCGGCTCGCCAATCGCTAGGAACCGGAAATGTATTCATGCAATTTCCACTGTTCTCCATCCCGTCCCAGCACGTAGGTGACGGTCAACGCTCCTGCAGGTGTCTGATCAATGGTGGTTCCAGAGCGATCAAGCGTTTGATCGAAGTAGTTCACCTCAGCCTTCACAGCAATGCGCCGTGGTGTTCGGCTCACCACATCAACACTGGTGACAGAAGCCTTAATGATTTTTGTGTGGCCAAGCGCCGCGTCAGCGGTGCGCTCGGCTTGCACCCGTTGCAACAACCGATCGCGGGCAACGGTGGAAATCTGTTTCGAAACTGCTTCCGGCGCCGCGTTGGTCTGACCCGCTAGGGCCTTGGCTTTGGCATCCAACCAGCCCTGGACGAGATCCTCGAGTTGCTTGTCCGAAGGAGCATCACTCGTCAGCGGCTCGATTGGACGATCCAGAGGTTGCTCCGGTTGGAGTGTGGCTATCGGAAGCGACGTCTCATCGAGATCATCGGGGGCCGGTAACACCGGTTCTTCCTTCACCACTGGCGACACCGGTGGCGCCTCACTTCGCTGACGGAGCATCAGCGAGAGACCGCCACCAAAAGCTGCCACGACGGCCGCCAGCACCGCAATCTTGACCACGAACGGGCGTGGAGGAAGTTGCGGCAGCCGGGGCAGTTGGGGCATTTGAGGGAGCGACAGGGCAGGGAGGCGGATACCGCGCGCCTCCAGCCCCCCCAAAGACTCCTTTGAAGAGTCATTTGAAGTGGACATCGAATCCAAAGCTTGAAGGCCAAGGCCCGAGGCAACAGTGGTCTCCCAAGGCAATGGCAGCGCATCGTTAAGCGGCGGGCGGGATGCCTGGCGATCCAATCGCTCGACGTAGTTCTGCACATCACGGTCGGCAAACCAAGCGTCGAGATCAATCGCCGTTGCATCGACATCGCGATAGCCCGGCAACACATCCCGCCCAAGCCAAGCCCTGCAGTATTCACACTGCGCCGCCAAGCTGTCGCCAGGGTGTTGCACAAACCAAGCTTGTACGTCCGCATCCCGGATCGCAGCGAAGTGATGGTCCGCTTCACGCACATTGCCAAGCAACAAATCCAAACAGCCCAAGAGGGGCATCGGATCAAGTTCTGAGTCCGGAAGGAGTTGCAGACGCCCTCGCGCCTGCTCAAGGCATTCCGGTTTGCGCCGGGAAAAACCAGCAGCCGTCAGCGCAAGAACTGCCAAAAATCCTGCTTCTGCTTCGCCCTCTTCCGACCAACGACTGAAGAGATCGATCTGTTCTTGCACCGTCAGAAAACGGCGTATTTGTTGGAAGAACGACTCAAAATCATCTTGGGTCATGGACCCAGCCGTCTCGGCGGAGGTCACAGAATCCATTCCATCGAGCCCACCTCGTTGACTGACGAGCTGATCAAGCAGCGTTAATCCCTGTTGGTGAGAGGCCTGGTCACCCAAATCTCGACTGATCAGATCCAGAACTCTGAACGGAAGTAGCGCATCCAGATCGCGTTCCAGCAAGCGCTGCTGATCGGGCAACTTACCCATGCGCTGTTGTAACTGGATTCCTTCCACCAACAGCTGCGCCGCAGATTCATAACGGCGCTGGCCCTGTTCTTCCACTGCCGCATCGCGACACGCCAAAGCGGCCAACAGAGTGAGATCAGCTTCCCGTCCACTGCCGAGTGCAGGTGCTTGGGGTGGCTGAAGCCCATGACTTGCCATCTGGAACGCCTCGAGGGCTCCATGGGCCTCCCAAAGAAGAATCAATCCAGCAACTTCACTGCTTGCTGGGAGGTCGAGTCCGACAGTCTCGTTGGGGTGCGATGCACTCAAACGAAGTAGGGCAGATTCGTACTCAGCACGGTCATCTCGATCGGTGAGCAGGTCAGCCGAACGGCCCAACAATTCATTGCGCTTGAGCAGGGCTTCATGGGTAAACCCCTGATCAGGCGGGCTGTCACAGCGGGTTTGCAGACGATGAAGGATGGCTGCAGCATCAGCGGAAGGACTGACACCCAGCAGTCGGAAATGATCGATGGGCAAATCCAACAGCTTCATGTGTCGTAGGCGCGAACTTTAGTCAGTGTCTGGTGTTTTGCCTATTCCTCATCCGCTGGCCCTTACAGTTAGTTGGTGTGAATGAGCTGGTCATGGGTCAGGACCTCGCGGTGGACTCCGCTTCCATCGGTATCGCCGCCGCCGGTGCCCATGCCGAACGTCTGTCCAACCTGGTGACATCCCAACGGGCCATCGTTGATCGCGACACAGGCTTAGACCTGTACCGAGACATGACCCTGGGCCGGCGCTTTGAGGACAAATGCGCCGAGATGTATTACCGGGGCAAGATGTTTGGCTTCGTTCACCTTTACAACGGTCAAGAAGCCGTCAGCACTGGTGTTATTGGTGCAATGAAGCGCCAGCACGACTGGTTTTGCAGCACCTACCGCGATCACGTCCACGCCCTGAGTGCCGGGGTTCCTGCGCGCGAGGTGATGAGTGAACTGTTTGGCAAGGAAACGGGTTGCAGCAAGGGCCGCGGTGGTTCGATGCATCTGTTTTCGAAGGAACATCACCTCTTGGGAGGTTTTGCTTTTATCGCGGAGGGAATTCCCGTCGCCCTTGGTTCAGCCTTCACCAGCCGCTACAAACGTGACGCCCTCGGTGATGCCTCGAGCAACTCAGTCACAGCAGCATTTTTTGGAGACGGCACCTGCAACAACGGCCAGTTCTTCGAATGTTTGAACATGGCCCAATTGTGGAAACTACCGATCCTTTTTGTTGTTGAGAACAACAAATGGGCCATCGGAATGGCCCACGACAGAGCCACGAGCGACCCTGAAATTTGGCGCAAGGCAGGATCCTTCGGCATGGCCGGAGAAGAAGTTGATGGAATGGACGTTCTTGCCGTTCGTGCTGCAGCCCAACGGGCCATCGAACGAGCGAGAGCTGGGGAAGGTCCCACTGTTTTGGAATGCCTCACCTACCGATTCCGCGGACATTCACTGGCTGATCCGGATGAATTGCGCTCGGAACAGGAAAAGCAGTTCTGGGCCAAGCGTGATCCCCTCAAAGCCCTCGAACGCGATTTGACCGAAGCAGGCTTGGTCACAAGCGACGAACTGCGTGGAATTGAAAAAGAGATTGATGCGGTGATCTCGGATTGCGTTGATTTCGCGCTCTCCGCCCCTGAACCTGATCCGGCAGAACTAACCCGATACATCTGGGCTGAGGACTAAGCCTCAGCCACGCCACTCCTTAAAACCGCTCATCAAATTCCGCTTGGCAGACGTCGGGTGAGATTGCGCAATTTACGAAGAGCCTTGAGCTCCACCTGACGGACCCGCTCTCGGGACACTTCCATCATTCGACCAATCTCGGCAAGCGTGTGACGCTCGTTGCCTTCTAAGCCAAAACGAAGCCGAAGCACATTTTGCTCTTGCTCACTGAGATGACTGAGCCAACGGCCAAGTTGCTCGTGATGAATGCGCTGCTCAACGATGTCGAGGGGCTCGTCCGCTGACGAATCGGCAATTAGGTCCCCAAGGAAGCTTCGTCCTTCTTCTCCATTCACCGGAGCATCGAGGCTGCTGGTGGTGAGGGCCTGACGCAAGAGGGAATCAAGTTCCTCCACAGGGATGTCCATCGCTTCCGCAATTTCCAAGCGGTTGGGCATGGCGCCGAGCTTGTGGGCCAAATCCAGACTGACTTTGCGAATCGTGGTGAGTCGTTCGCTCAGATGAACAGGGAGACGGATCGTGCGGGACTGGCAAGCAATAGCCCTGGTCATGCTCTGCCGAATCCACCAAAAGGCATAGGTCGAAAACTTGTATCCCCGGGTGGGATCGAATTTTTCAACAGCCCGTTCCAAGCCAAGCGATCCTTCCTGGATCAAATCCAAAAGCTCCAGGCCTTTGCCCTGATATTTCTTGGCAACGCTGACGACAAGGCGAAGGTTCGCCTTCATCATTCGTTCTTTAGCTCGACGACCAATACGCAGCATTCGCCGCTGTTTGGTGGTTAGGTCTTCAACTTTGAAGTCCTTCGAACCATCTTCCGTGAAAGCCATCATGGCTTGCACTTGATTCCCCAATTCAATTTCCTCTGCCGCCGTCAGCAGAGGGATCCTTCCGATCGTTGATAAATACCAACTCACAGGATCGCTACTACGGCGACGCTGCGTCTCGAGCGGCTTAGAAGCTGTGGACACCATGGAGGCAGCCCGAATGTGCAAAGACTTTCTTACGAAGAAACAAAAGAAGGCCTCTTTTTCAGCAACCCTTCAGATTCAGGCCAGGAAATCGAAACATTTGGGCTTAACAAATATTCCCTTATTCCCAAAAAACGGGCTTATTTGGAGAAATCCAAGCAAGAGGAAATTCATCACTACCCGGATGGATTTGTATTCAATTGATACCTCAATGTGAGGGTTCTCATACAACAAGGCGCACCATCGGCTTGTTGTAAAGCAACTCAAAGCCGAAATACATCTCAAGAAACTCATCCCCCGCAAGGGATTTGAACCAATCAGCCAAGCAAAAAAGCCCGAGCCACCTTCCACAACCTGGATCAGCCCAACGAGCGAAGACCTCGTTGCAGACGCGTCCGACCGAGCGGCGGTGGGGACAAAAACAACAAAACAACCTCTCGTCCGATCCTCTCAGCAACACTTTCATCGGCTGGAGACCAACCCATCGCGAGATTGGTGGCCAGGCACCCACCCAGAAGCTCACTATGGAGTGATCTCCCTGCGCCGCCGATGGCCCTTGGAACAACCATGACGGAGGCCGGAGAAGCCGCCCTGGGCCGGCTGCGTCAATGGCCTGGGGAGCATCGCGTCGCCGTTGGGTTATCGGGCGGAGTGGATAGTTCCCTAACCGCTGCCCTGTTGGTAGAGGCCGGCTGGGAGGTCGAGGGACTGACGTTGTGGCTGATGAGTGGCAAAGGCGCCTGCTGCGCTGAAGGGTTGGTGGATGCCGCAGGCATCTGTGAGCAGTTGGGCATCCCTCACCATGTGGTCGATACCCGCGAGACCTTTCAAAAGGAAATCGTTCAACGACTCGTGGATGGCTACCAGGACGGCATCACGCCGCTGCCCTGCTCGCAGTGCAACCGATCTGTGAAATTTGGACCCATGCTCGAGTGGGCAGCGCAGGAGCGCAATCTTCCAAGAATTGCCACAGGGCACTACGCCCGGATCCGACATGGCGGTGATTGTGGACGCCACCAGCTGCTCCGAGGCTTGGACTCCCGCAAGGACCAGAGCTACTTCCTCTACGACTTGCCGCAAGAAGCCCTCGGCAGGATCGTCTTTCCCCTCGGCGAACTGACCAAAGCGGATACGCGCATCGAAGCCGGCCGCCACGGTCTGCGCACCGCCGAAAAGCCTGAGAGTCAAGACTTGTGCCTGGCGGACCATCACGGTTCCATGCGTGCCTTTTTGGATACGTATTTGCCGCCGCGACAAGGAGAAATCGTGCTGAAGGACGGCACTGTGGTGGGCGAGCACGATGGCATCGAGCACTTCACCATCGGCCAGCGCAAAGGCCTTGGCGTGGCGTGGCAAGAGCCATTGCATGTGGTGAAACTCGACCCAGCCATGAACCGCGTTGTGGTGGCACCTCGGGCGGAAGCTGGTCGTCATGAGGCTGTTGTCGGTGCGATCAATTGGGTCTCCATCGATCCCCCCCTGCAAGCCATGAACCTTGAGGTGCAAGTGCGGTACCGCAGTGCTCCCGTTACCGCCCGATTAACGCCTTTGCCCGCAACCGACGACGACCATCAACGCCAGCGGCCCCACCGCTGCCATCTGGTGTTTGACGAGGATCAGTTTTCCATCGCCCCTGGGCAAGCGGCCGTTTTTTATTCGGACGACACCGTGCTGGGGGGTGGATTGCTTCAGCGGGACTTCGACACCAACCAGGAATAAAAGCTGATGGCTTGGCGACGCTGAACCGTCACCTTGGCGAGTCCGGCCTGCATCGGTGGTAACAGTCGCTCCACATGGCCGTCGGCTGAAATCAGAGCCGTCGGCCCCGTATTCGCGACGCTGAGCAGGTCACGACCCGCTTCGATGGCGCGCAGCTGCGCCAACGCCAAAAACTGTTGCTGCAGCTGCAAGGGGTACGGATCGAGATTGGCGATAGAGAGCAGCCAATCCGCCCCCTCGGATGCGGCCAAAGCAAGGGAGCTGCCATCAGCAATTTCGTAGCAAATGGCCCCAGCAGCAGGGGAATCGAAAACGGTAAACAGCCGCGATGCAGCGCCTGGATGCAGCCCCCCTACCGCCGATAAACCGGCATTGACTCCCGACGGGAGCGGCGGCATCCACTCCCCAATGGGCACCAACCGATGTTTATCGAGCAGGGGAACTGGATGTTCAGCGCCAGGGGAAAAAAACAACAGTGCGCTGCGCTGCTCCCCCCTCACCCAGCGGAAACCACCACTGATCAGGGGCACATTCGCTGCCCCCTGGGGCATACGCCAACGGGACGGAAGCACACCCTCCGGCGCTACCAAAGCATCCACCTGCTTGCCTTCTGCCCCCTGCAACGCTGCGAGCAAAGCCTGAGGAAGCTGACGCTGTTGCTCCGGATCCAACTTTTCACGGGTTGGCACCGCTGGCTGCCAAACGGCCATCGAGAGAGCACCGGTCACTGGAGGTGCTTTCGCCAAAAGCAAAGCGCCTAGACCATGGGCCAGCAGAAGGCTGGCAAACCCGATCCATAAGCCACGACGGTTTGCGGGACGACGGTTGATGGCTCGACGCTCCACCAAGCCACAAATCCACCAGGCCCACATCAGCTGAACCACAACCAGGCCCCCGGAACCAAACCAACGGGACAAGCCAGCGAGCGGAAGGTCCCAGGGCAAGGTGCTGCCACCAACCCCGATCCAAAACAACGGCGAACCCGACAACACCAGCTCAGCCCAGGCCCAAATCAATGCGAGAACACCCGCACGCCACCAGGGCGCCAATCGCGGAAACCAACGACGACCTTGCTGGAGCACTAGCGACCACACCGCCAGCAACGCCGCCGCACAACTGCCGCAGCTCAACCAAAGGGTGATCGCCACCGGAAGGCTCAACAGGGCAGGCACACCCATCCAGGTAAGTGGATGCAGAGAGAGCATCCAGGCATGGCTCACCAGAACAGCGAGCAAACCCCAAGCGGCACACCAGCGGGTGCGTTCAGCGAACGACCACAGCAACGTCAACGCAGGCAGCATCAGAAGGGGCCCGCCCAAAGAGGGGGCCAGTCCTGCGAGCACGCCGCCAATCACGGCACGCCATCCAGCAGACAGTCGGAGATCGCCCATGGTCAGAGGGGCAAGACCAAGCCATCCTGAACGGCAGCCCTTTGCTGCTCCCCATGGACGCCAACCCGCTTCAGCAGCTTTTGCTCCGTGGCCTTGGCACCACAACCCTGGTGGCCGACCGGCTACGGGGGGTGACCCAAGCATGGGTCAGCAATGGCCAACTGGATCCAAATCAAGCATCCGCGCTCGTAGACGACGTGCTGAAGGCTTTGCGGGGGGAGACCCCTGAGCTCGAGCAACAAATGGGACGAAACCTGGAACGCAACCGAGACAACCTTTTTCAAGACCTTGGCGTCCCAAGCCAAAAAGAAATGGATGAACTACGAGGCCGAATCGATCGACTGGAACAACAGTTACGTCAACTCAACCGGCCTGAATAAATCATCCCGACCCGCTGAGAGGCCAGAATTGGAGCATCCGACTCGGTTTTGTGCGCGACATCTTGATCTCCACATCGGTGTGTGTGGCTTGCCTGCTTCTGGCTTTTGTTAGTCAACTGATTTCTCCTTCCACGGTGACTGCTGCACCTCAGGCCCAGGCTGCTGTGGTGCGGTCCGAATCCAAAGCTGCCTTATCCAGCTTTGAACTCGACCCCGAAAACCCCAACCCAACGCTCTTCGCTATGGCACCCGACAACAACCAAGTCGATGCATCGGCCCTGGGCGGCCCGATGGAAGCTCCCGACACCCGCCTTCTAGCCAGTGGCTTGAAAATTACGGAGATCGAGGTTGGTAGCGGCGATGAAGCCACTGCAGGACAGACCGTTGTGGTGAATTACAGAGGCAGCCTCGAAAACGGCACCGAATTCGACAGCAGCTATGGACGCGGACCCTTCAGCTTCCCGCTGGGAGCTGGCCGCGTGATCAAGGGCTGGGAAGAAGGTGTCGCGGGGATGAAGGTGGGCGGTAAGCGCAACTTGGTCATCCCGCCCGACCTGGCTTACGGCAAGCGTGGTGCCGGTGGCGTGATTCCACCGAATGCCACGTTGCTGTTTGAGGTCGAATTACTCGACGTGAGGAAGTAGGCGGAATCTAGGCTCATATCAAGCAAATACCGATCCTTAAACGATGTTGCGTTCGGCCCTTAACGCGATTGTCTGCGCTCTGCCCGCTCCCGCCGTGGAAGCCCATTGCGATGGACCTTGTGGCGTCTACGACCCTGCTTCAGCTCGTGTCCACGCTGAGGCAGTGCTCGCGATGACTAAAAAGCTCAAGGCTTTGGAAGCACCTGCCGCAGGAAATGCAGCAGCTCTTGCCACCTACAACAACACCTTTTCCCGCTTCGTTGCGGTGAAAGAAGACGAAGCCCAAAAGACCAAAAAAGAACTGTTGATCCTTTGGACCGACTACTTCAAGCCCGAGCACCTCGCCACCTTCCCCGACCTGCACGACACCTTCTGGAAAGCAGCCAAGCTTTGCAGCGCCTGCAAAGTGCACATCGATCAGGGCAAGGCAGAAGAACTGATGGCTGCTGTTGAGAAAATCCACGGCATGTTCTGGCAATCCAAGGGCCGCAACGACGCCTGGGTCACAGCCTCCTGAGCCCCATCAGCTCATCCATCACTCCGATTGCAGCAGCGGGTCTCCAAGACCTGTTGCTGCTTTTTTGTGGGAGACGTTTGCTGCTCAAAGTGGAAGGAAGCTCCATGCTTCCCTCCCTTAACCCTGACGACCGGGTGCTGGTTCGACGGACCACAGCCGACACAGACACTCCACCCCTGGGAGCGGTAGTAGTGGCGTGGCATCCATCGCAACCCAGACTTCGCCTGATCAAACGTCTTGAGAGCATGAGCAACGCTGGAATGATGCTGCTGGGCGATAACCCTTCCTCAAGCACCGACAGTCGGCAGCTCGGACCCATTCCCCGATCAGCTTTGATCGGCGTTGTTACATCTCGGGTAACTCCAGCAAAAAAGAATCCATCAACAAAAACCAACCAAAAATCACAGAATCAATTGGAACCCAAAACAAGGAGATAAAAGCAATACCACCAGATTTAAATAGTCGATCACAATCAAGTCGGATAGTAAAAGAAAGCCGCTCCAAAAATCGCAAACATTCCTAAAAGAAGAACCCCTTCAAGCCAATTCGATTTGGCATCCATGTTGACAAAGTTGACAATAATAACGCTAAAGAAAAGTGCTATCACTTCAAATCCTGTGAAATCAAGATCCATCGGCTGACCAATCAGCGAGCCAATAATGATGAGCGCCGGAGCAATCAATAGAGCCACGAGCAAACTGGATCCCATCGCCAATGAAATCGGTAAATCCATTCGATTCCTCAGGGCACCTTTCACCGCAGGGATGTACTCCGAAAATCCACCAATAATTGGAATGATGATGATCCCTGTAAACAAAGCACTAAATCCAAGCTGCTTTGTTGCTGGTTCAAGGAAATGGACAAAACTTTCTGATTGATAGGCCAAAAATGCAGTACTCAAAATTAATTGCACAATCCATGGCATCAACCGCACCGACGCCGTTGATTCTGCGGCAAGACTCAGACCATCGCCCTCAACATGAAGAGGATCAAAGAGATGGCTATGGGTGGCGAGTGAAAAAATCAGGGTGAGAAAATAAATAACAATCAACACAACAGCAACGGTGATTGATAGCCCATGAATTGCGACTGGATCATCGATCCCAGACGTACTGATTAAAGAAGCGGGTAGCGCCATGGCCATAACTGCCAAAGTCATCGCCGCACCGTTGGTACGCGCCATGGTGGCTTGAAAGCTCTGTTCGCTGTATCGCAATCCTCCCACCAACATTGCCAGCCCAGTAACAAGCAACAGATCAGACAGAATGGCCCCAGTAAGGCTTGCCTTAACAACATCAATAAGGCCAAGCCTTAGGGCCGAAAGGGCAATAATAAATTCCGCACAATTACCAAAAACCGCAGTACATATAGCCCCAATTGTTGGCCCACTATGTTCAGAGATTTCCTCAGTCGCATCACTGAGCAAAAGGGCAATAGGAATGATTCCGATGGCAGAGAGAATGAAGCAAGACAGTGTTGGCCAGCCCTGCATTGAGGCCAACTGCGTAAGGCCAAACATGATCAGCGCTGGGATCAACTTCCAGCGTCCAGACGCCATCAGTGAATGCCAAAAAACGTTAATCATGCCGACACTCGGATCATCAAATTTGGCCTCATCATTATGAATCAACTCAATTTACTAACGCCAACTTAAATGGCTTTGAATTGATATTTGACTCAGTCTGAGCATTCAAAAAAATTAGAATTTAAATTCATCAGAACACAACAGCTGATGTTTTCTGCAACCAAATGGCACCGGTTGCAATGGAGAGTGCACCCGTGCATCCCACCAACCACGGCAGCATGCGTGCACCACTGCGCAACGTGAGAAACGACAGGGTGCTTACTACAGCTGCCATCGCCGCAATCGATCCGCCGAGGTAAGCCAGTAAGTAGGCAAAAGCTCCCAAGGGAGGCAGCGCCAAAGCAGGAATCACTGCCAGAAGATGACTCGCACCTGCCAAACCATGCAGAAGACCGAGGCCTGAAGCGGCATGGGCATGGCGACGGTGGTTGCTCTGGCCTCGAACATGCAGATGGAGATGCCGATGAATCGAGGCACCGTTGTGATGGTGCTCATGGCTATGCAGCTTGAGCCCAAAAGCGGTACGCACCGCCAGACCACCCACTACCAACAGAGCGACGCCCACCAAAAATTCGGCCCATGCCGACATCGCTTCGATATGGACGAGGTCTTTCAAGCCAATCGCGGCGAGGGCGAGCAACAAGACGCCGATCGAATGCCCCGCCCCCCAAGCCAAGCCGGCGCGGAGTGCTGCCACAGGCTGACGCAACGAAAATGGCGTCATCGCCACCAGATGGTCTGCACCACCCACAACATGGACGGCACCAGCGGCGAACCCCGTGAGGAGGCTGATCAGCAAGAGCTCGATGCGATAGAAATCAATTCTGCAGGACTGAGCGACATCACGCCCCTACCAGTGCATGGAGGGCCGATTCCACATCCTCTTGACGCATTAATGCCTCACCGACCAAAACGGCCTCAGCACCAGCAGCCTGAACCCGATCGAGATCGGAACGCGCAAACAATCCCGACTCGCTCACCAGCACCGTGGTGTCCAAATGCAAACGATCACGGAATTGATTCACCAGCACCTCTGTCGTGGCCAAATCCGTTTCGAATGTGGCGAGATCGCGGTTGTTGATGCCAATCAACGAAAAACCTCCAATCGCGAGCACCCGCTCCAGCTCCTTGGCGTCGTGTACCTCAACCAACACGTCCAAACCAAGGGATTGAGCCACTTTGTTGAGGTAGCGAAGGTCCTGATCCGTAAGGATCGCGGCGATCAATAGCACCGCATCCGCACCAGCAGCGCGTGCCTGAAAAAGCTGGTACGGACTCAGAACAAACTCTTTACACAGCAAGGGCAAATCAACGGTTTCACGCACCTGCACCAACACATCAAAACCACCTTGAAAAAATTGCTTATCGGTGAGCACAGATAAACAACTTGCCCCCCCTGCGGCATAGGCCTTCGCAATGGCCACAGGATCGAAATCATCACGGATCACTCCCTTACTGGGGCTGGCCTTCTTCACCTCTGCAATCACAGCCGGCTTGATCTGTGCCCGCTTGAGTGCGGCAACGAAATCCTTTGTAGGTGGCAGCAAGCTGATCTTTTTTTTCAGTTGATCTAACGGCACTTTCTGCCGCGCTAGATCAACTTCGCGATCCTTCTCCCAAACTATTTTTTCGAGAATATTGCGCGGCTTTTCATCGTCATGGGGAACGCCATACTCAAGGTATGAGACACGAATCTTGGGACTAGGCGAACGACGACGAATCTCCATAACAGTGCTGTAAGAAGTAAGGCGAAAAGTGAGTTAACTCTGGTTAGTAACGAATCAAAGATCGAATCAAGCCACCAATTGCGAAGCAGCTTGCTTATACGCCACTTCCACCACCTCACTCAAGGTGGGATGCGTATGCACCTCTTGGGAGAGTTGTGAAACGCTCTGGCGTCGTGCCACTGCATTCGCCACTTCTTGAATCAAATCAGCGGCATGCAAACCATAAATATGGGCACCAAGAACCTCCCCGCTGGATTTATTGAAGAGGAGCTTCATGACGCCATCACTATCAAGCTCTGCCAATGCTTTGGAATTGGCCTTGAAATAGCTGCGTACAGCGCCCAAGGGGAAGTTGTCCTTTTCCGCAAGAGCCTTGGCATCCGCTTCCGTTAAACCAACAGAGCTGATCTCTGGATGTGTGAACGTGGCCGCTGGAATGCTGCGGTAATCGATGGTTCGCGCATGGCCAAGAATGTTATCGACAGCCACTGTTCCTTGAGCAGCAGCCGTATGCGCCAACATCAGCTTTCCGGTGACGTCACCAACCGCCCAAAGATGGGGGATTGGTGAATCATTCACCAACACACGCATCGAATCATCAATCGGCACGAAACCACGATTGGTTTCGATGTTTAAGCATTCGAGATTGAGCCCTTTGCTCGTGGGAACACGGCCGGTGGCCACCAACACAGCATCCACCTCCAAGGTCTCAACAAACTCGCGGCTATTGAAGTCGGCCAGTTCAATCTGGACAGGACAACCAGGAGTGACTTTTCGAGCCAACACACCTGAGCGGGCATCGATGTCACGGCCTTCAATCAGGTTGCGGCGAGCAATCTTTGCGATATCTGGATCAAACGTTGGCATCACACGGTCGAGAGCCTCGATCATCGTGACTTCACAACCTAGGGCTGTATAAACATCGGCAAATTCCAAGCCGATGTAACCGCTGCCGATGATGGCAATCCATCGAGGAAGCCACTCAAGGTTGATGGCTTCATCGCTTGTGAACACCGTCCGACCATCGGTTTCGATACCAGGCGGAACGAAGGGATCAGAGCCCGTTGCCAGGATCACGTCTTGCGCGGTAATGACACGGTCGACACCACTGGGTTCCCGCAATCCAACCCGCTGGGATCCCTCAAGACGACCATGGCCGCGGAGAATGGTGACACCTGATCGTTCGAGCGTCTTCGTGAGGTTGGTGCGAATCGCTTGCACCAATTGATTGGCGTGATCAGCAATTTTTTGACGTTCAAAGCGCACCGGCGCCGCGTGGATACCGAAGCTCGACAGATGCTTGTCATCGGCAAGCTCACGCACCTTTCCGCTTGCGGCCAGGAGAGCTTTCGACGGGACACAGCCTCGATTGACGCAGGTGCCACCCATGTCGCGCGATTCAATGATCGCCGTCTTCAATCCATGGTCGGCAGCATGCTTTGCAGCATCAAAGCCTCCATATCCGGCACCGATCACAATGACGTCGAAGTCGAAGCTGGCGTCGCTCACCCGAACTACTGCTGCGTACCCACCATTCTCGCTCTTCGTCGCTCCAAAAGAAGGGGAACGGCCGCAGCTGCCACATTTAACGACTCAACCCTTGAACTATGCGGGAGGGTGACCGCATGGGTGCAACAAGCCTGAAGGCGTGGATGAAGACCAGCGCCCTCAGTGCCAAGCACCAACGCTGTGGGTTTCGTCCAATCCAGCTCCCAATAGGGAATCGGAGGAAGCGGGCCGGAGGCATCAGGCACCAAAGTTGCCACCACCTGGATTCCTTGGGCCACGAGCACCCTCAAGGCTTGATCAAGATCGTCGATCGCCTTTTCTTGCTCCGGACCAAAGCGGCGATGGGGCAATTGCAACAGCGCCCCAGCCGATGCCCTTAAGACTTTCCCCCCCAACGGATCCACTCCAGATCCCATCCAAACGCTTTGGACATCTGCGGCTAAGGCAGAGCGCAAAAGGGATCCGAGGTTTCCAGGGTCCTGAATGCGATCCAAAACCAACCAAAAATCACAGGCTTTGGGCGGCTCCGGCAGCAGCGTTATGGGGCAGAGACAAGCCACACCATCAGGAGTCACGGTGCTGAGGGAAGCTCCCAGGACCGCCTCCGTGACACGTCGCCAAACAACAGACGCGTCCAACGCCTGGATTAGATCGGCGTGGCGGTCAAACCAAGCCTCCGTTGCGATGAGCTCGGTGGGCTGTCCCCCGATCCACAACAACTCTTGAAGCAGATGCGTGCCCTCCAGAAGGATCAGACCCTCTGCATCTCTCCCGGGTCGGGACGACAACATTCGAAGCCGCTTGACCAACGGATTCCGCCGGCTACTGATCAACGGTTCCGACAAAACTCCCCTTTAAAAGGTGCTGTGCTTTCGAACTTTGAGACCTTTATGCACACTCAGGTCTTCACCTTCAAGCTCCAAACCATTAATTGCGGCAACCTCGCCTTTTAATCCCTCGGCAGCCAAGTTTTCGATCAACTTTTTAATCACCTGGTCTTCCACCGTGGTTTGGTCGATGGAATCAGGGGTGAGGCGCTCTAGAAATCGGCCAACCTTTGAAGCCACAACTTCCGAAGCATTGGAAATCTTCAGGACGATCATGGATGAAAAATTGTTGGTCGCATCGTCAAGATAGTGCGGATGGGGAGACTTGAACTCCCACGATGTTGCCACCACTAGTACCTGAAACTAGCGCGTCTACCAATTCCGCCACATCCGCGGGCGTTGTCGTTTTAGCGACCGGATGACCTTACGGCATTGATGCATCGCCAACGACCAGCACAGACCAAAGCCATCAATCCAGTTTGAATGCCGGCCGTCTAGACGGTCTCATCCACAATTGCGAGTATGCAGAAATAGTTAGTTGTTAGAGGACATGGTGGTGGGTGCAATTGCGTCTCAACAGAGTGTCACCCAGCATCTGAACGTCAAAGGCGGTCAACGTTTACAAGGCACCTTGACCGTGAGCGGTGCCAAAAATTCAGCCCTGGTGTTGATGACAGCCAGTCTGTTGACCGATGAAACGGTCGAATTAGTCAATGTTCCAGACCTAACTGATATTCAAGGAATGGGCGACATTCTGGGTGCGCTTGGAGTGCAGGTTGAGCGCAGTGATGGTCGGGTGGCTCTAACTGCAAAACAACTCACTAATGCAGAGCCTCCCTACGAACTCGTCAATAGCCTGCGCGCCAGTTTTTTCAGCATTGGCTCCCTCCTCGGTCGAATGGGTCACGCCAAAGTTCCTCTCCCAGGTGGATGCCGTATTGGAGCCCGGCCCGTTGTGGAACACATTCGTGGACTTAAGGCTCTTGGCGCAGTCGTCACCGTCCAACACGGCATCGTGACGGCTTCGGCAAAAGGGTCCAACCGACGACTCAAGGGCGCTGCCATCGTTTTGGATTGCCCCAGCGTGGGCGCCACAGAAACAATTTTGATGGCCGCCGTCCTCGCGGAAGGCACCACCAAAATCGAAAACGCTGCTCAAGAACCCGAGGTTCAAGACCTTGCCAACCTGCTGAATGTGATGGGAGCCAAGGTGACTGGCGCAGGGGGACCCGTGATCACGGTTGAAGGAGTGCCTTCACTTCATGGTTGCCGCGGTTACGCCGTAATTCCTGATCGCATCGAAGCCGGCACCTTTCTCATGGCTGCTGCGATTACCCGTTCCAGCATGTGTGTAGAGCCGGTTGTACCAGAGCACATGAACGCTGTTCTTCAAAAATTGCGTGATTGCGGTTGCTCCCTCGAGATCAACGGCAGAAGCATCCAAATCACCCCTGGGGACATCGTTGCAACAGACATCACAACCCAACCTTTCCCTGGCTTTCCGACCGACCTTCAGGCTCCGTTCATGGCCCTGATGTCAACGGCGAAAGGCACCAGCGTGATCAGCGAAAAAATCTATGAAAATCGGCTTCAGCACGTTGCTGAGCTGCAACGCATGGGGGCTGCCATTCGCGTTGATGGCAGCACGGCCATCGTTCAAGGCGTGCCGTCCCTCAGCGGTGCACCCGTCACCGGCAGTGATCTTCGAGCAGCGGCGGCGATGGTGCTGGCGGGATTATCAGCATGCGGCACCACTCAGGTGTCGGGTTTGGGCCACCTCGATCGTGGCTACGACAACGTTGAAGCCAAGCTTCGTGGTGTAGGCGCAACCGTTGAACGCGACGGTTTCTAAACCAGTCGGTTGAATTCCTGAAACGGGGACGTCAGTCCATACAATTGACGTGCGGGAGCATGGCGGAATTGGTAGACGCAGTGCACTCAAAATGCACCGACTTCGGTCTTCTCGGTTCAAGTCCGAGTGCTCCCACTGCAATCATGGGCACCTACAACCGTTATCCACTGACTTTGGTCAGTGGACGCGGCTGTTGGCTTCGCGACGATCAAGGGCATCGATATTTGGACGCGGTGGCAGGAATCGCCACTTGCACGTTGGGCCACAGCGACAGGGTGATGCGTCGTGCGCTGAAGGATCAGCTGAATCGACTGCAGCACGTCTCCAACCTGTACCAAATCCCAGAGCAAGAACAACTGGCCCGCTGGCTCGTCGACAACAGCTGCGCCGATAGCGTTTTTTTCTGCAACTCCGGGGCTGAGGCCAATGAAGCGGCCATCAAGTTGGCTCGCAAGCATGGCCATCAACGCCTTGGCATCGAACGCCCGGTCATCCTGACGGCAGCGGCCAGTTTTCACGGGCGAACCTTGGCAGCCGTCAGCGCCACGGGTCAGCCGAGATATCACAAGGGTTTTGAACCCATGGTGGAGGGTTTCGAAACCTTCGAATACAACAACCTTGCCAGTTTTGAGGCCTTACTTGCGCGTTCGGAAGCCAATGGCCCAAGGGTGTCGGCTGTCTTGATCGAACCGCTTCAGGGGGAAGGGGGAGTCATTCCCGGCGATCCAGCCATTTTTCAAGCGATCCGGCGCCATTGCAGCCAAAGAGAGATCCTGCTGATCTTCGACGAAGTGCAAGTCGGCATGGGCCGTAGCGGTCAACTTTGGGGTTATGAGCAGCTTGGGGTCACCCCTGACGCCATCACCTTGGCGAAAGGCCTCGGCGGTGGCCATGCCATTGGTGCCTTGCTGGTGAACCAACAGGCCGACATTTTTGAACCCGGCGACCACGCCAGCACCTTTGGAGGCAATCCATTTGCCTGTCGAGCCGGTCTCACCGTGGCGAGGGAACTGGAACGACGTCATTTGCTCCGCAATGTGCGCGAGCGCGGTGAGCAGCTACGCCACGGACTGGAAACCCTGGTCGAACGCTTCCCCAACGTGCTGCACCAGGCCAGAGGGTGGGGCCTTCTGCAAGGTCTCGTACTTCGAGACGATTGCGAACTCAATGCCGGAGCTGTTGTGAAAGCGGCTCTCGATCAAAAACTGCTACTCGTGCCCGCAGGTCCGAAGGTTGTGCGCATGGTGCCTGCCCTTGTGATCTCCCGTCGAGACGTGTCTGCACTTCTCGCACGCTTGGAGCGCACACTCCAACTGCTTCAGGCGTGACGCACCCCCCGGACGCTGCGCTGCACCGTCTGATTCAGCGCCTTCTGCCACCGTTCGAACAACGGGGCATGGATTTATCCCTCGAACGAATGCATCGCGTTCTCTCTGCATTGGGAGACCCTTGCGGCAACACACCCGCTGTCCAGGTTGTGGGAACCAATGGAAAAGGGTCGATCGCTTGCATGATCCACAGCGGTTTATCCGCAGCTGGTGTGAATTCCGGACTCACCACCTCACCCCACCTGGTGAGTTGGTGCGAGCGGATTTGCATTAATCAAACCCCAATCACGCAGGTGGAACTCCACCAGCGGTTACAAGCGCTGGAACCCTTTGCGGAAGAGCACCACCTCACCACATTTGAGCGGTTGATCACCGCAGCGTTGATGCACTTCGAAGCCCATGACGTGGATTGGCTGGTGCTGGAGGCAGGACTCGGTGGCCGCCTCGATGCCACCACAGCCCACCCCCAACGTCCGCTGATTGCCGTGGGTGCGATTGGCATCGATCACCGCGAACATCTCGGAAACACGCTGACGGCCATTAGCCGAGAAAAGGCAGCTGCTATCAGCCCCGGCGCCCACGTGATCAGTGCTGCACAACTGGATCCTGTGCGTGCCGTTTTGGAAGAGCACACACGCATGGTGGGCGCCACCCTCGAGTGGGTTGAGCCACTACCCGATGCTTGGGATCTTGGCTTGCCAGGAACCCTGCAACGACATAACGGCGCCGTCGCCTATGGCGCTCTCCAAGAGATCCGGAGGTTGGGCGCCAACATTTCGGAGCAATCCATCCGGGAAGGGCTCGCCAAGGCCCATTGGCCAGGTCGCCTTCAAACGGTGCTCTGGAACGAGCGACCGATCCGTCTGGACGGAGCCCATAACCCTGCTGCCGCGGCCCAATTAGCCCAAGAACGTGCGTGCTGGTGCGATCGCCAACAAGCTCAGATTTGGATTTTGGGAATTCAAGCCCACAAACAAGCCCCCGAAATGCTGCAGCTTCTGCTGGAACCCAACGACTTCGCCTGGATCATCCCCGTGCCAGGACACCAAAGTTGGACCCTGGATCGTTTATCCGAGGCGTGTCCAAACCTTGCCAATCAGATGGGAGGCGCCAATGACGTGCTGGAGGTGCTGAATCGGCTGGTCTCAGCACCTGGCTCTTGGCCCAATCCATCTCCACTCATTGCTGGGTCGCTTTATCTGCTCGGTGAATTGATGGCCCAACGGACTATTGAGGCAAAGTGAAAAGGGTTATGGACCAGACCGTGATGCGCCATTCGGTTTTGCGAGCAGCTCTGGCAGTCGTGCTCATGGTGTGTCTTTGGGTTGCGCCCAGTACCGCCATCGCCCTCGACACCTCCGCCGGTTTTGGATTGCAAGATCGTGCGCTCTTTCAGGAAACGGTCGATTACACCCTCACCAACCAAAGCAACGGGGATTTTCGAGGTCAAAATCTGGCCAACACCTCATTTGCTGGAGCGACAGGCCGGGGGGCCGATTTTCGCGACGCGAACCTCCATGGCGCAATCCTCACGCAAGGGGCTTTTGCTGAAGCGGATTTCCGAGGAGCCGACCTATCCGATGCCCTAATGGACCGTGCCGATTTCGTGGCCACAGATCTGCGGGATGCCGTCCTAATTGGCGTGATCGCTTCAGGCAGCAGTTTCAGTAAAGCCCTGATTGAAGGCGCCGATTTCACCGACGCCCTGCTGGATCGTGATGACCAACGACTCCTATGCCGCGATGCCGATGGCATCAATCCAACCACCGGCATATCCACCTTCGACAGCTTGGGCTGTTGAGTTTCGTTCAGCTGTTTTGAGCACGCTCGAGCCAACCCCGAAGTTTGCCGGGATTCATCAGGCCATCCGGATCAAAGCGTTGTTTGGCTGAAACTTGATCACCGTCCACAACACCAAGTCCCCCATCTTCGACAGTGATCACATGGGGGTTAAACACCACAGCGCCATGGGCACGACAGTCGTCCATGAGCTGCTCCAACAACGCAGCTCCACGCCAACGCACGAGGGGTAACGCCGCCACACGCACGGAACCTTGCTGCTTCACAAGCTCCAGATGCCAAAGCAAATCATCGCCCCAATGGTCTCGAAGCGCCTGCATGGCAGGGAGTTCTGGTTGAGGTAACAGCATTTGCAGGTACGTCCAACCCGGCTCCGAAGCGCGCATATGCAGCGTGGTGTGATTCCAACTCAGTTCCCGTAAACCATTACCAGCATTGAAATCCTCTGGGCCAAGATCCTGCAGGTCAGCCCCGGCATGAGCGGCCAACCGTTTCAGGCTTGCGATGCCATCCGGGGCCACCAACAACAACAACCTGTGATGCCCCTTGGCCGGGCCACTCCAGCCAGGCAAGCGCTCCAAAACGGAGGCCTCTAAGGCCGTCGCGAGCTGGAGCGACACAGCGGAACGTCCACACGCCAACAACACGGCCACGGCATCGGCCCAATCCATGCAGTCGATGCAGACCTGATGCCAGTTCACCGCAGGAGCCGTAGACAACGTCAACGCCGTAATGATCCCGTTCGTGCCGTAGGAATGGTTCAGTGCTTCCGCCTCAACTTCATTCAATTGATGGCAGTGGGCATCCGTCGTCATCGGCACGACCTCAAGACCCAACAAGTGACCTGGATCGCGCAAAAATCCCCAGCGAATCGAACCAATCCCCCCCGATCCCCCAGCAACAAATCCACCCACCGTTGCGCTACGCCAGGTACTGGGAAGCAATCGCAGCTCGCGGTGATGGCGGCGTAGCTCCTGATCCAGCTGACTCATCTGGCAACCCGGCTCCACCGTGACGATCCCCGTGACGGGATCAAACTTGCGAATACGCTGTAAACCAGTGGTGAGCATCACCACCCCGCCCTCGAGGGGAACGCATTGCCCGTAATTCCCGGTGCCAGCACCCCGCACAGTGAGAGGGACTCCATGTTTGGTACACGCTGCTGCTAACTGCTCGACGGCGGCCACCGACTGAGGGCGAGACACCAATTGCGCTCGAGCCCCCGCGAGCTTGGGACTCAGTACAGGCGAGTAGTCGTATGCATCGCGGGAACATCGCAGCAACTGTCCGGGATCGTCCTGAAGATCCAGTTCAGAAATATTGGCGAGATCATGTCTTAGAGCGAGAAGCGCATCGGCGCGAGTCATGGCTGCAGACCGTTCACTCCAAAGTGTCTAACCGTTAGATGGACGCGAATGTCGGCGACAACCATTCACCTTGAACAAGAACACGCCGAGACGACGACCCGCGCAAGACATCCGACCAGCTCGTTCCCTTAACCGCCACGAAATCGGCAGGAGCACCCCGCCGCAGCACACCATCCCAAGACAGGCCAAGAACGCCGGCCGCCGCTGTCGTGAACGGAGCCAAACCAAGACGCTGCCAAGGCAAAAGCTGCGTGAGTGGAATGGCAGCAGCCATCAACGCCAGAGGATCGAAATCACCAGCGGGGAACCAGGGATCAGCGACGTTGTCGCCAGCAACGGCCACCCGGACACCGGATCGTTGGAGTTGACGGATGGGAGCCTGAGGCCGCTTCAGTGGAGTGAGGTCGGAGCATCGCTCTAACAACCAGGCATTCGTCAGGGGAAGGGCAATCACCTGGAGATTGGCCGACATCATGCGCTCACCAAGCCGTTGCAACGCTGCCTGAGGCAGTAGCGAAAGGCTGCTGGCATGACTGCAGCTGATCGGCACCCTGACAGGAGTGATCTGCAGCGCCCGAAGCAGCTGTTTCACCCCTTGTGCCGGCGCATGGTCGGCTTCATCAATGTGCAAATCCACCGCAAGGCCATGACGATCAGCCAAGCGAAGCAAAGCCTTCAACTGCTGATCCACGGCTGGCCCAAGCATCGATGGTTCCAATACACCGCCCAACAACCCACCGCACAGAGCGAGACGCCTAGCCATAGATTCCGCCTCAGCGCTCGTCCAAAAGGCAAGGGGCGCCAGGGCTACCAGTTGAAGCTCCACTCGACCCTGCCAACGCCTTTGGAGCAGCTCAAGCGCCTCCCAACTCGACGCAGCGCCAGGACCACCACTATCAATGTGGCTACGGACGGCCCTCAAACCCTGCGTGAACGCTTGCTGTAGAGCCCTTTCTCCGCGGGACAACACCACCTCAGTCGAGCGAGATTGATGCTCCACCAAATTGGCCTTCAATGCCCCCTCGTAGGTGCCGAGAAGATTGGGATGGTCCTGCCATGTGAAGGCTTTATCGAGATGCACATGGGCATCAACAAACCGTGGCAGCACCACATGCGCTGGTGGAGGTTCACCCGCATCTAGAGGCCGTAGATCCTCCAAGAGGCCCTCACACCAATCGATTTGAACAGGAGTGAAACCCTCAAGCGTGCATGCCGGCACAGATTGATCAGCCGGAAGCTCAAGCAATCCCCGCGGGATCCAGGCTTGCAGGGAGTCGGATCGATTGAGGGTCTGATTCACTCCTTCGTACCCGGATTCGTTTCAGCCCGCAGCACCACAAAACGACCCGCCAATCCGAGACTTAAGACCTCCACCTCCGGCAGACTCAAACCCGGCAACAACGTCTCAGCTTCAAGTTGAGTGACATAAAAGCTGCCGATTCCGAAGTTCCAACGCGTTGTGAAGCGACCGGCCAAATCAGCAAGAGCCCCTCGCTGCGATGTCACCAGAGCGGAACAATCTTTGACCCATAACCGCAGCAACATCGATAACGCGTTTTCGTCGCAGAGTTCTGCAGTAGCGAGAAGCACCAACTGATCACCGGCATGGGCTTCGTAATCATCAAAGGACGGGTTGGTCCAAATGAGCGCCAGAGCCCCAGCGACACCAAAGCTCGCCGCCAGCAATGCCGTGACGGGCGGATGCTGACGTGTGAAAAAGCGGGACACT